>CALIZF010000001.1 GCA_938028765.1 uncultured Paracoccaceae bacterium
CCTGAACGGCGAGGTGAAGCGCCGGACAGAGGTCGTCGGGATCTTCCCCGACGAGGCTGCCGCCATCCGCCTGGTGGGCGCCATCCTGCCCGGGCAGAACGACGCGCGGGCCGTCCAGCGCGCCCGCTGCATGACGCCGGAGCGCGTCGCCGCCGTCCGCGATGATCCCACGGTCAGCCGCGCCACCACGGCGGGATGACGTCCCCGGCCCATGCCGGAGCACGCAATGGCCCGCGGCCAGCTACACCACCCCGTGGGACACGATCTCCGGGGACCGGCAACCGCTTCAAGCCGCGGGGGCGCGCATGCGGCCCGGGAAGTCGCAGTCATCCGCGCCGGGGATGTTGCGGCAGTGGCGCAACTGACAGAGCGATTTCACCGGAGGCGCCGGCGCACCGGCCTGCCGGACCACGACGATCCGGTCGCCAGGGATCGCGCGGATCGTGTCGGGCAGAATGCAGCAGCCGGACGTGCGGAAGGTGGCAGGGATCACCGCTCGGGATGCGCGGTGCTAGCGGAGGGCGCAGAGGGGGTCGTGGCGCCTCCGACGGCGGGCATGGTCGCGACGGCGGCACATCCTTGCCCGCGGCACGGGTTGCCGCGGCGCCGGGGCAGCGTTGCGATCTGGCACCTGATCCGGCGCGCCGCGATCGCGGGGACGGAGGGCACGGAAGGTGAGGGGGGGGCACCCGCTGCACGCTGTCGGCGGGACCGGCGCTGCACGCGCCATGGTGCCGGTGCCGGCGTGCGGCGCGCGGTGCCGACCCGTCAGGCGACCGGGCGTCGGGTGCCGGCCGAGGGTCGGCGCGGTTTCGAGGACATCGCCCGTGTCGCTGGCCGGCCTGCGCGCGATCGCCCACCTTCGCCGGATCGCCGAGGCGCAGGCGCTGGACGACCCGTTCCGCCGCGGGGGCGCGGACCGTGCGGCGCCAACACCGGCTGCCAGGCACCGTCTGGCCTGGACGGAAGACGCGATGGAACGCGGCGACCGCACCGCGGTGGCGCTGTGGAAACGGCGCAGCCCGGCGTTTCGCCGGGCGTCGATTGCCGCCGGCGCATCAGCGGTGCCGATACGTCTGCACGCAGGCGTGTTCGGCCCTGATCGGCGCGACGGAATGATCGCGCGATCGCTGCAGGGCGCCGCAGCAGGGTGGGAACACCCCGCGCTGCCGGACCCCGCGCCGGACGGCAATGCCGACACGGCCGGGGCGATCCGCCGCGCCCCCCGGCGGCGGGGCGGGTCGCTCCCATCAGGCCACGATCGGCGCGAGGCTCAGCAGCACCGCCGCCGTCAGGCCGACCCGCAGCCGCAGCCACCATGGCGGGGCAAGGCCGGCGCGGACGAAATGCCAATCAAGCATCAGAAGGCCCGCGAACCCCGCCATCAGGTTGACCGCGGCCGACACCGGACCGCCGCCCACCATGAAGAAGGCCCAGAGCGCGGGGATCACCGACAGCGCATATCCGGCCCCCGCCATCGGCCCTGTCCCGCGCGCGGCGAACCCCCACAGGACGCCCGACATGAACGACAGGATCACCGCTCCGTAGGCAAGACCAACATAGGGGCCGACGAACCGCGGGCCGAGCGCGCGCGCGCCCCAGTCCTGCAAGCCCGCGTCCAGGACCGTGACGCCGCCCCAGACGAAGGGGATCAGCCCTGCAAGGCCAAGGGCCAGCGGGATGTTGGGAACCGGTGTCATGTCAGGCAGGTTCGCGCAGCACGCGGGGCACCTTGAACTCCACCCGCTCGACCGCCGTCTCGACCGTCTCGCGCGACAGCTCGAACCGTGCGGCGAAGGCTGCGATCACCTCGTCCACCAGCACTTCGGGCGCGCTGGCCCCTGCCGTCAGGCCGATGGCCCGGGCGCCCTCGAGCGCACGCCAGTCGATGTCGGCCGCCCGCTGCACCAGCTGCGCATGGCCGCAACCCGCAGCCCGCCCCACCTCGACCAGCCGGCGCGAGTTCGACGAATTTGGCGCGCCGATCACCAGGAGGGCGTCGATCTTCGGCGCGATCGCCTTCACCGCCGCCTGCCGGTTCGTGGTGGCATAGCAGATGTCCTCGCGCGCCGGCCCCTCGATGGCCGGGAACCGCGCCCGCAGCGCCGCGACCACGGCAGCGGTATCGTCCACCGACAGCGTCGTCTGGGTGACGAAGGCCAGCCTCGCGGGATCGCGCACCGACAGATGCGCCACGTCCTCGACCGTCTCGACCAAGAGCACCTCGCCCGGCGGCAGCTGACCCATCGTGCCGACCGTTTCGGGGTGGCCGGCGTGGCCGATCATTACCAGTTGCCGCCCCTCGGCGTGGTGCCGCGCGGCCTCGACATGCACCTTGGTGACGAGGGGACAGGTCGCGTCCACCACGATCATGTTCCGCCGTGCCGCCTCGGCCGGGACAGCCTTCGGTACGCCGTGGGCCGAGAAGATCACCGGCCGGTCGTCGGGACAGTCGTCCAGGTCCTCGACGAACACGGCACCCCTGGCGCGCAGCCCGTCCACGACATAGCGGTTGTGCACGATCTCGTGCCGGACGTAGACGGGTGCCCCCCATTTCTCCAGCGCCATCTCGACGATGCGGATCGCGCGGTCCACGCCCGCGCAGAACCCGCGCGGCGCGGCGATATAGAGCGTCAGGGGGGGCTTCGTCATGGCGCGTCTCCATCCTGCGCCAGAGGTAGGCGAGGCGCAGGGCGGCGTCCAGCCGAACCCGCCCGGCCGCCCGACCGCGCGGGCGACCGGGGCCGTACCTCACCCTTCCGCAGGGGTCTCGGCCGGTTCGGCAGCCGACGCGGGCGCGGGCGCGGAAACCGGCGCGGACGCGGGCATCGGACCGACCGCCGCCGCGGCGGCGCTGCGGTCGAAGAACCGCGGCTCGCGCGGCTCGCGCGGCGGCCGCCCGATGATGTCCTTCAGCTCGTCGAGCTCGATGAAGTTGTCGGCCTGCCGGCGCAGATCGTCGGCGATCATGGGCGGCTGGCTGCGGATCGTCGAGACGATCGATACCCTGACCCCCTGACGCTGGAGGCTTTCGACCAGCGGCTTGAAGTCGCCATCGCCCGAGAACAGCACGATGTGATCGACCTTCGGCGCAAGCTCCATCGCATCGACGGTCAGTTCGATGTCCATGTTGCCCTTGACCTTCCGCCGGCCCTGACTGTCGGTGTATTCCTTCGCGGGCTTGGTGCGCATGGCAAAGCCGTTGTAGTGTAGCCAGTCCACCAGCGGGCGGATCGGCGAATACTCCTCGCTTTCGAGCAGGGCAGTGTAGTAGAACGCCCGCACGAGCTTGCCGCGACGCATGAACTCCTGCCGCAGGAGCTTGTAGTCGATGTCGAAGCCGAGCGCACGCGCAGCCGCGTAGAGGTTGGACCCGTCGATGAACAGCGCCAACCTGTCGTCCTTGTAAAACATGCTTGTCTCCTCAAATCCACATCCGGCAAAAGCTCCGTGAGTGTGCGGGAGGGACGTTGCCGAAGGTGCGCCCAGAATTAGGCCAAGGACGCGCTTTCGCAACAGAGTTCATACGAAAGTGTAGCATTGTCTCGCGATCCTGAACAATCGTGCCTGATCGCCCTTGGGGCGAACCTGCCGATCGACGATCAGCCGGCAGAGGAAACGCTGCGCCGGGCCGCGGCGCTGCTGCCGGCCGCGGGGTTCGCCGGCCTGCGGCTGAGCCGGATCTGGCGCACGCCATGCTTTCCGGCCGGCGCCGGCCCGGACTACGCGAACGCGGCGGCGGCGGCGGTCTGGACCGGCGCCGGCGGGCCGCGCGCCGCGCTGGCGGCGCTGCACGCGCTCGAGGCGCGTTTCGGGCGCGAGCGGCGACAGAGATGGGGGATGCGGACGCTCGACCTTGACCTGATCGCCTTCGGATGGGCGGTGCGCCCCGATGCGGGCACGCAGACCGCCTGGCGGCGCCTGCCGCTGGCCGAACAGGTGCGCGCGGTTCCCGACCGGCCGATCCTGCCGCATCCGCGCCTTCAGGACCGCGGGTTCGTCCTCGCGCCGCTGGCCGAGGTGGCACCGCACTGGCGCCACCCGCTGACGGGCGACAGCGTGGCCGAGATGCTAGCGGCGCTGCCCCCCGACGCGCTGGCGGAGATGACGCCCCTCGGCTGACGCGGTCGCCGGCGCCGCGGGGAACCGGCACCCCCCGGCCGCGACCGGACCCCGCAGGGCCTGCGGATCGGCCGCCGGCCGCGCGACCTGCGCGACCGGAACGGTGCCTCGGCAGCGCAACCGGGGAACGCGACCCTGCCCGCAGCGCGCGGGGCCTTGACGCGGCCGGCGTCGTCGGCGCCTCGCCAAGGCTTGCAAGTGCGCGGGAACCGGGCTACACCCTCGGGTTCTTACCACCCGCCGAAGGGGAGTGTGCCGTGGCCCGCGTGACGGTTGAAGATTGCGTTGACAAGGTTCCGAACCGTTTCGAGCTGGTGTTGCTGGCAGCGCACCGCGCGCGCGAGATCGCGGCCGGCGCGCCCCTGACGGTCGAGCGCGACAACGACAAGAACTCTGTCGTGGCGCTGCGCGAGATCGCCGAGGAAACGCAACGCGCAGACGCCCTGCGCGAGCGCATGATCGCCAGCCACCAGACCCAGATCGAGGTGGACGAACCCGAGGAGGACCGGATGGCCCTGTTGATGGGGGCCGACGCCGACCGGCCCGCGCACGACGACCTGAACGAGGAACGGATGTTGCGGATGCTGCTGGAGGCCCAGGGCCAGGGCTGACGCCCTGCTCGGTGCGGGCGCGGCATGATCGACACACGCGCCATCGATGTCGATGATCTCGTCGCGCTTGTCCGAAACTACAACCCGCGCACCAGCGAAGATCTGATCCGCCGCGCCTACGATTATGGCCGGCAGATGCACGAAGGGCAGTTCCGTCGATCGGGCGAGCCCTATTTCACGCATCCTGTGGCGGTGGCCGCGATCCTGACCGAGATGCGGCTGGACGACGCCACCATCGTCACCGCCCTCCTGCACGACACGATCGAGGACACGAAATCCACCTACGCCGAGATCGCGGCGCGGTTCGGCCACGAGGTGGCCGAACTGGTCGACGGCGTGACCAAGCTGACGAACCTGCAGCTGTCGTCATCGGAATCGAAGCAGGCCGAAACTTCCGCAAGCTGTTCTTCGCGATGTCCCGCGACCTGCGGGTGATCCTCGTCAAGCTGGCGGACCGGCTGCACAACATGCGCACCATCCGGTCGATGTCGCCGGAAAAGCAGGCCCAGAAGGCGCGCGAGACGATGGAGATCTACGCCCCCCTCGCCGGCCGGATGGGGATGCAGTGGATGCGCGAAGAGCTCGAGGATCTTGGCTTCCGCGTTCTCAATCCTGAGGCGCGCAACTCGATCCTGCGCCGGTTCGTCATGCTTCAGCGCGAGACGGGCGACGTCATCCCCGAGATCACGTCCGACATCCGCGCCGAGCTCGACGCCGCCGGGATCGAGGCCGATGTCTATGGCCGCGCGAAGAAGCCCTATTCGGTCTGGCGCAAGATGCAGGAGAAGGAACTGGCCTTCTCGCGCCTCTCCGACATCTTCGGCTTCCGCATCATCACGCGCGACGTTGCCGACTGCTACCGCGCGCTCGGCGCGATCCACCAGCGGTGGAAGGCGGTGCCGGGGCGATTCAAGGATTACATCTCGAACCCCAAGGCGAACGGTTACCGCTCGATCCACACCACCGTGTCGGGCCGAAGCGGCAAGCAGGTGGAGGTGCAGATCCGCACGCGCGAGATGCACGAGGTCGCCGAGGCGGGTGTGGCCGCCCACTGGGCCTATCGCGACGGGGTGCGCAGCGTGAACCCCTTCGCGGTCGATCCGGCGAAGTGGATCGCGCAGCTGACCGAACGCTTCGACGAGGGCGACCACGACGAGTTCCTCGAGCACGTCAAGCTCGAGATGTACTCCGACCAGGTCTTCTGCTTCACGCCCAAGGGCGATGTGGTGCGGCTGCCCCGCGGGGCGACGCCGCTGGACTTCGCCTATGCGATCCACACGCGGATCGGCAATGCCTGCGTGTCGGCCAAGGTGGACGGGCTGCGCGTGCCCCTGTGGACGCGGCTGAGGAACGGGCAGTCGGTCGAGATCATCACCGCCGAGGGGCAGAAGCCGCAGGCGAGCTGGATCGACATCGTGGTGACGGGGCGCGCCAAGGCCGCGATCCGCAAGAGCCTGCGCGAAGAGGACCGCGGGCGGTTCGTCAAGCTGGGCCGCGAGCTTGCCCGCGTCGCCTTCGAACGGGTGGGCAAGAAGGCGACCGACAAGGCCCTGCTGACCGCCGCCCGCACGATGGGCCTGCCCGACGAGAGCGAGCTTCTGGCGCGCATCGGGGCGGCCGAGGTGACGGCGCAAAAGGTGGTGGAACTCCTCTATCCCGAACTCGGCCGCCGCGGCGCCGAGGACGAGGTGGACGCCTCCCGCCCCGTTCTGGGCCTGCCCGACGACCAGGCGTTCCGCCGCGCCCCCTGCTGCCAGCCGCTGCCCGGCGAGCGGATCGTCGGCATCATTTACCGCGGCAAGGGCGTGGTGGCCCATGCGATCGACTGCCCGGCCCTCGTGGACCTCGAGGATCAGCCGGAACGCTGGCTGGATCTGCACTGGTCGCCCGGCCGGCACGCCCCAGTGAACACCGTGCGGCTCGACATCACCATCGCCAACGCGGCGGGTGTCCTCGGGCGCATCTGCACCATCATCGGGGATCGCAAGGCCAACATCAGCGACCTACATTTCATTGACAAGAAGCCCGACTACTACCGTCTGATCGTGGAGGCGGACCTGCGCGACGTGGAACAGCTGCACGGGGTGCTGACCGCGCTGGCGGCCGAGGTGGACGTGGCGCGGGTGGAGCGCCACCGGGACATGACTCTCAAGCCCTGACGGGCGCGCAGGAGGAGTGCAAGGGCGGTGTTCAGGCGACGCACGCCGCGGTCGTGGTTCAGGCTGATGGCGGAAACCGTCTGGCCGCAATCCGGCTGGCGGCGCGCCGGCACCTATGTGCTGCACCGCCTGCGCCGCCTGCCCGACAGCCCCCGGCGGATCGGCCGCGGCGTGTTCGCGGGGATCTTCGTGTCGTTCCTGCCGCTCTACGGGATCTTCATGGGCTCGGCCGCGGTGATGGCGCTGGCGATCCGCGGCAACGTGCTGGCCGCGGTATTCGCCACGCTGGTCGGCAACCCGCTGACCTTCCCCATCATCGCCTGGGTCGCGCTCGAGACCGGCTACTGGATGCTGGGGGGCGACTACGCGGCGCCGATGAGCACGCTTGTGGATGCCTTCGGCGGTGCCGCATCGCAGCTGTGGCACAACATCCTGTCGGCCTTCGGCCCGGAAGAGGCCCGGTGGGACAACCTCGCGAAGTTCTACCATCAGGTGTTCCTGCCCTACATGCTGGGGGGCATCCCGACCGGCATCGTCGCCGGGCTTGCCGGCTACTGGGCCAGCCTGCCGTTGGTGGCGGCCTACCAGAAGCTGCGCGCCCGCCAGACCCGCGCCCGGATCGAGCGTCGGCTGGCCGATCGCGCCGCCGCCCTCGCCCGGGCCGAGGCCGAGGCGCGGGCCGAAGCGACCCTCAGGGCGGGCCCGGACGACGGCGGCGGGGACTGACGGGATGTTGTTCCGCCGCCGCACTCCCCTTCCGCTTGTCGCCCGCCTGCGCGGTCTGATCTGGCCCGACGGCGGCATGGCGCGCGCGTTGCGCTATGTGCTGCATCGGCTGCGCCGGCTGCCCGACAGCCCGCGAAAGATCGCGCGCGGGGTGATGGCCGGCGTGTTCGTGAACTTCCCGCCCCTGTTCGGGGTGCAGTTCGCCTCCGCCGCGCTGATCGCCTGGGCGATCGGGGGCAACCTCCTGGCCGCGCTGTTCTGCACATTCCTGACCAACCCCCTGACGACGCCCTTCATCGTTGCCGCATCGCTCGAACTCGGATGGCTGATTCTCGGGATGAAAGGGACGATGGGGGTGGACGCGGCGCTGTCGTCGATCGCCGCGGCGGGGACCGAGCTGTGGGACAATGCGCTGGCGCTGGTGTCGGGGGGCGTGCTGCATTGGCAGCACACTGCGGCCTTCGCCGACACCATCCTGCTGCCCTACACGGTCGGCAGCCTGCCCATCGGGATCGTCGCCGCGGCGCTGGCCTATGCGGCCGCGCTGCCGCTGGCCGGCGCCTGGCAGCGCAGCCGCGCCGCGGCCGCACGGGCGCGGATCGAGCGGCGGCTGGCGCAGCGCGCTGCCGCGCTGGAACGCGCCGCCGCCGCCCGGCCCGGCGCGGGTCCCGGCGCGGCGCCTTGACCGCAAGGGGGCAGTTCCGCCCAGGCGCGGCCTGCGTTAGATGCGGCGGATGGCCCTGACGCTGACCCGCCTGACCGACGCCCTCACCCACGGGTTCGACACCGTCATCGACGTGCGCTCGCCCGCCGAATACGCCGACGATCGCCTGCCGGGCGCGATCAGCCTGCCGGTCCTGTCGGATGCCGAGCGCGCGCGGGTCGGCACGATCTACAAGCGCGAAAGCCCCTTCACCGCCCGCAAGGTCGGCGCCGCCCTGGTGGCGCGCAACGCCGCGCTGCACCTCGAGGGACCGCTTGCCGGCATGGGCGGCGGGTGGCGGCCGCTCATCTACTGCTGGCGCGGCGGGCAGCGGTCGGGATCGTTCGCCACCATCCTGCGCGCAGTCGGCTGGCGCGTCGAGACGGTGGAGGGCGGCTATCGCAGCTGGCGCCGGCTGGTGTCGGATGCGCTCTACGACCGGCCCTGGCCCTGCCCGGTCGTTGTGCTTGACGGCGACACCGGCACGGCCAAGACGGCGCTGCTGTCGCGGCTGGAGGCCCTCGGCCATCAGGTGCTGGACCTCGAGGCGCTGGCGAACCACCGCGGGTCGGTCTTCGGTGCGCGAGCGGGCGGACAGCCGACGCAGCGAAGCTTCGAATCCGCCATCGCCGCCGCGCTCGCCCGCCTCAACCCCGCCCGCCCGCTGGTGGTCGAGGCCGAATCGGCGACGATCGGCGCGGTGTCGGTGCCGCCGTCGCTCTGGAATGCAATGCGCGCGGCCCCCCGCATCGCGCTGACCGCACCGCTGCCGGCGCGCGCGGCCTTCCTCGCCCGCGCCTATGCCGACCTGACGGCCGACCCTGCGGCACTTGCCGGGGCGATCGACAGGCTTCGCCCGCTGCACCCGAAGGAACGGATCGCTGCATGGCAGGCCCAGGCCGCAGCCGGCGCCTTCGCCGATCTGGCCGAGGGGCTGATGCGCCACCACTACGACCCGCTTTATGCCCGGACCCGCGCCCGCCGCGCGCCGCCCGCGCTGACGCTGGGCGCCGACGACCTGTCGGACGCCGGGCTGGCCGCGCTGGCCCCGCGCCTTGCGGAGGCGGTGGCGGCGGTCAGTCGCTGAGGCCCGGTTCGTCGAGCAGGGTGCGGCCCTGCCTGTCTTCGAGCTCGATCACCCAGAGGTCGGGATCGCGCCCGCGCGCCCGCGCCAGTGCGGCGTCCACGTCGCGTTCGGCCCCCTCGGCCAGCGTCGCCCAGACGCGCCGGCCCGTCGCAGGATCGAGCACCCGCTGGAACGCCGCCGCGCGCCCGTCGAGCGTGGCGCACTTGACCGCGACCGCACCCGCGGTCGGATCGCCCTTCGCCGCGATGTAGACGGGGATCCCCGCCAGCCGCAGCCGCGCGAGATAGGCCTGCACCCAGAGGCCGGCAGCGAGGCGCGCGGTCATCGCGCACAGCCCCCGGCCCGGCCGGCCGGATCAGTCGCCGTCACGGAACTCCAGCCCCATCTCGGCATAGCGTTCGGCCTCTTCCAGCCAGGTCTCGCGCACTTTGACGGTGAGGAAGAGGTGCACCGGCCGGTCGAGGAAGGCCGCGATCTCGGCCCGCGCCGCGGCGCCGATGGCCTTGATCGTCTGGCCCTTCGCGCCCAGCACGATCGGCTTGTGCGCCTCGCGCGAGACGTAGACGACCTGGTCGATCCGCACCGACCCGTCGGGCCGGTCCTGCCAGCCCTCGGTCTCGACCGTGAGCTGATAAGGCAGTTCCTCGTGCAGCCGCAGGGTCAGCTTTTCGCGCGTCATCTCGGCCGCGATCATCCGCATCGGCAGGTCGGCCAGCTGGTCTTCGGGGTAGAGCCAGGGCCCCTCGGGCAGTTCTATCGCCAGCCAGTCGCGCAGGTCGTCCACGCCGTAGCCGCGCTCGGCCGAGATCATGAAAGTCCGCGCGAAGGGGAAGGCCGCATTGGCCGCGGCCGACAGCGGCAACAGCGCCTCGGCCTTCACGCGGTCGATCTTGTTGATGGCCAGCGCCACGAGGCGCCCATCAGGCAGCTTGTCGCGCAGGTCGGCGAGGATCGCCTGCACCCCCTCGGTCAGGCCGCGGTGTGCCTCGACCAGCAAGACCACGATGTCGGCATCCGCTGCCCCGCCCCAAGCCGCCGCGACCATCGCGCGGTCCAGCCGCCGGCGCGGCCGGAACAGGCCCGGCGTATCGACGAAGACGATCTGCGACCGCCCCGCCATGCAGACGCCGCGGATGCGGGTGCGCGTCGTCTGCACCTTGTGCGTGACGATGCTGACCTTCGCCCCCACCATCCGGTTCAGCAGCGTGGACTTGCCCGCGTTCGGCTCGCCGATCAGCGCCACGAACCCTGCCCGCGTCGGTTCCTCAGCCATTCCCGCCCTCCAGCACGTGCAGCATCGCCGCCGCTGCCGCCTGTTCGGCGGCGCGTTTCGACCCCGCGGCAGCCTCCGCCGCCTCGCCCGTTGCCAGCGTCACGCGCACCGTGAACTGCGGCGCGTGGTCGGGCCCGGTCCGCGCAACCTCGGCATAGGCCGGGGGCGGCAGGCCGCGGGCCTGGGCCCATTCCTGCAGCGACGATTTCGCATCGCGGCGCGCCTCGCCTGCCTGCGCGATCCGGTCGGCCCAGAGCCGCAGGATTACCGCGCGGGCCGCCTCGAAGCCCCCGTCGAGATAGACGGCGGCGATCACCGCCTCGAGCGCGTCGCCCAGCAGCGCGTCCTTCCGCCGCCCGCCCGTCAGCGCCTCGGACCGGCCGAGGCGCAGCACGTCGCCCAGCCCGATCCCGCGCGCCACCTCCGCGCAGGTTTCGAGCCGCACCAGCGCGTTCAGCCGCGGCGCCAGCATCCCTTCGGCCGCCTCGCCGTCGGCGCGGTAGAGCGCCTCGGCCACGACGAGGCCGAGGACGCGGTCGCCGAGGAACTCGAGCCGTTCGTTCGAGGGGCGCGCCGGCCCCGACAGCGAGGCATGGGTCACCGCCCGGACCAGGAGCGCAGGATCGCGGAAGTCGTGGCCGATCCGCGCGGCGAACCCCGCAAGCTCGGCCGACAGTCCGCGTCGGCGCGGGGCGCCGCCTGCCCCCCCTGCGGCGATGCCGCCGCGCGTCCTCACGCAGCCCCTGCCGTCATTCGATGGCCTTGAAGAACCGGCCCGCCCGCCAGGTCCAGACATACAGCATCGAGGTGCCGGCGGACGAGAACATGATGCGGTCCGCCCGGCCGATCAGGTACTCGGCCGGGACGAAACCCACCCCGCCCACGGCGCGGGCATAGCGGCTGTCCTGGCTGTTGTCGCGGTTGTCGCCCATGAAGAAATAGTGCCCCGCCGGCACCGTGAACACCGGCGTGTTGTCGCCGAAGCCGTCCTTGTCGATGTTCAGGATGTCGTGCGTCCGCCCGCCCGGCAGCGTCTCGCGGAAGCGCGACTTGGTGCAGACCCCGCCCTGCCCCACCGGCGCGTTCTCGCACCGCGGCAGCGCGCGCATCGGCCCTTGCGGCTCGAACACCTCGGCGAAGACGCCCGCCGGTTCCTGCGGCACCGGCACGCCGTTCAGCACCAGCTGCCCGTTCACCATCTGCACCGTGTCGCCCGGCAGGCCGATCAGCCGCTTGATGAAGTCCGACCCGTTCACGGGGTGGCGGAACACCACCACGTCGCCGCGTTCCGGTTCCGAGAAGAACAGCCGGCCGCTGAACGGGCACAGCGAGAACGGGCAGGAATGCCGCGAATAGCCGTAGGCCATCTTGTTGACGAAGAGGAAGTCGCCGATCAGCAGCGTGTCCTTCATCGAGCCCGAGGGGATCCAGAACGGCTGGAAGAACAGCGTGCGGAACACGCCCGCGATCAGCAGGGCATAGACGATCGTCTTGACCGTCTCGAACAGCCCCCCGCCCGTCTTCGCCTTCGCCGCCATGCCAGCCCCCGCGCCTGCCCGCGCCCCCCTTGGGCCGCCGGGGGCGGCGAGTCAAGGGCACCGGCCGGCCTTGGGCGCGCGCCGGCGCGCTGCCCCGGACCCCGGAGTGTTTCCGGCAGGACGACGGGAAATGGGCGCGACGGCGCGGGCACGGAATTGCAGACATCGACCGTCCCGTCCGCTCCTGCCGGACCGGCGGCACGACCGGCGAGGAGGAAGAACAAGGCGCAGCCCCCGCCGTTTCGCGCTGCCGCCCGCGCGGCCGGCGCGCGGCCGATCCTAGCGGCCGAGCGCCCGGACCCCCCGCGCGATGCCGTCGAGCGTCATCGGCACCATGCGGTCGCCGGGGAAGATGTCGCGGATCAGGCGGATCGACTGGGTATGGTCCCAGAACCGTTCGGGCACCGGGTTGATCCAGAGGTGCGCGGGCCATTGCGCGCAGGCGCGGTTCAGCCAGACCGATCCCGGCTCGGCGTTCCAGTGCTCGGACGCTCCGCCGGGGTGCAGGATCTCGTAAGGGCTCATCGTCGCATCGCCCACGAAGATGCATTTCCAGTCCGCGCCGTAGGTGCGCAGCACCTCGGCCGTCGGCGTCTGCGCATCCCACCGGCGACGATTGTCGCGCCAGACGGCTTCGTAGAGGCAGTTGTGGAAGTAGAAGTGTTCGAGGTGCCGGAACTCGGCCCGCGCGGCCGAGAAAAGTTCCTGCACCGCCTGCACATGCGGGTCCATGCTGCCGCCGACGTCGAGGAACAGGATCACCTTCACCGCGTTGCGCCGCGCCGGCCGGGTCTGCACGTCGAGCCAGCCGCGGTCGGCGGTGGCGCGGATCGTGCCGTCGAGGTCCAGCTCCTCCGCCGCGCCCTCGCGCGCCCAGCGGCGCAACCGCTTCAGCGCCACCTTGATCGCCCGCGTCCCGAGCTCCACCCGGTCGTCCAGATCGCGGAACTCGCGCCGGTCCCAGACCTTGACGGCCCGTTGGTGACGGCTTTCGTCCTGGCCGATCCGCACGCCTTCGGGGTTGTAGCCGAAGGCGCCGAAGGGGCTGGTGCCAGCAGTGCCGATCCACTTCGACCCGCCCTGGTGGCGGCCCGTCTGCTCGGCCAGCCGCCGGCGCAGCAGGTCCATCAGCTTCTGGAACCCGCCCGCGGCCTGCACGGCGGCGCGTTCCTCGTCGGTCAGGTGGCGTTCGGCCAGTTTCGCCAGCCATTCGGGCGGCAGATCCAGCGCTGCCAGCACCGCTTCGGGCGCGATCGCGTCGAGACCGCGGAACGCCTCGGCGAATGCGCGGTCGAAGCGGTCGATGTGGCGTTCGTCCTTCACCAGCGCGGCGCGGGCGAGCCAGTAGAATCCTTCGGCGTCGAAGGTGACGAGGCCTGCCTCGAGCGCTTCGAGGAAGGTCAGGTATTCCCGCAGGCTGACGGGCACGCCCGTGGCGCGCAGGCGATCGAGAAAGGGCTGGAACATCGGAGCACCTCGCGCGCGCAGGGTGGCGCAGGCGGCGCGCGCCGGCAAGGGCGCGTCAAAGCATGCGCTCGACCGCGATGGTGGCGAAAAGGCCGAGGATCGCCCCCGCGATGGCAAAGGCGGCGGCGTATTGCGCGATATCCGCACGGGCACCGCCGCGCCTGCGCGCCAGCATCCCGCCCCACAGCGCGCCGCCGAGCGCGCCCGCCAACACGATCATCCGAAGGCCCCCTTACCGCGCCGCCCGGCCGACCGCCGCCACCGTCTGCGCCGCCCGCGGCACGAGGCCCGCGATCTCGGCCGCGCGGGCGCGCACCGCCGCTTCGCCCCCGAAGCCATAGCGCCCCCAGGCGAGGCTGTCGACCCGCGCCGCCCGCGCCTCGGCGCCGCGGCCCAGCATGTCGAGCGCCTCAGCCCGGATCATCAGGAGCGTGGCGAGCAGGGCGGCGTTCTCGGCCGCGCGGACGGGCGGGATCGCCCGGTCGGCCAGCTGCAGCGCCTCGGCCGCTTGGCCCGACGACAGCGCGAAGGCTGCCATCTGCATGTCGACATGCGCGACGTGGATCGCCCCGCCCGGCAGGCTGCGGAAGATCGCTGCGGCCGCGCCGAAGTGCATCACCGCCTCTTCGACCTCGGACGCCATGGCCAGCCGCGCGACGGCGAAATGGCTGAACGCGCGCCGGTTGTCGCGCCAGCCCGCCGCCTCGGCAAGCGCCAGCGCGCGCCGCGCAGCCTCGCGCCGCTGCGGGCCGGGCGTGCGGGGGCCGAGTGCGGTCTCGATCGCCTGGGTCCAGCTGCGGGGCGTGGGGCCGGGATCGCCTGCCGACCCGCGCCCCGCACCGCCGGGGTTCAGCCGCGCAAGCAGGTCGGGCAGCACCGCCGCCACCTCGGCCCGCGTCATGCCGGACCGCAGTTCCGGCGCATAGATCGCGCGCAGGACCAGCATGTCGAAGCCGGTCAGCACGGTGTGGAAATTGTCGTCGTTGAAGACCGAATCCGACAGGTGGTAAAGGTCGTTGAGCGGCCCGAGCGCCTGCGCCAGTTCCTCGTGCAGGCAGTCGCGCACCTCCTGCGGGGCGACGTCGGCAGGTATGAACACCGCCACCCGGTCGCGCACCGTCAGCGTCGTCCAGTCGGTCGCGTCGCCGAACCGCTTCCGGCGGAACTCGTCCCAGTCGGCCACGCGCGGCACGACGAAGCACGCCGCCTGCGGCACGATCGCCTGCATCTGGGCGCGCGGCAGGAACTCGACCGTGATCCCCGCCGTCTCGCCTGCGGCGGCGGGGGCGATGTCGATGCCGGCCTCGGCGCGCAGGCGTGCGATCAGGCGGGCCAGGTCCGCGGTCGCGGCGGGCGGCACCGCGCCCGTCATGCGCACCCGCACCGGCCCTTCGAACCGCGTCAGCCGCGCGATCTGCCGGCCGCTTTCCATCTCGAATGTCAGCGCGAGGAAGTCGCGCGCGATGTCGATGTTCGACCGGATCGGGGCGGCGGCGCGCGCGCCGTCGAAGCGTTTCATCGGCGGCAGCGGATCGGTCGCCACCGCGCGCCGCTGCGGCACCTCGACCGTCGGGGTCGCGCAGGAGGCCAGCGCCAAGGCCGCCGCGGCCAGGAAAGTCCGGCGCATCAGGCCGCCCCGCGGCCGCGGAGGCCGGGCATCCGGGCAAGCCTTGCATCGCCGACCGACCGAAGGGCGCAAAGGCGGCGCTCCGCTAGGGTGGTATCCATGTCGTCCGCCTCCGCCGTCCGCCCTCAGTTAACCAGACCGTTGCGGGATTCGGAACCACCCGCCACACGCCAGCCGCGAAACAATCGCCGACGCCGGTTGCGCTTGGCCGCGGCGCCGCGCGAGGCTAAAACGGGCCGGGAGGGGGCGGAGATGCGGATCGCGACGTTCAACATCAACGGCATCAAGGCCCGGATCAGCGCGCTGACCGAGTGGCTCGAGGGGTGCGGCTGCGACGTCGTCTGTCTGCAGGAAATCAAGTCCGAGGACCGCGCCTTCCCCCGCGCGTATCTGGAGGATCGCGGCTGGCGGGTCGAGACACACGGGCAGAAGGGGTTCAACGGCGTCGCCGTCCTGTCGCGGCTTGCCATCGAGGACGTGGCCCGGGACCTGCCGGGCGACGGGACGGACGACCAGGCGCGCTGGATCGAGGCGACCGTGATCGGCCGGCGGCCGGTGCGCGTCTGCTGCCTCTACCTGCCGAACGGCAACCCCGCGCCGGGCCCCAGGTTCGACTACAAGCTCGCGTGGATGGCGCGGATGCGCGCCCGCGCCGCGGCGCTTCTGGCCAGCGAGGAGCCGATCGTGTTCGCCGGCGACTACAACGTCATCCCGCAGGCCGAGGACGCGGCGCGGCCAGAGGCCTGGGTCGGCGACGCGCTGTTCCGCCCGGAATCGCGCGCGGCGTTCCGGCGGCTGATCCACCTTGGACTGACGGATGCCTTCCGCGCGACCGAACCGGGGCCGGGCCACTACACCTTCTGGGACTATCAGGCGGGAGCGTGGGAGAGGAACAACGGCATCCGCATCGACCATGTGCTGCTGTCGCCGCAGGCGGCCGACCTGCTGACGGGCGCGGGCATCGACAAGGCAGTGCGCGGCGGCGACAAGCCTTCGGACCATGTGCCGGTCTGGATCGACCTCGACGCCTGATCCCGCTCAGGCCGAGGCCGCCGTTACGTCCAGGCGGTGGATCCAGTCGAACCGCCCTGTCAGCACCTCTGGCGCGACCGCAGCGACCGCGCGCATTCCCAGATGCACGGCATCCCGCAGCGGCCCGCGGAGATGGTAGAGCCGGGCGTTGCCCGCCGCCGCCGCGACGATCCGCGCGCAGCGCGCCGCCCGCGCGGCCTGGTAGGCCGCCAGTGCCGCAGCGTCATCCGGCCCGGCGTCGAGGCAGGCGGCCAGAACCCAGGCATCCTCCAGCGCCATGTTCGCCCCCTGCGCAAGAAAGGGCAGCGTCGGATGGGCCGCATCGCCCAGGATCGCCAGCGCGCCCCCGCACGCGGCGCGTCCCCAGACCGGCGCGACCGGGTGCCGGAAGAGGCCCCACAGCCACAGCGCATCCACTTGCGCAAGCCAGCCCCGCACCCGCGGGCCGAAGTCCGCGAAGGCCAGCCGCAACGCCGGCGGGTCGTCGCGCAGGGACCAGCTTTCCTCCACCCAGCCGCGGCGTTCCTCGACCGCGACGAGGTTGCGCAGCCTGCCGCCGCGCAGGGGATAGGTGACGAGGTGCCGCCCCGGCCCCATGTGCACCTCTGCCACCGGCTCGGCCCCCGGCGGCTCGGGGATGGTGGCGCGCCAGGCGACGTGACCGGTGAAGCGCGCCCGCGCGGGACCGTTCAGCGTCGCCCGGACGACGGAGTGCAGCCCGTCGGCTCCGATCGCCAGGTCCGCGCGCAGCGACCCGCCGTCGGCCAGCCGCAGCACCGCCCCGCCGGACGACAGATCGGCCGCGGCCACCCGCGCGGCGGTGCGCAGCGTCACGCCGGCCGTGCGGGCGGCGTCCAGCAACAGCGCGATCAGGTCGGCCCGGTGCAGGAACCTCCAGTCGCCCTTGCCCGCGAGCGGCAGCCGCACGACCGGTGCGCCGTCGCGCCCGTCCGCCAGCACGACCGCCCGGGCGCGCAGCCCTGCGCGGTCCAGCGCGTCGCCGAGCCCGAGGGCGCGCAGCACCGTCGCACCGTTCGGCGCAATCTGGATCCCCGCCCCGACCTCGGCGATCGCGGGGGCCTGTTCGAGGACCGTCACGGCCGCGCCCCGCCGCGCCAGCGCCAGGGCGGCGGCAAGGCCGCCGATGCCGGCCCCGACCACCGTGACCGCGCGCCCCTCGAGCGGCATCGCCCTCCCCTCAGACGGTGCGCAGGACCGGCGCCGGCAGGTCGATCCCCGCGAAGGCGGCGGTCCAGACCTGCCCCGGCGCGATCGGAGCGGCATCGGTCAGCGTGCCGGTCGAGACAAGTTCGCCCGCCGCCAGCGGCGGGGCGCCGGGTTCGGCGGCCAGCGCGGCGACTAGATGCGCCAGCGCCCGAAGCGGCCCGCCCAGCACATGCGCGGCACGGCCCTGCGCGACCGGCACCCCGTCGCGCGCCAGCGTCACCGCGAAATCGTCAGGTATCCGGGCCGGCCGCCGCGGCCCCAGCAGCAGCGCCGCGTGCAGCCCCCGCGCCGCCGTCGCATCCGCGCCTGCGAAGCGCCAGCCGGGATAGACCGACTGCACCACCTCGAACCCGGCGGCGATCCAGCCGACGCAGGCCGCCAGCGCCGCCGCGTCCATGCCGGGCTCGGGCGCGCGCGCAAGGCCCAAGACCACCTCGGGCTCGATCCGCGGCTCGGCAAGGCCGCCGACCGCCAGCGCCGCGGGCGCGGGGTCGTGCACCGTGCGGTCGTAGACATGCGCCCAGATCGGGCGGTCCACGCCGTAGAGCGGCCAGATCGTGGTATTGGTGAAGCCGATCTTGCGCCCGACCGGGCGCGCGCCGCCCGCGATCCGGCGCGCATGCAGGCGGTTGCGCACCGCCGCGGCGGCAGCGGCATCGAAGCCGGGATCCGTCGCGCTGACCGGCGGGACCGGGATGCCCCGATCGATCGCCGCCTCCAGCCGGTCCGCGATGCCGTCGAGGTCAGCCGCCGCCAGCACCGGCATCACCACCCCCGATCCCTGTCAGTCGTCGCGATGCACCCGCTCGCGCCGCTCGTGCCTTTCCTGTGCTTCGAGCGTCATGGTCGCGATCGGCCGGGCGTCGAGGCGGCGCAGGCTGATCGGCTCGCCCGTCATTTCGCAATAGCCGTATTCGCCGTTCTCGATCCGCCGCAGCGCCGCGTCGATCTTGGCGATCAGCTTGCGCTGCCGGTCGCGCGTGCGCAGTTCCAGCGCGCGGTCGGTTTCCTCGGACGCGCGGTCGGCGATGTCGGGCACCGACCGGGCGCTGTCGGACAGCCCGTCGATCGTCTCGGCCGACTGCGCCAGCAGTTCCTGCTTCCAGACGATCAGCTTGCGGCGGAAATACTCCAGCTGCCGCTCGTTCATGAAGGGTTCGTCCTCGGCGGGACGGTAATCCTCGGGCAGAAACACCTCGGCCTTCATGTGCGTTCCCCTGTTCTCGCCCGACCCGGCATCGACCAGGGTCCGCGTCTGCCCTGGGTCGCGTGTCGGCATCCGGCTCTCCTTGCGCGGCCAAATACCTGCTGCGGCCCCGGTTGTCACTAGGGCATTCCGGGCACGGGGCGCTGCGGCGCGGCGACGGATGGCTTGCCCCGCCCGCCACGCCGCCCTATTCTGCCGGTCCCGTTCCAAATACCCGACCGATCATGCGTTTTTCCTCGACCGACAGCTATGTCGCCACGCCCGACCTGACGGTTGCGGTGAACGCCGCCGTGACGCTGCAGCGGCCCCTTCTGGTCAAGGGCGAACCCGGCACCGGCAAGACGGAACTGGCCCGGCAGGTGGCCGCCAGCCTCGGCCTGCCGCTGATCGAATGGCACGTGAAATCCACCACGCGCGCCGCGCAGGGCCTTTACGAATACGATGCCGTCAGCCGCCTGCGCGACAGCCAGCTTGGCGACGCGCGCGTGCATGATGTGCGCAACTACATCCGCAAGGGCAAGCTCTGGCAGGCCTTCGAGGCCGAGGGGCGCGTCGTCCTCCTGATCGACGAGATCGACAAGGCCGACATCGAGTTCCCGAACGACCTTCTGCAGGAACTCGACCGGATGGAGTTCCACGTCTACGAGACCGGCGAGACGGTGCGCGCCCGCCACCGGCCCGTGGTCATCATCACGTCAAACAACGAGAAGGAACTGCCCGACGCCTTCCTGCGCCGGTGCTTCTTCCACTATATCCACTTTCCCGATCCCGACACGATGCGCGCCATCGTCGCCGTGCATTTCCCGGGCATCAAGGAATCGCTGCTGACCGCCGCGCTGACCCAGTTCTACGAGATCCGCGAGATGCCGGGGTTGAAGAAGAAGCCCTCGACCTCCGAGGTGCTCGACTGGCTGAAGCTCTTGCTGGCCGAGGACCTGTCGCCCGAGGATCTGCGCGCCGATCCGCGCAGCGCGCTGCCGAAGCTGCACGGGGCGCTGCTGAAGAACGAACAGGACGTGCAGCTGTTCGAACGGCTCGCCTTCATGGCGCGGCGGCAGGGGCGCTGAGGCCGGGGCGCCGCGCCGGCGGGGCCAGCAGCCGCGCCTCCCATCCGGCGAGGGTGGGGCGCGCGGCGGGCGCGGTGCGGGCGGCGCAGGCATCGGGGAACAGGGCCGCCAGTTCCGCCCGCAGCGGGGGCGGCGCGGCGGCGAGCGTCATCGGACCGATCTGGAAGCTCTCGGTCTCCAGCCCCTCGGACCACAGGATGTGGTGACTGGGTAGCACGAGGTGCAGATAAGTCACCCGCCGCACCGGGCGCTGCACCACCGTCGTGCCGTTCACGAGGTGGATCGCCGCCGCCAGCACCTCGGGCGCGCCGAACAGCAGGTCCGCCCGCGGCCCGCCGATCAGGATGCGGTGCTGCGGCGAGACGGTCAGATCGCGCGCCGGCCGCCCCAGGCCGAAGGCGCCCGCGCGGATCGTCACCGGCGCGAGGTGCGGCGCGCGCGCCAGCGCCGCGGGGCCGAGCGTCGTGCGCGCGAGCGCGACGAGCGGCTGCGGCCCGGCGTCGCGGGTCAGCACCGGATCGCCCGGCGCCAGCGCCTCGACCGGCCACTGCCCGCCGGGCACCGCGATCCGCGTGCCGGGGGCGAAGCAGGGGACGACAAGCCTGTCGTAGGGCACGCGCGGCACGCCCGCCGACCCCGGCCCCTCCTCTGCCCGCACCACCAGAAGCGGCTTGCCGACCGGCGGCCAGGCGGTCGGCGGGCCGACGAACGACAGCCCCTCGACCGTGCCGTAGGCGGGGCTGGAGTTGCGGACGTTGTAGCCGATTGCCTGATACTGCTGCCCGGTGTCGGGATCCTTGAGCGTCAGCAGGTATTCCGCCTCGACCACCGTGCCCGAAGGATAGGTCACGCCGCCGATCGTCTGCGCCCCGTCGAGCCGCTGGTCGGCATCGTTGTCGTCGAAGTTCGCATCGTTGTCCGATATCCGCGTCTCGATCCAGCTCGGGGCGTTCAGCGTGATCGTCCGGCCGACGAGATGCGAGCCGTCGCCTTGCGTGAACCCGCTCAGCGAGCCGCCGCCGCTGACGGTGACGTTGTCTGCCTCGAGCATCCAGACCGAATAGGTCGCCATCTGCGTTCCGCTGCCTCCCCCGTCTGCTCTGGTACCGCGCCGATCCGTATTCACGGCAGGGGTTATCGGCCGGTTGACGGGCGAATACGGCAGCCGTGTGGCGATCCGGCGGCGGAACAGAGGGCGCGGCCGCGCCGGTCAGGCGACGAGCGCCCGCGCCTCCCATCCGCGGAGCGCGCGCGAGGCGTTGGTCTGCGTTCCTGCCGCCGCAAGCTCGGGCAAGAGCGCGCCGATCTCGGACCGAAGCCGCGGCGGCGCCCCCGGCGACAGGGCCGCGACGGACAGGAAGCTTTCGGTCTTAAGGCCTTCGGCCCAGACGATCCGGTCGCGGTCGAACACGAGGTGCAGATAGGTGACGGCCCGCGGCGGCCCCCGGCGGATCGTCCCGCCATCGACGAGGTGCAGGGCGGCCACCGGCACTTCGGGCGTGCCGAACATCAGATCGGCCCGTGCTTTGCGCACGAGGATCCGGTGCTGCGGCAAGACCGTCGGATCGCGCCCCGGCCGTCCCGGCCCGAAGGTGCCGGCGCGGATCGTCACCGGCGCGAGGTGCGGCACGACCGCGGCCATGGCGGCGCTGACGGTCGTGCGGGCCAGCGCACGCAGCGGCTGCGGCCCCGCGCCGCGAACGCAGACCGGATCGCCGGGGGCGAGCGTCTCGATCAGCCGCGGCCCGCCGGGGCAGCGGATGCGCGTGCCGGGGGTGAAGCCGGGCACGACCGTGTCCGAATAGGGCAGCCGCGGCTGGCCGAAATCGCCCGGCCCCTCGCTGGCCTGCACGACCGTCAGCGCCACCCTGACCGGCGGCCAGGCGCCGGGCGGCCCGACGAAGGCAAGGCCCTCGACGGTGGCGTATTCGGGCCGCGAATTGTTGACGTTGTAGCCGATGACCGTATAGGCCTTGCCGGCCGCGGGATCGCGCGGGACAAGGCGATAACCGGCCCCGACGATCGTTCCGTCGCGGTACGTCCGGCCGTTGATGCGCTGCGCGCCGTCCAGCACCTGGCTGCGGTCGTTATCGTCGAAGAGGGGATCGTCGTCGCGGATGCGGGTCTCGAGGAAGGCGGTGTTGTTCAACGTGATGGTGCAGCCCGCAAGATGCGAGCCGTCGCCTTGCGTGATCCCGCCGAGCGACCCGCCGCCGCCGACGGCGATGTCGGCGGCCTCGGGCATCCTGACCGAGAATGCGGGCATCTGCGGCGGCGTTCCTTCTGTTCGGCCGATAGGCCCGAGCGCCCGCACGGCGGGTGCAGGATTCTGCCGCACTCTTGGGGATTTCGTGGCAGGAATGCGGCGCCGCCGGGGCGGCGCGTCTCCATGACCCCGGGCGCGCGCGTTGCCGCGGCCATCGCGGTGCTCGACCGGATCGCGGCCGGCGAGGCAGCCGAGCGGGCGCTGACCAACTGGGCGCGCATGGCGCGCTATGCCGGGTCGGCCGACCGCTCGGCGGTGCGCGATCTTGTGTTCGACGCGCTGCGCCGGTGGCGGTCGTCGGCCGCACTGGGCGGCGGAGCGGACGGGCGGTCGCGCATGATCGGCCTTCTGCGCGGCCAGGGGATCGACCCCGCGCCCCTGTTCACCGGTGCCGGCCATGCGCCCCCGCCCCTGACCGCGGCCGAGGCGGCGGCAGCCCCGCCGCTGTCGGGGCTCGACGCGCTCGACTGCCCGGACTGGCTTGCCGGCCCGTTGCAGGACAGCCTCGGCGATGCCTTCGCGCCCGTGATGCGCCTGATGCGCGACCGCGCGCGCGTGTTCCTGCGGGCGAACGCCGCGCGGACGACGCCGGACGCGGCCATCGCCGCGCTGGCCGCCGACGGGATCGCGGCGCGCCCGCATCCGCTCGCCCCCTGGGCGCTCGAGGTCACCGCGGGCGCGCGGCGGATCGCGGGATCGGCCGCCTTCCGCGGCGGGCTGGTGGAGTTGCAGGATGCCGCCAGCCAGGCTGTTGTCGCCGCGCTGGACGTGACGCCGGGCATGCCCGTGCTCGACTTCTGCGCGGGCGGGGGCGGCAAGGCGCTGGCGCTGGCCGCCCTGGGCGCGGCGGTGACCGCGCACGACGCGGCCCCCGCCCGGATGCGCGATTTGCCGGCACGGGCCGCCCGCGCCGGGGTGACCGTGGCGATCGCGCCGCCCTTCCGGCCGGACGGCTGGCCGCTGGTGCTGGCCGATGCGCCCTGCTCGGGCTCGGGCGCATGGCGGCGGCAGCCCGAGGCGAAATGGCGCCTGACGCCCGAGGCGCTGGCGCGCCTGACCGCCGCGCAGGATGCCGTGCTGCACGCCGCGGCGGGGCACGTCGCGCCGGGGGGGCGGCTGGCCTATGCCACCTGCTCGCTGCTCGCCGCCGAAAACGCGGACCGCATCGCAGCCTTCCGCGCGCGCAGCCCCGTCTGGCAGGTGCTGGCCGAACGACGCTGGACGCCGCGCGACGGCGGCGACGGGTTCTACCTTGCAATCATGGGTCGTTCTTGATGTTGGTTTACACTACTTCGGGATGTTCCGCGGTTGTGTTTAAGCCCCGGTTAAGGATTTGGCGCACCTATGGGGGGGCCGCGAATCTGGGCCCGATGCCATGTCGAACCTCGCCCCACCGCTTGCGTCGTCCGGCCCGCTGTCGCGGCTGGCGGTGCGTGCGCTTCCCCTTCTGGCGCTGGCGCTGACGGCGGCGGCCGGCGCCGCGGCCGCGGGGCCCGGGGTGGTGCGCACGGGCCTGATCGCCGTCGCGACGACGCTGGCGTTGACGGCCGCGGTGCTGCGCGCCGGCGCGCTCGCCGCCCGGCTGCGCCGGCGCAGCTTCGCGCGCCATCTGCGCCGGATCGTCGCCGACGATGCCGCGCCATGCCTGGCCACCGACCGCGACGGGCAGGTGATCTACCGCAACCGCGCGGCCGAGGCACGGTTCGACCGGGCAGACCGCCCGACACTGGCCGCCACTCTCGCGGACGTGTTCGCCCATCCCGCCGCCGTCCTCTACCGCCTGCAGAGCCGCGCCGACCGCGCCGGGGCCGCGCGCGAGGATGTGGTGACGCGCCGCGGCCATATCCGGCTGTCGGTCCACAGGGTCGAGGACGGGCTGTTCCTGTGGCGACTGGAAGAGATCGCGGATCGCGCCGGCCCGGGCGCGGCGCGCGGGGCCGAGGGGCTCAGCCTGCCGATGCTGGTTGCGGCGCGCACCGGGACGATCCTGTTCGTGAACGAGGCGATGCGCCGCTTGGTCGGCGGCCGGCCGCGCACGCTTGACCGCGTGTTCGCCGATCCCGGCGTGCGGTCGGGCGACACCCTTGTCGTGGCGGGCCCGGACGGCCCCGTGCGCGCCCAGATGGTCGAGATCGCGGCGGCGGGCGACCGGCGCGAGATCTACCTGCTGCCGGCCCCCGATACCGCCCCGGCGCCGGCCACGGCGGAAGAGGATTTGCCGGTCGCCGTCGTGCGGCTGGCCGCGACCGGGGCGATCCGCGGGGCGAACCGCCGCGCGCGCGAACTGCTCGACCTCGCACCCGGCGCGCTGCCTGCGCTGCCGGACCTGCTCGACGGCCCGGGCCGGCCGCTGCGCGACTGGCTGGCCGACATCGCCGCCGGCACGCTGCCGCCGCGGCCCGAGGTGATGCGCCTGCGCGCCCCCGCCGAGGACCGGTTCGTGCAGGTCGTGCCCCAGCGCGACCCCGACGGCGCGCTGTCGGTCGTGCTGACCGACGCCACCGCCCTCAAGACGCTCGAGGCGCAGTTCGTCCAGGGCCAGAAGATGCAGGCGATCGGCCAGCTTGCGGGCGGCGTCGCGCACGATTTCAACAACCTGCTGACGGCAATCTCGGGCCATTGCGACCTCCTGCTGCTGCGCCGCGACCCGACCGACCCGGACTATGCCGACCTGATGCAGATCCACGAGAACGCGAACCGCGCGGGCGCGCTGGTGTCGCAACTGCTCGCCTTTTCG
This sequence comes from uncultured Paracoccaceae bacterium, assembly GCA_938028765.1. Classification (GTDB taxonomy): domain Bacteria; phylum Pseudomonadota; class Alphaproteobacteria; order Rhodobacterales; family Rhodobacteraceae; genus CALIZF01. The sequence goes on from CALIZF010000001.1 coordinate 24,850, forward strand.
CGCAAGCAGCCGATGCGGGCGGAACGGATCGACGTTCCCGACGTGCTGGCGGACGTGACGCACCTGCTGCGCCGGCTCGTGGGCGAGCGGGTGACGCTCGACCTCGTCCCGCCCGACGACCTGCCGCCGATCCGGGCCGACCGGAGGCAGCTCGAGCAGGTGCTGATGAACCTCGTGGTGAACGCGCGCGACGCGATGCCTGCCGGCGGCCCCGTGCGCATCGCTACCGACCTACGCCGCCTCGACCAGCCGCTGCCGCGCGGGCACGTCACCGTGCCGCCGGGCGACTATGTGATCGTCACCGTGTCGGATCAGGGCACCGGCATCCCGCCCGAACTGCACGACCGGATCTTCGAACCCTTCTACACCACGAAGCGCCCCGGCGAGGGGACGGGCCTCGGCCTTTCGACCGTCTACGGCATCGTCAAGCAATCCGGCGGGTTCGTCTTCGTGGACAGCGTCGAGGGCGAGGGCAGCACCTTCAGTCTCTGGTTCCCCGCGTGGCGCGCGGCCGCCGAAGCCGAAGCGCCCCGGCCCGCAGGCGTCGGCGCACCGCGTTCGTCGCCCGCGCCCGACGCCGCGCAACCCCCAGCAGACGTGGCCGGTGCCGGAACAGCCGACGCTGTCGCACTGCCGCCCGCGCCGCTGGCCGACCTCGTGCCTTCGGCGCCGACCGACCGCGACGCGCCGGCCGACCGGCCCCGACCGCGCGCCGGCGTCGTGCTGCTGGTCGAGGACGAAGCGGCCGTGCGCGCCTTCGCCAGCCGGGCCCTGCGCCTTCGCGGCCACAAGGTGATCGAGGCCGACAGCGCGGAACAGGCGCTTCGCGCGCTCGAAGACCCCGACATCGCGGTGGACGTGTTCGTGACCGACGTGATGATGCCCGGCATGGACGGTCCGACCTGGGTGCGTCGTGCGCTGGAACGCCGGCCGGGGGTCCGCGTGGTTTTCGTGTCCGGCTATGCCGAGGACGCGATCCCCGAGGGCGATCGGGAAATCCCGCACGCCGTCTTCCTCGCCAAGCCATTCTCGCTCGAGGATCTGACAGCGACGGTGCAGCGGCAGCTTCACTGATACCCAATCGGCGGGCCGGCGCGACTCATCAACTGGATGGCCCCTGCGCCATCCCCGATACGCACCAAGGCCCGCCTTCTCGGTCCCTTGGGCGTCGGTCGCGTCGGGTTGCAGCTGTCGTCAGGGCGTGCCGCCCCGCCCGGCCCGGGTCGCTTGTCACCCGGGCAGGCGGCCGTGCGCGTCAGAGCTCCGGCACCACCCCCGCCGGGTGCTGCGGCGTCGCGCCGAACGGATCGGGCGCGTAGATCACCGCCGTCAGGCAAAGCCCGGCCGGCGGCGCGACGGGACCGCAGGCCGACCGGTCGCGCGCCGCCAGCGCGCGGGCGACGTCGCCGGGGGTCCAGGCGCCGGCGCCGACCCGCTCGAGCGTGCCGGCGATCGACCGGACCTGACTGTGCAGGAAGCTGCGCGCGGCGAGGTGCAGCCGGATCTCCTGCCCTCCCGGCACCGGCACCGCCTCGACCACGAGCGACCCGAGCGTGCGGACCGGCGACGACGCCTGGCACAGCGCCGCGCGGAAGGTGGTGAAGTCGTGCCGCCCGACCAGCAACGCCGCCCCGGCCCGCATCGCCGCAGGATCGAGCGGCTGCGGCACATGCCAGACCCGACCGGCATCGAGCGCCGGCGGCGCCCGCCGGTTCAGGATGCGGAACGTGTAGCGGCGCCCGATCGCCGAGAACCGGGCGTGGAACGCCGGATCGACCGCCGCCGCCGCCAGCACCGCCACCGGCAGCGGCCGCAGATGCGCGTTCAGCGCCGCGGCAAGACGCGCCGGCTCCCAGTCCCGGGTCAGGTCGGCATGCGCCACCTGCCGGGTTGCATGCACGCCCGCATCGGTCCGCCCCGCGCCCTGCACGGCCGGCGCGGCGGGATCGAGCTGCGCCAGCGCTTCCTCGAGCGCCGCTTGCACCGAAGGCTGCCCTGCCGCCTGCCGCTGCCAGCCGCAGAAGGGGCTGCCGTCGTATTCGATCAGGAAGGCAAAGCGCGGCATGGCATCGGATATCCGGTCCCGGGCGGCACCCGCTGAACACGGGCCCTGCCGGCCCAGGGCCCCCCGGGGGGCGATACCCGCTCGCCGACCTGTCTGCAAGCGCGCCAGCCGCGGCGCCCGCCGGCATCGCGCCCCTCGCCGGGCCGTCTGCGCAGGCGGGCCGGCCCATCCGGGCCATCGCGCGCCCCGCGGCGTCGCCCGCGCCCCGCCGGCCCCGCAGGGCCGGCGCGCCGCCGAGCGGGGGCTCGATGCCCCCCGAGGCGGCTCCCCCGTCGGATCGCCGCTGCAGCGGTGCACGCCGCGGCCCTACCAAAGCCCTGCCGTGAAGGCTATCTTGCGCCAGGGAACGGAGGCCGCGTTGCGTCTGAACGAAATCGCGCAGGACGTGGCGCACGACGTGGGCAGCCGCTTCGCCGCCCTCTCCGGGACGATCCTCGAACCGGTCGTCCGGCTTGGGGTGACCGGCCTTGCGCGAGCGGGCAAGACGGTCTTCATCACCGCGCTGGTGTCGAACCTGATCGACCGGTCCCGGATGCCGCAGCTGCGCGCCGCCGCCGCGGGGCGGATCGAGGCCGCCTGGCTGCAGCCCCAGCCCGATCCCACGGTGCCGCGCTTCGACTACGAAGGGCACCGCGCGGCGCTGCTGTCCGACGCACCGCGTTGGCCCGAATCGACCCGGTCGATCTCGGAGCTGCGGCTGTCGTTCCGCCTGCGCCCACAGGGCGTCCTCGGCGGCCTGACAGGCCCGCGGACCGTGCACCTCGACATCGTGGACTATCCGGGCGAATGGCTGGCCGACCTTGCGCTGATCGACACGCCCTACCAGGCCTGGGCCGAGGCCGCGCTGGCGCGCCTCGCCGCGCGGCCCGAGGGCGCAGCCTACCGCGCGCAGGCGCTGGCCGAGCCGGCCGACGCCGCCCTCGACGAAAGCCGTGCCCGCGCCCTCGCCGCAGCCTGGCGCGACACGCTCGCCGCGTTGCGCGCTGCCGGCTTCAGCGATGCCACGCCGGGGCGCGCGCTGATGCCCGGCGACCTCGAGGGATCGCCCGCGCTGGCCTTCGCGCCGCTGCCGCGGCCGGCCGCCCCCCGCCGGGGTAGCCTCTGGCGAACGATGGAGGCGCGCTATGACGCCTACCGCGCCCGCGTCGTGAAGCCGTTCTTCCGCGACCACTTCGCCCGCATCGACCGGCAGGTGGTGCTGATGGACGTGCTGGGCGCGATCCACGCCGGCCCGCAGGCGGTCGAGGACATGCGTCGCGCGATGGCCGGCATCCTCGGCGCCTTCCGGCCCGGGCGGGGCGGTGTGCTGTCCAGCCTGATCCGCGGCATCCGGGTCGAGCGGATCCTGTTCGCCGCCACCCGCGCCGACCACCTGCACCACAGCCAGCACGCCCGCCTCGCCGCGATCCTCGACGCCATGCTGGCCGAGGCGCGCGAGCGGGCGCGCTATGCCGGCGCGCTGACCGCCGCAATGCCCATTGCCAGCCTGCGCGCCACGGTCGAGGCCGAGGCGACCCGCCATGGCCGCAGCGTGCAGGGCGTGCGCGGCACCCTTCTGGGCACCGGCCGGCAGGCGATCCTCTATCCCGGAGAACTGCCGGCCGACCCCGCGCGCCTGCTTGCCCCCGCCCGCGACGGGGCGGACCGCTGGCTCGACGCCGAATACGGGGTCATGGCTTTCGCGCCCGCGCGCATGACGCTCGCCCCCGGCGAAGGTCTGCCGCACATCCGGCTCGACCGGGCGGCGGAATTTCTCTTCGGCGACCGGCTCTAGCGAAAGGCCCGCGATGACAGACCGCGATCCCGAACCGCTTGCCCGCCCGCTGCTGATCGACCTCGGCCCCGAGGCCGCGCCGCCCTCGCCCGAGGCCGCCCCCCCGGTGCCCGAACCCGATCTGCCCGGCCCGCCCCCGCGCGTGGCCGCGACGCCCGCCGCCGGCGGGGCGGCGGGGCGTCTGTTCCTCTGGGCGGCCGGGGGGTTCCTGTCGCTGGCGTTGACCGTCGCGGTGGCCGATTTCGTGACCGGCCTGCTTGCGCGCAACGCTGTGCTGGCGGCCGTGGCCGGCGGTCTGGCCGCGCTGGCGTTCCTGGCCGCGCTGGCCCTCGCCTGGGGCGAATGGCGGGCGTGGCGGCGGCTCGGCCGGGTCGAGGACCTGCGCGCCGCGGCCGAGGCGGCGGCGCTGTCGGGCGACCTCGGCGCTGCGCGCCGTGCCGTGGCCGGCGTCCGGGCGCTCTATGCCGGGCGGGCCGAGGCGGCCGACGCGCTGGCGCGCCACGCCGCGCAGGCCGAGGCGGTGCTGGATGCGGACGCCGCCCTCGCGCTGGCCGAGCGCCTGATCCTCGAAGGTCCGGATGCGCAGGCGCGCCGCGCCGTCGAGGCGGCCGCGCGTCAGGTCGCGGCGGCGACCGCGCTGGTGCCGCTGGCGCTGGCGGACGTGGCGGTGGCGCTGGTCGCCAACCTGCGGATGATCCGGCAGATCGCGCAGATCTACGGCGGACGGGCCGGTACCGTCGGGTCGTGGCGCCTGTTCCGGCGGGTGTTCGCGCACCTCGCGGCCACCGGCGCGCTGGCGGTCGGGGACGACCTGATCGGATCGGTCGCGGGGGGCGGGATGGTGGCGAAACTGTCGCGCCGCTTCGGCGAGGGCGTGGTGAACGGCGCCCTGACCGCCCGCGTCGGGATCGCCGCGATCGAGGTCTGCCGGCCGCTGCCTTTCCGCGCGCTGGACCGCCCGGGCGTGTCGGGCACGGTGGGGCGGGCGCTTGCGGGCCTGTTCGGGCGCAACGGCGACGGCGCGCCCGGCTGACGCACTGGACCGTCCCGCGCCTCCGCGCTATAGCGCGGCCCATGCGGAGACGCGCGGGCACCTTGCGAATTACCCGCCCGGCAGCCTGACCCCAGGCTGGCCGGGACACGCACGCCCCTGACGCCCAGGACCCCGCACGCCCGCAAGGATCGCCCACATGTGCGCCGACACGCCCGACTATCGCCCGACCGTCTTCCTGCCCGAGACCGACTTTCCCATGCGCGCGGGGCTGCCGCAGCGCGAACCCGGCTGGCTGGCCCGCTGGGATGCGCTCGGCCTCTACGACCGGCTGCGCGACAAGGCCGCCGCCGCAGCCGCCGCCGGCCGCCCGCGGCCCGGCTTCGTGCTGCACGACGGCCCGCCCTATGCGAACGGCCATCTGCACATCGGGCACGCGCTGAACAAGATCCTGAAGGACATGGTGGTGCGCAGCCGCCAGATGCTGGGCCACGATGCGCGCTATGTCCCCGGCTGGGACTGCCACGGTCTGCCGATCGAGTGGAAGATCGAGGAGCAGTATCGCGCCAAGGGCCTGAACAAGGACGACGTGGACGTGGTCGCCTTCCGCCAGGAATGCCGCCGGTTCGCCGAGGGCTGGGTGGAGGTGCAGCGCGCCGAGTTCCGGCGCCTCGGCGTGACCGGCAACTGGGCCGACCCCTACCGCACGATGGACTACCACGCCGAGGCGGTGATCGCGGCCGAGTTCATGACCTTCCTGATGAACGGCAGCCTCTATCAGGGATCGAAGCCGGTGCTGTGGAGCCCGGTCGAGCGCACCGCGCTGGCCGAGGCCGAGGTGGAATACCACGACCATCAGAGCCACACGATCTGGGTGCCGTTCCGGGTGACCGCCGGCCCGGCAGCGCTCGCCGATGCCCGCGTCCTGATCTGGACCACCACGCCCTGGACGATCCCCTCGAACCGCGCGGTGGCCTTCAACCCTGCCATCGCCTATGGCCTCTACGAGGTCACGGGGCGGACCGAGGCCTCGAACGCCACAATCGGCGCGACCTACCTCGTCGCCGACGCCCTCGCAGAACCGGTGTTCGCGGCGGCGAAACTCGACGGCACCATGTGGCGGCGCCTGCGCGACGTGACGGCGGACGAACTCGGCGCGCTGACCCTCGCCCACCCCTTCCGCGACCTTGAGGGCGCCGCAGGCGAATGGGACTACCCCGTGCCCATGCTGCCCGGCGACCATGTGACGGACGAGGCGGGGACGGGCTTCGTCCACACCGCGCCCAGCCACGGCGACGACGACTATACGCTCGGCCAGCGGCACGGCCTGCCGATGACCTTCAACGTCGAGCCGGACGGGACGTTTCGCGCCGACCTGCCGCTGTTCGGGGGCCTTGCGATCCTGACGCCCGATGGCAAGGAAGGCCCGGCCAACGTCGCCGTCATCAAGGCGCTGCACGCGGCCGGGGCGCTGTTCGCCAAGGGCAGACTCAGGCATTCCTACCCGCATTCCTGGCGGTCGAAGGCGCCGCTGATCTACCGCAACACCCCGCAGTGGTTCGTCGCCATCGACCGGCCGCTCGACGACGGCAAGGGCCAGCACGGCGACACGATCCGGGCGCGGGCGCTCGCCTCCATCGACCGGCTGGTGGCCTTCACCCCGCAGACGGGCCGCAACCGCCTGTCCAGCATGATCGCGGCGCGGCCGGACTGGGTTCTGAGCCGCCAGCGCGCCTGGGGCGTGCCCCTGACCTGCTTCACCCGGCGCGGCGTCCGGCCCGACCACCCCGAGTACCTGCTGCGCGACGCGCGCGTGAACGCCCGGATCGTCGCCGCCTTCGAGACGGAGGGGGCGGATGCCTGGTATGTGCCGGGCTTCAAGGAACGGGTGCTGGACGGGTTGCACGATCCCGCTGGCTTCGACCAGGTGTTCGACATCCTCGACGTCTGGTTCGACAGCGGATCGACCCATGCCTTCGTGCTGCGCGACCGGCCGGACGGCACCCCGGACGGGATCGCGGACCTCTACCTCGAAGGCACGGACCAGCACCGCGGGTGGTTCCATTCGTCGCTCCTGCAGGCCTGCGGCACGATCGGCCGGGCGCCCTACCGGGGCGTGCTGACGCACGGCTTCACGCTGGACGAGCGCGGCATGAAGATGTCGAAGTCGCTCGGCAACGTCATTGCCCCGCAGGCGGTGGTGGACCAGTACGGGGCCGATATCCTGCGTCTCTGGGTGGCGCAGACCGACTACACGCAGGACCAGCGCATCGGGCCCGAGATCCTGAAGGGCACCGCCGAAAGCTATCGACGGCTGCGCAACACCTTCCGCTTCCTTCTCGGCGCCTTGAAGGGCTGGGACGAGGGCGAGCGGGTGGATCCGGCCGCGATGCCCGGGCTCGAGCGGTGGATCCTTCACCGGCTGGCCGAGATCGACGGGCAGGTGCGCGCAGGCTATGCCGCCTACGACTTCCAGGGCGTCTTCCAGACGGTGTTCGCCTTTGCCACCGCGGATCTGTCGGCCTTCTGGTTCGACATCCGCAAGGATTCCCTCTACTGCGATCCGCCGGGCAGCCTGCGCCGGCGCGCGGTGCGGACGGCGATGGATCTGGTTTTCCATCGCCTCGTGACCTGGATCGCCCCGGTCCTCGCGTTCACGGCCGAGGAGGTTTGGCTGTCGCGCTTCCCGGACGACGCGGGCAGCGTGCACCTGCAGGACTTCCCCGAAACCCCCGCCGCGTGGCGGGACGACGCGCTGGCCGCGCAGTGGGACCGCATCCGCGCAGTGCGCCGCGTGGTGACCGCTGCCCTCGAGGTACAGCGGACGGCCAAGGTCATCGGTGCCTCGCTGGAAGCAGCACCGGTCGTCCATGTCGAGAATGCGGGCGACCGCGCCGCGCTGGCTGCGACAGACTTCGCCGATGTGTGCATCGTCTCGGCGGTGCAGGTGACGGGCGATCCCGCGCCGGCCGAGGCGTTCCGCCTGCCCGAGGTGCCGGGCGTGGGCGTGGTGTTCGAGCTTGCGCCGGGCGAAAAGTGCCAGCGGTGCTGGAAGATCCTGCCGGACGTCGGCAGCCACCGCTACCCCGGCACGTGCGCCCGCTGCAACGATGCCCTCGGCCGCGCCGCCGCCGGATGAGGCGATCCGCGCCGTCTTGACGGGCCTTGCCCGGCAGCGCGGCGCGGGGCGCAGCTTCTGCCCGTCGGAAGCGGCGCAGGCCCTCGCCGCGGACTGGCGCCCGCTGATGCCTGCGGTGCGCCGCGTGGCCGCCGCGATGCAGGCCGAGGGGGCGCTGCGGGCGACGCAGCGGGGCGCCCCGGCCGATCCCCTGACCGCGCGCGGGCCGATCCGCCTTGCCCTGCCGGACCCGCGCGGCGGGTGACGCCCGCGCCGCGCCTGCCCCTCGGACCTCCGACTCAGACCCCCGAGGCGCGGCCGGACCGGTCGCGGGTCGCCGGAAAGACCTGCTGCATGATCCCGACCAGCAGAAGATAGACCGATGCGATCAGAAGCCCCGTTCCCGCCCAGCTTTCGCGGTGGAAGTCGCCCCAGGCCGACCAGGCTGCGAAGACGGTCCAGGCCAGCGCGACGGGCAGCGTCACCCGCCGCCAGCGGGCGGTGCGCACGGGATGGACGAACTTCAGCGGCGTGAACATCGCCCCCGCCAGCACCACCACCAGCCCCAGGGTCACCCAGTAGCCGGGCTCGAGCGCGAAGATGACGACCGCCACCATGTTCCAGCACGCCGGGAAGCCCGAAAAGGAATTGTCTTTCGTCTTCATCCGCGTGTCGGCGAAGTAGAGCGCCGAGGCGAAGGTGATGACGATGATCACCGCCCACCCCGTCCAGCCCGGCAGCAGGCCGCTGGCGAACAGGGCGTAGGCCGGGATGAACACATAGGTAAGGTAGTCGATGATCAGGTCGAGCAGCACGCCGTCGATCTGCGGCGCATGCAGCTTGACGCCGTAACGGCGGGCAAGCGGACCGTCGATGCCATCGACCACGAAGGCGACGACCAGCCACAGGAACATCAGGCTCCAGTTCGCCTGCACCGCGGCAAGGAGGGCGAGCATCGAGAAGACCGCCCCCGTGGCGGTCAAGAGATGCACCGAATAGGCTTTCACGCGGGGTGTCATCGGCGTGTCATGCCCCGGCGAGCGGCGCGATGCAACGCGCCTTGCCGGCGCGGCCTCACCCGCGCGGATGCGCGGCGGCATAAACCTCGATCAGGCGCGCCGCGTCCACGGCGGTATAGCCCTGCGTGGTGGCAAGCGAGGCGTGACCGAGAAGCTCCTGGATGGTGCGCAGGTCGCCCCCGGCCGACAGCAGATGTGTGGCAAAGCTGTGGCGCAGCGCATGGGGCGTCGCCGTCGCGGGCAGGCCGAGGCGCGCCCGCGCCCGTTCCATCGCGGCCTGGATCAGGCGCGCGTGCAGAGGCCCGCCGCGCGCGCCGCGGAAGAGCGGGCCCTCGGGCGCAAGATCGAAGGGGCAGAGGGCGGCATAGCGGGCGACCGCCGCCTGCGCCGCGGGCAGGACGGGGACGATCCGGGTGCGCCCGCCCTTGCCGCGGATCCTGAGCGTGTCGGGCAGGGGCAGTTCCGCGCCCGTCAGCGACAGCGCCTCGGATATCCGCAGGCCGCAGGCGTAAAGCAGCGTGGCCACCGCCACGTCGCGCGCCGCGATCCAGTCCGCGCGCGCATCGTCCCCGACCGCGCCGATGACGAGACGCGCCCCGTCCTCGGACAGCGGGCGGGGCAGCTTGCGCCGGTAGCGGGGCGCGCGGGCCGACAGGACGGCGGTCGCGTCCGCCCCCTCGCGGTCCATCAGCCAGCGGGTGAAGGCCTTCACCGCCGACAGCCGCCGCGCCATGGTGCGGGCCGACACGCCCCGGCCCTGTTCATGCGCCATGAAGGCGCGCAGGTCGGCCTGCGGCAGCGCGGCCACGGCCGCCGGCCCTTCCGGGCCGCGATGACCGGCGAGGAACGACAGGTAACGCGCCACATCGTCGCCGTAAGCGCGCACCGTTCCCGCCGCCCGGCCCTTGGCCTGCAGGGCCTGCGTCCAGTCCGCCAGCGCCGCGCGCAGCGCGGCCGACGGCATCGCCGGTGACGGTGCCCCGTCGGTCACGCCAGGAACCGGCGCATCTGCCGCTCGAACACGCCGGCGAACACGGCCAGAAGGTCGGTCCCCTGTGCGGGGCGGAACTTGTGGGGATCCTCGGCGCCGAGCGCCAGCATCCCCGGCAGCCGTCCGGGGCCGAGATCGAGGCGCATCAGCGCCTCGGATCGCACGTCCGCGGCGCGGTCGCCGTGGACGCGGCCGTTGTCGGGGATCGCCTGCCGCAGCACGACCGGCCGCCCCTGCGCGCCCCGCCCCATGTAGGCGGCGACATAGCCCGGCTCGGTCACGCACAGCAGACCGCCAAGGCGCATCAGCGCGGGATCGCCGCCTTCGGTGCTTTCCAGCACCAGCCGCACCGAGTCGACCCGCAACGCCGCCGCCACCGGCCCTTGCAGCGCGGCGAGGAACCCGGTGAAGGCCGCCGGTTCCAGCAGGGCGAGGATCGCGCGGTGGACGATGTTGGTCGCGGCGAGATTGTCGTAGGCCGCAGCGATGACGCTGCGATGCGTCGCCTCCAGCCGGTCGAGCCGCGCCTCAAGCCGCTTCATCGCCACGCCGCGCAGATCGACCACATTGCCACCCATCGCGCGCTCGTTCGCGGCGATCAGCGCGCCCATCAGGTCGGGATCCTCGAGCACCAGCTCTGGCCGGGCGATGATCAGGTCGCGCACCTCGTCGGCCAGCCCGACCGCCCGCGCCGTATCCGCCATGCCCGTCCTCCGCCTGTCCCGCCCGTGGTTTTTCCGCCGACACTACACCGGTTTCACAGGATTTTCTGCCCCGTTTTTCGCCAGTCCGCCAGGAACTGGTCCAGCCCCCGGTCGGTCAGGGGATGGGACGCCAGCGCCTTGATCACCGCCGGCGGGGCCGTCATCACGTCGGCGCCGATCCTGGCCGCCTCGGCCACATGGTTCACGCTGCGGATCGAGGCGGCGAGGATCTGCGTTCTGAAGTCGTAGTTGTCATAGACCTGCCGGATGCCGGCGATCAGCTGCATCCCGTCGAGATTGATGTCGTCGAGCCGTCCGACAAAGGGGCTGACGAAGGTCGCCCCCGCCTTGGCCGCCAGCAGCGCCTGGTTGACGCTGAAACAGAGCGTGACGTTGACCATGAACCCCTCGCCCGTCAGCACCTTGCAGGCCCTGAGGCCGTCCCAGGTCAGCGGCAGCTTCACAGCGATGTTGGGCGCGATGGCCGCGAGGCGCCGCCCCTCGGCGATCATCGCCGCCGCCTCGGTCGCCACGACCTCGGCCGAGACGGGGCCCTCGACGATCCCGCAGATCTCGCGCGTGACCTCGACGATGTCGCGGCCCGACTTCAAGATCAGCGACGGGTTGGTGGTGACGCCGTCGGCCATGCCGAGTTCGGCAAGCTCGCGGATCGCGGCGACATCGGCGGTATCGACGAAGAACTTCATCGGCGGCACTCCTGCAGGTTCGCGCCCGTGATAGCGCGGGGCGGTCCCGCGCGCGAGGGGGGGCGAGTCGAGCGGCTCGGAGACGACGAGGCGGCGGGCGGCGGTCCCGCGCGCGAGGGGGGGGGCGACCTCGCTCAGGCCGCGATCCGCGCCTACTTGCACAGCTGTCCCGCGCGCGAGGGGGCGCGACAGGTAGGGGGTGCAGCGCGGCGCGCGCGCTGCTAGTGATCTGGCATGCCTGCCGATCCACCCGCCGATGGCCCTTTCGCCGAAGGCACGCCCGTGGCCGTGCTGCTGGCCGATCCGCCCTGGGCCACCTACGACTATCGCGCGCCCGCAGGGGGCTGCGCGGCGGGCGACGTGGTGACAGTGCCGGTCGGGCCGCGGCGGGTCACGGGCGTGGTCTGGGGGCCGGGGACGGCCGGGTTCGACGCCGCCCGGCTGCGTAGCGCCGACCGGGTGCTGGACGTGCCGCCGCTGTCCGCCGCCATGCGGTCCTTCGTGGCGCGGGCGGCCGACTATACCCTGACCCCGGCAGGCGCGATGCTGCGGCTGGTGCTGCGGGCGCCGGGCCTGGCCGATCCGCCGGCCGCGCGGCGGCTGCTGCGCCCCGGCCCCGTCGTGCCGTCGCGCCAGACGCCGGAACGCGCGCGGGTGCTGGCGATCCTGGCGGACTATGGCGGGGCGGGCCTTGCGCCGGGGGAACTGGCGCAGCTGGCCGGGGTGGGACCGGGCGTCGTGCGGGGCCTTCTGGCCGCCGGGGCGCTGGTCGCGGTGGAGGCCCCGCGGGACGCACCCTATCCGCGGCTGGACCCCGACGCGCCGGGCCTTGCGCTGAACCCCGACCAGCAGGCGGCGGCGGCGCGGCTGGCGGCGGCGGTGCGGGCCGGAGACTACGGTACGACGCTGCTGAAGGGCGTCACCGGATCGGGCAAGACCGAGGTCTATCTCGAAGCGGTGGCCGAGGCGCTGCGCGCCGGGCGGCAGGCGCTGGTCCTCGTGCCCGAGATCGCGCTGACAGGCGCCTTCCTTGCGCGGGTCGAGGCGCGCTTCGGCGCCCGGCCGGGCGAGTGGCACTCGGGCGTCCCGGGGGCCGAGCGGCGGCGCCTGTGGCTCGCGGCGGCGCGGGGCGAGGCGGGGCTGGTGGTCGGGGCGCGGTCCGCCCTGTTCCTGCCCTTCCGCGACCTTGCGCTGATCGTCGTGGACGAGGAACACGATGCCGCCTACAAGCAGGAGGACGGGGTTCTCTACCATGCGCGCGACATGGCGGTGCTGCGCGCGCGCATCGAGGGGGCGGCGGCCGTCCTTGCCTCGGCGACGCCCAGCCTCGAGACCTGGGCGAATGCGCAGGCCGGCCGCTATGGCCGCGTCGATCTGCCCGTGCGCACCGGCTCGGCCGCCCTGCCCGAGCTTCGGGCGATCGACATGCGGGGCGAACGGCTGGCGGCGAACCGCTGGATCTCCGGGCCGCTGGCGGAAGCGGCCGCGGCGGCGGTGGCGGCGGGGGAACAGGTGCTGCTGTTCCTCAACCGGCGCGGCTATGCGCCCGTCACCGTCTGCCGCGCCTGCGGGCACCAGATCGGCTGCACCAACTGCGACGCGCGGATGGTCGAGCACCGTTTCCTCGGGCGGCTCGTCTGCCACCAGTGCGGCGCGACCCGTCCGATGCCCTCTGCCTGTCCGGCCTGCGGGGCCGAAGGGCGGCTCGCCCCGGTCGGCCCGGGGGTGGAACGGCTGGCCGAGGAGGTGGCAGAGCGGTTTCCCGGCGCGCGGGTGCGGGTGCTGTCGTCCGACCTCTTCGCCTCGGCCCGGGCGCTGAAGGCAGAGATCGCGGCGATCGCCGAAGGAGCGGCCGACATCGTGATCGGCACGCAGATCGTGGCCAAGGGGCACAACTTTCCGCTGCTGACGCTGGTCGGCGTGATCGACGCCGACCTTGGGCTGATGGGATCGGACCTGCGCGCGGCGGAACGCACCTTCCAGCTGATCGGGCAGGTGGCGGGCCGGGCGGGCCGGGGCGACCGGCCGGGCACCGCGCTGATCCAGACCCACCAGCCCGACCATCCGGTGATCCGCGCCCTGCTGACCGGACAGGACGAAGCCTTCTGGGCGGCCGAGGCGGCGGCGCGTCGGGCGGCGGGGATGCCCCCCTTCGGTCGGTTGGCGGGCGTGGTGCTGTCCTCGCCCGATGTGCAGGCGGTGTTCGACACGGGTGCGGAGCTGGCGCGGAAGGACGCGCCCCTCAGGGCGGTCGGTGCCGAGGTCTGGGGGCCCGCGCCCGCACCCGTCGCCCGCATCCGCGGCCGGCATCGGGTGCGGCTTCTGGTCAAGGCGGCAAAGGGCGCACCGCTGCAGCCGGCGCTGGCCGCCTGGGTGGCGCAGGTGCGCATACCGCCAAGCGTCCGGCTGACGCTCGACGTGGATCCGCAAAGCTTCCTCTGACCCCGCCGCAGACGTCAGCGCGCCAGGCGAAAATAGAGCGCGGGCAGTCGTTCGGGCAGTGCGGCGATGCGCGGCAGCACCACGAAGCCGCGCGGCCCGAAGATGCGCGTCAGCGGGTCGGCATTGCGCGGCCCGAGCGCGAGGCAGAACACGTCGATGCCCGCGCGGCGCAGTTCCATCACCGCATGCCGGGCGTCTTCTGCCAGGTAGCGCGGATCGGGACAGTCCACGTCCGACGGTTCGCCGTCGGTCACCAGCAGCACCAGGCGCCGGTGCGTGCGCTGCCGGGCCAGCCCCGCGCCGGCATGGCGCAGCGCCGCCCCAAGCCGGGTCGAGCGCCCCGGTGCAAGACCCGCCAGCGCCGCGGCGGCGGCCGGGCCGAACGGCTCGCCGTATCGCTTGACCGGGTAGACGCGCACCGCCTCGCGTCCGTCGGAATCGAAGGCGAACATCTCGAACGGGTCGCCCAGGGCGGCCATTGCATGGCCGAACAGCGCCGCCGCGTCGCATTCGAGATCCAGCACCGTGCCGGGCCCCTCGGGCGCGCGGTCGGCGGTCGATTGCGACGCATCGAGGATCAGGCTTACGGTCAGGTCGCGCCGGCGCCGGGCGGAGGCCTGATAGACCCGCGGATCGGGTGCCAGACCGCCGCGCAGGTCGGCCACCGCCCCGATCGCCGCGTCGAGATCGAGCGTCTCGCCCTCGGCCCGGCGGCGCAGCCGCTCGGCGCGGCCGACGCGCGCCGCGCGCACCAGCGCGTCGATGCGTGCGGCGGTGCCGGCGTGGCGGTCCAGCGCCTCGGTCACGAACCGGGGCCGGCCGCGGGCCGGGGCAGCCTCGAGCACCGTCACCCAGTCCGGCCGCAGGCGGCACGCCTGCCAGTCCCATTCGGGCAGCCGGGCGACGGGCAGCGCCTCCTGTGGGGCGGCGTCGCGTGCCGGTGCGGCGCGGCCGGCGTCGCGGTCGGCCTCGGTCCGGCCGCCCTCGGCTTCGGCCTGCACGAGGCGGATCGCATCGACCAGGAGTTCTGTTTCCAGCGTTTCGGCCGGCGCATCGTCGCCGTAGTCCCAAAGGCCGGTGTTGTCGTCGCGGTAGGGCGGCTCGACCACATGGGTCCGCGGGTTGAACTGCACCCGCATCTGCCCGAGGTCGTTGCCCAAGAGGTTGCCGATCGCGCGGCTGATGCCCGGGTCGTCCCAGCGGTCGCGCGCGGCGAAGAACAGATCCCGGCCCTTGCGCACCCAACCGTCGATGTCCTCGAACTCGGGGTCGATCAGCGCACGCGCCAGCCGCGCAAGAAGGCCGGGCGCGGTCAGGGCGCCCGAGGCAGGCGCGACGTGGAACGGCAGCCACAACCGGGCGAGGCCGGGCAGCTGCCGCATCGCCAGGTGTTCGACTCGCGCATCCTCGATCAGCGAGACGGCCGCGATCTGCAGCGGCTTCAGCTTGCCGACGGGGAACCGCGGCCCGCCGAAGGTCATGTGGGCGCCGACATGCGCCAGCGCGGCGCGGAACAGATCCTCGGCCCGCGGCCCGCGAAACCCGGGGAAGGTCGCCGGAACGGTGACGATCCCGGGCGCGAA
This sequence comes from uncultured Paracoccaceae bacterium, assembly GCA_938028765.1. Classification (GTDB taxonomy): domain Bacteria; phylum Pseudomonadota; class Alphaproteobacteria; order Rhodobacterales; family Rhodobacteraceae; genus CALIZF01. The sequence continues at coordinate 40,244 of CALIZF010000001.1, forward strand.
GCCCACCCGTCGGCGGGCGCCGTCCGGCCGGCCGGGCAGCGCCTCGCGGATCGGCAGGCGGATGCCCCAGAGCGCGGTGAACCAGGCGCGCATCCGCCGTTCGACGTCGCCGAAGCCGGTCTCGGCCATCTCGCGCGCCAAGAGACGCCCGGATTCGGGGGTTTCGCCGGCGAAGAAGGCGCGCCGCCGCTCGGGGTCGGCCCCGCCCGCGCGCAGCCCGGCGAGAATCCAGGAGTCGAGGGCGGACACATCGAGGCCGGCCAGCAGCGCGTCGGTGCGCGCGAGCACCGGCACCACGGATTCCGGCGCGGTCGCGGCGAGGCGCTGCACGAGGCTGGCCCACCGGCGGAACCGCGGGCCGTCGCCGATCCGCTGCGCGGCCGCGACGGCGGCGCCGGCGAAGAGTGCGGCCGCCGGCGGGCCGGCCTTGATCGCCACGGCCGAGACATGCGCGGCAAGGTCGATCGCGGGTTCCGGCCCGACCGCCGCGGCGATCGCGGGGCCCGCGCGCCGGAAGGCCTCGGGCACGTCGGCGCCATAGCCCGCATCGGCCAGCCGTGCGCAGGCCCGCTGCCAGGGCGCAAGCCACGGCCCCCCGAACGGGCCGACCTCCGCCATGTCCCCGCCGGGGCCGCCGGGCGGGACCGCGCGCGGGGACGGGCGGCGCGACTTGTGCACGGCGTTCAGCCCGCCGCAGCGACCACATGCGCGAGCGCGTCGCGCAGATCGGGATCGTCCGTCATCGGCAGGATCAGCGCGATGCGGCAGGCTTCGCCGAGGGGAACGCCCCGCGCCATCAGCTTGGCCGCATGGATCAGCATCCGCGTCGAGGCGCCCTCCTCCAGCCCCTGGCCGCGCAGGTTGCGCGACCGCCGCGCGATGTCCACAAGCCGCGCGGCAAGTGCCGGCGCTGCCCCCGATTCGGCCGCGACGATCTCGGCCTCGACCGCGGGATCGGGCCAGCCGAAATCGAGCGCCACGAACCGCTGCTTGGTGGATTCCTTCAGGTCCTTCAGCACCGACTGGTAGCCGGGGTTGTAGGAGATGACGAGGTGGAAATCGGGATGGGCCCTGACCAGTTCCCCCTTCTTCTCGAGCGGCAGGATGCGCCGGTCGTCGGTCAGCGCGTGAATGACCACGGTTGTGTCCTGCCGCGCCTCAACGATCTCGTCGAGGTAGCAGATCGCGCCGTGGCGCACAGCGAGCGTCAGGGGGCCGTCGGCCCAGACCGTGCCGGCCGGTTCCAGAAGGAACCTCCCGACGAGGTCCGAGGCGGTCATGTCCTCGTGGCACGAGACGGTGACGAGCGGCTTGCCCAGCCGCCAGGCCATGTGTTCGACGAAGCGGGTCTTGCCGCAGCCGGTCGGCCCTTTGAGCATCACCGGCAGGCGGTGCGCATGGGCGGCCTCGAACAGTGCGATCTCGCCGCCCGAAGGGCGATAGTAGGGTTCTTTGGCGATGCGGTAGGCATCGAGGGTCATCGCGTCCATCCATGGGAGGACCGGGGCGCAACAGCGCGCCCCGGCCGGGGCCCGGCGCTCAGCGGTGCGCCGCGGCCTTCTGGTTCGGAATGCCCTCGATCGGGCATTCGGGCGTGCCGACCGTCGCGCGGGTGATCGATTCCACCATCTCGCGCGTGCCCTCGGGGTCCGAGATCCACTTGGTGTAGAAGTCGTAGGGGCAGGCCGCGACCCCGCGCCCGTCCTCGCCCGAGTTGATCATGCCGGTATAGCCGCGGTGCAGAAGCTTGAAGAGATGGTTCTGCGACTGGCCGTTGCGGCGCGCGTCGCGGATCGCCGGCACCGACAGCTGGGCATACTGGATGCCCATCTCCTCCTCGCCGCATTCGCCCAGGGTGCGGCCGTCGAAGCCGACGATGGCGGAGTGGCCGAAGTAGGAATACACCCCGTCGAAACCCGCGGCGTTCGCCACCGCGACATAGACGTTGTTGGCCCAGGCCATCGCCTTGGCCATCATCACCTGCTGGTCCTTGGCGGGATACATATAGCCCTGACAGCGTACGATCAGCTCGGCCCCCTTCATCGCGCAGTCGCGCCAGATCTCGGGGTAGTTGCCGTCGTCGCAGATGATCAGACTGATCTTCAGGCCCTTCGGCCCCTCGCTGACGTAGGTGCAGCTGCCGGGATACCAACCCTCGATCGGCACCCACGGCATGATCTTGCGGTACTTCTGCACGATCTCGCCCTGGTCGTTCATCAGGATCAGGGTGTTGTAGGGTGCCTTGCGGGGGTGTTCCTCGTGCCGCTCGCCGGTCAGCGAGAATACCCCCCAGGTCCGCGCCGACCGGCACGCCTCGGCGAAGATCTCGGTCTCGTCGCCGGGGACGGTCGAGGCCGTCTCGTACATCTCCTGCTGGTCGTACATGATCCCGTGGGTCGAGTATTCGGGGAAGATGACCAGATCCATTCCCGGCAGGCCGATCTTCATGCCCTTGACCATGTCGGCGATCCTGCGGGCGTTGGTCAGCACCTCGGCCCGCGTGTGCAGGCGCGGCATCTTGTAGTTCACGACGGCGACGCCGACCGTGTCCTTGCTGCTGGTGATATCGCCGTGATACATGTTCTCCTCCGTGTCTGGTTGTCGGGATGCGCGCGGGGGCGGGTCAGACCGCCATGTGGCGGTGCACGAGGTCGTCGGTCAGGGCCGCGATCGGGCCTTCGGCGGCGACGGCGCCGCGTTCGAGAAGGGCAAAGCGCTGCGCAGCGCGGCGCGCAAAGCCGACGTTCTGCTCGACGATCAGGATCGTCATGCCGCTGCGGTTCAGCGCCAGAAGCACGTCCTCGATCTGTTCGACGATGTTGGGCTGGATCCCTTCCGTCGGCTCGTCGAGCAGAAGGACCTTCGGCCGTGCCAGGAGCGCGCGGGCAATGGCAAGCTGCTGCTGCTGGCCGCCCGACAGGTCGCCCCCGCGCCGGTCGAGAAACGCGCGCAGGATCGGGAACAGGTCCAGAACGCGGTCGTCGATCGCGCTGCGGCCGGTGCCGCAGAGGGCGCCCAGGATCAGGTTCTCGCGCACCGTCAGGTCGGCGAGGATCCCCCGCCCCTGCGGCACATACCCCAGGCCCGCGCGCGGCCGCAGGTGCCGCGGCAGCGACAGAAGGTCGGCCCCCGCGAGGCGCACGCTGCCCTCGCAGCGGTCCATGTGCCCCATCAGCGCGCGCATCAGCGTGGTCTTGCCCACACCGTTGCGGCCCATCACGCAGAAAAACGATCCTTCGGGGACGACGAAGGTCAGGCCGTTCAGCGCGCGCGAGCGGCCGTAATAGGCGTCGAGGCGGCTGATCTCAAGCATCCGAGAAGCCCTTTCCGCCGAGGTAGGCTGTGCGCACCGCCGGATCGCGCTCGATCTCGTCCACCCCGCCCTCGGCCAGTAGCCGCCCCTGGTGCATAACCGAGATCCGGTCTCCGATGGCCTTCACGAACGACAGGTCGTGCTCGACCACGATCAGGGTGTGCAGGCCGCGCAGGCGGTTGAAGAGTTCAGCCGTCTTGCGCGTCTCGGCCTCGGTCATGCCGGCGGTCGGTTCGTCCATCAGGATGACCTCGGGATCCTGGGCGAGCAGCATAGCGATCTCGAGCCACTGGGTCTGGCCGTGCGACAGGTGCGCAGCGGTCTGGTCCAGCCGGTCGGCCAGCCCCACCAGTTCGGCGATCTTCGACAGCCCGTCGTCCTCGGCGCCCCGGGCGCGGGCGAACAGGTTGGCCAGCACGCCGGTCGCGCGGGCGCGGGCGATCCGCAGGTTCTGCCGCACCGACAGCGGGCGGAACACGCTCGGCACCTGGAACTTGCGCCCGATCCCCGCGCGGGCGATCTGGTGTTCCTCGAGCGTGTCGATACGTATGCCGCCCAGCCAGATGCGCCCGACGGTCGGCTTGACCTTGCCGCAGATCATGTCGAGCGCGGTCGTCTTGCCGGCCCCGTTCGGCCCGATCAGGCAGCGCAGCTCGCCTTTCGCCACTGTCAGGTTCAGGCCGTCCACGGCCTTGAACCCGCCGAAGCTGACCCCGACCCCTTCGAGACGCAGATGACCCTCGCCGACCGGGTGGAGCGCGACGGGCGCGTTCATGCCTTCCCTCCTGTCGGGCCCGGCGCGGGCACGGCCGCGGGATCGGGCGCCGCCCCGCGCAGCCGCCGAGCGATGTCTTGCGCGGCGCCGGCGATCCCGCGCGGCAGGAAAAGGACCACCGCGATGAACAGAAGGCCCATCAGGAGCGACCAGGATTTCAGGAACACCTGCGATTCCGACAGCGCGCCCTGCACGCCGGTGACGAAGATCGCGCCGATCGCCGCGCCGAGCAGGCTTTGCCGCCCCCCGACCGCCACCCAGATCACGATGGCGAGGCTGAAGGGCACGTCCATGAAGGTCGGCGAGGCGAACTCCATCACGACTGTGTAGATCATGCCGGCAAGCCCGGCGATCGCGGCTGAGAAGGTCATCGCGAAGATCTTGAACCGCGCCACGTCGTAGCCGAAGAAGCGGACCCGGTCCTCGCTGTCGCGGATCGCCTGCAGGATCAGGCCCGTCCGGCTCATCGCCGCGAGGTAACCGATCAGAAGGACCGCGATCAGGACGCCCGCGGCGAGGTAATAGACGTCGGCCGAATAGGCGTCGAATTCGTGCCCGAACAGCGCGAGAAGGCCGAGGTCGGTAATCCCGTTGAACCCGCCGGTGTAGGCCTGCTGGTCGATCACGACGAGGTTGAGCACCACCATGACCGCCAGCGTGATGATGGCGACATAGACCCCGGTCACCCGGCCGCGGAACATGAACCACCCCAGCAGCGCGGCCATAAGCGCAGGCCCGGCGATGCCCGCCGCAAGCGCGAAGCCCTGGTTCTGGAACGGCACCCATAGAAGCGGCAGCCGCTCGACGTTGTTCCACACCATGAAGTCGGGCAAGCCGTCGGCGCCGGTGTGGATGGGTGTCGTCCTGAGCTTGAGATACATCGCCATCGCGTAGGCGCCCAGCCCGAAGCTGACCGCCTGCCCGAGGTTCAGGATCCCCGCGTAGCCCCAGGAGAAGCTGAGCGCCACGGCCAGGATCGCGAGGCAGCAGTAGCGGGCATACTTGTTGAGCAGGAACACGTCGCCGACGAACAGCGGCACGGCCAGGAGGACGGCGGCGAAGATCGCGACGGGGCCGAGGGTGCCGAGGGCGCGCGGCATGTCAGGCCCGCCCCCGGCGGGTGAACAGGCCTTGCGGCCGGAAGCGGATCAGCACGACGACCGCCAGCAGGACCACGGCCTTGGCGATGGTGTCGTTGCTGAGATAGGCGATGAAACCCGACAGCTCGCCCAGCAGGCCCGAGCTTGCGACGGTGCCGAAAAGGCTCTGCACACCGCCCAGCACGACCACCATAAAGGCATCGACGACGTAGGCGGTCCCCATCTCGGGCGCGACGCTCTTCAGCGGTGCGACGAGGGCGCCCGCCAGCCCGGCCAGCCCCGCACCATAGGCGAAGGTCAGCGAATAGACCCGGTCGGCGTTCACCCCGAAGGCCTGCGCGACCTCGCGGTTCTGGGTGATCGCCCGCAGCCGCAGCCCCAGCGCGGTGCGGTAGATGATGGCCCAGGTCGCGGCGAAGGCGGCCAGCGCCACGACGAGGACGAAGACGCGGTAGGCGGAAACCGACACCCCGAGGAGGTCCAGGCTGACGTCCAGGATATGGGGCGCCGCCACATAGCGCAGCTCGCCCCCCGCCGACAGGCGCACGGCCTGCTGCAGGACGACCCCAACCCCCCAGGTCGCCAGGATCGTGTCGAGCGGGCGGGCATAGAGCCAGCGGATCACCGACCGTTCCGTGAGAAGCCCCAGCAAGGCCACCGCGACGAAGACAAGCGGCATGCTGGCGATCAGCCCGAGGCCGAGGAACGTCTGCGCGAACCACGCGCCATAGGCGCCGAGCATGACGAATTCGCCATGCGCAAGGTTGATGACGCCCGTCGTGCCGTAGATCACGGCAAGGCCGAGCGCGACCATCAGGAGGATCGAGGCGATCGAAAGCCCCGTGACGAACTGGGCGGCGATGTCGAGCATGTGCGGTTCCCGTGACGGACCGCGCCGGGGGTGCGTCGCCGCGCCCCCGGCACCGGCCGGTCAGACCTCCTTGAGGCCGTCAGCCGTGCAGCGCTGGTTCGGATAGGCCTTGTAGGGATCGGGTTCCTGCCAGGTCTCGGACTGCTTGAGGATCGTGAACTGCCCGTCCGATCCGCACTGGCCGATCTTGGGCCACAGCCAGGTATGCAGGTTCTCGGGCTCGATCCGCACCCGGCCCTGCGGGGCGACCATCTCTTCGCCCTTGATTGCCTCGCGGATGGTCGGCGGGGTGATGTCGGATGCCGCCAGCTTCTGGACCGCCTGCTTGAAGAGGTAGACCTGGAAGTAGGACGGTTCCGAGACGAAGTGGGTCACCTTGTCGCCGCCCCAGCGGCTGCGGTAGGCCTCGACGAAGCGCTGGTTCTCGGGCGAATCCCAGACCATGAAATAGGGCGCCGAGGTGAAGTGCCCCGCCGCGGCGTCACCGCCCATGGCCGCGACCTCGTTCTCCGACGTTGTCAGGCTCGCCATCGGCATCGTCTCGGGGTCGAGGCCGGCGGCGCGATACTGCCGGTGCAGCGCTACGACCGAGTCGCCGACCACGGTCGAGAAGATGACGTTCGGCTTCTCGCTGCGGAACTTGTTGATGACGGACGAGAATTCCGAGTGCCCGAGCGGCACGTATTCTTCTGCGACGACCTCGGCCCCGAGTTCGGCCAGAAGCTTCTTGCAGTAGTTGTTCTCTTCCTTCGGATAGATGTAGTTGGATCCGATCAGGTACCAGCGCTTGCCGAACTTCTCGACCAGCCAGGGCACGAAATCGTCCTGCTGCTGGTTCGGCACGGCGCCCGTGTAGATTACGTTCTTCGAGCACTCGCGCCCTTCGTAGAGCGTGGGGTAGAAATAGAGGTTGTTCTGCCGCTCGAACACCGGCAACACCGCCTTGCGGCTGGCCGAGGTGTAGGATCCGAACACGCTGACGCAGCGGTCCGACAGCACGAGCTTGCGCGCCTTCTCGGCGAAGGTGGCCGGATCGGAAGCGGGATCCTCTTCCACCGGGACGATCCGCATCCCGTTGATGCCGCCGGCGGCGTTGATTTCCTCGATCGCCATGATCGTCGCCTTGTGCAGCGACTCTTCGATGATCGCAGTCGTTCCGGTCAGCGAGAACAGCACGCCGACCTTGATCTCGCCGCCCTGCGCGTAGGCGAGGCCCGTGTTCTTGACCCAGACGTGCGGAAACAGGCCGGTCCCCGCGGCGACTGTCGTAGCGGCACCCTTCAGAAATGTTCGACGGCGCATGGGCATGATTGTGCACTCCCTGTGTCGGTATGGCTGGGCAGGATCGCACGGTGCGGACGCGCGTTCGCGCGCCGCAGCACGGGAAGGCGAGGGTCCGCAGCTGGTGCGGGCTACGCTGCGAAGATTGGCATTCGCAGAAAGTGATCGCGCAGTGTTGCGCAATCTTCTTGCGATTTTTCTGGCGACGCCGTTGCCGCCATGGCCGAATCATCAGCCTGATGAAATTATGTTGCTTTCAAGATGTCGTGGCTGTCAAGCAGCGCGGTGGCCACCGCCCCGACGGTCACGCAGCGTTCCATGGCGCGGGCGCGCAGAAGCGCGTAGGCCTCGTCCTCGGACATGTTCCGCTCGGCCATCAGGATGGCCTTGGCCCGCTCCACCGTGCGCACCGACCGGAGGGTTTCCTCGAGCTTGTCGATCCGCCCGCGCAGCCGCCCCTCGTAGCGGAACTTGTCGCGCGCCACCTGGATCGTGGGAGCCACGACCTCGGAGGGGGCAGGATGCGGCAGCACCGCGTCGCACCCGGCCAGGCGCAGAACCTCGGCGCTGGCCGTCCGGCCGGCAGGGATCAGCACCACCAGCGCCAGCGGCGCCTGGCCGGGCATCCAGGGAACCCGCCGGTGCAGGTCGGGCGCATAGACGGCCATCAGCACATCGCCCGCAGAGGGCAGCGGATCGGGTTCCGGCCAGTCCACCGCGACCCGCGCCCGCATCTGCAGCAACGCCCGCCGCAAGCTGTTCGTGCCCGGCCCCGGCGGCGCAACGATTCGGGCGAACAGCGTCGGCTCTGCCGGCACCGCCGAGGGCCTCACGCGACGCATTCCCCGAACGTGCGCCCGGTGCCGACCAGATAGGGGTCTGCCCGCAGGGCGCGGGTCGATTGCATGACGAGGTCGAACTGGCCGCGCCGGTTGCAGCGGCCGATCCGCGCCCAGAGGTCGGTGTGCCCGGTCAGCGGATTGACCGCGATGCGGCCCTGCGGCGCCTCGATCTCGGTGCGCATAACGAAGGGCCGCAGCAGGTCGGTGTCGGTCGTGTTCGCCTCGGCCAGCGCGCGGGCAAAGACATGCACCTGGAAATAGGCTGCCTCAAAGCACATGTTGAGGCTCACATCGCTGCCGTAGCGAGCCTGCAGGCGGCGAACGAACTCGGCGTTGCGCGGATTGTCCACCGAGGCGAAATAGGGCGCGGCGGTGAAGTGCCCTTCGCCCACGTCGTGCCCCATCGCGGCAATCTCGGCCTCGGTCGTGGTGATCGAGGCGATCGGCATCACCTTCGGGTCCATGCCGAGATCGGCATAGGACTGATAGAGATAGGTGGTCGATTCGCCCACGACGGTGGAGAAGATGACATCGGGCTGCGCGGCCCTGATTTCGGCCATCGCGGCGCGGAAATCGCGCCGCGGGGCCCAAAGCGGCAGGTAGCGTTCGCCGACCACGGTTCCGCCGTTCGCCCCGATCAGCTCGCGCATAATTCGGTTCGTCTCGCGCGGATAGACGTAGTCCGACCCGACGAAGAAAAACCGCGGCCCGAAGCGGGGCATCAGATACTGGCAGAGCACCACGCAGGTCTGGTTGGGCGAAGCGCCGGTATAGACTACGTTGGGCGAGAACTCGAACCCCTCGTAGACGGTGGGATACCACAGCAGGCCGTTGAGCCGCTCGACCACCGGCAGCACGGCCTTGCGGCTCGACGAGGTGTAACAGCCGAAGATCGAGCGCACCTGGTCCTCGACCATCATCCGCCGCGCGCAGCGGGCGAAATTCGCCGGCTCGGACGCCGGATCGTAGATCACGGGCTGCAGCGGCCGGCCGGCGACACCGCCGGCCGCGTTGATCTCCTCGATGGCCGCCAGTGTGCCCTGGATCTGCGTCCGCTCGATGACCGCCATGAAGCCGGTGTTCGAGAACAGCACGCCGACGCGCCAGGGACCGTCGTCAAGCCCGTCCATGCTGGGGACCCCGCGGTCTGCAACTGGACCGAAGACTAAAGTAGGTTGCCGCTCAGTCAAGCCGTGCAAGGCCGCGGCGACCGGAACCGGACCGGGACGCCCGCAGTGCGGGCAAAGGCGACCGGGTTTGCCGATTTCGCGTTCAGCAAGATATCGCGCGGCGCGCCGGCTGCGCCGGCAGGGCCGCCGCCGCCGCGCCCCCCCCCTGCCCCGGCCCGCCGGGGCGGGTCAGAAGGGGTCAGCCGAAAGGATGCGGTCGTCCACGCGGCCGCTGCCGACGCAGGCGCCGCGCGAGCGGCCCTGACGAAGGATCGTCCCTGCCTGCCCCGCGACGCCGGTTCGCCTGCCCGCCGCTGCCCGGTTGATGACAAGGTCAGCCGCGGGTCTGTTCCGCGGGCCGCGCGACGGCGGCGCCGGGGGCGTCCAGCAGCCAGTCGGTGACCATCCCCCCGGCCCACATCGCGGTCAGCGCAACCCAGGCCGTCAGGGCGAAGATCGATCCGCCGGTAACGCCGGCCCCGATCGCGCAACCGCCCGCCAGCATGGCGCCGAACCCCATCAGCGCAGCGCCGGCAAGCGACCGCCGCATGGGCAGGGCGCCCTCGAACCCCTCGAGCCGCAGCCCGCCAACCGCTGCCGCAGCGAGGAACGCACCGGCCGCCACGCCCGGCACAAGGCCGGTGTCGAACCCGAGCGCGGGCCGCGGCAGAAGGAAGGCCATCAGCGTGTCGGCCGACGGACCCGAGAAGGTGACGGAGGTGACCGAAACCGGGTCGAAGCTGACCTGCGCCAGCCGGAACGTCAGCACCCAGCCGAGCGCCACCGAGAACCCCACGCCGGAGGCGAAGACGAGCGTGGCCGCACCGATCCGGTTCCGCCGGGCCAGCACCAGCGCCAGCGCCGCCAGCGCCGCGCCGATCGCAAGGCCCGCGCCGTCCCGCAGGCCCGCCATGGCCAGGGCATCGACGTTGTGCCCGCCTCGCGTGGTCCAGAGGCCCGCCAGCGCCGTGCGCAGCGGCGCCAGAAGGCCCGACAGGCTCATCTGCGCCACGACGGCGAAGACGAGGCCCGACACGACCGACCGCAGGTTGCCCGTCGCCGCCAGCACCAGAAGCCGCCCCGGACAGCCGCGCGCCAGCACCATGCCAGCCCCCACCATCAGCCCGCCGAGGATCGCCCCGGACAGGCTGCCCGCAACGGCCATCATCCGCGCCTGATCGGGCGCGAAGAGGCCCAGAAGGCGCGCCCCCTGCACCCAGACGACCGCGGTCGAGAACGCAAGCAGCCACACCGCAACCCGCGGGCCGAGCGTGCCGCGCGCGAACTCGACCGTCGCCGCGCGCAGGCAGAAGGCCGACCTCTGCGCCGCCACCCCGAAGACAAGGCCGGTCAGCGCCCCCGCCGCAACGGCGGCCCGCGTCTCGCCGAAGGCATCCACCAGCGCGGCCAGATCCATCGCCTCACCCCCCCCCTCGCCCGTCCGCCGCCCCCCTAGCACCAAAGGCGGCCGGCGCGCCTTGATGCGCGTCAAGCGCGGTGCTGTGCGCCTCCGGCGAGGCGAGGCTGCGCGATTGCCGCTAGCCGGGGTGCTGCGCGGGGCGTAAACCGCAACCATGCGCACCATGACCATCGCCGATGCCGCGTCGCTGCCGTTCTGGCGGCGGCCCGTGTTCCTCCTGTGCCTGATGGCCGCGGCGATGCCGCTGAGCTTCGCGACATGGTCGGCCCTCCTCAACAACTTCGTGGTGGATCGGGCAGGGTTCACCGGGGTCGAGATCGGCTGGCTGCATTCGGTGCGCGAGGTTCCGGGGTTCCTCGCCATCGGCGTGATCGCCGTGCTTCTGGTGATGCGCGAGCAGGTTCTGGCCGTGGTCGCGCTTGTCCTCCTCGGCGTCGCCACCGCGATGACGGCAGCCTTCCCGTCGTTCGGGGGCCTGCTCTTCGTCACGCTGATCGGTTCGATCGGGTTCCATTACTACGAGACGGTGAACCAGTCGCTGCAACTGCAGTGGATCCCCAAGGCGCGGGCGCCGCATGTGATCGGCTGGATCGTCGCCGTGGGCTCGGGGGCGTCGCTCTTCGCCTACGGTCTGATCGTGGCGACGTGGACGACCTTCGACCTCGACTACGAGGTCGTCTTCGTCGCGTCGGGCGCGGCCACCGTGGCGCTGGCCGGCTTCGCCTTTCTCGCCTATCCGCAATTCGAGGCGCCGAACCCGCAGCTGCGGCGGATGGTGCTGCGCCGGCGCTACTGGCTCTATTACGCGCTGACGTTCATGGCGGGCGCGCGGCGGCAGATCTTTGTGGTCTTCGCAGCCTTCATGATGGTCGAGAAGTTCGGGATGCAGGTCCACCAGCTGACCGCACTGTTTCTGATCAACTATCTGGCCAACATGTTGGCCGCGCCGATGCTGGGCCGGTTCGTCGGACGGTTCGGCGAGCGGCGCGCGATGATGGCGGAATACCTCGGCCTGATCGGCGTGTTCCTGGCCTACGGTGGCCTCTACTGGTTCGGCTGGGGTCTGGTCGTGGCCTGCGCGCTCTATGTGCTCGACCATCTGCTCTTTGCGATGGCATTCAGCCTCCGGACCTACTTCCAGAAGATCGCGGACCCCGAGGACATCGCGCCGACTGCCGCGGTCGCCTTCACGATCAACCACATCGCCGCGGTCTTCCTGCCGGCCGCGCTCGGCTATTTGTGGCTGACGCGGCCCGATGCGGTGTTTCTGCTCGCCGCCGGCATCGCGGGAACCTCGCTTGCGCTGTCGTTCCTCGTCCCCCGCCACCCCGAAAAGGGGTTCGAGACGCTCCTGCCGCTGCGGGTGCGCGCCGCGCCGGCCGGGTAGCGGCGCCTGCCGCAGGGTGACTGGTGCGGGCCGCCGGCCGGCCCTATATTCTCCCTATCCCCGAGGAGACGCGCCCATGTTCTTCGCCAGCAGGAAGGCCCGGATGATCGCCCCCGACGAGGCCCTGCCCGGCCGCCCGACCCCGATCCCGACGGCCGAGACGCATTTCCTGTCGGGCCTGCCGCTGAAGTCGCCCGTGCCCGAAGGCATGCACGAGGCGATGTTCGGCATGGGCTGCTTCTGGGGGGTCGAACGCAAGTTCTGGACCGTTCCGGGCGTCTGGCTGACGATGGTCGGCTATGCCGCGGGCTACACGCCCAACCCGACCTATCGCGAGGTGTGCACCGGCCAGACCGGCCACAACGAGGTGGTGCGCGTCATCTACGATCCCGCGCGGGTGGGCTACGAGGATCTGCTGCGCGTGTTCTGGGAAAACCACGACCCCACGCAGGGCATGCGGCAGGGCAACGACATCGGCACGCAGTATCGCAGCGGCATCTACTGCTACACGCCGGACCAGACCGCAGCGGCCGAGGCGTCGCGCGCCGTCTATCAGCACCGGCTGCGCCGGGCGGGCTATGGCGCGATCACGACCGAGATCCTGCCGGCCCCGCCCTTCTACTACGCCGAGGATTATCATCAGCAGTATCTGGCCAAGAACCCCGACGGCTACTGCGGGATCGGCGGCACGGGCGTGACCTGCCCGATCGGCCTCAACCTGCGCGCCGCCGGCGCGTGAGCCGCACGCACGACCTGATCGTGGTGGGCGCCGGCCCCGCCGGTGCGTCCGCCGCGCGCGCCGCGCGGGCCGGGGGGCTGTCGGTCGCGCTGGTGGACAAGGCCGCCTTCCCCCGCGACAAGCTGTGCGGCGGCGGCATCACCGGGCGGTGCCGGCAGCACCTCGATGCCGTGTTCGGCACGGGCTTCGCCGCCGGGCTGTGCCTGACCACGACGCATGTGCGCCTGACCGACCGCGGCCGCCCCCTGGGCGACCTGCCTGACGCGCCCCCCATCCACATGACGATGCGGCGCGACTTCGACGCGGCCCTGGCCTCGGCGGCCGTGGCGGCGGGGGCGGACCCGTTCCTCGGCCGCCGCATCGCCGCGATGGACCCGGCGGCGGGGACGGTGCGCCTTGCGGACGGCACGGCGCTGTCAGCACCCGTCCTGATCGGCGCCGACGGCGTGGCCTCGCCGGTGGCGAAGGCGCTTTACGGTCGCGCCTTCGACCCCGCCCGCACCGCGCTGGCGCTGGAAGTCGAGGTGCCCGACCGCGACGGGGTGGCGGTCGAGATCGACCTGGCCGCGGTGCCCTGGGGCTACGGCTGGGATTTCCCGAAAGCGCAGGGGCGCACCCTCGGCCTCGGCGGCATCGGGCGGCGGGCGGGGGATCTCGAGGCGGCGCTGGCCGCCTTCCTCGCCCCGCGCGGCGCAGGCGGGGCGGCGGCGGCCTGCAAGGGCGCCTTCCTCCCCGCGGGCGACTATCGCCGCACGCCCGGACGCGGGCGGGCGCTTCTTGCCGGCGACGCCGCGGGCCTTGTCGATCCGATCACCGGCGAGGGGATCGGCTGGGCCGTGTTGTCGGGCGCGCTGGCCGCACGGGCGGCGGCCGATGCGCTGGCCGTGGGCGCGCCCGACACCGCCCTGGCGCGCTACCGCAGGGCGCTGGCGCCGGTCCACCGCGAGCTTGCCTGGGCCAACCGGCTGAAGCATCTCGTCTATGCCCCGCGCCTGCGCCCGCTGTTCCTGCGCGTCCTCGAACGCGAACCGGAGGTGCAGCGGCGGTTCCTCGCGCTTTTGGCGGGCGAGCGGGACTATGCCGACATGGGGCTGGCCTCGTTCCGCCGGATGGCAGGGCGGATGCTGCGGGCTGCCCTCGCCCGCCCCGCCTGATCGCGCCGCCGCCCTGCCCGCTTGACCCCGACCGCGCGCGCCGCCATGACCGCGCGCGACAGGAGGCCCTCATGCCCACCACCACCGCCCTGACCACGTTGCCCGGCGAAGAGGCCGCTGGCCGCCTTGCCGCGGCGCTCGAACGGCTCGACCCTGCGCCGGTCGGCGTCGGTGTGTTCGAGATCGAGGACGGATCGGGCCGGTGGGAGGTCGGCGCCTACTTCACCGAGGCGCCCGACGACATCGCGCTGGCGCTGCTGGCCGCCGCGCATGGGGCGACACCTTTCGCGGTGTCGGACCTGCCCGACATCGACTGGGTCGCCCATGTCCGCCGCGCGCTGCACCCCGTCGAGGCGGGGCGCTTCTTCCTCTACGGCAGCCACGATGCGGGGCGGGTGCCGCCGGGCCGCGTCGGTCTGCTGATCGAGGCGACGGTCGCCTTCGGCACCGGCCATCACGGCACGACGGCCGGCTGCCTGATCGCATTCGACCGGCTCCTGTCGCAAGGCGCCGCGCCGGCGCGGGTGGCTGACGTGGGCTGCGGCACGGGAGTGCTGGCGCTGGCGGCGGCGGCGACGTTGCCGGACGCGGCGATCGTCGCGTCCGACATCGACGCGGTGGCGGTCGAGGTGACGCTGGCGAATGCGGCCGTCAACGGGCTCGAGGGCCGGCTGACGGTCGTCGAGGCCGCAGGGTTCGGCCATCCCGCGCTCGCCGAGGGAAGGCCCTTCGACCTGATCTTCGCCAACATCCTGAAGGGCCCGCTGATCGCGCTCGCCCCGGCGCTGGCGGCGCGCCTCGCCCCGGGCGGACGGGCGATCCTGTCCGGGTTGCTCGTCACCCAGGCCGAGGACGTGCTGGCGGCCTATGCCGCCGAGGGCCTGCGCCTTGCGGCGCGCGACGACCTGGGCGACTGGGCGACGCTGACGCTGGAACGGGGCTGATCCCGGGCGCGGGCGGCGGACATCCCGGAACTTCGCCGCAATTGCCGCGATCCTGCGACATTCCCGCACGACGGTCGGGATCGCCGTGGGCCGCGACGCCGGCGTAGTCATGGCCAACCGGAACCACCGGGACTTCTGCGAACGGATCGCACGGATCCTGCGGATGCGCGCCCAGGGTTACGGCTTCGAGACGGCGGGCACGCCCGGGCGGTCCTGCCATGTGCGGCGCCAGCGCCGGCGGGTGCCGGTGATCGCGCCGTCGCGGGTCGTCATCGCCGGGGTCGTGTTCCTGAAGGCGATGCTGCACGCGGGCCTCAGGGCGCGGGCCTCGGGGCGCGAGCCTCAGGGCGCGGGTTGCGGCCCTCCGGGCCGGCAGCGCGCCCGACCGCGCCGGGGCGCTGCTGATGCATCCAGACCCGGCGACCCTCTGGGTGGCCGGCCTGCCGGTGCGGGTAAAGCCCTGACGGCGCAGCCGGCCGGAACGGAAAAGGCCGCGCCGGTGCGTCCCGGTCGCGGCCTCTTGTGGTTCCGTCTGCCCGTCTGCGGGCAGCAACCCCGTGCGCGTCAGCGCCGGGCGATGATCTGGTCGATGTCGGCGCGGCAGAGACCGATGTCGTCAAGTTCGCGGTCCGAAAGTCTCGCCAGCGCGTTGCGCGTCACGCGCGCATCGTTCCAGGCGGCGACAGCGGCGACGATGCCGGCGAAGAACCGCGCGACCCGGCCCCCGTTCAGGGCGACCGAGCCGGCCGAACGGGTGTTGTCGAGGGCGGCCATGATGCTTGTCCTTCACACACTGCTTGAATGGCGGGCGTTGTGCCCGTCGACAAAGCATCTAGTGATGCTGCAGACGCGAAGCAAGGATCGGGGGGGCATGCCGGGCTTGCGCCCGGCGCATGCCTGGGGTTTGCCGATTCGGCACCGGCGATCAACAGCTTGGATCCCGCCAGCATGCCGTTTCCGAGCCTCGGGGCGTCGTTTCCGCATTGCAGCGTGAACGCCCCGCTGGCGGCTGTTCGCTTTTCGTGCTAGCCCTGCGCAAAACTGCCGTTGCCGGCGCGCAACGGGCAAGGGACAGCAGGATCCGCGCGGCACGGATCCGGGGGCAGGGCCGATGCGGGTGCTGGGAATCGATCCGGGGCTTCGGACGCTTGGCTGGGGGGTGATCGACGTGGGCGGCACGCGGATCGCGCATGTCGCCAACGGCCTGTGCCGCACCGGCGAGGGCGACCTTGCGCCGCGCCTTGCCGACCTCTATGCGCAGCTGACCGCCGTCGTCGCGCGCCATGAGCCCGACCATGCGGCGGTCGAGCACACCTTCGTCAACAAGGACGCCGCCGGCACGCTGAAACTGGGCCAGGCGCGGGCGATCGCGCTGCTTGTCCCGGCGCTCGCGGGCCTGCCGGTTGGCGAGTATGCACCAAACGCGGTCAAGAAGGCGGTGGTGGGCGTCGGCCATGCGGCCAAGGTGCAGGTGGACCACATGGTGCGCCTGCAGCTGCCGGGTGTGGCGATCGCGGGGCCGGATGCGGCCGATGCGCTGGCCATAGCGATCTGCCATGCCCATCACCTGCAATCGGCGGGCCGGCTGGCCGCGGCGGTGGCGCGGGCGGCGTCGTGATCGGGCGGCTGTCCGGGCGGCTCGACTGGAAGGGGGCCGATCAGGTGCTGATCGATGCAGGCGGCGTCGGCTACCTTGTTACCGTGTCGGACCGGACGCTGGCGGGCCTGCCGCCGGAAGGTGCGGATTGCGTTCTGTGGACCGACCTTCTGGTGCGCGAGGATCTGCTGCAGCTGTTCGGGTTCGCAACGCTGATCGAGCGGGAATGGCACCGCGCGCTGATGACGGTGCAGGGGGTGGGGGCGAAGGCGTCGCTCGCCATCCTCGGCACGCTCGGGGCCGAGGGGGTGGCGCGCGCGGTCGTTCTCGGCGACGCGCGGTCGATCCAGGCGGCACCGGGCGTGGGGCCCAAGATCGCGCAGCGCGTGGTGCTGGAGCTGAAGGCAAAGGCGCCCGCGCTGATGGCGGCCGGCGGGGCAGCGGCGGCGGCCGCACCGCCCCCGCAACCCGCCCGCCGCGGTCGGGCTGCATCGCCGCCCGCGCCGCCACCCGCGCAACTGCCCGCCGCCGCCGCCACGGCCGAGGCGCTGTCAGCGCTCGTGAACCTCGGCTACGGCCAGGGCGAGGCGGCCGCGGCGGTCGCCGAGGCCGCGGGTGCCACGCCCGAGGCCGCCATGCCCGAGCTGATCCGCGCCGCGCTGAAGCGGCTGGCGCCAAAATGACCGACCCGATCCTGTCCCCCGCCGCGCAGGAGGCCGACCCCGACCGCGCCCTGCGGCCGCAGAGCCTCGACGACTTCGTGGGCCAGGCCGAGGCGCGGGCGAACCTGCGCGTCTTCGTCGAAAGCGCGCGCCGGCGGGGCGAGGCGATGGACCACACGCTGTTCCACGGCCCGCCCGGTCTGGGCAAGACGACGCTGGCGCAGATCGTCGCGCGCGAACTGGGGGTGGGGTTCCGCATGACCTCGGGCCCGGTCCTGGCCAAGGCGGGGGATCTGGCCGCGATCCTGACGAACCTCGAGGCGCGCGACGTGCTGTTCATCGACGAGATCCACCGGCTGTCGCCGGTGGTCGAGGAGGTGCTCTATCCCGCGCTGGAGGATTTCGCGCTGGACCTCGTGATCGGCGAGGGGCCGGCGGCGCGGACGGTGCGGATCGACCTGCAACCCTTCACGCTGGTCGGGGCGACGACGCGGCTCGGCCTGCTGACCACGCCGCTGCGGGACCGCTTCGGCATTCCGGTGCGGCTGGAGTTCTACACCGTGCCCGAGCTCGAGCACATCGTGGCCCGCGGCGCACGGCTGATGGGCGTGGCGGCGGAGCCCGAGGGCGTGCACGAGATCGCGCGCCGCGCCCGGGGAACGCCGCGGATTGCGGGGCGGCTGCTGCGGCGGGTGGCGGATTTCGCCCTGGTCGAGGGCGGCGGCCGGATCACGCGGGCGCTGGCCGACGGCGCGCTGACCCGGCTGGGGGTGGACGACCTCGGCCTCGACGCCGGCGACCGGCGGTATCTGTCGCTGCTCGCCGACCACTACGGCGGCGGCCCCGTGGGGGTCGAGACGATCGCCGCCGCCCTCAGCGAGGCGCGGGACGCGATCGAGGAGGTGATCGAGCCCTACCTTTTGCAGCAGGGCTTGGTCGCGCGAACCCCGCGCGGCCGGATGCTGGCCGCGCGCGCCTGGCGGCACCTCGGGCTCGACCCGCCGCGCGGGCCGGGGCAGGCGGACCTGTTCGGATAGGCATCGCCAGCGGCGGCCGATGCGCGGTGCCCATCTGCCGGCCGCACCGTTGTCCCGGCTCGCGGAATTGCGTCGCGGGGCCATGACGGCGCCGGTGCGAGGGGCTAGACTGCCTGCAACAGGATCTGACCGGAGCTGCCAATGTCCGCGCTGCCGACCCACCGTGCCCTGCGCCTCGGTGTCAACATCGATCATGTGGCCACTCTGCGCAACGCACGCGGCACCCCCTGGCCCGACCCCGCACGCGCCGCCCGCATCGCAGCCGACGCGGGCGCGGACGGCATCACCGCGCATCTGCGCGAGGACCGCCGCCACATCCGCGACGACGACATCCCGGCGATCATGGCGGCCACCGGCCTGCCCCTGAACTTCGAGATGGCGGCAACAGACGAGATGCAGGCGATCGCGCTGCGCCACCGGCCGCATGCCGTCTGCATCGTCCCCGAACGGCGGGAAGAGCGGACGACCGAGGGCGGCCTTGACGTGGCCGGGGATGAGAACCGGCTGGGCGACTTCATCGCGCCCCTGCGCGCGGCGGGCATCCGGGTATCGCTGTTCATCGGCCACGATCCCCGGCAGATCGAGGCAGCCGCGCGGATCGGCGCGGCGGTGGTCGAACTGCACACCGGCGCCTACTGCGACCTCGATACGGAAGGGCGGACGGCGGAACGGGATGCGGAACTCTTGAACCTGATCCGCGGGGCGGCGCTGGCCGGCGAACTCGGGCTCGAGGTCCACGCCGGCCACGGCCTGACCTTCGGCAACGTCGGTCCGGTGGCGGCGATCCCCGAGGTGCGCGAGTTGAACATCGGCCATTTCCTGGTGGCCGAGGCCGTGTTCATGGGCCTCGGCCCCGCGGTGGCCGAGATGCGCCGACTGATGGACGCAGCGCGCGCCTGACGGGGGCCCGGGGGAGGGCGGCCATGGACCGCGGACCGACCATGCCCGACCCGGCCGCAGACCTGCCGATGCGGCTGGCGATCTGCATCGTGCATGGCGCACGCCCGGGCGGAGAATGGATCGTGCGGCTTCAGCTGGGCAAGATCGCCGAGACGCTGGGGGGCGATTTCCGCGTGCTGTCCGCAGCGCCGCGGGCGACCGACCGGATGCTGGCGATCCTGCGCCGGCGGCCCTGGGTCGAGATTGCCGACCTGCCCGAACCCGGCGTGCGCGGCAGCGCCGAACATGCCTGGTATCTTGACCGCCTGGTGGCCGAGGCCGACCGGCAGGGCTTCACCCATTTCGCAACCCTCGACGTCGATTCCTTCCCGGTCCGGCCTGGCTGGGCCGAGGATCTGGCCGCGCAGCTGCATCCCCGCCGTCCCTTCGCGGCGGTGCAGCGGCTCGAGAACGGCGAGCGGAACCTGCCGCACCCCAGCGGCCTTTTGTGCCGGATGGACTTCTGGCGCGCCGCGCGCCCGACCTTCCTGCCCACGCGGCGCGACTATTTCCTGCGCCGGCCGGGATTCTTCCTGCGCCATGGGGAGCGGCGCGACACCGGGATCGGCTATGCGATGGCTGTCCGGCGGCAGGGGGGCGACTGGTTGCGCCTGCCGCGGTCGAACCGGCGCGACGACCACCGGGTGATGGCGGGGGTCTACGGCGGCATGTTCTTCCACCTCGGGTCCATGAGTCGCGAGCCGCTGTTTGAATGCGACTGGTGGGACACGCGCGAGGGGCGGTTCTTGTGGGCGACGCGGCACCTCGGCGTCTTCCGCGGCCGGCGGCGGGCCTTCGCCCGCGCGATCGTCGCACGGAACCGCGCGGCGCGGGCGCGGATCGTCGGGGCCCTGCGCGCCGACGCAGACGCCTATCTGGCGGGCCTCGCATGACTCCGCCGGACCGGTCCGCCCGCATCCTCGGGATCGGCACCGACCTTGCGAATATCGCGCGCATCGCGGCGACGCTGGCGCGGTTCGGCGACCGGTTCCGCAACCGGGTGTTCACGCCGCTCGAACAGGCGAAGGCGGAACGGCGCAAGGACGTGGCGGGCACCTATGCCAAGCGCTGGGCCGCGAAGGAAGCGTGTTCCAAGGCGCTCGGCACCGGTCTGCGCATGGGCATCGCCTGGCGCGACATGGAGGTGGTCAACCTGCGGTCGGGCCAACCCGCGATGCGGCTCACCGGTTGGGCCGCCGAACGCCTGGCCGCGCTGACGCCGCCGGGCCATGCGGCCGTGATCCACGTCAGCCTGACCGACGATCACCCCTGGGCGCAGGCCTTTGTAGTGATCGAGGCCCGGCCCCTGCCCCCGCCATGACCCCGCGCCGTCCGTGTCACGCGGACGTTGCAGGGCGGGGCGAGGCTCTGCCGATGCCGCCCGATCCCGAACGCCGCCCATGAGCCCGGCCGCCGCCGAGATGCTGACGGTCCACGGCCCCCTCGCGATCGGGCTCTGGGTGGCGTTCGGCTGCGCGGCGGTGCCGGTTCCGGTCTGGCCGCTTCTGATCCTGGCCGGCGCGCTGGCCGAGGCGGGGGCCGTCGCCGGCGGGCCGGTCGTGGCGGCGGCGCTGACCGGCGCGCTGGCGGGTGATGCGGCAGGCTACCTGATCGGCCGGGGCGGGGGCGGCCTGCGGGCGCGGCTGGCGGCGCGGCCGCGGATCGCGCCAGTGGTGGCGGCCGCCGAGGGGCGGCTGGCTGCGAATGCCTTCGGCGCGGTATTCGTCACCCGCTGGCTGGTGGCGCCGCTGGGGCCCTACGTCAACATCGCGGCCGGAATGGCGCGCGTGCCGGTCTGGCGGGTGCTGCCGCCGGCGGTTCTGGGGCGGGCGCTCTGGATCGTCGGCTATTTCGCGCTCGGCTGGGCCTTCGCGGATGCGCTGGAAACGCTGGGGGCCACGATCGGCGAGATCACGCGGTGGGTGGCGGCGCTGGCGGCGGCGGGCATGGCGCTGTGGCTCATGCGGGCGCGCCGGCGGGTGCGGCGTCAGCGCAGCGCAGCGGTTTCGGCCGACATCCAGGCGCGGAACGCAGCCAGCGGCGGCCAGTCCGCGCGCGCCTCGGGCCAGACCAGCCAGTAGGACCCGCCACCTTCGACCGGACCGCCAAGGACGGGGGCGAGGCGACCGGCGGCGATCTCGCCGTCGGCGAGGTATTCGGGCAGAAGCGCCACGCCAAGGCCCGCGACGGCCGCCTGCGCAAGGGGCGCGAACTGGTCGAACAGCATCCCCCTCGGGGCGACGGCGGGGGCGCCGCGGGCGGCAAACCAGGCCGCCCAGGCGGTGGGGCGCGTCTCGATCTGCAGAAGCGGCAGGGCGGCAAGGTCGGCGGGCGCCGCGACGGGATTGGCCGCAAGGAAGGCCGGCGCGGTGCAGGCGATCAGCCGTTCGGCGAAGAGGTGCAGATGCCCCGCGCCGCGCCAGTCGTCGGTGCCGAAGTGGATCGCGGCGTCGAAGGGCTCGGCGTCGAAGTTGAACCGCTTGAGGCGGGTTGCGAGGTTCACCGTGACGCCGGGGTTCGCGCCGAGGAACCGCGGCAGGCGGGGGGCCAGCCAGCTCGCCCCGAAGGCCGGCAACACCGCAAGGCTGAGGGTGCCGCCGCCGGGGTTCGCGGCGAATTCCATCGACGCCCGCTCGATGAGGTCGAGCGCACGGGTGACGTCGCGGCCGTATGCGCGGGCGGCGGGGGTGGGCACCAGCCGGCCCTTCTGGCGCTCGAACAGCGGCCGACCGAGCTGCCCTTCCAGCGTTGCGACCAGCCGGCTGACCGCGCCCTGGGTCAGTGCAAGGTCGCGCGCCGCCGCGGCGGTCGATCCCGTGCGCAGCACCGCCTCGAACGCGGCAAGAAGCGAGACCGAGGGCATGAAGCGGCGCGGACGGGGCATGGTATGCCTATAACGCATGGTCGCGCGCGAATCGAGCGTTTCCCCGCGCTCGGCAAGGCGCGTAAATGGCATCGACCGAACCCGAGGGAGGCCGCCATGCCCGACACTGCGCAGACCCACAGCCCGACACTGAAGGCCAAGGACGCGCCCGACCTGGGCCGCTTCGACTGGGCCGACCCCTTCCGCCTCGACGAGCAGCTGACCGAGGACGAGCGGATGATCCGCGACAGCGCCCGCGCCTATGCGGCCGAAAGGCTGATGCCCCGCGTCACCGCCGCCTACCGCGACGAGGCGACCGACCCCGCGATCTTCCGCGAGATGGGCGAGATGGGCCTTCTCGGGGTGACGATCCCCGAGGACTACGGCGGCCTCGGCGGATCCTATGTCGCCTACGGCTTGGTCGCGCGCGAGGTGGAGCGGGTCGATTCGGGCTACCGCTCGATGATGTCGGTGCAGTCGAGCCTCGTGATGTATCCGATCTACGCCTACGGGACCGAGGAGCAGCGGCGGAAATACCTGCCCGGCCTCGCCTCGGGCGCGCTGATCGGCTGCTTCGGCCTGACCGAACCCGATGCGGGGTCCGACCCCGCGGGGATGAAGACGGTCGCGCGGAAGGCGGACGGCGGCTATGTGCTGTCGGGGTCCAAGATGTGGATCTCGAACAGCCCGATCGCGGATGTCTTCGTGGTCTGGGCGAAGTCCGAGGCGCACGGGGGCAGGATCCGCGGCTTCGTGCTGGAAAAGGGCATGGCGGGACTGTCGGCGCCGAAGATCGGGGGCAAGCTGTCCCTGCGCGCCTCGGTTACCGGCGAGATCGTGATGAAGGACGTGGCCGTGGGCGAGGACGCGCTGCTGCCGCATGTCGAGGGGCTGAAGGGCCCCTTCGGTTGCCTCAACCGGGCGCGCTACGGCATTTCCTGGGGCGTGATGGGGGCGGCCGAGTTCTGCCTGCACGCCGCGCGGCAATACGGGCTCGACCGGCGGCAGTTCGGCAAGCCGCTGGCGCAGACCCAGCTTTACCAGAAGAAGCTGGCCGACATGATGACCGACATCGCGCTTGGCCTGCAAGGTTCGCTGCGCGTCGGGCGGCTCTTGGACGCGGCGAACGCGGCGCCCGAGATGATCTCGATCGTCAAGCGCAACAACTGCGGCAAGGCGCTGGACATCGCGCGGATGGCCCGAGACATGCACGGCGGCAACGGGATCCAGGAGGATTATCACGTCATGCGCGTGTCCCAGAACCTCGAGACGGTGAACACCTACGAGGGCACGCATGATGTGCACGCGCTGATCCTCGGGCGGGCGGTGACGGGGCTTCAGGCGTTCTTCTGACCGCGCGGCGGCCTGCGCAGTGCCTGTGCCCCGGCGGGGCGGGCGCGGCGCGCGGCCTTCGGGTGTCCCTGCGGGTGTCACCTCGTCCCGGGGGCGGACCGCTATCGTGGCACCGGACGGGGCGGGCGGCGCGTGGTCGTCCCCCGGCGCCCCCCGTAATGCCGGGTCGTCCCCGGTCGTCCCTAGTCGTCCAGCGTCGCGCGGGGCGTCAGCGCGCGGGGGTCGAGCTTCAGATGCAGGATTGCGGGCGCCCCGGCGGCGCGCGCTGCGGCGAAAGCGTCCGGGAAGGCTGCGTCGTCCGCGACCGTCGCCCCGAACCCGCCGTGCGCGCGGGCCAGCGCCGCGAAATCGGGGTTCACAAGGCGCGTGCCCGAGGGGCGGCCGGGGTATTCCCGCGCCTGGTGCATCCGGATCGTGCCATACATGCCGTTGTCGCAGACCAGCACGACCACGGCAGCGCCCGCCTGCACCGCCGTGGCGAATTCCTGCGACACCATCTGGAAGCAGCCGTCGCCCGCCAGGCACACCACAGTCCGGCCCGGATGCTCCAGCTTCGCCGCGATGGCGGCCGGCAGGCCGTAGCCCATGCTGCCCGACGTGGGGGCAAGCTGGGTGCGGAAGGTGCGGTAGCGGTAATAGCGGTGCAGCCAGCCGGTGTAGTTGCCCGCGCCGTTGGTCAGGATGGCGTCATCGGGCAGCACCGCGTTCAGGTGCGCCACCACGGTTTCCATGCGCAGCGCGCCGGGCGTGGGCTGCGGCTGCTGCCAGCCCTCGTAGTCATGCCGCGCCGCCGCGCGCCAGCTGCCCCGGTCGGCCCGCGGGCGGGCCGCCAGCGCCAGCTGCTCGGCGAAGGGACCGGGGCGCGCACAGACCGCAAGCTCGGGCCGGTAGACGCGGCCGAGCTCGTTCGGATCCGCATGCACATGGACCAGCACCTGGTCGGGCACCGGCGGGCGGATCAGCGTATAGCCCGAGGTCGTCATCTCGCCCAGACGCGCCCCGAGCGCGAGGATGACGTCGGCGTCGCGCACGCGCGTGGCCAGCGCGGGGTTGATCCCGATGCCGACGTCGCCGGCGTAGCAGGGGTGCCGGTTGTCGAGATAGTCCTGGCAGCGGAACGCGGCACCCACCGGCAGGTTCAGCTTCTCGGCCGCGCGTGCCAGCGCGGCGGCGGCCGCCGCCGACCAGCCGCCGCCGCCGACGATGCAGAACGGCCGTTCGGCCCGGGCGATCCTGTCCACGACCGCCGCGACGTCGGCCTCGGCCGCCCGGCCCGACGGCAGGACGGCGGCCGGAACCGGTGCGCCCGCCGCGGGGCCGGACAGCATGTCCTCGGGCAGGGCCAGCACGACCGGACCGGGACGCCCGGCCTGCGCGACATGAAAGGCGTGGCTGACGTATTCGGGAATGCGGTCGGCGCGGTCGATTTCGGCCACCCATTTGGCAAGGGGGGCGAACATCGCCCGGTAGTCCAGTTCCTGGAACGCCTCGCGGTCGCGCTGGTCGCTGGCGACCTGGCCCACGAAGAGGATCATCGGCGTGGAATCCTGGAAGGCGACATGCACGCCGGCGCTGGCGTTGGTGGCACCGGGGCCGCGCGTGACGAAGGCGACGCCGGGCCTGCCGGTCAGCTTGCCGGTCGCCTCGGCCATCATCGCCGCCCCGCCCTCCTGCCGGGCCACGACCACGTCGATCCCCGATCCCACGAAGCCGTCGAGCGCGGCAAGAAAGCTTTCGCCGGGAATGCAGAACACGCGCGCCACGCCCTGCGCCGCCAGACACTTCACCAGCAGCGCGCCGCCGTGCATCCCGCCCCTCCCGTGTCGCCTCTGGCCGCGTTCTCGCCCGAACGCCGCCCGGGGGCAAGCCGCCAGGGCAGCGGGCCGGCGCGCCACCCGCAGGGCACGAGACCCGAGGTGCGGTCAGTCGGCAGCGCCGACGAGGTAGCCGCCATTGCGCCAGCGCCGCAGCGCCGGTTCGAGCGCCGGGCCCGCAGCACCGTCCACCGGCCCGTCATAGTGCCCGGCGGCGCGCAGCTGCGCCTGAAGGGCGGCCAAGGTCGGCTTGCGCCATGTCGCCTCGGGCACGATCAGCTCGGCAAGCGTCCGGCCGTCGTCGGCGGCAACGGCGTGCAGCAACAGCTGCGCCGCCCGTTCGGGGTCGGCCGCGACGCCCCGCCCCTCGTCCAGCAGCACCGCGGCGGCGCGATAGCCGTTCGCCTCGCCCTCGCGCGCCGCGCGCAGGAAGAGGTCGAGGGCAGGGGTGCCGGTATCGGCCAGACCCCGGTCGGTCAGCACGCCGAGATTGAACGTCGCGATCGGCGATCCCGCAGCCGACGCCTGCTCCAGCAGACGGATCGCCCGCGGCACGTTGCGCTCTACCCCCCGGCCCTCGAACAGCGCGACCGCGAGGTTGATCGCCGCATCGGGACTGCCGCCTTCCGCGGCCTGCTCGAACAGGCGGATCGCCGCGTCGACATCGCGCGGCACGCCGTCGCCGGCCTCGTACAGCAGCGCCAGCGACACCATGGCGCGCAGATCGCCCGCCGCTGCCGCCTGCCGGTAGAGATCGACCGCCGCCGCCCGGTCGCCCGCCGCCGCCTTCGCCCGCGCGAGAAGGGCGGTCAGATGCGGCACGTCCGGCCAGGCCTCGACCGCTGCCTGACACGCGGCGACTGCGGCAGCCGCGTTGCGGGCCAGCGCCTCGAATTCCACGCCCGCGGTGTTCGCGGTCGCATCCCGCGGGTGGGTCGCCATCCGCTCGCACTGGCGCACGGGCGCTTCGTCCTGCGCGGCCGGCAGCGCCTCCAGCAGGCGGCGGGCGTCGTCCGCGTTGGCGCCATCGGGGAAGAGTTGCAGGTAACGCTCAACCAGCGGCCGCATCCGGGTCCGCTGCGCGATCGACCACAGCCGTTCGGCCTCGATCGCGCCGGTGCCGGGCAGCCGGCGCGCCGCGCCGCCGCCGGCGGTCTCGCCGAGCTGCAGAAAGGCGCGCACGTCGGCCACATGCGCGCCCTGCGGGAACCGTTCGAGGTAGAGGTGCATCAGCACCGCATCCTGCGCCCGCGACGCAACCTGCCACAGCATCGTTTCGGGCGAGACCGGGTCCTCGCCCGGCACGAAGCGGAACTGCCGTGTCAGCGACGAGTTCTCCCACGGGATCTGCCGGCCGCCGGTGGCAGACAGCACGTCGCGCCGCACCCCGATCATCAGTTCCGAAATGTCCTGCCCCGGCGTGTGGATGCGCCCCAACAGCGCCTCGGTGAAGAAGCTGTTCCGCCCCATGCCGTCGTAGGCCACGTTGTCGGGCTGGGTCGCGAAGGCGAACAGGAAATCGGCCGCGCTGCCCACGCGCGCCAATCCATCGCCGGCCCCCGCCGTGCCGAGCGGATTGTCGCGGCAGGCATCGAGGAAGATCAGCCGGATTCCGCGCGTGCGCTCCAGCCGGTGCAGAAGTTCGTCGAGCGGGATGGTCTGGCGCAGGAACGTCTCGGCACTGTCGGGCCGCGCGTCAGTCGGCACGAGATAGTTGCGCGCCCCGGCCTGGAAACCGTGCCCCGCGTAGTAGAACAGCGTCACGTCCGCGTCGGTCGCCGCCGCGATGAAGCGGTCGAAGGTCTCGCGCATCCCGTCGGCCGTCAGGTTCTCGCCGAGGAACACGCGGAAGTTCAGGCTGTCCAGCGCCGCGGCGATGTCGCGCGCGTCGTTGACAGGGTTCCCGAGCGCTGGCACGGCGTCATAATCGGCGTTGCCGATCACCAGCGCGACCCGGAACTCGGCCAGCGCAGGGCGCGCAACGATCGCCAGCGCCAGGGCGAGCAGCAGCGCCGCAAGCCGGGCCGGCCGCGCCGCCCGTGGCGTGTCAGAGCCCGACGGCACGGGCGAGTTCGAACTCCACCTTCTGCACGGCGGCGACGACGGTCGCGCCCTGCTCGGCAAAGACACTGGCCAGTTGCGGATCGTCGGCACGGATCAGCTCGATGGACTTGCGAATCTCCGCGATCGCAGTCTGCACCGATCCGGTGGCCTCCGCCACCGCCGCGCGTTCAATTTCGCGCCGTTCGGCATCGGTGGTGGCCGTCGCCAGCCGCTGCGCGGCCCGCTCGCGCGCCTGTTGCACGCCGCGCTGCGCCTCGCGGATGATCGCGCCGACGTTGGCCAGCGCGGGCGGCAGGTCCAGGGTCAGCGATTCCAGCGCGGCGGCATAGGCGCCGAGCGCGTCGGCGATGCAGTCGAGCTGCACCTGCGCTGTCAGGCTGCGCTGCCGGCAGGTCTCCAGCGCCTGTTCGAGATCGGCCGACCGCAGGCGGAGGGTCTCCAGCGTCCGCAGTGCCCCGGGCAGCGCCGCCCCCGGCGGTGCGGCGGGGGAAAGGACCGCGGCCGGCTGGCCGGCCGCGGGCTGAACCGCACCGGTCAGCACGATGCTGTCCGGCGGCGAGGGCAGCGCAACCGGCGGCACCGGTGCGCCCGTCGCCGCCGAGGGAACCTCGATCGGCGTCACCGTCAGCGATCCCGGCACATAGGCGATGGTGTAGTTCTCGAGCCCCGCGCCCGTCGCATCCGCGGCCAGGATCGCATAGGGGCTGCCCGCCACGCCCGCCTCGGCCGCGGCCCCCGCGCTCGTCAGCGTCACCGCATCGACCCGGTCCGCCCCGACCAGGCCCGCCACCGCAAAACCCGCAAGGCCAGGGTCCACCGCCGTGCCGTAGACCTTCGCAAGATCCCCCGCCGTCACCGTCAGCGGCGCGGGAAGGATGCTGTGCACCGCCGGCGTCACGACGGTGCGGTAGGCGAATTCGGTCAGGTCGGCGATGCGGCGGCTGAGGACGCTGCCAGCGACCGCATAGTCGCCGACCGCCATCGGCGGGAGCGCGAAGGTGGCGACCGCCTCCCAGTCGCCCGGCGAAAGGAACTCGGGACCGAAAACGTAGCCGAACGGCGTGCCGTAGCGGTCGAAGTCGAAGGTGACGGGATCGCCGTAGGTGCTGGCGCTGTCGCGCGCGTCGAGCCAGGCGACGGGATCGATGCGGTAGAGCTGCGCATAGTACCCCGCCGACGCAGGTGCCCAATTGGTGAAGAAGTTCCAGCCTGCGGCCTCGGCCAGCGCGCGGAAGTCCGGGAAACTCTGCAGCGTGCCGGTCTCAAGCCCGGTGCCGCCGCCGTCGCTGGAGGCCTGCCCGGTCGTGTCCACGTCCCAGAACGAGGCGACGATCCCGTCGAGCGGCCCGTCGAACCTGCCGACAAGCCCGCCCGTCGACACGTTGCACGAGATGCAGACGCCGAGATCGTCCAGCACCGGCCCGACCGCCAGCCCCTCGACGATCCGGCCGAGGCCATTCCCGACGAGGCCGCCGAGCAGCGCCGAGCCGAAGGGCGTCGCACCCCGCACCGCGCCGGTCGCGTAGGCGCGTTCGATCGTCCCGCCGGAACGGCCGACAAGCCCGCCGGCCTCGACCGACAGGTCCGCGATGCCGCGCACGTCCCCGGTCGCCGCGACATCGGCAAGCACGCCGCCGTTCACCCCGACCAGCCCGCCGATCGCGACCGACGAACCGCCGATGGCGGAGGCATCGGCGCCGACCCTCGCATCGGCGCGGCTCATTCGGATCGTGCCGTCGTTCACGCCGGCAAGACCGCCAACCGCGCCGAGGCCGTCGACCGACCCCGAGACGCCGACCGCCTCGATTAGCCCGCCGTTCCGCCCGACCGCGATGCCGGACACATCGGTGCCGCCGCTGACGTCGGCGTCGGTCAGCCGCAGGTTGCGCAGCGTTCCGTCAAGAAGGCCGATGAAGCCGCTGTCGACCGCTGCGCCTGCCGCGATGGTCAGGCCGCCGATGGCACGACCCCGCCCGTCGAACACGCCCTCGAAACCATTGTAGCCCGTGAGACGGCCCCCGACGTCGCGCGCGATCGGGCGGAAACCCGCGCCGTCGTTCCAGTCGGCGGTTCCCGATGCGTCGATGTCGTTTGCCAGCGCGAAGGATTCGGTCACGCGCGTGGCCACCCCCTGCACGCCATAGATGTCGGTCAGCAGATACGGATCGTCGGGCGTGCCGGCCCCGCCGAGGGCGCGCAGGAAGCTGCTGGCGCCCGACAGGAGCGGGTCGGTGCCCGCGACGACGAAATCGCCCGCCGCGAAGGGCGGCAGGTCGGCGCCGGTCTGCACCCATGCGCCCTGGTCCAGCTCGAAGCGGCCGAGGTCGATGGCGCCGCCCGGGCCGGTGGTGATCTGCCCAGCCGCGCTCAGCCGCAGGCCGCCCGCGGGGGCGGTGATGCTGCCGTCGATCGCGATGTCGGCGTCGGCAGACAGCGACAACACGTTCGCGGACGACCAGGCGATGTCGGCGAGGACCCGGATATCGCCGGCATCCGGCCCGGGCAGTGACGTCGTGAGGGTGACGTTGGCGGTGTCGAGATCGGCCTCGAGCGCATCGCGCAGCACCGCCGAGAATCCGGGCGGGGTCGCGCCGGCGTCGGCGACGATGGCAAGGTTGAGCGGATCGAGCAGCAGCGTGCCGGTCCTGCCGCGAGGCGCACGGGCATCCGTGCGCCCGCTGTAGGACAGCCGGTCCGCCGACGACACCTCGGCAAGGCCGCCGTCGCCGCCCCCGGCCCCGCCGCGCACCGACAGGCTGCCGGCAAAGCGCGTCGCCGCCTCCGACCACAGGATGATGCTGCCGCCGTCGCCGTCGGCCAGCGCATCGGCGGCGATTCGGGTGGCGGCGTCGCCGGTCACCGTCCGGGCGCGGGGCATCGCGCCGGTTCCGCGCAGGTCGCCCCCGATGCGGATCGTCCCGCCACCGGCCGCGCCGCCGGCGTCGATGTCGGCGCCGTCCAGCACGATCCCGGCGCCGGTCACGTCGATGCTGCCGCCGCGGGCCGGGCGCGACGGTGGCACGGGCGAGGCTGTCGGCGGTTCGGGCACCGGCGCGCGCGCCGCGACGCGGCCCGCGACCCGCATCGTGCCGCCCGGGCCCGCGCCCAGCACGATGGCGCCGGACCGGCCGCCGACGCTGGTCGCCTCGACCACGCCGGACAGGTTCACCGTCTGGCGGGCGGCGTGACGGGCGGCCGCGCCCAGGATTTCGACGCGCCCGCCGTCGGCCTCGATCCGGCCGGAATGCTCGATCAGCGGCGCGCCGCCGTCGTCGTCCAGGGGCACGCCGATCTGCAGGAAGCCGTCGCCCGCAAGGTCGAGCGTGATCCGCCGCGCAGCGCCAAGGCCGACGCGGCCGAGCGGCGCGCGGATCACGCCGCTGTTGGCGACCTGCCCGCCGAGCAGCGCCGCATAGCCGCCGGGCAGGATGTCGATCCGTCCCGCGTTGCTGACCGCGCCCGGCGTGCCCTGGCTCTCGAAGCGGAGGCGGCCGGCCAGGAAATCGTCGTCGCTAAAAGGCAGGGTCGAGGCGACGAATCCGCCGGCGGTGATGCGGCCGTCCGGCCCGATGGCGATGCCGTTCGGGTTGACGACGAACACCTGGCCGTTGGCCGTCAGGCTGCCGTCGATGTGGCTGGTCGTATCGCCGGTGACGCGGTTCAGCAGCGTGGCCGCGACGCCCGGCTGGCTGATCGTGACCCCCGCCCCCTGCCCGATCGAGAAATCGCCCCAGGTCAGGATCGCCTGCGGCGTCGTCTGGCTGATATGCATCTGCCCTGGCGCGGGCGTCGCGATCGTCACGCTGCCGTGCAGGACTGTCGCCCCGGTCGGCAGGACGTCGGCGCGCAGGCCGGTCGGCGACAGCGCCGTGCTCGCCAGCAGGACCGCCAGCGCGCGGCCCCGCCAGCCGTCAGAACCGGAACGACGCCCCAAGGTTGAGGCGGACGTCATCGGGCTGGCCATCATTCCGGAACCCTCCTGCCACCTCGACCCGCGCAGAGGCGCTCGAGAACCGAGATGAGGTCAACGTTACCATTTCCAGTCCGACACCGATACTCGCAACTTGCGTGCTGGCCTGCTCGAGCGCGGTCGGCCGGTGCAGGAACAGCTCGCCCGCCGCGCCGAAGGCATAGGGGGTCAGCTGCAGCGGAACCGGCGCGGCGTCCACCTTGATCGGCATCCGCAGTTCGCCGCGCAGGACCCAGCCGCTGTCGCCCACGACGCTGCCCGGTTCGAGGCCCGACACGAGGCCTGCACCCGCAAGGCTGATCTGTTCGCTTTTCAAGAGCGGGGCGCCGAACGAGGTCTGCCCGCGCAGGTTGATCGCCCCCACGGCGCGCGCGCCGAGCGGCCGGACCATCGATACCGACAGCGCAAGCTTGCTAAAGCCGGCATCGGCGCCCTGCCGCGACAGCGGCAGGGCCGGCGTCGCCTCGGCCGCGGTTCTGGCGCCGAAGCCGTCAAGGCCGAGCGACAGCGTCGCATCGACCTCGACTTGCCCGCCGGCCCCCAGCGTCTGCGCGCCCGTGGCCCCGAGCCGGACCACCCGAAGCCGGTCGCGGTAGACCGGGATCCGCCCCGCCGCCCCCAGGACGTCCTGCGCATCGTCCTGCAGGTCGAACGCCAGCCGGGCGGTCAGCGTGCGGGCGCGGGTGCGGATAACCGGATAGGTCAGGCGCAGCGACAGGCGTTCGAACTGGCTGGTGACGGGCGGGCCGGCGCGCTGCGGCGTGGTGCGGCTTTCCACGCCCTCGACGGTGAAGGTCAGGCCGTTGCGCCCGACCGGCACCACCGCCCCGGCCGCCATCGTCCGCATCCGGGGCGTGGCGCCGAGGGCCGACCCGTCGGGATGGGCGGAAAAGCGCAGATAGAGCGTCTCGGCCAGGCCCAGGACCCCGTTCACCTCTGCCCCGGCATCGAGCGTGAACTCGCCGAGGTCGCGCGACAAGCCCCGGTCGGCGCCGACGAAGCCGCTGACGGTGCGGTGCTGCCCTTCGAGCACAAGCTGCGTCGCGCCGGGCGCATCACCCCGTGCCAGCGTGGAATCGAGCGCCAGCCCGAAGGTGTCGCCGGCGATCAGGAGCGCCCGCTCGATCTCTTCGAGACGAAGCCCGCGTCGCCCGACGAGGGGCGACACGACCCGGTCGGTCCGGCCGCGCACGGCGCGCGGAACGGCGTCGGTGTCGATGCGCTCGACGAACCCGTCCACGACCACGAGGCGCAACCGCCCGCCGTCGCGCAGCTCTTGCGCCGGCAGGACGACCCGCGCCAGCACGAACCCGGCGCGCGCATAGGCGGCCTCCAGCGCCTGGGCGGCCTCGAAGATCTCGCTGGCGCGGATCCGGCCGGAGGTGAGGCGCGCCACCGCCGCACGGTTGGCCTCTGCCATCCGGGGAAAGGCGCCCTCGATCTCGACGCTGCCGATCGCGATGGTCAGCGTTTCTGCCCCCGCAGGCGCCCCGAGGCCGGGCGCCCCGCCGAACACGATCGACACGACCGGCCGGCGCGGTTCGGGCGCGAAGCTGGGCGGCGTGATCTCGCTGGCCGTCTGCGCCAGTCCGGCCGGACCGCCGGCGACGACCGAGACCGCTGCCAGCACGGCAAGCGCCGCGGCCGGGCGGCACCCACGCCTGGCGGGTCCGCAAAGCCGACCCCCGCCCCGTCGCCTCTGGTCCTGCACCTTCGCGCCTCCTCGTCGTCGCACGACCAGATCGCGCAGGCTGCGCCCGCGCGCACCGGCGATCCACCTCGCGCGCGGGCAATGTGCAGCACCCCCCCGGCAAGGTCAACGCCGCGCCGCCCCGCACCGCAAGCTTTGCCGGGATTGGGACCGATGCGACACAGGCGCCGGGGCGCCGGGGCGCCGCAGCGCGCCGCGCGCCCCGGTCGCCGTTGCAGGATGGACCGCCCTGCCCCTAAGGTGCCAGAGCTGGCGCAGTGCCGGGGATCGGATCGGTCCCCCGGCTTGGGGGACGACGGGATGGGCGACTGGGCGGGCGGCTACGTCAGCGATGTGGAATACGTGCCGGGCTTCTACGCCGAGCAGGCGCCCGCGGTGATCGACTTGGCCTGCATGATGGCCGGTTACGAGCCCGTCCGCAGGCCCGGCAGCAACGAGCCCTTCACCTACTGCGACCTCGGCTGCGGCCAGGGCGGCACGGTGTCGGCGCTGGCGGCGGCCGATCCCGCGGGCCGGTTCTGGGGCATCGACCTGATGCCGGCGCACATCGCCCGGGCCGAGGCCTTCCGCAAGGCCGCCGGGATCGGGAACCTGACGCTGATCGAGGCCGATGTCGCCGCCCTTGCCGATGCGGCGAACCACGGCCTGCCGCAGTTCGACTACATCGCCCTGCACGGCCTGCTCACCTGGGTATCGGACGCGGTGCGCGCGGGCATCGTCCGCTTCCTCGGTCGCTTCCTGCGGCCCGGCGGGGCGGTCTATCTCGGCTATAACGTGCTGCCGGGCTGGGCCGCGATGATCCCGACGCAGAAGCTGCTGCTGGAATACGCACGCATCCGGCAGGGCACCAGCGACGCGCGCGTGGCCGAAAGCGTGGGCTTCCTGCAGCAGATGATCGGCGCGGGCGCCCAGGGCCTCGGCGGCGAGTTGGCCGACCGCCTGTTCGCCGAGTCGACGGTGCCGGAAAAGGCCCAGAGGCACCGCCGCTACCTTGCGCACGAGTTCCTCAACGGCCAGTGGCAGCCGCGGTTCCACATCGACGTGGCGCGCGAACTGTCGGCGGCCAAGCTCGACTTCGTCGCCTCGGCGAACCTGCTGGAAAACTTCTCGGGCATCGGCCTGTCGGCCGAGGCGCGCGCGCTGCTCGAGACGGTCCCCGCCGGCCCGCTGCGCGAGACGATCGAGGATTTCTTCAACTTCCGCCGCTTCCGGCGCGATCTGTTCGTGCGCGGCCGGCGGCCGATCACGAACGACGTGCGCGAGGCGCTTCTTGCCGATGTCGCGCTGGCGCTGCGCGAACCGCGCCCCCCGGCGGACCGGCGCGACTGGCCGATGCTGTCGATGCCCTTCTCGCTCGACCCCGCGGTGTACGGACCCGTGTTCGACCGGCTGGAACAGGGTCCCGCACGAATCGGCGACCTGCGCGAGGCGGTCCGGCAGGCGGGCCGGGCGGTGACGGGCAACGAGCTTGCCGGCCTTCTGTCCGGTCTCGAGCTTGTCCTGCCGGTGCTGCACGACGTGCCCGGCGCGGCGCTGGCAAGCTGCCGGCGTTATAATCGCGCCGTGATCGCCGAGGCGTTCCGTCCGGTCAGGCAGACCCTGTTCCATGTGGCCTGCCCGGTCGGGCACACGGCGCTGCCGCTCGACAGCGTGCAGACCCTGGTGCTGGACGGCCTGATGGCGGGGATCGCCCCGGATGTCGGCGCGCTTTCGGCGCATGTCCTGGCCCGCACCGGCATCGACCCCGCGTCGCCGCAAGAGGCGGGCGCGCACGCCGCAGCCGGCACCGCGGGCACGGACGATCCGGAGGCGGCCGGCGGCGACGCGGCACCGGTTCCGAAACCCGCGGGCGAGATCGTGCGCGATGCGGTCGCCGATGCGCTCGACCGCAGGCTGCCGCTGTGGCGCCGGCTCGGCATCCTGCCGCAAGAGCCCGCGGCCTGAACCGCCGCGAACCGGCGGACCGCGGACACGGGGTGCGGGTGCGGCGGGAAACAAGACTTGACCTTCGGCCGGTCGTGCCAGCCTACTGCCGGGGCGCGGGTGTCATCCGTGCGCCGGGCGGTCGGGCGTCCGTCCGGTTCGGCCGGACGATTGTGGAGGGGCGGATGCGCTTGCCGAAACCTGTTGTCACGCGTTGCATGCTTGCCGTGATCGGCGCGGCGTCTCTGGCCTGGAGCCCGGCGGCCGCGGCGGGCGGCCGCCTTACCATCGAGCTGAACAAGTTCGAACAGGCGGCCGAAGGCGGGTGCCGGGCATTCTTCCTGTTCCGCAACGGCACGGACATGACGCTGACGGGGTTCGAGATGGCACTGGCCATCCTCGACCGAAACGGCGTCATCGACCGGTTGCTGACAATCGACGCCGCCCCGCTGCCGGCCGGCCGCACGACGCTGAAGCTGTTCGAAATCCCCGAAACCCGCTGCGACGCGATCGGCGAGATCCTGTTGCACGACATCGCATCCTGCCAGCCGCAGAACGCCGATCCGGTCGATTGCTTTCCGTTCCTCGACCTCGTCAGCCGCGCCGGCGTGGCGATGGTCAACTAGGCTGCCATGCACGGCGCGGCCGACATCCTGCGCGCGGGCGGGCCGGTCATCCTGGTGCTGCTGGCGTTGTCGCTGGTGTCGCTGACGCTGATCGCCGTCAAGCTGATCGACCTGCGCGGGGTCGGGGGCGGCGCCGCCCGCCGCGACGGCGCGCTGGCGCAATGGCTGGCGGGCGCGCGGGCCGACGCGCAGGCGGCGGTCGCGGGCGGCGGCGCGCCGGCCGACCGGGTGGCGGCGGCGGCGATGGCGCGCCTGATCGAGGGGCACAGCCCGGACGCGGTCGAGGCCGAGGCGGTGCTGCTGGGCAACGCCGAGGTCGCGGCGATGAACCGGCACATCCGCGTGCTGGAGCTGGTGGCGATGCTCAGCCCGCTTCTGGGCCTTCTCGGCACCGTTCTGGGGATGATCGAGTCCTTCCAGCAGCTCGACATGGCGGGCGGCGCGGCGAATGCCTCGGTCCTGGCCGGTGGCATCTGGAAGGCGCTGCTGACGACCGCGGCCGGCCTCATGGTGGCGATCCCGGCGGCGGCGGCGGCAACGCTCTTCAGCAACCGGATCGAGGGCGCGGCGCAGGCGATCGAACGCACCGTCGGCCAGCTGCTGGTGATCGAGCGGGCGCGGCGCGCGGCCGGCGGGGCCGCCGCCGCCGGGGGCTGACCCGATGGACCTCGCCCGCCCCCGGCCGCCGCGGGCGTTGATCTCGCTCGTGCCGCTGGTGGACGTGCTGCTGATCATGCTGGTCTTCTTCATGGTCACCTCGACCTACCTCGACCTCGACATGATCCCGGCCGTGGAACGCCAGGCAGAGGACGCGGCCCCGGCGCCGGCGCCGCCGCCGCAGCGTGCGCTGCTGCTGATCCGCCTCGCCCCCGACGGACGGGCCTACCTGCGGGGCGCGGCACAGAGCGAGGCCGACCTGCGCGCCGCGCTGGCGGCGCATGTGGCGGCCGATCCGGCGGCGCAGGTCGTGGTCCTGGCTGCGCCGCGCGCGACGGTCCAGGCGCTGGTGTCCCTGACCGACGCGGCCAGCGCGGCGGGGGTGGCGCGGCTGCGCGTGCTGCGCACCGACGCCGCCGCAGAGGGCGCACCGTGAAGCTGCGCCGGGCCCCGCCGCGCGCGCCGACGGAAACCATCGTCGCCATGATCGACGTGGTGTTTTTCCTGCTCGTGTTCTTCATGCTGATCGGCCGGCTGGATGCGACCGCGCCGTTCGAGGTTCTGCCGCCGCTCGGGCGCACTGGCACCGACCTGCCGGGCGGCGGCGCGATGGTGGCGGTGGCCGCCGATGGCCGGCTTGCGCTGAACGGGGTGGGGATGACGGCCGACACGCTGGTCGCCACGCTGACGCGGCTTGCCGCCGACGATCCGGCGCTGTCCGTCCGGGTGAACGCCCACCAGGCCGCGCCGCTGTCGGCCGTGCTGCCGCTTCTGGGGCAGTTCGAGGACATGGGCCTTCGCAGCGTCGTCCTGATCGTCAGCCCGAACCCGCCGTGACTGCCGCCGGGGCACGGTGGGGCGGTGCCGTCGCCGCCTCGGTCGCGGCGCATCTGGCGATCGCCGCGGGTCTGGCCGCCGCGCTGGCGCCCGCGCCGGTGCCGTCGCCGCCTGCCCCCGGAACGCGGCTGGCGCTGTCGTCCGACCGGGTGGAGCAGGTCGCCGCGCTGCCGCGCAAGGGCGAGGCCGAGGCCGCCCCCGAGGGGCATGCGCCGGCCGGCGCGGTGCGGCAGGGCCGCATTCCCGGCGGCCGGGCCGCATCCGTCGCCCCCGCGGCGGCGCCGCTGCCGGCCGCGCGGCCGGCGGCGCTTGCCGCACCGGCCGCCGCCCCCGCGGTCCGCTCGGCACCGGCCGTCACCGCCGCGGTCCCCTCGGCACCGGCCGCCGCCCCCGCGGTGCCTTCGGCACCGGCCGTCACCGCCGCGGTCCCCTCGGCACCGGCCGCCGCCCCCGCGGTCCCCTCGGCACCAGCCGTCACCGCCGCGGTCCCCTCGGCACCGGCCGCCGCCCCCGCGGTCCTCTCGGCACCGGCCGTCACCGCCGCTGGCCTACCCGCCGGCGCGGTCGCAGCCGTGCCGACGTCCGGCGCCCCGGCTGCGCCGGTCACCCCGCCGGCGCAGCGACCGGCCGCAGCCCCGCCGCCGCGCGCGCCGGCGCTTGCCGCGGTCGAACGGGCGGCGCCCCCCCCGGTCGCCACAGCCGCGCTGCCGGCCGAAGCGGTTGCCGCGGCGGCGGCAGTGCCACCGTCCGTCCGGCCCGTCGCCCCGGACACCGCCCCCGTCGCCGCAGCGGTGGCGACGGCGGCCGCGCGCCTGCAGGCCGCCGGCGCAGATGCCGCCGACGCGGTTGCCGCGGCTTCGGCCGAGGCCGAGCGTCTGCCCCCCGCCGCGCCGCGCGATATGCCTCTGGCGCCCTCGGCCGCCGCGGGCGGAGACCCGCTCGCCGCAACGGCGGCACCGGCCGCGCGGGCCGAAGGCCGGCCGCCCGCCGATGTCGCCACCCCGGCCGCTGCCGCGCCCGCAACCGGCGCGCGGGCGACGGCCGCCCTCGCCTGGAGCGGCGGCGACGGCGGACCGATTGACGCGCTATCGCTGGCCGCCATCCAGAGTTTCATGCGCCCCTCGGATCCCGCCGGTCCGGGCGGCGGGGCCGACCCCGTGCGGGACGGCATCGCCAGCCTTCTGTCCGCCGTGCCCTGCGCGCGGCTGCAGACCGCCTTTCTGCCCGAGACCGGCACGCTGGAACTGCGCGGGCACCTGCCGGAGGACGGCTTGCGCGATCCGGTGATGGCGGCGCTGCGGGCGCAGGTCGGCGGATCGATCCCGGTCGTGGCGAACCTGCGGGTCCTGCCGCGACCGCAGTGCCAGGTGCTGGCCGGGGTCGAGGCGCTCGGCCTGCCGCAATCGACCCGGCAGGACACCGACCCGCGGCTGGTCGGCGCCGATGCCCATGCCCGCGAATACACCTATGTCGAAGGCGATCGGCTGGCGTTCGAGGTGACGACGCCGGACTATCCCGCGCATGTCCACATCGACTATTTCGACGCCGAGGGCATGGTGCTGCACCTGCGGCCCAATGCGTTCGTCGGGTCGGACCTGGTGCCGCCGAAATCGACGCTGGCCGTCGGCGTCGATGCGGCGGGCCGGACCGTGTTCGAGATCATCGTCGCGCCGCCCTTCGGCAACGAGATCGCCGTCGCCTTCGCAAGCTCGGCACCGATCCTCGATGCGCCGAGACCGCTGCGCGAACCGGCGGCGCCCTACCTCGACTGGCTGCGCGCGCGGATCGAGGCGGTGCGCGCGGCCGATCCGGGCTTCCGCGGCGAATGGGTCTATTTCTTCATGTCCACCGGCCCCGTCCGGCCCTGAAGGGGGGGGACGTCGGTCAAATCCGGCCTTCCGCGCGCCATTGCAGCAGCCTCTCGCGGCTGATCTCGAAGTGCATGCTGTCCTCGCGGCCAAAGGCTGCGCCCCAGATCCAGCCCTCGGCGGCGAAGAAGTCGGCCAGGATGGTCAGGCCCAGCTGCGTCATCCCGCCGCCGAAACTGTCGAGCCGCCCGTCGATGACCAGATCGACCGCGAGGCCGAAGGCGTGGGACGACAGGCTGTCCACCGACCCGCGGATCCGCCGCACGCACAGCGACCCGGCCGACCCGATGCGGGCATGGAGGTCGGGGTCCGCCTTGCGGACCGCCTCCAGCACCCTTTCCAGTGATTCGACCGCCGGCCGGACCATCCGCACGCGGATCGGCCCCACGTCAGCCAGCACCAGCTTGGCGCGCAGCGCTTCGTTCGTGACCGGTTCGCAGGCGTCCGTCAGGGTTTCGCGCGGCCGGCCCAGAAGCTCTTCGAGGAACTGCGGGGTCGCGACGGTCATGCCACGGTTCAGACTGCGCCGTTCGGGGATCACCACGACCTGGGCATAATTGCCGATGATCTGGTTCGCGGTGTCGCGCGGCCAGTCGGGGTCGGGGTCTTCCGGGTCCCAGAAGGGCAACTGTTCTTCGTCGGGCGCGGGACGGAAGCCGATCCGCGTCTCGAGCTCGCGCACCTTCTGTTCCAGGGTCTCGATCTGCTGGCGCAGCATCTCGATCTCGATGCGCGCGCCGCTGTCCACGGCGGGCGCCGCGCCGTCGCCGCCGCGCTGGCCCTGCATCAGCACCCAGACGACCGGCGCAAGCAGGATGGCGGCGGCAAGAACGGCGGCCGGCAGAAGGCGCGGCGCCGGGCGGCGGCCCGGGCCAGGATCGAAGGGGGCGGGGTCAGTGTCGGGCACTTGAGCCGGTCGCAAGGAAACAGCGCGCATGGTACCCCGTTCCGCCGTCCCCGGCAAATGCTGTTGCCCGCAGGCGGCGGGCGGGTGGCGGCCAAGACCGCGCCAAGATCGTTGGCAGCGCGTGGCGATCCGTGTATCCTCGATCCCGCGGGTCGAGCCCGACGATCGCCGCCCGAGAGGTGCCAGATGCTGTCCAGATTCCGCCAGATGCTCGCCCTTTTTGCAGCGGCTGCCGCGCTCTGGTCGGCGCAGCCGGGGCCGACCCGCGCTGCCGACGCCTCGGAACTCAGCGAGGCCGAGCTCGAACAGCTGTTCCGCGCGCAGCGCACCCGCGGACTGGTGCTTGCGCCGACGGCCCAGCCCGCGCCTCAGCCCGGCGGCGGTGCCGCGCCGGCGAACGCCCCCCGCAGCGATTACGTCCAGTTCGACCGGGACGAGCAGGTGAACATCCGCATCACCTTTGATTTCGACTCCGCCGCCCTGCGCGACGACCAGAAGCCGCGCCTTGCCGCGCTGTGCAACGTGATGCGCGACATCGACATCGAACGGTTCCGCATCATCGGCCATACCGACGCCGTCGGCAGCCACCGCTACAACCAGCGCCTGTCGCTGTTGCGCGCAGAAGAGGTGAAGCGCTATCTGGTCCGCGAGTGCGGCATCGCGGCCGACCGGCTGGAGGCGATCGGCGTCGGCCCCGATTTCCTCTTCGATGCCGACGATCCGCGCAGCCCCGCGAATCGCCGCGTCGAGTTCCAGGCGCTGAGCTGACCGGCCGGGGCGCAGCGGCAGCCGAGGGGCCCCAGCGGTGATCGAGGCCAGATGATCGAGCCCCGCCCCTCCGATATTTTCCGGCCCGGCGAGCTGCTGAACAACACCTATCGCGTCGAGGCGGTTCTGGGGCGTGGCGGCACGTCCGAGGTGTATCGCGCCCGCAGCGAGGTGTCGGGGCGCGTCGTCGCGCTGAAGGTCCTCAAGGCCGAGTTCGCGGGCAATGCGGACTACCTCGTGCTGATGACCCGCGAAGAGGCGATGCGCGACATCCGCCACGACGCGGTGGTGCGGTATTCCGAGAACCACCGCACTGCCGAGGGGCACGTCTACCTGATCATGGACTATGTCGATGGTCCGGGCCTGCACGAGCTGCTGGCCCGCGGGGGGCTTCCGGCCGAGGACCTGCTGGTGATCTGCGGCCGGGTCGCATCGGGCCTTGCAGCGGCGCATGCTCGCAACATCGTCCACCGCGACCTGTCGCCCGACAACATCATCCTGCGCGGCGGCCGGCCCGATCAGGCGGTGATCATCGACTTCGGGATCGCAAAGGACGACAATCCCGGCGCGCAGACGATCACCGGCGGCGAGTTCGCCGGCAAATATGCCTTCGCGGCGCCCGAACAGCTGAGCGGCCGCGCCGACGCCCGGTCCGACATCTACGCGCTCGGCGCGCTCCTGCTGGCGGTGTTCCGCGGCAAGCCGCCCGATGTCGGCCGCAACCCGATGGAGGTGCTGCGCCGCAAGGGCGAGCCGCTGGATACCGCCGGAGTGCCCGAGCCGCTGCGCAGCCTGATCGACCGGATGACGGACCCCGATCCGGACCGGCGCCTGCAATCGGCGGCCGCGGTGCTTGACGCGCTCGACCCGGCCTACAGGCCGGACGACGGCCCCTTGCGGGCAACCACGCTGCCGCCGCGGCCCCCCGCGGATGCCGATTCGACCGTGATCGTCCCGCCGCGCGGCCCGGCGGCGGCCGGACCCGGACCCGCGCCGGCGGCAGAACACGGGGAAACGCCCGCGTCGGCCGTCGGCGGCACGGCGCAGGCGGCAGCGGCCGGTCACCCCGCCGGCCCGGCCACGCCGGACCGACCCGCGGCGGCCGCCCGACCGGTGCGCCGCGGCGGCCGGGGCTTGAAGACAGTGGCGGCGGCGGTTGCGGTCGCGGTTGTGGTCGCCGCCGGGGCGTTCCTTGCGGGCCTTTTCGACCCGCTGCCAGGCGTTGCGCGGCTGCCGGTGGCCGACCCCTACACCCTCGTCATCGCGCGGCCCGAGGGTGCCGCCCCGCGCGCCGAGGGCCATGTGCCGACCGCCGAGGTCCGGGATGCGCTGACCGTGCGCCTTGCCGCACTCGGCGGCGGCGGCGACCTGACGTTGGCCCGCGGCGACCTGCCGGAGGGCTGGGGCGACGGGATCGGCCGGATTGTCGAGGTGCTGGCGCCGATCGAGGAATGGCGGATCGCCGCCAACGGCCGGGCGGTCGCGGTGACCGGGGTCACGCGCGAGAGGACGCGGCAGGAACAGGCCCTTGCCGCCCTGACCGCACCGCTGCCGGGCGGCCTCGTGGTGACGCCCGAGATCCTGCTCGGCCCCGTCCGGCTGCCGGTCGCCGAGGTCCGGGCGGCGCTGTCGGATCTGGCCGACTGCGGGCCGCTGACGCTGATCGATCCGCCGGCCGATGCCTACGGGCCGGGACAGCGCATCGCCGTCGCGGGCCGGACGGCCACACCCGAGGGCCGCGCCCGGGTGCGCGATGCGCTGGCCGCCATCGCCGGCGACCGTCCGGTGGTGATCGACCTCGAACCGTTGAACGGCAGCCTGTGCCGCGTCGCCCGGAGCCTTGCGGGACTGCCCCCGGGCGGGGCCGCGGTCCGGCTGGGCTTCGGCGACCGCGCGGGCGACAATCCGTCGGGCCGCTACTACGTCGGCGAAAACCCGGTGATCGACATCATCCTGCCCGCGACGATGCGCGACGGCTACCTCTGGGTCTCGATCGTGGACGTCAAGGGAACGGTGTTCCACCTTCTGCCCAACAACGGCCGTCCAGAGAACGCAGTGGCGGCGCTGCGCGCCGGCGCGGAGGGGCCGGTCCCGGTGCGCGTCGCCCATGCCCTGGACGAGGCGCAGGGCAACGGCCGGCTGGCGTTCCTGATCGACGGCTCGACGCTCGGCAAGAGCGAGGTTGTGGTGCTGCACGCGGCCGAGCCGCTGTTCGACGACCTGCGCCCGACATCGGAGTCGGCCGAAGGTTTCGCCGAGGCGCTGGAGGCCGCGCTGGCACGGCGCGGGTCCGGCGGGGGTGTGACAGCGGACGCGCGGGTGCTGATCACCGCCGCGCCCGACTGATGCCGGCACGCGCGGTCCGGCGCGGTCAGATCACG
This sequence comes from uncultured Paracoccaceae bacterium, assembly GCA_938028765.1. GTDB lineage: Bacteria > Pseudomonadota > Alphaproteobacteria > Rhodobacterales > Rhodobacteraceae > CALIZF01. The sequence goes on from CALIZF010000001.1 coordinate 83,216, forward strand.
TCCACGACGATGATCGACACGTTGTCGCGCGCGCCCTCGGCCAGGACGTGGGCCAGCAGCGTGTCCGTCACCGTCTCGATCGGCGCGTGCGAAACAAGGCGGCGCAGCGTGGCGAGGCCGGCATGCCGGCTCAGCCCGTCCGAACATAGCAGGAAGCGGTCGCCGGGGCGCAGGTCGCCCCGGACCTTCTCGAGACCCGGGTCGTCCCCGACCCCGACCGCCCTGGTCACAAGGTTGGACAGCGGGTGCCGTTCGGCCTCGTCCCAGGTCAACGCCCCTGCCCCGACCAGTTCGGCCACGGCGGAATGGTCGGTCGTCAGCAGGTCGAGCGCATCGTCGCGGAACCGGTAGAGGCGGCTGTCGCCGGACCAGAAGGCGACGAAATGCCCCGCCGCCAGCAAGAGCGCGACGACCGTCGCCCCCATCGTATCAACCCGGCGCAGCGCCGCCTCCTGCCGGATCCGGTCGTGCGCATGGTAGAGGGCCGCGCGCGCCGCCCGCATCAGCTCGGCCGGTCCCAGCCCGGGCGGCACGGTTGCAAGCGCATCGATGACGATCTGGCTGGCCACGTCGCCGGCGGCGTGCCCCCCCATCCCGTCGGCCACGGCCCAGATGCGGGCTTCCGGCGCGGCCAGGATGCTGTCCTCGTTCACCTTCCGAACGAGGCCGACATGGCTCGTCGCGCTGTAGCGGAATGCCGGTTGTCGGGTCACGTCGGGTCGATCCGTTTGACTGGCCGCATCAAGGTCGATAGCCGCGCACGTTCCAGAGCGGCGCATCGATGTCGAAGAGGGCGGTCGCCTCAACGTCCGACGGAAGGCCCTCGGTCACCATGAGCCGCGTGCCGCCGGCGAGCGGTGCAGACCACAGCGACGGCTGCCGCAGCCGGGCATCCAGCATCGCCTCGGCGACGTCGGCAGCGGGCGGATGGTCGGGCGGGATCGCCCAGGCAACCGATCGTCCGTGCTCGCCCGGCCGGGTCCGTCCCGGCACGGCGATCCGCGGCAAAAGCGCGAGCCGCTGCAGGACCTGATCGCGGCCGAGGTCGCGCTCGAGCGCATCGAGCGCGAGTTCCTCGAGCCGGGCGAAGCCTGCATCGGCAGCGAAATGCGTCAGGATCACCGGCGCGCCCTGCGGCAGCGCCGCCGCCAGCGTCAGCGGAAAGAGCCGACCCACGCGATCCACCGAGGGCATCAGGATGCCGATGACCGGCAGCCGGCCCGCCAGCCCCTGCGCCAGCGTGAAGCGCCAGATCGGTGCGGTCATATACCCGTCGGGCCAGCGCGGGCCGAGGTCGCGCCGCGCCGCCTGCAACAGCATCTGCAACCAGTAATCCCAGGCATCGACGAAGCCGACGGGCATGTCGGTCCGCAGGAAATCCCCGAGCGCGGGGATTTTCCCGAATGCTCCGAAGGGACCCGAGACGGTCATGCGGCACCCTTTCCCTGCGGCCCGGATCGTTCGCCGGGGTTGCGGCCCGCCGCGGTCACAGCGACTGCGGGCAGCTGAAGTTGCGAAGCGCCGGCAGGTTGAAGGGGTTGAGGACCGACCCCGCCTGCATCTCGTAGATCGCCAGCCGCCCGCCGACGTTGAAGATCACGCGGCTGCGGTCGGCCGTGTTGGTGCGCCGGATCTCGGCGGCGTCCAGCAACCGGAACCATGCCCAGGGGCCGTCCTTCGACAGCGCGTTCTGCACCCCCGGCGCAGGCGGATCGAACTGCACTCGCGCCAGACCGACGCTGCCCGGCCAGGTCACTGCGACGGGCGTCGGCCGCCCGTCCCTGTGGCTGAAGGCGGAAACGGTGCCGTCGATCTCCAGCGCAACCCCCTGTGCGTTCGGATCGAGCGCGACGGGCGTGATTTGGAACGAGACCGCAGGCGCCGGCCCCTGGCCGAAGAACGCATCGCGGATCTGGAAGGCAAGCTGGAACTGCTGCAGCACCTTGTCCGAGATGCCGAGGTCGCTGTCGTTCACCCGGCGCCATGCCATCGGGCGCGCCTGGGTATCGACGTAGCGACGCAGGCTTTCGTTGAAGAAGGTCTCGATCAGCCCGCCGGGGGCGAACAACCGCGCGAAATCGGCAAGGGCGACGTCGGCCCCGGCGCGGCGGTTGAAGGGATAGCGGTTGGACAGCGCCTGTTCGCAGAAGGGCAGGACCTGGCTGCGCCAGCGGGCGTTCAGCTGGGCGCGCGTGCCCTCGGCCGTGATCCCGGACGAGCCGCTGGCGATCTGCGTGGACCAGCGCTGCATCGGCCCTTCGAGCCGGCCGGTCTCGCGCTGGAAGCGGGCCAGCGCGTTGTCCTCGGGCAGGGCGATCAGGCTGTCGCCGCCGCCGAAGGACAGCCGGCCAAGCTCGCGGTTGACCTCGCCAAGCAGGCGGATGAGCTCGTCGAGCGGCGAGGGCTGACCCTCGGTCGCAGTGACCAGGCTGTGCAGCCAGGCAAAGCGCGACTCGACATAGGCGCCCAGGGGCCCTTCCCGCGCCTCGAGCGCCTCGAGGATGACCCGTTCCTGAAAGCCGAGGCCCGAGGTCAGCGCCGCGGACAGCCCGGCATCCTCGCGCCGGACCAGCCGGGTTTCCTGTGCCACGGCCTGCAGCAGGTTCACCACGGGCGAGGCCGGCCCCACCAGGACGTTCGTCACCTCGGCCGCGTGGGCAAGCGAATCCAAGGGCACGATGTCCACGTCGCTCAGCATCGCCTCATAACGGCCGGCGAAGTCGTTGTAAAAAAGGTTCAGCACATCGCGGGCGAGCGCGATCAGCGCCGCCTCGGACGGGCTCTGCGCCGCGTCCTGCCCGAGCACGAAGCTTTCGCGCTGGATGCGCTGCGCGACGCTCAACGCCTCGCGCAGGAATACCTCGTGAAAACCTCGGCGGGTGAACACACCTTCGATCCCGTCCGACAGGGGCCGGCCGGACGACCGGACAAAGACCCGCGCGCTCGCCGGCCCGCCCGCGTCGGACACCCGCCAGGGCGGCAGGTCGCGCACCTTCGGGCTGGACAGGATGCCGTTGTAGACCCGCTGCGCCATCGGCATCTCGCGCAGCAGCGCTTGCGCCTGTTCCACCAGCGGGCCGTTGAGCGGAACCGCGATCAGCGGCTGCGCGAGCAGCGCGGCGAGATGCGCCTCGAGGTCGCGCCGCAGCCCTTCGCGCTGCACCCCGCCGTAGGCGAGTTCCCAGTCCCTGCGCATCCAGTCGAGGACCATCGCCGCGTTCATCGGTCCGCGGCCGCCCAGCACCAGATAGACCTTCAGCGCCTCGTAGAGCGCGTCCTGGTCGTTGAGGTTGATCTGCATGACCTCTTCGAGCCGCAGCAGAAGCCGCGGCAGAAGGTGCTGGTTCAGCGCCGCGCGATAGGCCAGCGCCGCCTCGTTGCCGATCACCCGGCCCTGGTATAGACCCCAGCCGCGCGCGCCGGGCGGCGGCGGCGGACCGGCAGCGGGATTGCCCGGGATGGCGCGCAGAAGGTTCAAGGCCGGCACCACGCCGGGCAGGTCGGTGTCGGCGATCGGACCGCCCGGGATCGCCGCCGCGGCGGCGCGGAATGCGTCGAGCTGCGCGCCCGCCTCGGCGATCAGGGCGCTGTTGCCAAGGTAGCTGCGCGTCCAGAGCGCCCCGATGCCGACCGCCGCCACCGCCACCGCGGCGACGGCGGCCGCGCGGATCAGCCGGTAGCGCCGTTCCACCCGGTCGTCGGCCGAGACGAGGCCGGATTCGGGAAAGATCACGCCCTGGAACAGCCGCGTCAGGAAGAACGACCGGCCGCTGCCCGTCCCGGATCCGATCGCCTGGCGACCGATGCCGAAGGTGCGCGCCATGCTGACCATCAGCCGGTCGATCGGGGTGCCCTCCTGCGTGCCGGAGGTGAAGTAGACCCCGCGCATCAGCGGCCGTTCCTCCAGCCGGCTGTCGGCAAAGACCTCCTCGAGGAAGGCCCGCGCAACCGGCTGCAGCGACGCGACCTGGGCGGGAAATCCCGCGATCAGGCTGCGCCGCTGCGGGTCGGGCTCGGCCTGCATCCGTTCCAGAAGCTGGGCGTTCAGCCGGTCGAGTAGCGCCGCGAACTCTGCGTCGAAGCCGGCCAGCGGCGGCTCGTCCGCCTTCGGCCGTCGCAGCGGCAGGGTGAACCCCCAGACCTGCGCGCGCGCCTCGCGGCCCAGCCCCTCGAAGAACTCGGCAAAGCCCGCGATCAGGTCGGCCTTCGTGAACAGCACATAGACCGGGAAGCGCACGCCCAGCTTCGCGCGCAGTTCGTTCAGCCGTCGGCGAACCGCGCGGGCGTGGTTCTGGCGGGTGACCTCGTCCTGGAGCGACAGGTCGGCAAGGCTGATGGCGACGATGGCGCCGTTGATCGGCTGCCGCGTGCGATGGCGTTTGAGCAGCGCAAGAAAGCCCTGCCAGGCGGCGCTGTCGGCGTCGGCGTCGCTGTCCTGCGTGGTGTACCGGCCGGCAGTGTCGATCAGCACCGCCTCGTCGGTGAACCACCAGTCGCAGTTGCGCGTGCCCCCGATGCCGCCCACGGGCGCCTTGCCGAACGCGTCGGCAAGCGGGAACTTCAGGCCCGAGTTCACGATGGCGGTGGTCTTGCCGGCGCCGGGCGGACCGATCATCACATACCACGGCAGTTCGTAGAGGCTGCGCCGGCCGAGCCTCGACCGGCGCAGCATCGCGAGCGCCTTGCGCATCTTGGCGCGCAGCTCGGCCACATCGGCGCGGGCGGCGTCATCGCCCGTGTCGTCCTCGGGGCCGTCGGCGATGGCCTCGCGCACGCCCCGCTCGCGCTGGCGGCGACGCCAGATCGCGACCGCGACGATCGCCAGCGCGGCGGCGAACAGCACCGCCAGCCCGACGATCCGCCCCGCCAGGCTGTCGAAGGGGCGGAAATCCCCGAACGCAAGGAACGGGCCGAAATACCACAGGCAGAGTCCGAGGATTGCGGTCACCGTCAGGGCGACCGGCCCGAGGCCGGTCAGAACCGCGCGGATCCAGGCGGCACCCATCATGTCTCCTCCCGGATCAGGATGACCTCGATGCGGCGGTTCTTCGCCCGGCCCTCGGCGGTCGCATTGTCGGCGATCGGTTCCTTCTCCGCCCGCCCCTCGGCCGACAGCCGGTCGGGCTCCGCGATCAGCGGCGTCAGGAAATTCTTGACCGTGGTCGCGCGCGCCAGCGACAGGTGGGCGTTCGAGGGGAAGCGCGCGCTGCGGATCGGGACACTGTCGGAATGGCCCGCGATGACGACGCGGCCCCCGACGTCGTTCAGGGCGCGCGCCACGCGTTCGAGCGGAACGCGGAAGCGGTCCTGCAGCACGTCCGAACCCGAGCCGAACATGTTCGCGCCCGCGATGCGGATCGTCAGGCGGTTGCCGTCCTCGAACACCTCGACCAACCCTGCGGCGATCTCGTCGGCGAGGAAGGCCGAAACCTTCTCGATCCGGTCGGGTTCCTGCGGCGGCGGGGGCGGCGGGGGCGGTGCGGGGCGCGACAGCTGCGGCACGGTGCCGGGATCGACTGCCGCGAGCTGGCCGATCAGCCGCTCGGTGCTGCTGCCGAGCGCCCAGGAAAGGCCCCCGAAGCCCAGCCCGAGGATCGCCGCCAGCGCCCCGGCCGAGACCCAGACCGGTTTCCACGCCGACAGCGGCCGGTGCGGCCGGTTGACGCCCTGCCAGTGCGGCGACAGGTCCTGCTCGACCGCGCCACGCTGTGCGCGGATCATGCGGGCAAGGCCGGTGCGGATTTCCTGGTGCCGTGCCGCCCCCGCGGCGTCCACCCGCAACCGCCCCTCGAACCCCAGCGAGAGGCACATGTAGAGGAATTCGAGCAGGTCGATGTTGTTCGCGGGATCCTGTTCGAGCCGCGCCAGCAGGTCGTAGAACCGGTCGCCGCCGACCGTCTCGCGGTGGAAGGTCGCCACCATCGACCGCTGCGCCCAGCCGGACTGGTCGCCCCAGGGGGTGTTCAGCACGACATCGTCGAGGGTCGCGCACAGCGCATACCGGGCTACCCTGATCTTCTGCGGGTCGATCCCGGCCTTCAGCGCCGCCTCCTCGAACCGGCGGACCTCGGCCATGACGCCCTGGCGCAAGCTTTCGGCGTCGCGGTGCTGCGCGCGGTTGCGGATGCGGCCGATCAGCGCGAACAGCGGCGTCGCCAGCGCGGCAAGGGCGTTCATCCCGCTGCCGACGATCGCAACCGCATCGGGCGCGGCGGCTGGTGCACCGGCGGTCGCCGCAGGCCGCGCGGCCGGCGCAGCGGCGGGCGCGGCCGCGTCCAGCGGGGGCGGTGCTGCAGGGGGCCGCAGCGCGCCCGGCTTCGGGCGGATCACCGTCCGGTCGGTGTCCTCGGGTTCGGCAAAGGGATCCTCGTCCGGCATCGTCGCCTCCCCATGTGCCGTCAGGCGTTCCGGATCGCCCAAAGCGTCATGCCAAGGCCCGGATAGTCGCCCGACACGTGCACCGCGATCCCGCCCGACGTGGTCATCCTGCGCCAGTAGGGACTTTCGGCATCAAGCTGGAAATACACCGTTCCGGCGTTGTAGGGCACCTGCCGCGGCGCCACCGGCAAGGGGCGCAGGCCGATGCCCGGCAGGGCGGAGTTGACGAGCTGCCGGATCTCCTCGACCGGGCCGATCTTCGCGTGGCCCGCGAAATGCCGCCGCACCGCCTCGTCCGGCACTTCCGCCTTGACCGCCAGGACGAAGCCGGCCCCGCCGATCAGCCGCCGGTCGGCGATGATGCCGACCGAGATCCCGTATTTCCGCGGCTCGAGCGGGATCGACACCGCGGCGCTTTCCAGCACGGCGCTGAGATACTGGCGCAGCGTGCGGATCACCGGGGCGAAGGTGCGGCCGAGATCGTCGTGCCGGTAGGGCGGAAACTCGGGCACCGTCTTGTCGCCCGCCATGAAGGCCGACAGCTCGCCCGCGAGGCGGAGGCATTCGGCATAGGTGGTGGCGGGGTGGACGTTCTCGATCCGGGCCAGATGGCGGAACACCGGCAGCGCGCGGTTCACCGCCAGCAGGAGAAGGAAATCCTGCACCTCGGCGACCGCGCGCGCCGGGCCGCCGTCCGAAAGCCGGCCGGCCAGCGCGCTCATCCGATGGGCAAGAAGCCCCTCGAGCTCGCGCACGAAACCGTCCAGCGGCGGCACCGCGCGCGTGTCGATGCCGCTGGCCATGAAGCCGCCGTCGAGGACGATCCGCCGGTCGGGCTGCACCTCGATGATGCGGGCGATCGGGATCGCCAACCGGTCGGCCAGATCGTCCACCGCCAACGCGATCTGCAACCGCATCTTGCCGACGGCCAGCGTCGCGGGCCTGCGGTCGAACCCCATCGTGTCGATGACTTCGACCTCGGCCGGGCGCAGCCGGGTCGCCGAATGCTCGGCGCCGCTCAGGTCCACCTCGCTCGCCCCCTGCCGGCGCTGCGGCACGGTCAGATACACCACGCAGTCGCGGATCGTCTCCGGCACGTCGAGAGCGGGCGGGTGATCGTCCTTCTGGGGCACCCGGAACACCATGCCGTCCTGCGTCAGGCCGGCGCAGGACTTCAGCGCGAACTTGCCGATCTTCAGCGCCTCGTCGTCGATCTCGAGCTGCGACACGCCCCAGGCATAGGGCGTCAGGCGATGCGCAAGGCCCGCCACCAGCGCCTCGGTATACCGGTCGGCCTGCTGGAAGTGGTGCGGCTGCAGGAACAGCCCCTCGGTCCACAGCACCTTGCTATCCCACGACACGCGGTCTGTCCTTTCCGGGCGCTCCGCCCTCCTCAGGTCTTCGATGCCAGCCGGGCGAGCTGCGCCCGATAGGCTTCGGCGAACTCGCGGCTGAAGATGTCGTGGAAGTCGGTGGTCGCCTGATCAGAGATCTCGGCATACATCCGCTCGTAGGTTTCCCAGTATAGCGCCTTGCGTCCTTTCAGCAGCCGGCCGAGGCCGCCGCGGTCCTCGATCCGGCCGGCCAGTTCGGCCGGGTCCAGCCGGCGCAGGATCCCCGACAGCGCCGCCTCCATCCCCGTCACCATCGCAACCTCGTGCGCGCGGATGTCGTCCAGCGCCTGCGCGGCCGCTTCCTTGGCGGGAAGATAGCCGCGCGCGCGGGGTTGCACCATGGCCTCGACGGCTTGTTCGGGGCTGACCGAGAACTTCAGCGGGTTGTTCCCGCCCGCGCCGATCCGCGTCTGTTCGATGCGGAACTCGCCCTTGATCGCGCTGCGGGTCATCAGCACCTCGCGCAGGCCCTCGATCATCACCCGCATGGTGGCCCCGAGGCGGGCCATGGTCGCTTCGAGATCGGCATCGGGGATCGCAAGGTCGCCGGCGCCCAGAGCGTCCAGAAACGCGCGCGCCGCCCGGTCGCCCGTCGCGCCAGCGGCGTCCGCAGGGGCGGCCGCCGGCGCGCGGGGGTCCGGCGCCGGGGGCGCGGCGGCAAAGGCCGGTGGCGACGCCG
>CALIZF010000002.1 GCA_938028765.1 uncultured Paracoccaceae bacterium
GGGATTCACCCCCAACATCATCTGGGAAGCCTATGGCGACTTCCAGCGCGAGAAGGCCTATGCCGAGATGGAACGCGCCCTGATCGCCTATCCCAATGTCGAGGTGGTGGTGGCGATGAACTCGGTGATGGCGCTCGGCACGATGTCGGCGCTCGAGGCCGAGGGGCGGCTGGGCGACGTGATCGTCACCGGCATGGGCGGACAGCCTGACGAGCTCGAGATGGTGGCGCGCGGCAAGATCGCTGTGGCCGTGTTCCGCGATCCCCGCAGCATGGGCAAGAACTCGGCCGAGGCGCTGATCATGGACCGCCAGGGGCGGACGGCCGAAATCCCGCGCATCGTCTACACCGACCTGCGCGTGCTCGACAGCGTTGATCTGATCCGGCAGTATGTGCCGAAGGCCATGCTGGACATCGACGCCCGGCTTTCGAAGTAGCGCGGCGTCTTGCGGCACAGGCCGCGAAAATCTGCGTTGTGGAGCGGGCGCAGTCGGCGTCGATCGTCCCGGGTCAGGTCCGGACAACGTCCATCGGTCCGTTCTGCTGTGCACCGGGACAGCTGCGCGGCCTGCCAGCGCAATCCACGCGCAAACACGGGGCCCGGGCGGATCAAGCCACGCTCGGGCGCCGTGTCGGAACGGTCTGGTCGCGGGAACAGATCGTCACCCGGCACCCCGCCGCAAACCCTGCGATCGTCTCCACGATCACGCTGCTTGCAGCGGCTGCACCTCGGGCGGCGATCGCGTCATGGCCTTTTCGGGTGGCGAAGGCGCCATCATCGGTGACGCCGGGGATCTCCTGCTCCGGCGGCATCCGGTCGAGCAGCCCGGGCAGCCTGGCCGCATTGGCGCGCCTCGCGCCAGCACGGCGCCAATCCTGACGGCAAATCGGACGGGGTCGGGGCAGGCACAATCGCATCGGGGAACGAACCAACGCGCTGCGCGCAGCGCCCCGACGGCCCGCTGGCGTGCAATAGGGAGGAGACTACCGTTTGCGTTCCCGATTCGCGGATTCGCAGAGATCAAGGGGGGTGCTGCTGCGCGGACTGTCAGGCGATCACTTCGCCGCCACCCGTCGCACCGGCTTCCCAGCCCTGCCGGTCACAGGGTTGGCCCAGCGCGCCGTCAGCGCGCGGCGCTGGTCGGGAACGTCGGTGCGCCGACAGGCCCGCGCGACCGCAGAGCCCGCGAGATGCACCGATATCCTGTCCGCCACGTCGTGGGGCGCCGCCGTGCAGTCGGCCAGCCAGTCGCGAAGCGATGACCTGAAGCCGTGAGGGCGTTCGGCCATGCCGCGCCGGTCCATCAGGCGCGACATGGCGGCGTCCGAGATCCCCCCCCTTCTTCACGGACGGGAAAAGAAACCCGTCGCGTGAACGGGGCATCGCGGGGTCGATGCAGCGCAGCGCCTCGGGGGCGAGCACGCGAACGTCGGCCGTCTAGCCGACGCGGCCCTTCATCGCCGCGCCGGGGTTGGTCCCCGCATCGCCATCGAGCTGATCGGGCCGCATGCAGCGCAGGGGCGCAGGGCGCCCGCCGGTCAGGATGAACAGGCGCAGCACAGCATGCGTCGGGGTCGGTTCGGCAAGGCCGGCATGAAGGGCCGGCACGTCGCGCGAAGGCAGGGCGCGGATATGCCGCGCCTGATGGCGGGATCTCCCGAGAAGGGCGCAGGCCTTGGCCGCGGCCTGAAATTTCTCGCCAAGCCCCGGCGCGGCGGCATGCTTCAGCACCCGCCCCGGCCGGTCGAGGGCCGTGCGCGCGACTTGGGCCTTGCCGTGCCAGATGCGCGCCAGCGCATCGCGGACATCGCGCCGGTCGATGTCGCTAACCGGGATGCGGCCCGGCACCGGCAGCACTTGGGGTGCGGCGGCGACGTCCGGCGTCCCGCCATCGGGCCGCTTCGCCAGCCAGAGCCCCGCCCCGTCGCACCACTTCCCCGCAGGCGCCCGCTTCACGAAAGCCGCCGACAGCCGGTTGCGCGCCCGCATGGTCTATCCACCTTCTCGATGCGGGAATCCCGGCCACCTGTCCGTCACCCCCGGATGTTGGAGACACCCGGTCAAGCGAACACAGGGCAGGGCAGGACGAAGCTGTTGAGCCCACGGAAACATTTCGCTGCAGGAGAAGGGTGCACAACCTGGCGTGTGTGTTAGGGCCTTCTGCGGCACCAGCCGCGGTGCTGCGCCCGGCGGAGGTCCGCCGGGGCGCAGGGTCGTGAATGGTCGCGCCCCCGTCCGTATGGTAGCGTCGAGCTCACGCTGCTGGGGTTCCGCCATGACACCCGAAATCGCTGCCGCCCGTTTCGGCTTCGGCCCCATGGCCGGGCGCGTCCATGACCCGCAGGGCTATCGCGTGACGCCGGGCGACCCGGCCGACCCGCTGGGGCGCTACACCACCGCGGCGGCGCTGGCGCAGGTCGATGCGCTGGCGGCGGCGCGGCGCGCGCGCAACCGTGGCAATGCCGCGGCCGAGGCGGAATTCGAGCGCATCCGCGCCGCGATCCAGCGCGACTTCCGCGACCGCGCGCAGGTCATGATCGCGCGCGCGGTCGATGCCGCCCAGCCCGGCCCTGCGGGCGATTTCCGCGAACGGCTGGTCTGGTTCTGGACCGACCACTTCGCCGTGGCCGCCCGCCGTCCGCGCGAGCGGATGCTGCCCGTGGCCTTTGCCGACGAGGCCATCCGCCCCCATGTCACAGGGCCTTTCGCGCGCCTGCTGCGCGCGGCGATCCTGCATCCGGCGATGTTGACCTACCTCGACCAGACCGTGTCGGTCGGGCCGGGTTCGCGGCAAGGCCAGCGGCGCGAGGCGGGCCTCAACGAGAACCTCGCGCGCGAGCTTCTGGAACTGCATACCCTGGGCGCGGGGTCGGGCTACACCCAGGACGACGTGCGCCAGCTGGCCGAACTGCTGACCGGCCTGACCACCGACCGCGAGCGCGGCACGATCTTCGATCCCCGGCGGGCCGAACCGGGCGCCGAAACCGTGCTGGGCCGCCGCTACGGCGGCGATCCCGCGCGGCTCGAGGACATCGAAGCGCTGCTCGACGATCTGGCGGCGGACCCGCGCACCGCGCGCCACATCGCGGCCAAGCTTGCGCGGCATTTCGTGGCCGACGACCCCGACCCCGCGATCGCCGGCCGGCTGGCGGCGGTGTGGGCCGACACGCGGGGCGACCTTGCCGCGGTGGCCAATGCGCTGGCCGCCGATCCGGCCGTCGCGGCCGCGCCGCCCGCCAAGGTCCGCCGGCCGCTCGAGCTGATCGTGGCCGCGCTGCGCGCGCTCGGCCTCGACGGCGCGGCGGTGATGGCGCTGCCGGGGGCGGCGGTCCAGCGGCGGCTGGTCCGCGCCCTCGCGGGCATGGGCCAGCCCTTCCTTGCCCCGCCCGGCCCCAACGGCTTCCCCGAGGCCGCTGCGGCCTGGATCACGCCGCAGCGGCTGGCTGCGCGGATCGACTGGGCGATGACCGAACCCGCAGAGCTTGTGCGCGACCTGCCCGATCCGCGCGACTTCGCGCTGGCCGCCCTGGGGCAGGCGGCGCTCGGCGTCGTCGCCGCCGCCGCGGCCGGGGCCGAGACGCGGGCCGAGGGCGTGGGCCTCGTCCTGGCCTCGCCCGCCTTCAACCGCCGCTAGGAGGGCCGCATGGACCGCCGCGCATTCCTTCGCTCGACCCTCGCGCTCGGCTGTTCGGCCGCCGCGATGCCGGTGCTGACCCACGCGACCTTCGCCGCCGTGCCGGGCGAGGGGCGGCTGATCGTCGTCATCCTGCGGGGCGGTATGGACGGCCTCGACGTGGTGCGCCCCGCGGGCGATCCCGGCTGGCGGGCCCTGCGGCCGCGGCTGGCGGCGGACGACGGGCTGCCCGTGGGCAACATGTGGGCGCTGCACCCCGCGCTGCCCGGTCTGGCCGACCTCTGGCGCAAGGGCGAGGCGGGGGCGTTCCATGCCGCCTCGACGCCTTACCGCGACCAGCGCAGCCATTTCGACGGGCAGGACCTGCTGGAAGCCGGAACCGCCCAAGACGCGCCGCTGGCGCTGCGGCGGGAAGGGTGGCTGAACCGGATGCTGCAGGCGGTGCCGGGGGCCAGGGGCGAAACCGCCTTCGCCATCGGGCGCGAGGCGATGCCGATCCTGTCGGGCAAGGCCGCGTTTTCGGCCTGGACGCCCGACGCGGCGTTGCGCCTCGGGGCGCAGGCGCAACGGTTGCTTGAAGCAATCTATCACGACGACCCGCTGTTCCGCGAGGCCGCGGCCGACGCCCTGTCGCTGTCGCAGGAGCGCGAGGGCGACCCGGACGAGGCCATGGCGATGGTCGCCGACCCCGATGCGCCGATGATGGCCCCCGTCGCATCCCCCGCCGCGCCCGAGCGGGCGCTGGCCGAGATCGACCGCTTTGCCGCCTTCGCGGCCGACCGCCTGCGGGGCGAGACGCGGATCGCTGCGCTGTCGCTGTCGGGATGGGACACGCATGTTGCCCAGGCGAGTGCCATCGTGCGGCCGCTCGCGCGGCTCGAACGGCTGATCCTGCGGCTGCGCGCCGACCTTGGCCCGGCCATCTGGGGGCGCACGGCGCTGCTGGCCATGACCGAGTTCGGCCGCACGGCGCGCGAGAACGGATCGGGCGGGACCGACCACGGGACCGGCGGGGTGGTTCTGACCGCCGGGGGCGCCCTGCGCGGCGGGACGGTGCACGGGCCCTGGCCGGGTCTGGCCGAGCGCGACCTCTACGCCGGGCGCGACCTGATGCCGCTGACCGACGTGCGCGCCATCGCCGGCTGGACGATGCGGGGCCTTTACGGTTTCGACCGTGCGCTGGTCGAGGGCGCGATCTTCCCCGGCCTCGACCTTGGCGCGGACCCCCGGCTGGTGCTGTAGCCGCCGTGCGGCAGGACGGTCCGGCGGCCGGCCGCCCTCAGCGCGCGAAGGCCATGGGCAGCGCTGCCAGCCGGCGGGCGACCAGCGCCGCCACCGCGGGCACGGCGGCCGGGTCGTCGGCCAGCCTGGCCGCCGCCGACGCCAGCGGCGCATCGCCGAGGCCGCGCGCCAGCCCGGCCACGAACCGCGCCAGATACCGCCGCCCGTCGGCATCCGGCCCGCGCTCCAGTAGCCGCGCGACCTGCCGCAGGTCGTCCTCCAGCGCCAGCGGATCGGGCGGCGGCAGGGCATCCTCGGCCGGGCCGCCGGGCGCGCGCCGGCCCGACTGCGCCAGCACGAGGTCGCGGAAGGCCGCAAGTCCGTCGAGCGGCTTTTCGATGAAGGCGGCCGCACCGGCGGCCAGCGCCGGCCCGCGTCCCGCCGGATCGCCGCTGATGGCAACCGCGGGCGGCCCGCCGTCGGCGGCAAGGTCGCGGATCAGATCCTCGCCCCCGCCGTCGGGCAGGCCGAGGTCCACCAGCACCACGTCGGGACGATAGAGCGCGAGGTGACGCCGCGCCGCGCCCAAACCTTCGGCCCGGCGGAGCCGCGCGCCCAGCCGCTGCGCCATCAGCCGCAGCGCATCGGCGGCATAACGGCTGTCCTCGACGGCAAGGATGGTCACCCCCTGAAGCGGCAGGGCGGGGTTCGGCGGGGCGTCGGGCATGTCGGGCATCGGCGGGCATCCAGCGGCGGGCGACAGGCGGGCATAGGGCAACCGCCCCGGTGAAGGGCGGGTAAACGCACCCCGCCGCCTGCGTCATGCCGCCCCGCATCCGCCTCTTGCCCGTCGCGCCGCGCCGCCCCATACCGGTAGCGGAGTCTGAAGGAGACCGCCCATGATCGGCCGCCTCAACCACGTCGCCATTGCCGTGCCGGACCTTGCCGCTGCGGCCGAACAGTATCGTGGCACGCTCGGCGCCGCCGTCCGCCCGCCGCAGGACGAACCGGCGCATGGTGTGACGGTGGTGTTCATTGATCTGCCGAACACCAAGATCGAGCTTCTGCATCCTCTTGGCGACAACTCGCCCATCCGCGGCTTCCTCGAGAAGAACCCCGCCGGCGGCATCCACCACCTGTGCTACGAGGTCGAGGATATCCTCGCCGCCCGCGACCGCCTGCGCGCGGCGGGTGCCCGCGTCCTCGGCGACGGCGAGCCGAAGATCGGCGCCCACGGCAAGCCGGTGCTGTTCCTGCACCCCAAGGATTTCAACGGCTGCCTCGTCGAGCTCGAGCAGGTCTGATGTCGATCACCGCCGCCATCGTCCTCTTCGCCGTCTGCTGGTTCATGACGCTGTTCGTCGTGCTGCCCCTGCGTCTGACCACGCAGGGCGATGCCGGGACGGTCGAACCGGGCACACCCGCCAGCGCACCGCAGGGGTTCGTGGTGGCGCGGAAGATGCGGCTGACCACGATCGTTGCGACCGTGATCTGGGCGCTGATCTCGGGCGTGATCCTGTCGGGCTCGATCAGCGTGCGCGACTTCGACATCAGGGGGACGATGGGTCCCGCGCGCGAAGCCGATGGAAGAGGTGGGTGAAGGTCGCAGCACCGAGGATCGGCACAAGAAGGTTCACGACCGGCAAAGACAGCGGCGCGGCCATCAGCACCCCCGCCAGCCAGATCGTCAGCGGGTGGCGGGCCCGCAGCTCTCGCGCGCCCTGACGCCCGACCCGCCGCATCGCGGCCAGCGTGAAATACTCGCGCCCTAGCAGATAGCCGTTCACGGCCCAGAACACCGCCGGCACGAATGGCCCCGCGAACGCCGCCAGCATGAATGCCACCGCGTTGACGGCGATGAGGACGCCGAAGAAGTTCAGGCTGTCGATCAGCGCATCCCCGAGGGGCAGCCGCGGCACCGGCGGCAGGTCTTGATAGTGCCGATCCTCGACCGCCTGCGCCACCTCGTCGAGAAAGAGGCCCGTGAACAGCGCCGCGACCGGCACCATCAGGAAGACGCTAAGGCCGATCATGAACAGAAGCGACCCCCAGGACAGCAGGGTGTCGATCCCGCTGACGGGGCCAACCAGCGGGATGTCCACCGTCTCGGGCGTGACGACCTGCAGGACCGCCAGGAACGCGACATAGACGGCGACCAGCAGCGCGGCCGTCAGCGCCAGCCCCAGGCCCAGCACCCGCCGGAAGCGCCGGTCGCCAAGCTGGCCGAGCGCCCTGAGGAAATCCGACAGGATCACGCGCACGCGCCCGTCACGCCGCGGCCCAGGTCACGATCCGGTCGAGATCGGGCCGAGGCCGGTCCGGCACGGCCTCGGCCGCAGTGCCGACATGGATGAAGCCCGCGATCCATTCGCCCTCCGACAGCCCCAGCCCTTCGGCCGCGAACCCGCGGTCGTAGGCGGCAAATCCCGTCAGCCAGGACGCGCCCCATCCCGCCGCCAGCGCCGCGTTGACCAGCGACAGGCAGACGCATCCGGCCGACAGCGCCTGCTCCGTCGCGGGGATCCGGTCGGTCGCCTTCGGCACGCCGATCACGGCGACCGTCAGCGGGCTCTGGTCGAACTGCGCGCGCGCCTTGGCGATCTGGTCGTCGTCCAGCCCCGCTTCCGCCGCCCGCGCAGCGGCCAGCGCGGCCAGGCGCGCCAGCGCCGGGCGTTCCAGCACGATCAGCCGCCAGGGTTCCAGCTTGCCGTGGTCGGGCACCCGCACGGCGGCGGTCAGAAGGATGCGCAGCTCGTCCCGGCCGGGCACCGGCGGCCGCAGGATCCTCGCCGGCCGGGACCGGCGCGAAAGCAGGAAGTCGAGCGCAGGGGATCGGGTCATCGGGGCCTCCGTTCGCTTCCTGTTGCGCCGGCGGAAACCTGCGGTCAAGCCTGCCCGCCCCGCCCGGGGGTCTTTTCCGGCCGGCCTGGGACCGCTATCGCTCTGCCATGATGCTCAACCGCCGCCACGCCCTGATGCTTGCCGCCGCCGGCCTCGCCTCCGCCTGTGGACGGCGCGGCGACCTCGCCGGCCGCGCCGAGGCCGCCCCCGGCGGCACGCCTGAAATCCGCCGGCTGATCGATGCCGCCGCCCGCCGCCACGACCTGCCGGCCGACCTCGTCCATCGCGTGGTGCGGTCAGAAAGCAGCTACGACCCCGCAGCGCGCAACGGCCCCTACATGGGCCTGATGCAAGTCCACCCCGCCACCGCGCGCGCCATGGGCTTCCGCGGCGAGGCGTCGGAGCTGCTCGATCCCGCGACGAACCTCGACTACGGGGTGAGATACTTGCGCGGGGCCTGGATCGTCGCCCGCGGCAACCGCGACCGCGCCGTGATGTGGTACCGCCGCGGCTACTACGACGAGGCCAAGCGGCTGGGGCTGCTCGAGGAAACCGGCCTCAGGGGCTGACCGTCCGGTCCGGCTGCGCGAAGCGGCGGATCGCCGCCGCCTCGGCCGCCGTCAGCACGCGCGAGGGCGGCACCATCATCAGCCGGCCGTAGAGCGCGCGCCACGGCTCTTCCGCCATCAGCGCGGCAAAGCGCGCGCGCCTCCAGGCCACCGCCGCCGCATGCAGCGCCGCAAGACTGCGGTCGGCGTGCAGCCGGGCGAGCCAGTCCGCACGCGGCGCGGCCAGGATCGCGGCCGCGCCGTCCTCGGCTGCGCACAGGTTCCGCTCCACCCAGTAGCCGGTGTCGAGGCCCGCCGCCTCGCGGTTCGCCCGCCCGCGGGCGCATTTGATGATGTAAGATTCCATCGCGCCGAGCGCATAGTGGTTGACCTGCGCCAGCGCCGTGGTGTCGCGCCCCGGTTCGGCAAGGATCCGGCCCGTTTCCCATGCCCCCGAAAGCCGTCGCCCCGATCCGTCCGCCCAGACCGTCGGTGCCAGCGGCCCACGCGGCCGGTGCACGCCCGGGCGCTTCCACAGGCCGGGCCGGTGCAACGTCTTGACAAGCTGGGTCC
Source organism: uncultured Paracoccaceae bacterium (assembly GCA_938028765.1). Lineage (GTDB taxonomy): Bacteria > Pseudomonadota > Alphaproteobacteria > Rhodobacterales > Rhodobacteraceae > CALIZF01. The sequence continues at coordinate 8,818 of CALIZF010000002.1, forward strand.
GCCAGGGCCAGTGATAGACGGCCGGGGCCGCGCGGGTGAACTGCGCGGTCACCGGCCGGTCCTCGTAGGCGGCGATCCCGCCGTTTCCGAACATCCGCCAGGTCACCGCCACCGCATCGACGCCCGGCAACGCGGCCAGCAGTGCGGGAATCGTCCCGTCGCCCGCCTTCACGCAGAGGAACTCGTCGATGTCGTGCACCATCGCCCAGTCCGCCGCGGCCCATAGCGGATGCCGCCCGGCGAGGTCCAGCGCAGCCCACTGCGCCCCCTTCGGATGCGGCCCCGGATTGGGCACATGCGCGGCAAGGCCGAGCGCCTGAAGCCGCGCCGCCATCGCATCCGTCCCGTCCGAACAGTCGTTCGTCAGGATCAGGATGTCGGTGAACCCTGCCGCCTTCGCATGGGCGACCCACTCGAGGAGGAAGGCGCCCTCGTCCTTCGCTGTCAGGACCGCGAGGATCCGCATCCCGCCCCTGCTTCACCTTGTCCGAAATACTCCGGGGGAGTCCGCCCGGAACGGGCGGACGGGGGCAGCGCCCCCCTTTCCCCGTACCCGGTCAATGCGCCGCCTCGCCCGCATGCGCGACGGTGAAGAAGAAATCCGCAGGCAGCTCCGGCGCGAGCGCCACCTCGTCCGGGATCACCTGGGGGCCCACGTTGAACACGGCCGCGCCGAAATGGTGCAGCCGGCGCGACAGCAGGCGCATCCGCGCGCCGGTCAGCTCGGCGTGGAACGCCGCCTGGTCGGGGCGTGCCATCAGCGCGGCGATCTTCGCCCGGTGCGCGGCCACGCAGGCCGCATGGGCCGCGGCGATGGCGGGGTCTGCCAGCAGGCGGTCGCGCTCGGCCAGCATCGCAGGCAGCATCCTGAGGATCGATCGGTCCTCGACCGCGTTGTGGTTCATGCGGAACCAGTAGTTCAGGCCCTGGTCGCGGTCCACATGGTTCACCCGCCCCCGGTCGCGCTTGACGAGGAAGCTTTCGGCAGACCGGCAGGCATAGTGGTTGAGCTGCACCCAGTCGTAGCCGTAGGTCTCGAGCGTGGACCGCCAGCCGTTCCGGAACATCTCGCGCGGCAGCCGAGCGCCCGATCCGTTCAGCCAGACGACGCGGTCCCACAGGTCGGGCCGCAGCCCCTTCGGCCGGTGCACGCCCAGCTTCTTGTAGAGGTCGATGTTGCGGAACAGCGTCTTGAACCCCCACGCCTGGTGGGGCTTTCGCACCACCTCGGGCGCGCAGCGGGTGAACTGCGCGATCATCGGCACGTCGGGGTCGAAGGCGTCCACGTCGGCATTGCCGAAGAGGCGCCAGGTCAGCGCGATCATGTTTGCGCCCGGATGCGCCGCCTCCATCGCGGCGTAGAGCGCAGGCAGCCGGCCGTCGCCGAGACGGATGTTGATGAATTCGTCCACGTCCATGCAGATCGCCCAGCCTGCCCGCGCGATCACGTCCTCGCCCTCGGCCGCCTGCAGGGCGGCATGCTGGGGTTTGAGGTTCATCGCGCGGAACGGGTTGTCGCGGTGCTGCACCAGCCCCTTGTCTTGCAGAAGGTCGAGGAACGCATCGGTCCCGTCGGTGCAGTCGTTGGTGTAGATCAGGAAATCCGAAACGCCGATCGCGCGGTGGAAGGCCAGCCATTCGAGGATGAAGGGGCCTTCGTTTTTCATCGTGGTGACGATGGCGGTCCGGCCGGGGTCTGGTAGCGCCGTCCGGACGGCCGAGACGGGCGCGCGCACCGGCCGATGGCCCAGCCGGTCGGCCATCGCGAGCAGCGCGGGATCCTCGACCAGCGAGGTCTTGGGCACCAGTTCCGATGTGGCCCGTCCCGGCACGCGTAGCGCCATGCAGCGCCAGAAGGGCACGGTCACTGCGGGATCGGGCCGGGCGAAGGCCACGCGGGTGGCGCGCCACGTCCGGTCGAGACCCGCCACCGCCGGTGCAACGCCCCAGCGGGCGATGCCGCGGCGCGCGTCGAACTGCCGGCAGATGTGGTCGCCGATGGCCGCCTCGGCGCCGGCCCGGACGCGCCAGGGATAGACCCGCCGCCCGACCAGCAGCACCACGCCCTGCGTCGCCTGCGCGCAAAGGTCGAAGGCCGAAGGCGCATCGCCCGCGCGCGGCGGCAGCACGTCGCAGGGGTCGAGCGTCAGGACCGCCCGCGCGCCGGCGAGGAAGCGCCACTTCAGCGCCTCGTGCACCGCCCCCTCGCCGAGCGGCGACAGCCAGGGGTCGGGCGGGGGCGCCGCCATCCGGTCCTTCCCCGGTGCGTCGGGAGCCATGAGGGGGTGCGTCTCGGCCGCGAGGCCTGCGCGGCCGAGCGGCACGCCGGGCGACAGGACCACCACCGCGAGGTCCGCCGCCGCCCCCGCAAGTGCCGCGCGCAGCGCGTCAGCGAAGGGGCCGGGCGCCCCGTCCGGCGCAGCCCGGTCCACGATCAGCGCCCCGGTCATCCCGTGTTCGGCCGCGTGCCACAGCGCCCAGGCGGCCACCTGCGCGGGCGTCTCGGCCAGGCGGAAAGCCAGCGCCACGTCGCGCCCGGCGAGAAGGCCGGTTTCGGGCGGGACCGGCGCAGGCGCGAGCGGCCCGCCCGGCGTGAGGATCGCCCCGCCTCCCGTCCCGGCCACGATGAGGCCCGCCCCGATCTGCCGCACCTCGGCGATGCGCGGCCCCGCGCCGGTCAGGTCCTCGGGCGTCGCGCCCGCGCCAAGGAAGGCAAGCCACCCCGGGCCGTCGCCCTGCGCGACGCAGTCGAGCATCAGGAACTCGCCCGCGCGCACCGGCGTCCACGCGCGGTGGTGGACGGCGATCCCGCCCGCTTGCGTCCCTGGTACGGTCATCTGCCGTCCTGCCCGCCATCCTGACCCGGGGCTGCGCCGCGATCTTCCGCCGCGGGCGCGTCCGCCCTGCGGCCGGCTTACCACAGGCCCGCCCGGCCGCAAACCGCGCCGCACGCGCCGGGTGCGATTTCCGTTGGCAAGGCGCAAGGCTTCGGTCAGATTCCCGGCCCATAAGGAAACCCGGAACGGGCAGGGGCAGGGGCGGCATGGCCATCGAATACAGGATCGGGGCGCTGTGGATCGGGGGGAACCTGTCCTACCTCGAACAGCTCTGCCTGAAGTCCTTCGTGGACGCGGGGCACCACGTCACGCTCTACACCTACGAAGGCGTCACGAACGCGCCCGAGGGGGTCGAGGTCGCCGACGCCAACACGATCCAGCCGCGCGGCACCATCCTGCGGCACACCCGCACCGGCAGCCCCGCCCCGCAGGCCGACCAGTTCCGCTATCGCATGCTGGCCAAGTGTGACCGCACGATCTGGGCCGACACGGATGCCTATTGCGTCCGCCCCTTCAGCACGACCACAGGCCATTTCCACGCCTGGGAGAGCGAGACAGGGGTGAACAACGGCGTCCTCGGCCTGCCGCGGGACAGCGCAACGCTCGCCGGCCTGCTCGAGTTCACGTCGGATCCCTATGCCATCCCGCCCTGGTTCGAGGGCGAGGAGCGCGCGCGCCTCGAGGCGGCGCGCGACGCCGGCCGGCCCCTGCACGCGGGCGAGATGCCCTGGGGCGTCTGGGGGCCGCGTGCGCTGACGCATTTCCTGAAGGAAACGGGCGAGATCCGCTTCAGCATGCCGCGCGTCACCCTCTATCCCTTCGCCTACGAAGACCGCCGGCTGATGCTGCGCCCCGGCGTGGACGTGGGCCAGTATGTGACCGACGAGACCTTCTCGATCCACTTCTACGGGCGCCGGATGCGGGAACGCATCCTCAGCCACGCAGGCGGGGTGCCGAAGCCGCGCAGCCTGATCGGCCAGCTTCTGAAGAAGCACGGGATCGATCCGGCGGCGGCGCCGCTGCGCCCGAATGCCGCCCCGGCGGCGGAGGCGGCGGAATAGGCGATGGCGCTGCCGCCGCCCGTCGCGGTCCTGTGGGACGGGCCGCCCGACTGGACGCTGCACCTCGCGATGGCGGCCTGGGCCGCCGCGGGCCACCGGGCCGAGGTTGTGCCCCCCGGCGACGATCCGGCGGCGGCACGGCTGGCGCTGCTGTCCGGTCGGCCCGGCTGGCTGGTGGCCGAGGCCGATGTGATCGCCCGCGCGCCGGTGCTGCCCGAGGGTGGCTGGTTCCTGGCGCGCGCACGGCCTGTGGACCACGCCATCGGCACGGCGGTGCTGGCGATCCCGAGGGACAGCGCGCTGTTGTCCGCCCTTGCCGCCGCGTTCCGGCCGGGCGATGACCTCGGCCGTCTGCTCGACCGGCTGGTGCCGCTGCACGCTGCGGCCGCCCCGGTGCTGCCCTCGTCGGCGGTCGCGCCGGTCGCCCATGCCGACCGGGCGCGCCTTTTCCGGCCGCCGCGCGCGACCGAGGGCCTGATCGGCCCGCAGGCGCTGACCCTGCGTCTCTGGCCGGCGACGCGGCGCGACCTTGCGGTGCGCCACGGCGGCCTGCCGCCCGCAGGCTCCTTCCTCGCCGCGCTTGCCGCGCGGCACGGGATCGACCCGGTCGCCGCGCCGGTGGCCCTGCCGCCCGCGACGCCGCGGCCGGCGGCGGCCGCGCTGCCCGAGGCGGCGCTGTTGGCGCATCTGGGCGACCGGATCGGGGTTTTGGTCGACCTCGGCGGCAATGCGCCGGCGCTGGCGGCGGCGGCGCAGGCGCGTTTCGACTGCGACATCGTCGCGGTCGATATCGACCGCGAGGGCCGGTTTCCCGCCGAACCCTCGGCCTGGATCGGCCCCTACCGAGCAGCCCTGGCCGCAGCCGGGGTCCCCGACCGCCGCCTGCGCATCGCCCGCAGCGCTGCCGCGCTGAAGCCCGCCGACGCCATCTTGAATGTCGGTCTCTTCGGCAACGGCGCCAAGATCGGCCATCTCGCCCCGGTGCTGGATGCCTGCCTGCACGCCGACACGGTCTTGCTGACCGAGATCCGCAAGGGGTCTGGTGCATGGCCCTGGCTGAAGGACCGCGGCACGCTGGAGGTGCTGGGCGAGGCCGAGGGCGTCACCCGTGCACTCTTCCGCCCGCATCCGCCCGCGCCTGCCGCCGATCCCGCCTGGGCTGCCATCGCCCGCAGCCTTGCGGGGCCGGAGGGGTTCTACACCGAAGGGGCGGGGCATTCCTTCCTCTTCATCCCGCGCGGGCCGACGCTGGTCGTCACCTTCGACAACCTCGACATCGCGATGACGAAGCGCGAGGAGCGTCGCCCCTGGGGTTTCCAGTTCATCGAGCGGCAGGGCTGGTCGATGCTCGGGGTGATGGCGGGCGGCTGGACCTGGTACCGCGAGCCCTGGGTCTGGGCCGAGTTCGACCGCCTGCGCGACACGGGCTTCTTCGCCCGCTTCGACCGGGTGGTGTTCTACGGCGCGTCGATGGGCGGCTATGCCGCCTGCGCCTTCGTGCCCGCGGCACCGGGGGCGGACGTGGTGGCGATCTCGCCGCAGTCCACGCTCGACAAGACGCTCGTGCCTTGGGAAACCCGCTACCGCACTGCCTGGGGGCGCGACTTCTCGGGGCCCTACGGCGACGCTGCTGCGGTCAGCGCGGCGGCGCGGCGGGTGACGATCCTCTACGATCCCTACGAGCCGCTGGATGCCGCCCATGTGGCGCGGTTCGGCGGGGCGAATGTGGTGAAGCTGCGCACGCCGCTGCTGGGGCACCGGCTGGGGTCGTCGCTGCACCAGATGGGCATCCTGAACCCGATCATCCTCGCCGCCCTCGACGGCAGCCTGACCCCTGCGGCCTTTTATGCCGCGCTGCGCGCGCGCCGGTCGTTCCCCCGCTATCAGCGCGAGCTGTTCGAGCGGGCGGCGGACCGTCACCCTGCGCTCGCCCGCCGCCTCGGCGACTGGGTGCTGGCGCGGGGCGAGAACCGCGCGATCCGCGAGGCGATGCGCCGCCTCTGAGCGCTGCGGATCTGCGGTGATGCACCGATGCCCTGCGCGGCCCGTGTCTTTCCCCGCCGCCCCGGCGTCGCCACATCGCCCTGGTCGGCAGCCCTGCCGCGCCAGCAGGAGACCCCCATGACGGCCATCCCCGGCCTGCACCATGTGACCGCGATCAGCGGCCCGCCGCATGCGAACATCGCCTTCTATACCCGATCGCTCGGCCAGCGGCTGGTCAAGCAGACGGTCAACTTCGACTCCCCCGACACCTGGCACCTCTACTACGGCGACCGGACCGGCAGCCCCGGCAGCATCATGACCTTCTTCCCCGTCCCCGGCGCCCCGCCGGGGCGGATCGGCACCGGCATGGCCTCGGCCCACGCCTATGCGGTGGCGGCGGGCCGGTTCGATGCGCTGGCCGACCGCTTGCGCGCCGAGGGGCACGCCACGACCCTGACGGAACGTTTCGGCGCGCGTGTCCTGGCCCTGGCCGACCCCGACGGCGCCCCGGTCGAACTGGTCGAGACCGGCCGGCCGGCCGCGGGCGAGACCGAGGGCCTCCATTCCGTCACGCTGCTGCTGGCCGATCCCGGCCCGACCGCGCGCATCCTGACCGACATCTTCGGCTGGGCCGAGGCCGGGCACGAGACCGGCGCGCAGGGCGAGCGGTTGCGCCTGACCGCCCCCGGCGACGCCCCCGGCGCGTCGGTGGACCTCCTGCGCCGCGACGGCGCGCCGCGGGGCCGGTCGGGCGCGGGCACGATCCACCACGTCGCCTTCCGCGCCCGCACCGACGCCGAGCAGCGGCACTGGATCGACCGCCTCGCCGCGGCCGGCCACCGCACGACGCCGCCGATCGACCGGCAGTATTTCACCGCGATCTATTTCCGCGAACCCGGCGGGGTGCTGTTCGAGATCGCCACCGACCCGCCCGGGTTCGCGGTGGACGAACCGGTGGAGGCGCTCGGCGCTGCGCTGAAGCTCCCGCCGCAGCACGAACCCTACCGCGACCGGATCGCGGCCGCGCTGCCCTCGCTTTCTGCGGCGGTGTGATGCGGGCGGGCCTCGCGGCGGCTCGGGCCGTCGCCGCCCCGATCCTGCCGCGCGACCCCGCCGTGCCGGCGTACCGGATCGGCGCAGGCGGCCGACGCGCGCGCCTTGGCCAAAGGTCGCATGTCCGCGCGCTTGACCGCTGCCCGCCGCCCCGCCACCGTGGCGCTGCCGCCGGGGGAGGGCGGTCCCATGCGCGAAACCGGCTCGATCGACGCCGTTCAGGACCTGCTCGCCGGCCAGGGCTATGTCTGCGGCCGCGCGCTTGCCACCGTGACCTTCCTTGCCCTGCGCCTCGGACGGCCGATGTTCCTCGAAGGCGAGGCGGGCACCGGCAAGACCGAGATCGCCAAGGCGCTGGCCGCGGCACTCGGCCGCCGGCTTATCCGCCTTCAGTGCTACGAGGGGCTCGATGCGGCCTCGGCGGTGGCCGAATGGAACTTCGCGGCGCAGATGATCGCCATCCGCGCCGCCGAGGTGTCCGGCGCGACCGACCGGCGGCACCTCAGGGACGAGCTCTTCACCGAGGAATTCCTGATCGAGCGCCCGCTGCTGGCCGCCATGCGCCCGCAGCCCGGCGGGCCGCCGGTGCTGCTGATCGACGAGGTGGACCGGACCGACGAACCCTTCGAGGCGTTCCTTCTCGAAGCGCTCTCGGACTTCCAGGTGACGATCCCCGAACTCGGCACGATCCGCGCCCCCGAGCCACCGATCGTCGTCCTCACGTCGAACCGCACCCGCGAGGTGCACGATGCGCTGAAGCGCCGCTGCCTCTACCACTGGGTCGATTACCCTACCTTCGACCGGGAGATCGCGATCCTGAACGCGCGCGCGCCCGAAGCCTCGGAAACCCTCAGCCGCGAGGTCGTGGCCTTCGTCCAGCGGCTGCGCAGCGAGGATCTCTTCAAGAAGCCGGGCGTGGCCGAGACCATCGACTGGGCGAAGTGCCTGCTTGCGCTCGACGTCATCGCGCTGTCGCCCGAGGTGATCGCCGATACCCTCGGCGCGATCCTGAAATACCAGGACGACATCCAGAAGCTGCAGGGGTCCGAGGCCAGACGCCTTCTCGACGAGGCGCGCCGCAGCCTTGCCGCGGGATGACGGCGGGCGTCCCTGTCACGCAGATGCGCCGCGGGCGCCCGCGGGGATGAACCCGAGGGGCCTGCCACCGGAACCGCCGCCATGCCCGAATACCCCGACCTGCCCCTGCCCAAGGACGGCAAGCTTGTCCACAACATCGCGCATTTCGCCCGGGCGCTGCGCCGGGCAGGGCTGCCGGTCGGGCCGGGGCGCGTCCGCGGCGCGATCGAGGCGGTGGCGGCCGCGGGCTTCTCCCGGCGCGAGGATTTCTACTGGACGCTGCACGCCTGCCTCGTCAGCCGGCCGGAACACGCGCGGGTGTTCCACCAGACCTTCCGCCTCTTCTGGCGCGATCCCCGCTACCTCGAACACATGATGAGCCTGATGCTGCCCGCCATCCGCGGGGTGCAGGAGGAAAGCCCCGCCGCCGCCGGCGCCCGCCGCGCGGCCGAGGCGCTCCTGGACGGCCGCGGGCCCGCGCCCGAGGGCGCCGGGGACGGACCCGAGGCCGAGGAACGGATCGAGATCGACGCGACCGCCACCGCCAGCGCCACCGAACGCCTGCGCACGCTCGATTTCGAACAGATGTCGGCAGCCGAGGTGGCCGAGGCAAAGCGGATGCTTGCCGCCCTTTCGCTGCCCGTCCGCCCGATACCGTCGCGCCGCATGGCGCCTGACGCCGCGGGGCGGCGGCCCGACTGGCGGCGCACCCTGCGCGGTTCCCTTCGCACCGGGGGCGAGGTCCTGCGGATAGCGCCGCGCTCGCCCGCCACCCGCTGGCCGAACCTCGTCGTGCTGTGCGACATCTCGGGGTCGATGGCGCAGTATTCGCGGCTTGTCCTGCACTTCGTCCACGCGGTGGCGAACCGGCAGGGGCAGGGCTGGGCGCGCGTGCACGCCTTCACCTTCGGCACGCGCCTGACCAACATCACCCGCCACCTGCGCCAGAAGGATGCCGACGCGGCGCTGGCCGCGGCCGGCCGCGAGGCGCAGGACTGGCAGGGCGGCACGCGGATCGGCGACTGCCTTCATGCCTTCAACCGCGACTGGTCGCGCCGCGTGCTGGGGCAGGGGGCGGTGGTGCTCCTGATCACCGACGGGCTCGACCGCGGCGACGCCGGCCCCCTTGCGCAGGAGATGCAGCGGCTGCACCTGTCGGCGCGGCGGCTGATCTGGCTGAACCCCCTGCTGCGCTTCGACGGCTTCGCGCCGCGCGCCGCCGGCATCCGCGCGATGCTGCCGCATGTGGACGCGCTGCGCGCGGGTCATTCCGTCGCCACGCTGCAGGCGCTGGCCGCCGCGATCTCGGACCCGGGCGACGGGGGCGAGAAGGCGCGCCTTGCCGCGATGCTCGCGCCCTGAGGGGCGCGCAGGCGGCGGCCGCGCCAGGCCGGCCGATTGCAGCGCCGGGATAGCCGCCTCGTCCCTCTCGGCCGGCCTCCGCGTCACGTTCGCGTTCTTGGTGGCGCCTGTCCTTGGCAACCGGCCGCTTCGGGCATACGTCACGTGCGCCACGTCTTGCGGAGCTGCCAATGGCCGCCGTTGCCCGTCTTGCGCTTGCCCTCCTTGCCGCACTGCTGATGGCGCTGCCGGCCGCTGCCGAGCCGCCGGCCGCCGCGCTGATCCGCGCGATGCAGGTCGAGCGGCTGGTTGGCGTGATGGCCGAAGAGGGCATCGCCTACGGCCGCGACGTCGAGGGCGAGCTGTTCCCCGGCGCCGGCGGGGCGCGCTGGAGCGCGGCGGTGGCCGCCATCCACGATCCCGCGCGGATGACCGCCATCGTGACCGATCGGCTGAACGCCGAATACGCGGACGCGCCCGAGGCGGCGGCCGCGGCTGCCGCCTTCTTTTCGGACGACCGCGGCCAGCGCATCGTCGGTCTCGAGATCGGGGCGCGAGAGGCGCTGCTCGACCCCGACGTGAAGGACGCCGCCCGCGTGGCCTTCGACGACATGCGCACGACCGACCCGGGCCGGGTCGCGCTGATCGACCGGTTCGTCGCGGCCAACGACCTTGTGGAACAGAACGTCGCCGGGGCGATGAACGCCAACCTCGCCTTCTGGCGCGGCCTCAGGGACGGCGGCGCGCCGGGGGCCGAGGTGCCCGAGGCCGACGTGATCGCCGATCTCTGGGCGGGCGAGGCGCAGGTGCGCAGCGACATGGAAGACTGGGTCTTCCCCTACCTCGGCCTTGCCTATGCGCCGCTCGAGGATGCCGACATCGAGGCCTATATCGCCTTCAGCCTGTCGCCCGAGGGGCGGCGGCTGAACGCGGCGCTGTTCGCGGCCTTCGACGCCCTCTTCGCGCAGCTTTCCCACGACCTCGGCAAGGCGGCGGCGTTGGTGCTGCAGGGGCAGGATCTGTGACGCCGGGCGGTTGACTTCGCCGCGGCCTTCCGCCACAAGCGCGGGGTGCGGGTCGCGCCGGGGCGCGGCCCGTCTGTTTTGGTCTCGGCCCCGGCCCAACGATCGCCCCGCGGGGGCGCGCTGTCCGCAGGCAGGAACGCCGGGCGACCGGGGCCGCAGGACGCGGGTGACAAAGGAGACGACCGATGTTCGCGGTCCTGAAGACCGGCGGCAAGCAGTATACGGTGCGCGAGGGCGATGTCCTGCGTGTCGAGAAGCTTGCGGCATCCGCCGGCGACACGATCCAGTTCAACGAGGTGCTGATGATCGGCGGGGATACCCCTGTGGTCGGCGCCCCCACGGTCGCGGACGCCGCCGTGCAGGCAACCGTGATCGACCAGATCAAAGGCGACAAGACGATCCACTTCGTCAAGCGCCGCCGCAAACATTCTTCGCAGCGCACCAAGGGCCACCGGCAGCAGCTTACGCTCGTGCGCATCACCGGCATTCTCGCGTCGGGTGCGGGGGCGACCGGCGTCGCGCCCGCCACCGGCACCGCCGCGGCCCGCCGCGCCGCGCACGAAACCGCCACCGCGTAACCGGAGGGTCCAAGCATGGCACACAAGAAGGCAGGCGGTTCGTCGCGCAACGGGCGCGATTCCGCGGGGCGCCGTCTGGGCGTCAAGCTGTTCGGCGGGCAGGCCGCGATCCCGGGCAACATCATCGTGCGCCAGCGCGGCACGACCTGGCATCCCGGCACTGGCGTCGGCATGGGCAAGGATCACACGATCTATGCGCTCGTCGCGGGCCGGGTGCAGTTCAAGCAGGGCCTGAAGGGGCGCACGTTCGTATCCGTCCTGCCGACGTCCGAAGCAGCCGAGTAAGCCGGACCTTCACATCCGTGTCGTAGACCGGGGATCGGCTGAAAGGCCGGTCCCCTTTCGCATTTCCGCCCTGCGGTTGCGCGCGCGGGGCGGACCACCCACATCCAGCGGGGGCGGAACGCCCCGCGATCTGCCGCTTCGGAGGAGGAAGTGATGAAGATCGACCGGCCGACCGACGGACAGCCCGTCATCGCCACCGACCGGTTCGTGCTGCGCCCGCCGCGCCGGTCCGACGCGGGGCTTCTCGCCCTCTTCGCGGGCGACCGCCGCGTGGCCGAGGCGACGCGCTCGATCCCCCATCCGCTGCCGCCCGGCGCGGCCGAGGCCTTCATCGCGCGCGCGACCGCACCCGGCCGGGCCGAGGACGTGTGGGTGCTCGACGGCTCCGCCCACGGGTCGGCCGAGGTGCTGGGGGTGATCAGCCTGAAGCGGATGGACCGGGCGCAATCGGAAATCGGCTACTGGGTGGCGCCCGCCTTCTGGAACACTGGCCTTGCGTCCGAGGCCGTGCGCGCGCTGGTCGCGGCGAACCCCAACGGCGACCGCACGCTGTTTGCCGAGGTGTTTCAGGACAACCCGCGGTCGGCGCGGGTGCTGACCAACGCAGGCTTCGAGTATCTCGGCGATGCCGAGACCTTCTCGGTCGCGCGCAACGCCCGCGTGCCGACATGGACCTACAGCCGGCGGCAGGCGTGACGCTGACGGCCCGGATCTCCGCGCCGCGGCCGGTCAGGCGGCCGCCTGCGCCCGGGGATGCGGCGCCGGCGATCGCGGCGGCGGCGGATCGCGCGATGGCCCGCCGGCGACGCCGCCGCGCTGCCGCCGTCGCGGCCGCGCCGGGCGCGCGCAGGCTTGAACGCGCGCCCGTGCGGGTCTATCGCCGGGGTCTGCAAGCCGGGGCCGACGCATGAAGTTCCTCGATCTCGCCAAGGTCCACATCCGCTCGGGCGGGGGCGGGGCGGGCTGCGTGTCGTTCCGGCGCGAGAAGTTCATCGAGTTCGGCGGCCCCGACGGCGGCGACGGCGGCAACGGCGGGTCGGTCTGGGCCGAGGCGGTCGAGGGGCTGAACACCCTGATCGACTACCGCTACCAGCAGCACTTCTTCGCCCGGAACGGCCAGCCGGGCATGGGCGCGCAGCGCACCGGCAAGTCGGGCGAGGACATCGTGCTGCGCGTGCCCGCCGGGACCGAGATCCTCGAGGAGGACGGCGAAACCCTGATCGCCGACCTCGTGGAACCCGGCCAGCGGGTGCTGCTGGCACAGGGCGGCAACGGCGGTTGGGGCAACCTGCGATTCAAGACCTCGACCAACCGCGCGCCCGCCAGCGCGAACCCCGGCCAGCCGGGCGTGGAACGCACGATCGTGCTGCGTCTGAAGCTGATTGCGGACGCCGGGCTCGTGGGCCTGCCGAATGCGGGCAAATCGACCTTCCTCGCCGCGACCACCAACGCCCGGCCCAGGATCGCGGACTATCCCTTCACCACGCTGGTGCCCGGCCTCGGCGTGGTGGCGGTCGACGGGCGCGAATTCGTGCTGGCCGACATTCCGGGCCTGATCGAGGGGGCAAGCGAGGGGCGCGGCCTCGGCGACCAGTTCCTCGGGCATGTGGAACGCTGCGCGGTGCTGATCCACCTGATCGACGGCACCTCGTCCAGCATCGTGAAGGATTACCGCACGATCGTCGGCGAGCTTGCGGCCTACGGCGGGGGCCTTGCCGACAAGCCGCGGCTGACCGTGCTGAACAAGGCCGACGCGGTGGACCGCCCGACGCTGTCGCGCCGCCGCCGGGCGCTGGAACGCGCCTCGGGCGGGCCGGTCGCGGTGATCTCGGCCGCGACGGGTCAGGGCATCGCGCCGGTCCTGCGCGCCGCACTGGCCGCCATCGACGCCGCCCGCGCGGCCCCGGTGGCGGAGGGCGCATGGCGGCCGTGACCGGACCTGCGGCCGCGCGGCCCGATGTCACCGCCGCCCGGCGGCTGGTGGTCAAGATCGGCTCGGCCCTGCTGGTCGGGCCGCAGGGCCTGCGTGCGGACTGGCTGACCGGGCTTTCGGCCGACGTGGCGGCGGCGCGGGCCCGCGGGGCGGATGTCATCCTCGTGTCCTCGGGCGCGATCGCGCTCGGCCGCCGCGTTCTGGGCCTGCCCGCCGGAACCCTGCCCCTCGAACAGAGCCAGGCCGCCGCGGCCGTGGGCCAGATCCGCCTCGCCCGCGCCTATGAAGAGGCGCTGGCCCCCCACGGCCTGACGGCGGCCCAGATCCTCGTGACGCTCGAGGATACCGAGGATCGCCGCCGCTACCTCAACAGCCGCGCGACGATGGGGATGCTCCTGTCGCTCGGCGTCGTCCCCATCGTGAACGAGAACGACACCGTTGCGACGGACGAAATCCGTTTCGGCGACAACGACCGGCTGGCGGCGCAGATCGCGGTCACCACGGGGGCGGACCAGCTGATCCTCCTGTCGGACGTGGACGGGTTTTATTCCGCCAATCCGCGGATCGACCCAGCCGCCCGCCGCTTCGACACCATCGCCGCCATCACGCCCGAGATCGAGGCGATGGCGGGCGATCCGGTGTCGGGCCTGTCGAAGGGGGGCATGAAGACCAAGCTGATGGCGGCCAAGACGGCCGTCGCCGGCGGCTGCGCCATGGCGATCCTCGAAGGGTCGGTGGACCGGCCGCTGTCGGCGCTGGCGGCGGGGGCGGCCTGCACGTGGTTCCTGCCCGCGGGCGATCCGCAGACGGCGCGCAAGCGGTGGATCGCGGCGATGAAGGACCGGGGCGCGGTGGTGGTCGATGCCGGGGCGGCGCGCGCGCTCATGCAGGGCAAGTCGCTGCTGCCCGCGGGCGTCCGCGCGGTGGAGGGCGACTTCGGCCGGGGCGAGCCGGTGGCGATCCGCGGTCCCGGCGGCGCTGCGCTCGGCAAGGGGCTGATCCGCTACACCGCGGCCGAGGCGCGCGCGATCATGGGCCGCCGGTCGGGCGAAATCCCGGCCCTTCTCGGCTATCCCGGCCGGGCGGCGCTGATCCACCGCGACGACATGGCGATCTGACGCCCGGCCGGCGCGGCCCCATGGCGCGCGGCCGTGCCCGAACGGGCCGGCAGCGCACCCCTTCTGACGCGGGCAGGGGGGCGGACCTTCAAGATTGCGCGCGACTGTGGCATGACCCGCGGGGCAGAGGCGGCGGGTGCGCCGGACCGAGGGCGGCAGTAGAGGGGGAAGGGCGATGGACGGGGAACGCGCAGACATCGACGCCCTGATGGCCGACATGGGCGCGCGCGCGCGCGCGGCCGCGGCCGCGCTTGCCTGCGCCTCGCCGGAACGAAAGCAAGCGGCCCTGATCGGGGCGGCCGATGCCGTCTGGGAACGGCGGGCCGAGATCCTCGCCGCCAATGCCGAGGACATGGCGGCAGCCGCCGCCCGCGGCCTGTCGCCCGCCATGTCCGACCGCCTCCGGCTGGACGAGGGGCGCATCCGCGCCATCGCGGACGGGCTGCGCGTGGTCGCCGAACTGCCGGACCCGGTGGGGCGGGTGCTGGCGGACTGGACCGTGCCCTCGGGTCTGAACATCCGCCGCGTGGCGACCCCGCTCGGCGTGATCGGCGTGATCTACGAAAGCCGCCCGAACGTGACGGCCGATGCCGGTGCGCTGTGCCTGAAGGCCGGCAACGCCGTGATCCTGCGCGGCGGATCGGAAAGCGCGCACTCGTCGCGGGCGATCCACGCCTGCATGATCTGGGGCCTCGCCCAGGCGCGCATCCCGGCAGACGCGATCCAGCTTGTTCCGGTGACCGACCGCGCGGCGGTGTCCGCGATGCTGCGCATGGCCGGGACGATCGACGTGATTGTGCCGCGCGGCGGCAAGAGCCTTGTGGCCCTGGTGCAGGCCGAGGCGCGGGTGCCGGTCTTCGCCCATCTCGAAGGTATCTGCCACGTCTATGCCGACCGCGACGCCGATGTGGCGAAGGCCCGCCGCGTGGTGCTGAACGCCAAGACCCGCCGCACCGGGATCTGCGGCGCGGCCGAATGCCTGCTGATCGACTGGCGCTTCTACACGCAGCACGGCCCCGTCCTGATCGCGGACCTGCTCGCCGCCGGGGTCGAGGTGCGCACCGAGGGCGAGCTTCTGAAGGTGCCCGGCACCGTCCGCGCCGAACCCGGCGACTTCGGGCGCGAGTTCCTCGACAGCATCATCGCCGCGAAGCTGGTGGACGGTGTGGACGAGGCGATCGCCCACATCCGCCGCTACGGCTCGGGCCATACCGAGGCGATCCTGACCGAGAACGACGCCACCGCCGCGCGGTTCTTCCAGCAGCTCGACAGCGCGATCCTGATGCGCAACGCCTCGACCCAGTTCGCCGACGGGGGCGAATTCGGGATGGGCGCGGAGATCGGCATCGCCACCGGCAAGCTGCACGCCCGCGGCCCGGTCGGGGCGGAACAGCTGACGTCGTTCAAGTATCTGGTGACCGGCGACGGCACAATCCGGCCCTGAGCGTCAGATCGCGATGACGGCCCGTGTGTCCCCGACCTCGACCGCGATCCTGCGCCGCAGGGCCTGGGCGCCTGCGTGCAGAAGCGCGAACTGCACGGTGCCCGCCGTCACGCCGGCCGGGCCGGCCGCGGTCGCCAGCGCGGCGAAGGGGCCGGCGTCGGGGCGCAGGCGCGGCGCTTCGGCCGCGATAGTCCAGCGCCCGCCCGCTTCGTCCGCGACGATCCGTCCGCCCCGCGGCATCGCCGCCTCGAGGCAGAGCACGGCCAAGAGCGCCAGCCGCACCTCGCGCCGGGCGTGGTCGCCCTGCGGCGCCCAGTCCACCCGCAGCCGTCCGCCGCGCCAGGCCTCGGCCAGCAGTGCGCGCACCTCCGCCGACCCCATCCGCTGGTCGGCCGCCGCCGCGCCGAAGGCCACCCGCAGGAACCGCAGCCTTGCCGCCGCCTGCGCCGCGCTGTCGCCGATCAGCGCCAGTTCCGGCCCGCTGCGGCCGCCTTCCAGCGCCATCAGCTCCACCCCGTTGCCGATCGCGCCGAGGGGGCTGATCAGGTCGTGGCAGAGGCGCGAGGCGACCAGCGCCGCGAGGTCGCCGGCGTCCGTCACCGGTAGCCCCCGATGACCGGCGCGCCACCCCTGCCGACCGCGGTCCTGACGCCGGGCCTGATCGTGCGCCACCCCGGCCGGCCCGACTGGGGCGCGGGGCAGGTGCAGTCGAACGTCGCCGGCCGGGTGACGGTGAACTTCGAACATGCGGGCAAGGTCGTCATCGATGCCAACATGGTCCCCCTGATCCCCGACTTCGGCGCCTGAAGCCACCATAGGTTGTGTGGCTGAGGCTGTGCAACCCTGAAGCGAAAGCGGCCCGGTTTGTGTTGCATCGAGGCCGTGCCGCGGCTAGATCCGCCCGACCCCGCACCGGACGCGCCCCGATGATCGCCGACGATCCGCATTTCGCGATCCGCCTTGCGACCGACCCGCAGGACCGCGCGGCGGCGCAGCGGCTGCGCTATGCCGTGTTCGTGGAGGAGCTGGGCGCCGACGGACCGATGGTCGACCATGCCAACCGGCTAGAGGCGGACGAGTTCGACCCGTACTTCGACCACCTTGTGCTGATCGACACCCGACGGGACGCCGCGGCGCTCGACCATGTCGTGGGGGTCTATCGCCTCTTGCCGTCCGACCGGGCGGACCGGCTGGGCCGGTTCTATTCCGAGGACGAATACGACCTCGCCCCCCTGCGCGCCACGGGCCGGCGGCTGCTGGAGCTCGGCCGGTCCTGCGTCCACCGCGACTATCGCGGCGGCACGGCGATGTTTCACCTCTGGAACGCGCTGGCGGACTATGTGCTGGACCGCGGGATCGAGATCCTGTTTGGCGTCGCCTCGTTCCACGGCACCGACCCCGCGCCGCTGGCGCAGTCGCTGAGCTATCTGCACTACCATCATCTGGCGCCGCCGGACCTGCGGGCGCGCGTCCGGCCCGCCTGTGCGCAGGCGATGGACCTGATCCCGCCCGACGCGATCGATCGCCGAGCCGCGATGCAGGCGACGCCGGCGCTGATCAAGGCCTATCTGCGGCTCGGCGGCTATGTGGGCGAAGGGGCCTGGATCGACCAGGCGTTCAACACCACCGACGTCTGCCTTGTGATGGACACCGCGCGGATGTCGGCGCGGCACCGCGACTTCTATGTGCGCAAGGCGGGGCGGGCGCCGGCCGCGGCATGACGACCTGGCGCGGGCAGGGCGGCGAACCCGTGCTGCCGCCCATCACGCGCGGCGGTTGGCTGCGCGTCCTCGTGCGCGGCGGGCTGCTCGGGGCTGTCACCTACGGCGGACTTCTGCTGCTCCTGCTCCTGCGGCTGGTCGAGCGGCCGCTGTTCGGCCTGAACCGGCCGCTGACGCCCCGGATCACGCAAGGCGTGTGCCGGGCCGCGTTCCTGATCCTCGGGATCCGGCTGACCGTCACGGGCCGGCCGCTGGACCAGCCCGGCGCGATGGTGGCCAACCATGCGTCCTGGCTCGACATCTTCACGCTGAACGCGGCGCATCGCCTCTATTTCGTGTCGAAGGCCGAAGTGGCGGGCTGGCCCGGCATCGGCTGGCTGGCGCGAGCGACCGGGACCGTCTTCATCACCCGCAGGGGTGCCGACGCGATGGCGCAGCGCGACCTCTTCGTCGCGCGCCTGCGGGCGGGGCACCGGCTGATGTTCTTCCCCGAAGGCACCTCGACCGACGGGCTGCGCGTGCTGCCCTTCAAGACCACGCTGTTCGAGGCGTTCTTCGACGACGCGCTGCGCGAGGGGATGCACATCCAGCCCGTTTCGGTCCGCTACACCGCACCCGCAGGGGCCGATCCGCGCTTCTACGGCTGGTGGGGCGACATGGCCTTCGGCCCGCACCTGTTGCGGGTGCTGGCGGCGCGGCCGCAGGGCGCGGCGCGCGTGATCTTCCATCCGCCCCTGCGGGTTTCGGACTTCGCCGGGCGCAAGGCGCTGGCCGCCGCGGCCGAGGCGGCCGTGCGCGCCGGCCATGCACAGGGCGACGATCGCCCGTGAAAGCCGTGTAACCGGTGGATGACAAGCCTATGGAATCGCGCGGTTAAGGTCTTCCGCCGCAGGGTGGCGCGGCCCGCCCGCCGGCGCGGGTGATTCGCGAATTCCCCGCGGTTTGATCGCCTCGGGGGTAGAAATCCGGCGCGCTGATGCCCGCGGTGGCGGCGGCGGCGGGCTCTGCCGGCCCCGCAGGCGGCGCCGATGCCGATTTTCCTTGCACCAAGCCGCGGCACCTTCATCATGCCGCTGCGCCAGCCGCGGCGGCCCCTGATGCCGGGCCGACCCTGCGCGCCAACAGGGAGATGCGCATGTCGAAACTCATCCTCGGCCCGACGCGCCGCAGCGTTGCGAAGGCGGGCCTCATGCTCGGCGCGGCGGCGCTTGCCGCGCCGCTCTACGTCCGGCGATCGCTCGCCTCCTCGGGCGAGCTCAACTGGTTCACCTGGGAGGATTATGCGCCGCCCGCGCTTGTGAACAAGTTCGAGGCCGATACCGGGATCAAGCTGAAGGTCACGACCTTTTCCACGAACGAGGACCAGCTGAACAAGCTCAAGGCCGCCGGCGGTTCGGGCTGGGATCTTGCCTCGCCATCGGTCGGCTGGATCGCGGCGCACCTCGAGGTGGGGAACCTCCAGCCGATCGACTACGGCCGGCTGAAGAACATCGGCAACATGCCGAAAAGCTTCCTCGACGCCGTGGTGGAACTCGACGCCGCACCCGGCGGCGTGAACTACTGCCTGCCCTACGACTGGGGCACCGAGGCGATGGCCTTCGACTCCGACGTGGTCAAGACCGAATACGGCAAACTGTCGTTCGGCGACCTGTGGAACCCCGAGTACAAGGGCAAGATGCTGGCCCGCCAGCGGTCGCTGATGCTGGGCACGGGCCTTTGGATGGAACGGACGGGCGAACTGCCCGAGGGCACGATGCGCAGGGCCTACGCGAACGAGGCCGATTTCGACCTCGGCTACGGCAAGGCGGCCGACTACATCATCGCCAACAAGGCCCAGATCGTGAACTGGTGGCGCGGCACCGCCGACACCCAGTCGGGCTTCATGCAGGACGGCGCGGTGATCGGCATGACCTGGGACGGCCCGATCATGCAGATGCGCGACCAGGGCATGAAGAACATGGTCTATATGTCGCCCGTGGAGGGCGCGCTGCAGTGGATGGACACGCTGGCGCTGACCAAGGGGGCGGTGAACGTCGAGCAGGCCTATGCCTTCATGGACTGGGCGCTCATGCCCGAAAACGGCGGGCTGATGGCGAACGAGACGGGCTACAACTCGGTCGTCAAGGGCTTCGAACAGCACGTGTCCGACAACTTCCGCGAGAACTTCGCCCTGGCATACCCCGGCGATGCGCTCGACCGGCTGTGGCTGCAGGGCACCGAGCGTGCCTGGTTCCTCGAGCGCCGGCAGGCGCTGGTCGATCGCATCTCGGCCGCCTGACGCCTTCCATCCGGCGCCGCCCTTCGCGGGGCGGCGCCCTCCTGCCGGTGGCACGATGGCCAATGACCTCGAATTCGCGGGGGTCGTGAAGCGTTTCGGCGACTTCACGGCGGTGCGCGACCTGAACCTGACGATCCGCGCGGGCGAGTTCTTCTCGTTCCTCGGTCCCTCGGGCTGCGGGAAGACCACGATCCTGCGGATGGTGTCGGGCTTCATCGACCCGACCGAGGGCGACATCCGCCTCGGGGGCAAGAGCCTGAAGGGCGTGGGGCCGAACCGGCGTCCGACCGCCCTGATCTTTCAGAACCTCGCCCTGTTCCCGTTGATGACGGTGGCCGAGAACATCGCCTTCGGCCTTTCGGTCCGCGGCGTGCCGAGGGCCGACCAGGCGGCGGTGGTGCGCCGGATGCTCGACCTCATCGCGCTGCCGGGCCTTGCCGACCGGCGCATCGACGAACTGTCCGGCGGCCAGAAACAGCGCGTCGCCATCGCCCGGGCGCTGGCGGTCGAGCCCCAGGTGCTGCTGCTGGACGAGCCGCTGTCGGCCCTCGACCTGAAGCTGCGCCAGCACATGCGCAGCGAGCTGCGGGCGATCCAGCGGCGCACCGGCGTGACCTTCATCTACATCACCCACGACCAGGGCGAGGCGCTGGCCATGTCCGACCGCGTCGCGGTGATGAGCCAGGGCAAGATGGAACAGGTCGGCCCTTCGGCCGCGATCTACGACCATCCGATGACCGCCTTCGTGGCCAGCTTCGTGGGCGAGAACAACGCGATCCGCGGCCGCGTGGTGGACCGCCGCGGCGACGAGGCGGCGGTCGATACCGCCTTCGGCCGCTTCACCGGGCGCAACCCCCATGGCCTGCATCCGGGGGCCGAGGCGCTGATCTTCGTGCGGCCCGAGAAGCTAAAGCTGAACCGCGACCTGCCGAACCGGCTGACCGCGAAGGTGACGGGCCGGGTGTTCGAGGGCACGTCGGTGGACCTGCATCTCGACCACCCCGGCGGCCGGCCGATCACGGTGCGGCTGCCGAACGACGATTCGCTGATCGACGCGGCCGAGGGGCAGGCGCTGACCGCCGCCTTCGCCACCGATGCCGCCACCATTCTGCCGCCCGGGGAGCTTGCGCGTGACTGAGGCGATCCGTCGCTTCGGCATCGGCGGCGTGGCGCTTGTCACGGGCGCGGTGCTAGCCTGGGCGCTGGTGCTGATCGTCGTGCCGCACCTGATGCTGATCGACTATGCGCTGCATGCCTCGCCCGGCGCGATCGCCCGCGGCGCGCCGGAAGGCTGGACGTTCCACAGTTTCCTGCCTCTCTTCGACCCCAACGACACGCTGCTGCGGTCCACCCTCGCGCGCACGCTGGTCACCTCGGGCACGATCACGGTGCTGGCGCTGATCGTCTGCTATCCGATCGCCTACTATCTCGCAAAGGTCGCCACGCGCGGGTGGCTCAGCCTCCTGATGCTGGCGCTTCTCGTCCCGTTCTGGGTGAACGAGGTGCTGCGGGCCTACGCCTGGCGGTCGCTGCTGTCGCGCAACGGCTTCGTCAACGAGGCGGCGGGTGCCGTCGGCCTCGGCCCGTTCGAGTTCTTCAACTGGCAGATGCCTGTGCTCGACGCCAACACCGCGCTCTTCATCGGGCTGGTCTATGCTTATGTCCTGTTCATGGTGTTCCCGATCTTCAACGCCATCGAAAGCCTTGACCGCAACCAGATCGAGGCGGCTCGGGATCTGGGCGCCTCCTGGGCCACCATCCACTGGCGAATCGTGATCCCGCATGCCAAGCCCGGCATCGCCTCGGGCTGCATCGTGACGTTCATGCTGGTGGCGGGGTCGTTCATCGTTCCGGTGCTGCTCGGCGGGCGGTCGTCGTTCTGGTTCACGCAGGCCATCGAAAGCCAGTTCTCGGTCCTCAACTGGAACGGCGGGTCGGCCTATGCGCTGGTCCTCGAGCTGATCTGCCTTTTCTTCGTCATCCTGATGATGCGGGTGTTCCGGGTCACCCTGCGCGACATCACGAGGTCATGATGCCTGACCGGCTGCTGACCTGGGCGATCCGCGCCTACATGCTGGTGTTCTTCTTCTATCTGCTGTTCCCGCTTGCCTATCTGATGCTGCTGGCCTTCAACGACAGCCGCATCCCGACGCACAAGAACTTTTCGTTCACCCTGCGCTGGTTCGGCGCGGCGTGGGAAAACCGGCGGATGTGGGAGGGGCTCGAGAACTCGCTGTGGATCGCGGGCCTTGTCCTGCTGGTGGCGATCCCGCTCGGGCTTGCGGGGGCGGTGTTCCTGACGCGGTTCAAGGCGCCGGGCAAGCCGATCGTCTATGCGATCCTGATCTCGCCGATCCTTGCCCCCGGCATCGTCCTTGGCATCTCGTCCTTCATCTTCTGGTCGCAGCAGATGGGGTTCCGCGCCGGCTGGTGGACCGCGGCGCTGGCGCAGTCGTCGTTCATCGCGGCCTACTGCATGCTGATCTTCATGGCGCGTCTGCAGCGGTTCGACCCTGCGCTGGAAGAGGCGGCGCTGGACCTCGGCGCGACGCCGCGGCAGGTGTTCCTGCGCATCACCGTGCCCTACATGCGCCCCGCGCTGTTCTCGGCCGCCGCGCTGGCCTTCCTGCAGTCGTTCGAGAACTACACGACCACCTACTTCTCGATCGGCGCGGAAAGCACCTTCACGATCTTCATCGCCAATTCCGTCCGCCAGGGGGTGACGCCCGCGGTCAATGCGGTGGCCTTCGTCATCGTGATGGCGACGATCCTCGCCGCCGCGGGATACGAGATCGCCCGGCGGCGCGCCGAACGCCGCCGCGACCTCGCCCGGCGCGCGGCGATGCGGGCCGAGATGCAG
Organism: uncultured Paracoccaceae bacterium; assembly: GCA_938028765.1. GTDB lineage: Bacteria > Pseudomonadota > Alphaproteobacteria > Rhodobacterales > Rhodobacteraceae > CALIZF01. Next base: position 31,412 of record CALIZF010000002.1, read on the forward strand.
GAAGAGCTTGTGGGCAAGCCCGCCGCGGGCTGAGGCGTCACAGGATGAAATCGCCCGCGTCGAGCGCGGCGGGCCGGTTGTCGAGCCGGACCGCGAAATCCGCCGTCCCGTCGCCGTCGATGTCCACGAGCACGAGCCTGTCGGCCCCCGCGTGGACGACCTGCCCGGCCACGCCGGTCAGCGCGCGCCCGGTATCGAAGGCAAGGCCGGGGGCGACGCCGGAAAGGTCCAGCCGGTCTTCGCCGGGGGTGAAGTCGGCGATGCGGTCGGCCATCCGCGCCGTCGCCCCGCTTTCGCCCTGCCAGAAGACAAAGACATCGGCGCCCGCGCCGCCCGCCTTCGCGTCGCGCCCCCCGCCGCCGGTCAGCGCATCGTTGCCCGCCCCGCCCTCGAGGCTGTCGCGCGCCCCGCGCCGCCGATCAGCCGGTCGTCGCCGTCTGCGCCGCGCAGGCTGTCGTTGCCGCCGAGGCCGCGCAGCACGTTGGCCCGAGCGTTGCCGTCGATCGCATGATCGCCGCTGTTGCGCGTGCCCTGCCGCGCCTTGCCGGCCAGCACCAGCGCCTCGACATGCGCGGGCAGGGCGACGTTGACCGAAGCCTCCACCGTGTCGAAGCCGCTGCCTGCGCTTTCGATCACGATGTTGCCCTTCGCGCCGACGCGGTAGCGGTCGTCGCCCGTCCCTCCGACCATCGTGTCGTCCCCCGGTCCGCCGTCGAGCGTGTCGTTCCCTGCGAGCCCTGACAGCCGGTCGTTGCCGCCGAACCCGGACATCTGGTTGACGAGCGCGTTACCCAGGAGGTCGTCGGCCCCCGGCCCGCCCGGGATCGCCGCGCCTCTCGGATCGACGATCTTGTGCCAGATGTCCGAGCCGACGGTATCGCCCTGCGCCGCGACGACGATCCGGCCATCGGAAAGGACGGTGATGGTCGGGTTGAGGTCCACCGGGAAACCGTCCGCGCGCTCGGCGATCACGCGGGTCTCGGCCGCGCGCGGGGTGCCATCGGCGTTGACGAGCCGCAGCCGGACACCATGCTGGGCCCAAGCCACCGCATGACCGCCGTCGGGCAGCGCGGCGTTGGTGGGCTGGCCCTGGCCGCTCGGGACCAGATCGGCGTGGATGATCCCGCCGTCGCCGCGCGGCGTGCCGTCGGCGTCGAAGCTGCGCGTCCAGATGTCGCCGCCCGATCGAGTGCGGGGTTGCCGTTGCGTGTCATCCAGACCAGCGCATTGCCTCCGTCGGGCAGGGCGACGACCGTGGGATCGGACTGCTGACTTGCGGTGATGCTGTTGGCGCGGGCGAGCGGAGACCAGCGGTGATGGTCATGACGAAAGCGCGGTCGAACTGCCGGGGCACCATCGCGGCAGGCGCGTGTCGGAGCAGTCAGCCTGCGCCCCGCCGCCCTCAGGGGCAGCCGCGGGCGGGCGCCGCGGCACGGCGGCCACGTGACGCCTGCCGCGCCCGCACGGCCATGACCTTGATCAAACTCCGGGGGCGCCCGACAGAATTCCGCGATGCGTTGCCACCACGTCGGCTGCCGCGGCCAGCGTCGCCGCCACCTCGGCGTCGCCGAAGGGCAGCGACAGCGCCATCATGCCCCGCGGGGTGACGTGGAAGCCGCGCAGGATCAGCTCGAGCTGCCACAGCTTCAAAAGCCGCCGGTCCTGCGCCGCGAGCGCACGGGGATCGGTTACCGGCGGGGCCACGAAATGCACGTTGAGGATCGACCCCAACCCGGTCGCGCAGGCCGCGACACCCTCGGCGGCAAAGATCGCGTTCAGCCCCTCGCGCAGCCGGTCGCCGCGGGCGTTCATTGCCACGCAGGCCTCAGGCGTAAAGACCTGCGTGATGCCGGCAAGGCCGCCAGCCATGCTCAGCACGTTGTTGTTGAACGTGCCGCCATGGCCGAAGGCGCCGGGGGCGGCGGGATCGAAACGGTCCATCAGGTCGGCCCGGCCGCCGAAGGCGCCGAAGGACGCCCCGCCGCCCAGATACTTGCCGAGGGTCACGAGGTCCGGCCGCAGCCCCTGGAGCCCGTGCAGCCCGCCAGGGGCAAGGCGCGAGGTCATCACCTCGTCCAGCACCATCAGCGCCCCCGTGGCATCGCATCCCGACCGGATCGCGGCAAGGAAGTCGGGCGTCGCCGCGATGCAGCCGCCCCCGCCCAGCATGGGCTCGAGGATCACCGCCGCCAGCCGGTCGCCGAGGGACGCGATCGCCGCCGACACGCCCGGCGCGTCGTTGTAGTCGGCGAAATGCCAGTCGAACGGCGCGTTCAGCGGCGACCCGCCGTGCGCGAAGGTCAGGACGCCGCCGTGATATCCCTCGCGCATCACGAGGATCGCGTCGCGCCCGGTGACCGCGCGCGCGACCGACAGCGCCATCAGGTTCGCCTCGGTGCCCGAGTTGCAGAAGCGCACCCGCTCCACCGCCGGGAAGCGCGCGACGATGGCCTGCGCCAGCGGCGCCTCGTAGCGGTTGGGCGCGCCCAGCACCCACCCCGCCTCCAGCGCCCCGACCATGGCCGCGCGGATGAGAGGGTCCGAGTGGCCGTAGACGCCCGCGGTGTATTCGCTGACGAGATCGAGATAGGTGTGCCCGTCGAGGTCGGTCACCCGCGCCCCGGCGCCCCCCGCCATCGCCAGCGGAAAGGGGTCGTAGTAGAGAACCGCCCGCGTGTTCCCGCCCGGCAGCGCCGCCTTCGCCGCCGCGTGACGCGCGGCCGAGGCCGGGTTGGCGGCGGCATAGCGCGCCGCGGCGTCGGCCACCGCATCGTCCAGCGTGATGTTCGCCCGGTCCTGCATCGCCGGTCCCCTCGCCGTCAGACCCGCCCGAAAGCGGGACGGTCGCGCCCCGTCACCTGCCGCGCGGCCCCTTCGAGCCAGGCGGGGTTGACCTCGACCCCCCAGCCCGGCGCGTCCGTCACCGTCGCCTGCCCGTCGTCGATCCGGTAGGGATCGCCCCGGAACAGCCCTTCCTGCCAGGGGTAGTAATCCGGCCCCTCGATCGAGAATTCGAGGTATTTGCCCGCATTCGGGATCGCCCGCAGAAGGTGCATCGTGCACAGGGTGACAAGGCCGAGGTTGGCGGCATGCGGCGTCACGGGCATCCGGGCGGCCGCGGCCAGCCGGCACACCGCCAGCGTGCGGGCAAGGCCGCCCATGTAAAGCACATCGGGCTGCACCACATCGACTGCGCGCATGTCGATCATCCGCGCGAACAGGCCGATCTCGCAGTCCTGCTCGCCCCCTGCCACGTCGATGGACAGGGCGTCGGCCACCGCCTTGGTCTGCTCCATCTCCCAGTAGGGGCAGGGCTCTTCGAAATGGCCGATGCCGTAATCCTCGAGCATCCGCCCCACCGCGATGGCGCGCGCCGGCGAGAAGCCCGAATTGCCGTCCACGAGCTTGTCGATCCCGTCGCCGAGTGCCTTCGAGACGACGGGGATCACCGCCTCGGTCCGGCCCGGCCATTCGTCCCCGTCGTGCCCGCATTCGGCCCCCACGCGCCACTTGAAGGCGGTGAAGCCGTGCCGGTCGCGCAGGCGCAGGAAGCGCGCGGCCTCGTCCTCGGGCGTGATGTCGCGCTTCATCGAGCTGGCATAGGCCCGCACCCGGCCCGGCGTGCCGCCGATCAGCGCCGTCACCGGCACGCCTTTCGCCTTGCCGTGCAGGTCCCACAGCGCGGTATCGAGGCCCGCGATCGCGCGGGCGCGGTGGCTGCCGGGGAACTTGTGTTCCTTCTCTTCCACATGCAGCACGGTCGCGGCGATGTCGCCGAAGGCGTCGCGGCCGATGACATGCGGGGCCACCTGGCGGTGGAAGATCGTCGCGGTGATGTCGGCATGGTAGGTCGAGCACTGGCCCCAGCCCTCCTGCCCGTCGTCGGTGGTCAGGCGCACGAAACAGACAAACGGGGTGGCGAAGGTTTCGAGCGAGGAAATGCGGGCCATGGGGCCTCCGGGCGGCTTAACCGGCAGCCTTGCGCGGAACGGGCGGCGGCGCAAGTCCGGCGGCGACGCGACGTGGGCACCCCGGCGGCGCCGGATCGGGCGGGGCCGCGGCGGTGCCGGTCCGGGGCCGCAGGCCCGCTGCGGCCGCGCTTGCGCGTTCCGGGCGAAGCGGCTAGGCCGCGGGCATGGCCGACCTCTTCGCCTTCACCGACGGCGCCTGTTCGGGCAACCCCGGTCCCGGCGGCTGGGGCGCGATCCTGATCGCGCGCGAGGGCGGGACGGTCCTGCGCGAGCGCGAGCTGAGCGGGGGCGAGCCGCGCACGACCAACAACAGGATGGAGCTGATGGCGGCCATCGCGGCGCTCGAGGCGCTGGACCGCCCCGCCGCGATCACCCTCGTCACCGACAGCGCCTATGTGAAGAACGGCGTCAGCCAGTGGATCCACGCCTGGAAGCGCAACGGCTGGCGCACCGCCGACGGCAAGCCGGTGAAGAACGCCGACCTCTGGCAGCGGCTCGATGCCGCGCAGGGCCGCCACCGGGTGGACTGGCGCTGGATCAAGGGCCACGCGGGCCACGCCGAGAACGAACGCGCCGACGCGCTGGCCCGCGCCGGGATGGCGCCGTTCAAGGGGCGGTCGTGACGCTGCTGGCGCTGCTCGACCACGCCGCCGTCGTGGTCTTTGCGCTGACCGGCGCGCTGGTGGCCAGCCGGGCGCAGCTCGACATCGTGGGCTTCGTGTTCGTGGCCTGCCTGACCGCCGTGGGGGGCGGCACGCTGCGCGATGTGGTGCTGAACCGCGACGCGGTGTTCTGGGTCGCCGATCCGTCCTTCCTCGCCAGCGCCTCGGCCGCCGCGGTGGCGGTGTTCTTCACCGCGCACCTGCTGGAAAACCGTTACCGGACGCTCGCCTGGCTCGACGCCTGCGCGCTCGCCGTGGCGGTGCCGGCGGGCACAGGGGTGGCGCTGGCCATGGGGCAGCACCCGGCCGTCGTCCTCATCATGGGGGTCGCCACCGGCTGCTTCGGCGGGCTGATGCGCGATGTGGTCTGCAACGAGGTGCCGTTCGTCCTGAAGCAAGGCGAGCTCTACGTCACCGCCGCCTTCGCCGGGGCAGCGGCGGCGTTGGCGGCCGGTGCCGCCGGCCTGCCGGGCGCGGCCGCGCTGATCCTCTGCGGCGCGGTCACGTTCCTGTTGCGCGCGGGCAGCCTTGCCTTCGGCTGGCGGCTGCCGGTCTACAAGAGCCAGCCGCCGCGCACCGTGCCCCGCCGCTGACCCCTTCCGCCGCGCGCGCCGGCCGCGCTAGGGTGGGCCATGGCGCGCCCCCGGTCGGTTCCCGACGCCCAGGTCTTCGACTGCGTCCTCGCGCTCTACCGCGCGGGGGGGCCGAAGGCCGTCACCTTTTCCGCCGTCGCGGCGGGGACGGGTCTTGCCGCCTCGTCGCTGGCGCAGCGGCACGGCACGGTCGAGGGGATGCTGCGCGACGCCCGCGCCGACCTGTGGCGCCGGGTCGAGTCCGAGACCGACCGCGCGCTGGCCGACGCGCCCTTGACCGCAAAGGGCGCCGCGGCGGTCCTGAAGGCGCTGGCGGCCGCGGCGGCGCCGGTGCTGGCCGACCCTGTGCCGGACCCGGCGCTGGCCGACCGCGCCGCCGCCTGGCGCGCGCGGGTCGAGGCCGAACTGGCGCTGCGCCTCGGCGGCGGGGCGAAGGGCCGCGAAGGCGCGGCGGTGCTGTTCGCGGCCCTTGCCGGCGCCGCCGCCTGGGCCGCCACGGGCGAGCGGGGCTTCCGCTGGCGCGAGGCGGTGCGGCGGCTGGGCTGACGGGCAGAGGGCCTGTGCCGGACGGTGCAGCGCGCGGCGGCCGGCGGGCCGACGACTTCCGGGCGGGGCGGGTCGGCGGGGGTCAGCGCGGGTCGGCGCCGCGGGCGGCCTCGGGGTGCGTGGCCATGAAGGCGTGCAGCGTCGCGCAGAGCGCCCGCGCGCCCGGCGCGTCGCCCGACCGGATGGCGCTGCGGATGTCGTCGCAGATCATCTGCTGCACCCGTTGCGGGCCGTGGTGCAGATGCATCAGGTATTCCGCCAACCGGGCGGCCTCGGCGCCGCCCATCCCCTCGTGCAGCCCGATCGCGGCGATCTCGTCCCGCGTCAGGCAGGCCATGTCCATGATGTCGTCGGCCGTGATCATCGCGCGCCTCCCCCCGAAGACGACGGCAGCATGACACGGCCGCGACGGCGCGCCTTGATGCGCGTCAAGAGCCCGGGGCGTCGAGAAAGGCGGCGACGGTCTCGGCGAAGGCGTCGGGCCGGTCGGCGTGCAGCCAGTGGCCGGCACCGGGGATCCGCGCGAAGCGCGCGGCGGGGAACAGGGCGCGGATCGTGTCGCGGTGTTCGGGCCGGACATAGTCCGACAGCGCGCCCGTCAGGAACAGCGCCGGTCCGTCGAAGCGGCACCCCGCGAGGTCTGGCCAGCCGGTGATCGCGTCCATGTTCGCGGCCAGCGCGTCGAGGTTCAGCCGCCAGCGCGGACCGCTCTCGGCCTTGAGGTCGAGCGACTGCAGGAGGAAGGCCCTCAGCGCGGGATCCCCCACCGTCGCGGCCAGCCGCCGGTCGGCCTCGGCCCGGGTGGTGACGCCGGCGAGGTCGAGGGTGCGCATCGCGTCCACGTTATGCATCTGGGTATGGGCATAGGCGACCGGCGCGATGTCGGCCACGACCAGCCGGCGCACGGCACCGGGGTGCGTCAGCGCCAGCACCATCGCGGCCTTGCCCCCCATCGAATGGCCCAGCACGTCGATCCGCCCGCCGAGCGACGCGGCGACCTGCGCAAGATCCGCCGCCAGCGCGGGGTAGTCGTGCCGGGGGGCGTGCGGGCTTTCCCCATGGTTGCGCATGTCGGCCGCCACCACGCGGCGCCTCGCGGCAAGCCGCCGCGCCACCGCCGACCAGTTCCGCGCCGATCCGAACAGGCCGTGCGCGATCAGAAGCGGCGTGGGGTCGTTGCCGCCGGCCGGTGCCCCTTGCCGGTCGTGCACGATCGTCCGCAGCATTGCCGCCTCCCTGCCACGCCCGCGCCATAGCGCCGGGCGACGCTGCGCGCCAGCGGGATTGAGCGGCGCGGGCGGCGGCAATAGCGTCGGCTGCGACGGGGCAGGGAGGACGGGCGCGGATGGGCGCGATCGCGGTGCAGCAGATGGCCGACCGGGTAGCCTCGCTGATGGAGGAGCGCTTGCGCGTGCGCGGGACCGGCCTGCGCGACAAGCTGCGCCGGGGGGGGCACCGTCTGCCGCGGTCGGTGCGCCGCGAAGCCGAGTACCTGGCCGAGGTGGCCATCCTCGCCCAGAACCCGAAGGTCGAGATGATGCTCGACGACGCGCGGATCGCGCAGGCCTACGACACCTGTCTCCGCTATCTGCGGGGCAAGGCCTACAAGGGGCGGGTCGGCGCCTTCCTGATGGACCTTGCAGGGTCGGCGGTCCTCTACATCGTCCTCGCCGCCGGGCTGGCGATGGCGCTGGCGCGCTGGCGTGGGCTGATCTGATCGGGGGACCTTGGTCGCGGGCGGATCGCCTGCAGGCTGTCGCAGGCCGCTGACGTGCGACCGCTCCGGTCCCGGTCCACGGATGGCTGCGCCCCCGCCAGCGGGCGGGCTTGCACGGGCGGACGGGATCGGGCCTTGTGCGCGGGATGTCCGCGCCTGCTGCCCCTGCCGCCGCCCCCGCCCTCGCCGCCGCCCGCCCGCTGGCGGGGGTGCTGTGGATGCTTGCGGCAGGGCTGTCGTTCGTGGGCGTGACGGGGATCGTGCGCTACCTCGGCACCGAGCTGCCAGCGGCGCAATCGGCCTTCGTGCGTTTCGCCTGGGGGGCGGTGTTCCTGCTGCCGGCCCTCGGGCCGCTCTTGCGCAACGGCCTGCCGGCCGGCACGGCGGGGCCGGTGCTGTGGCGGGGGGCCGCGCATACCATCGCCGTCATCTGCTGGTTCTACGCGATGGCGCGGCTGCCGGTCGCCGAGGTGACGGCGATCGGCTATCTCAACCCGGTGCTAGTGACCCTCGGCGCGGCGCTGTTCTTCGGCGAACGGCTGGCGGCGCGGCGGCTGATCGCGGTCGGCGTCGCGATGCTGGGGGCGCTGGTCATCCTGCGCCCCGGCCTGCGCGAGGTGCTACCCGGCCACCTTGCGCAACTGGGCGCGGCGGTGGCCTTCGCGGCGTCCTACCTCATCGCCAAGCGCCTGTCGGGCCGGTTGCCCGCCGCCGCGGTGGTGGCGCTTCTGTCGCTGGCGGTGACGGCCGCGCTGGCGCCGCTGGCCGCCGCCGTCTGGGTGCCGATGACGCCGGCGCAGACAGGGTGGCTGGGTCTTGTGGCCGCCTTCGCCACCTTCGGCCACTATGCGATGCAGCGCGCCTTCGGCGCCGCCCCCCTGACCGTGACACAGCCGGTGACCTTCCTCCAGCTCGTCTGGGCCACGCTTCTCGGCTGGGCCGCATTCGGCGAGGCCGCAGACCCCTGGGTGCTGGCGGGGGGCGGTATGATCATCGCTGCGGTCAGCTTCATCGCCTGGCGCGAGGCGCGCCTGAACCGCGGCCCGGTGACGCCGGCCGTCAATGCGGCGAAGGTCTGACCGCCGCCTGTCCCAGCCGCGCGACGACCGAGGCCGCGGTGACCCGCCCGCGCGGCTGCCCGCCCTCGGCCACCGACAGCGCGGGGGCCGCGCGCAAGGCTGCGATCACCGCGCGCAGGGGCGTGGCCGCCTCGACCACCGGCGCGCCGGGACCGGCCGGGCCTGGTTCCATCGCGTCGGCCGCCGTCAGGACCCCGAGCGGGTTCATATGCGCGATGAAATCGGCCACATAGCCCGAGGCGGGCGCGGCGATGATCTCGCGCGCGGTGCCGACCTGCACCAGCCGCCCGCCTTCCATCAGCGCGATCCGGTTGCCGATCCGGAACGCCTCGTCGAGGTCGTGGCTGACGAACACGATCGTCCGCTTCAGCCGGGCCTGGAGTTCAAGAAGCTCGTCCTGCAGCCGGGTGCGGATCAGCGGGTCCAGCGCCGAGAAGGGTTCGTCCATCAGGAGGATCGGCGCCTCGGTCACGAAGGCGCGGGCAAGGCCAACGCGCTGCTGCATCCCCCCCGACAGCTCGCCCACCTTCCGGTCGGCCCATTGCGTCAGGTTCACAAGGTCGAGCTGCGCGTCCACCCGCGCCTTGCGCTGGCCCGCCGGCACCCCGCCCAGCTCGAGCCCGAGGCCCACGTTCTCGCGCACCGTCCGCCAGGGCAGGAGGCCGAACTGCTGGAACACCATCGCCACCCGCGTCAGCCGCAGGCGGCGCAGCGTGGCCGCATCGGCATGGGTCACATCGACCAGCCCAGTGCCGTCGTTCACAAGCACCGAACCGCGGCAGACCGGGTTGAGGCCGTTCACCGCGCGCAGAAGGGTGGATTTGCCGGACCCCGACAGGCCCATCAGCACGACGATCTCGCCCGTCGCCACGTCCAGCGTGCAGTCGTGCACGCCGAGGATCTGGGCGGTTTCCTTCTGGATCGCGGCGCGGTCCAGCCCGCGGTCCATCAGCGGCAGGGCCTTCTGCGGCTGGTCGCCGAAGACGACGCAGACGCGGTCGAAGCGGACGGCGACGCCGGGGCCTCGGGCGGCGGCAGCGGTCATTTCCGGCGCACCCGCAGCATCCGGTCCAGCACGATGGCGAGCACGACGATGATCAGCCCCGCCTCGAAGCCGAGCGCGGTATTGACCGAGTTCAGCGCCCGCACCACCGGCACCCCGAGGCCCGCCGCCCCGACCAGCGCCGCGATGACGACCATCGACAGCGACAGCATGATGGTCTGGTTCAGGCCCGCCATGATCTGCGGAAAGGCCCAGGGCAGTTCCACCTTCCACAGCCGCTGCCGCGGGGTTGCGCCGAAGGCCGTCGCCGCCTCCAGAAGGGCGGGGGGCGCGGTCGAGATCCCCAGATGCGTCAGCCGGATGGGGGCGGGCAGCACGAAGATCACCGTGGCGATCAGACCCGGCACCATGCCGATGCCGAAGAACACGATGGCGGGGATCAGGTAGACGAAGGTCGGCAGCGTCTGCATCAGGTCCAGCACCGGGGCGAGCCAGGCGTAAAGCCGCGGCCGGTGCGCCGCCGCGATGCCGAGGGGCACGCCGGCCGCCATGCAGACGACGCAGGCTGCCAGCACCAGCGTCAGGCTTTCCGTGGTGGCCTTCCAGTATCCCTGGTTGAGGATGAATAGGAAGCCCGCCAGCACCAGAAGGCAGGTCTTCCACGACCGCTGCAGCGCCCATGTCAGCGCCACGAAGGCCGTCACCACGACCAGCGGATGGGGGGTCTGCAGCACCCACAGGATGCCGGCGATCAGGGCCGAAAGCGCATCCGCGATGGCGTCGAACACCGGCGCCGCATGGGCCTGAAGCCAGTCGAACGCCGCCTTGGCGTTGCGGCCCACGGGGATCTTGTGGGCGGTGATCCAGTCGAGCGGGTTCATGGAACCGGCCGGGGCCCCGGATCGGGCGGGCGGCGCTCCGCCGCCCGGCTAAATGGCGCCGGGGCTGCCGTCCTGCCGGCGGGTGGCGCGCCGGCTGCGGGCAGGCCCCTCCGGATCGGGACCGGGCGAGGGACAGGGGGCCGCGGCCCCGCCATCCCCGCGGCACGGGGGCGGATCATCGCCCTCGGCAGGCTGCCGGCCCGCGCCACGGTCCGCGACCTCAGTTCAGCGCCGCCATAACCGCCGCCAGCGCGTCGCCGCCGTCCCGCGTCGTCACGCCGTCGAGCCAGGGGCCGAGCACGGCGGGGTTGGCGGCCAGCCAGGCCTTCGCTGCCGCCGCGGGCTCCATCCCGTCGTTGAGGATCTTGCCCATGATCTCGTTCTCGAGCGCCAGGGTGAAGGACAGGTTCTGCAGGAACCGCCCCACATTCGGGCATTCCGCGACATAGCCTGCGCGGGTGTTCGTCAGCACCTCGGCCCCGCCCAGGTTCGGGCCGAACCAGTCGTCGCCGCCCTCGAGATAGGTCATCGCGAAACTGGAATTCATCGGATGCGGTTCCCAGCCGAGGAACACGATCGGCTCGTTCCGCTGCGTGGCGCGGGCGACCTGGGCCAGCATCCCCTGTTCCGAGCTTTCGACCAGCTCCCACCCCGCAAGGCCGAAGGCGTCGGCGGCGATCATGTCGAGGATCAGGCGGTTGCCGTCGTTGCCCGGCTCGATCCCGTAGATCTTCCCGCCGAGCGCATCCTTCGCCCGCGCGATGTCGGCGAAGCTCGCGATGCCCGCCGCCGCGCCCGCCGCGTTGGTGGCCAGCGTGTATTTCGCCCCCGTCAGGTTGACGCGCACCGTGTCGACCGTGCCGGCCGCGCGGTAGGGGGCGATGTCGGCCTCCATCGTCGGCATCCAGTTGCCGAGGAACACGTCGATGTCGCCCTTGGCCAGCGCCTGATAGGTGACCGGAACCGACAGGATCTGCACCGCGGTCTGATAGCCGAGCGCGCCCAGCACCGTCGTCGCCACCGCCGTGGTGGCCGTGATGTCGGTCCAGCCGACGTCCGAAAACGTCACGCGGTCGCACCCGGCGGCCAGCGCCGGGGCGGCGGCAAGCCCGAGGGCGGCGGCAAGAAGGGTGCTGCGGGCGGATGTCATGGCAGGTCTCCCGGTCTGGCCGCGCCGGGCCTTCCGTCCGGCGCGATTGTTGATTGACGAGTCAATAAACCGCGCGCTACCTGCATCCTGCAAGCGGAATCCGAAGGGGCGCGCCGGTGCCGAAACTGGGGATGGAGCCTATCCGCCGCGATGCGCTGGTCAAGGCGACGATCGCCGAGGTCGGGCGCACCGGCCGGCTGGACGTGACGGTGGGGCAGATTGCGCGGGCGGCTGGCATGTCGCCGGCGCTGGCGCACCATTACTTCGGCGCGAAGGAGGCGCTGTTCCTTGCTGCGATGCGCCATGTCCTGACGCTCTACGGCAACGAGGTGCAGGCGGCGCTGGCGGCGGCGGGGGCCGATCCGCGCGCACGGCTGTCGGCGATCCTGACCGCGTCCTTCGCGCCTGCGAACTTCCGCCGCGAGGTGGCGGGGGCCTGGCTGAACTTCTGGGTGATGGCCGGGACGGTGCCCGAGGGGCGGCGGCTGCTGGCCGTCTATCAGCGCCGGCTGCGGTCCAACCTGTTGGCCTGCCTGCGCCCCCTGGCCGGGGACCGCGCCGGGCGGCTGGCCGATTCGGTCGGGGCGATGATCGACGGGGTCTATCTGCGCGAGGCGCTGCGCGACGGGCCGGCGGACGGGCCGGGCGCGGTGGCGATGATCGAGGCCTTCCTCGACGCCGAACTGGGTCCGCGCCATGCGCGCTGACGTGCCGGCCAGCCATTTCGTGAACGGCGCCCCGGTCGAGGATGCGGCCGGCGCGCCGATCCCGGTCGTGTTTCCCGGCACCGGCGCCACGGTGGCAACGCTGCACGCCGCGACCGCGGCCGTGGTGGAGGCCGCGCTGGCCGCCGCCGACGCCGCCCGGCCCGCCTGGGCCGCCCTGCGCCCGGTCGAGCGCGGGCGGATCCTGCGCCGGGCCGCCGACATCATCCGCGACCGGGCCGAAGAGCTTGCGCAGCTCGAGACGCTCGACACCGGCAAGCCGATCGCCGAGACGCGGGTCGCGGACTGGCCCTCGGGGGCGGATGCGCTGGAATACTTCGCGGGCCTCGCGCCGACGGTGACGGGCGAGACGATCCCGGTCGGCGGCGGCGATTTCGTCTACACCCTGCGCGAGCCTCTGGGCCTCTGCGTCGGCATCGGGGCGTGGAACTATCCCAGCCAGATCGCCTGCTGGAAAGCGGCCCCCGCGCTCGCGCTCGGCAACACGATGGTGTTCAAGCCCTCCGAGGTGACGCCGCTCGGCGCGCTGCGGCTGGCCGCGATCCTGACCGAGGCGGGGCTGCCGCCGGGCGTGTTCAACGTGGTGCAGGGGCGCGGCGACGTGGGTGCGGCGCTGGTCGCGGATGCGCGCGTGGCCAAGGTCTCGCTCACCGGGTCGGTGGCCACGGGGCGGCACGTCAGCGCGCTGGCCGGCGAGGGGATCAAGGCCGTCACGATGGAACTGGGCGGCAAGTCGCCCCTGATCGTGTTCGACGATGCCGCCCTGGACGACGCCGTGGGGGCCGCGATGCTGGGCAATTTCTACAGCGCCGGGCAGGTCTGTTCCAACGGCACCCGGGTGTTCGTGCAGCGGGGCGTCTACGGCGCCTTCCTCGAGCGGCTGGCGGCGCGGACGGCGGCGATCCGGCTGGGCGACCCGTTCGATCCCGCAACGCAGATGGGGCCCCTGGTCTCGGCGGCGCAGATGGACCGCGTGCTGGGCTTCATCGACCGGGCGCGGGCCGAAGGGGCGCGGCTGGTGGCAGGGGGTCATCGCGCGGGCAACGAAGGCTTCTTCGTGGCACCCACGGTCTTTGCCGATGTGACGGACGGGATGGAGATCGCGCGCGAGGAGGTGTTCGGGCCGGTGATGGCCGTCCTGCCCTTCGACACCGAGGACGAGGCGGTGGCGCGTGCGAACGCCAGCCCCTACGGCCTGTCGGCGGGGGTGATGACGCGGGATCTCGCCCGCGCGCACCGGGTGATCGCGCGGCTCGATGCCGGCACCTGCTGGATCAACGCCTACAACCTCACGCCGGTGGAGGCGCCCTTCGGCGGCGTCAAGCTGTCGGGCGTCGGGCGCGAGAACGGGCGCGCGGCGGTCGCGCACTATACGCGGGTGAAGTCGGTCTATGTGGGGATGAACCCGGTGGCCGCCCCGTTCTGACGGGGCGGCGCAGCCCCGGCCCGCCTCCCGCCCGCCCACCCCGGCGGGCCGGGGCTGCGGGACGGCGCTGCGGGTCGGCGCGGGGCGCGCGCGCACGGGGGCGGTGCGGCGGGCAGGAGCAGGCGGACATGGAAGCGGATGCGGTGATCGTGGGCGCCGGGTCGGCCGGCTGTGCAGTGGCCTTCCGGCTGGCCGAGGCGGGCTGGCGCGTGACCGTGGTGGAGGACGGGGGCACCGACATCGGCCCGTTCATCCAGATGCCCGCGGCGCTGAGCTATCCCATGAACATGCGCCGTTACGACTGGGGCCTCTTGACGGAACCCGAGCCGCACCTCGGCGGGCGGGTGCTGCGGGTGCCGCGCGGCCGGGTGATGGGCGGGTCGTCCTCGATCAACGGGATGGTCTATGTCCGCGGCCATGCGCGCGACTTCGACCACTGGGCCGAGCAGGGCGCGGCGGGCTGGGGCTTTGCGGACGTGCTGCCCTATTTCCGGCGGATGGAACACTGGCACGCTGCGGCGGACGGCGGCGATCCTGCCTGGCGCGGGACCGACGGCCCTTTGCACGTCACCCGCGGGCCGCGGTCCAATCCCCTCTTTGCGGCCTTCATCGCGGCGGGGCGGCAGGCCGGCTATCCCGTCACGCCCGACTACAACGGCGCGCAGCAGGAAGGTTTCGGCCCGATGGAGGCGACGATCTGGCAGGGCCGGCGCTGGTCGGCGGCGAGCGCCTACCTCAGGCCCGCGCTGCGCACGGGGCGGGTGCGGCTGGTGCGCGGCCTGGCGCGCCGCGTGGTGTTCGAGGGCCGCCGCGCCGCGGGGGTCGAGGTCGGGCGCGGGGGGCGCGTCTGGACCGAGCGGGCGGGGCGCGCGGTGGTTCTGGCGGCCTCGGCGATCAACACGCCGAAGCTTCTGATGCTGTCGGGGATCGGGCCTGCCGCGCATCTGGCCGCGCAGGGGCTGCCGGTGCTGGCGGACCGTCCGGGGGTCGGCGCGAACCTGCAGGACCACCTCGAGGTCTACATGCAATACGCCGCGGCCAAGCCCGTCACGCTCTATCGCTACTGGAACCTCTGGGGCAAGGCGCTGGTCGGGGCGCAGTGGCTGATCACGCGAAAGGGCATCGGCGCGTCGAACCAGTTCGAGGCCTGCGGGTTCATCCGGTCGGCGGCGGGGATCGAGTATCCAGACATCCAGTTCCATTTCCTGCCGATCGCGGTGCGCTACGATGGCCGGGCGGCGGCCGAGGGGCACGGGTTCCAGGCGCATGTAGGGCCGATGCGGTCGGCCTCGCGCGGGTCGGTCACCCTGCGGTCGCCCGATCCCGCAGCGCCGCCCGTGATCCGGTTCAACTACATGTCCGAGCCGTCGGACTGGGCCGAGTTCCGCGCCTGCGTGCGGCTGACGCGCGAAATCTTCGCCCAGCCCGCGATGGCGCCCTTCGTGAAGGCGGAACTGCAGCCCGGCGGCGCGGTGCAGGACGATGACGCCATCGACGCCTTCATCCGGGACCACGCCGAAAGCGCCTATCACCCCTGCGGCACCGCGCGGATGGGGCGGGCGGACGATCCCATGGCGGTGGTCGATCCCCAATGCCGGGTGATCGGGGTCGAGGGGTTGCGGGTGGCCGATACCTCGATCTTCCCGCGGATCACCAACGGCAACCTGAACGCGCCGGCGATCATGGTGGGCGAAAAGGCGGCCGACCATATCCTCGGCCGTGCGCCCCTGCCCGCGGCGAACCTCGAACCCTGGATCCATCCCGCCTGGCAGACCGAGCAGCGCTGACGGGTGCGCGGTTCGAGATGGCCCGTGTCGCCCCCGGCCCGCCGGCGCGCGACGCGCCGTCGGGGCTGGCCGGGATCGTCGGTGGGCGACCCCATCCGGGTCGGCCGGCGCAGGGTGCGGCAGGCCGACGCCGGCCTGCCCTGCAGGGGGGGGCCGGCGGGACGCCGCAGCCGGCGGTGCCGCAGACCGCGGCAGTCCCGCCGTGCGCGGCGGGCGGGCGGCCTGTGCAGGCCTGCGGTGGACATCGCCCGGTCGCGGGGCTAGGTCCGCGCCATGACGCTGGCAAATCCCCCCGCGCGGCCCGCCGTCCGTTTCCTCGACCGCACGACCCCGCCGCATATCATGACGCTGGTCATCCTTTCGGGGGTGTCGGCGCTGTCGCTGAACATCTTCCTGCCCTCGCTGCCGGCGATGGCTGCATGGTTCGGCGTGCCCTACGCGGTGATGCAGCTGTCGGTGCCGCTCTACCTCGGCCTGTCGGCGGTGCTGCAGGTGGCGCTCGGGCCGCTGTCGGACCGCTACGGGCGGCGGCCGGTGATGCTGGCGGCGATCGGGCTGTTCCTCATCGCCACGGTCGGCACGATCCTGGCCCCGACCGCCGCGGTGTTCCTGGCGTTCCGCATGGCGCAGGCGGTGATCGCCACCGCCTTCGCGCTGTCGCGCGCGGTCGTGCGCGACATGGTGCCGGATGCGCAGGCGGCGTCGATGATCGGCTATGTCACCATGGGCATGGCGCTGGTGCCGATGGTGGGGCCGATGGTGGGCGGGGTCCTCGACGAGGCGTTCGGCTGGCAGGCGACCTTCGTGGCGCTTCTGGTCTGCGGCGCCGCGGTCGGCGCGCTGGCCTGGGCCGACATGGGCGAGACGGCGGCGCGCCGGCCGTCGAGCCTGGCCGCGCAGTTCCGCGAGTATCCCGCGCTTTTCGCCTCGCGCCGGTTCTGGGGCTATGCCGTCTGCGCCGCGGCTTCGTCGGGGGCGTTCTTCAGCTTCCTCGGCGGCGCGCCCTTCGTGGGATCGGAGATCTTCGGGCTGCCCCCGTCCACCCTAGGCCTTGTGTTCGGGGCGCCGGCGATCGGCTATGCCGTGGGCAACTTCTTGTCCGGCCGCTATTCGGTGCGGGTGGGGCTCACGCGGATGGTGCTGATCGGGTCGCTGATCCTGACCGGGGGGCTTGTCCTTCTGCTCGCCGTGACGCTCGCGGGCTTCGGCGGGCCGCTGGCGTTCTTCGGCCTCGTCACGCTGGTGGGCCTCGGCAACGGGATGACGCTGCCGAACGCGACCGCCGGGATGATGTCGGTGCGCCCGGACCTTGCAGGATCGGCCTCCGGCCTCGGTGGCGCGATGACCATCGGGGGCGGCGCCGCGCTGGCAGCGCTGGCGGGGGTTCTGCTGGTGCCGGGCGGCACCGAGATCCCGCTGATCCTCGTCATGCTCGGCACGTCGGCCCTGTCGGTCGCGGCGATCCTGGCCGTCATCCGCCGCAACCGCGCGCTTGGCCTGACGCTGTGACGCTTGGCGGCGTGCTTTGCAAAGGCTAGCGTGGCTTTGCAAAGGACGGGGCGATGGCGACGCAGAAACTCTACGCCGGGGTGGCCCTGCGCGAGATGCGCGGGCGGATCGGGCTGACGCAGAAGGCCTTCGCGGCCAAGCTGGGCGTGTCGCTGCCTTACCTGAACCAGATGGAGAACAACCACCGCCCCGTCTCGGCCGCGGTGGTGCTGCGGCTGGCGGCGGAGTTCGGCTTCGACGTGACCGACCTTGCCGCAGGCGATGCCGAACGGGTGGTCAGCGACATGCGCGAGGCGCTGGCCGATCCGGTGTTCACCGCCCCTCCGCCGCTTGCCGACCTGCGGCTGGCCGCCTCGAACGCCCCGGCGCTGGCGCGCGCCTTCCTCGAGCTGCACCGCGCCTACCGCCAGACGCACGAGCGCCTTGCCTCGCTGGACGAGGCCCTGGGCCGCGGTGGGGCGGGCCTGCGCCCCAGCCCCTGGGAAGAGGTGCGCGACTTCTTTCACTATTGCGACAACTACGTCGACGCGGTCGATCGTGCGGCCGAACATTTCGTGCGCGACGTCGCGCCCGGCGCGGACATCCTGCCCCTGGTGCGCGGGGCGCTGGCTGCTCGCGGGGTGACGGTCGCGGTGGACGACATCCCCGAGATTCGCCGCTACGACGCCGCGACGGGGCGGTTGACGGTGGCCGCGCGGGCCGCCGACCCCACCCGCCGGTTCCAGCTGCTGCACCAGGTGGCGCTGATCCTCTACCGCGACCTGATCGAGGCGACGCTGGACCTTGCCCGCTTCCAGACCGCCGAGGCGCGGGGGATCGCGCTGATCGGGATGGCCAACTACTTCGCCGGCGCCGCGCTGATGCCCTACCGCGCTTTCCTGACGGCCGCGGGGGCGATGCGGCACGACCTCGAACGCCTGGCCGACCGGTTCGGCGCCTCGATCGAGCAGGTGGCGCACCGCCTGTCCACCCTCCAGCGCCCCGGCCTGAAGGGGGTGCCGTTCTTCTTCGTGCGGGTCGATCAGGCGGGCACGATCACCAAGCGGCATTCGGCCACGCGGCTGCAGTTCGCCCGCTTCGGCGGGGCCTGCCCCCTGTGGAACGTACACCGCGCCTTCGAGACGCCGGGCCGCTTCCTGCGGCAGCTGGCCGAAACGCCCGACGGCATACGCTACCTGTGCCTGGCGCGCGACGTGTCCAAGCCCGGGGGGGCCTGGGGCGCGCCGGTGCGACGCTATGCGATCGGGCTCGGCTGCGAGATCGGCCATGCCGCGGCGCTGGTCTATGCCGACGACCTCGATCTGGCGCGCCGGTTCGAGCCGATCGGGGTCTCTTGCCGCATCTGCGACCGGCGCGACTGCCACCAGCGCGCGGTGCCGCCGCTGGAGCGGCAGCTGCACATCGACCCTGACCGGCGCGGGCTTTTGCCCTACAGCGTGGCAGGGTGACGAATCGGCGGCGGAGGCGGGCGGATGCAGGCGACGGGCAAGCGGCGGATCGAGGCGGCGCCGACCGCCATCGCGGCGGCGCTCGAGGATGCGGACGCCCTGGGCCGCATCCTGCCGTCCTGCGAACGGGTCACGCCCGCGGGCCCCGGCCGGTTCGACGTGGAGTTCGCCCGCAAGGCCGGACCGATGACGCTGCGCCTGCGGACCGCGCTGGCCGTGACGGCCGAGCCGGGCGGCGTGCGGCGCATCGAGATCGCCGGCAGGTCGGCCGTCGCGGGTTCGCTGCGCGCGGTCTGCACCCTGCGGCTCGACCCGGTTCCGGCGGGGACGCAGGTTCACTACGACCTCGCGCTGGAAACCGGCGGCCTGTTGCGGCGCCTCGCCGCCGCCGCAGCGCCGGACGCCGCCGAGAAGGGCGCGCGCCGGCTGATCGACCGGCGGCGCGCCGAGGTCGAGCGCCGCTGATCGGCGTCAGCCCTGGCGCAGGGCCCGGGCGATCGCGTCCTTCAGTGTCGCGCGCCGCCGGCGCAGGGCCGTTTCGTGATCCTCCGACACGGGGTCGAGCCGCGTCTCGGCGCGGTAGACGGCGCGGTTCACCTCGTCGTATTCTGCAACAAGGCGTGCGAAATGCGCGTCTGTTTCCTTCATCTGGTGGATGCGCGCGGCCTGTCCCGGAAAGTCGGCGACAAGATCGTGGGTCGTGTGGGTCATGTCCGGTCCTCCGGCCCGCTGCTTTCCACGGTCGCGGGCGGCCGGCCTTGATGCGCGTCAAGTCCAGCGGTGGAAGATGAAGAAGGCCCCCGCAGCGATGAAGCCGAAGCCGACGAGGTGGTTCCACGCCAGCGGCTCCTTCAGGAACCAGACCGAGAACCCGACAAACACGGTCAGCGTGATCACCTCCTGGATGGTCTTGAGCTCGGCCGCGCTGAAATGGCCGTGGCCGATCCGGTTCGCCGGCACCTGCAGGACATATTCGAAGAAGGCGATGCCCCAGCTGACCAGGATCACCGTGACCAGCGGCGCCTCCTTGAACTTCAGATGGCCGTACCAGGCGAAGGTCATGAAGACGTTGGACGCGATGAGAAGGCCGATCGTGACGACCGGCACGGGCAGGCTGGGCATCGGGAACCCCTGAATCATGGCTGTCGCGGCTTAGCACGGGCAGTCGCGTCGCGCAGGTGCTTCGCAGATTTGCAATTTGTGGAAGCGTTGCTGCGACAGGATTGCAAATTCGCGGGATCCCGCTTTCCGCCGCGCGCCGGCAAACCTATTGTGCGCGCGACACGTGGGGAAAGGCACCATGAAGGACATCCTGCAGGAACTCGAGGATCGCCGCGCCGCCGCACGCCTCGGCGGCGGCCAGCGCCGGATCGATGCGCAGCACGCCAAGGGCAAGCTGACGGCGCGCGAGCGGATCGAGCTTCTGCTCGACGAGGGGTCCTTCGAGGAGTTCGACATGTTCGTGCGCCATCGCTGCACGGACTTCGGGATGGAACAGGACCGCCCGGCGGGCGACGGCGTGGTGACCGGATGGGGCACGATCAACGGCCGTCAGGTCTATGTGTTTAGCCAGGACTTCACCGTGTTCGGCGGCTCTCTGTCCGAGACGCACGCCCAGAAGATCTGCAAGATCATGGACATGGCGGTGCAGAACGGCGCCCCCGTGATCGGCATCAACGATTCGGGCGGGGCGCGCATCCAGGAAGGCGTCGCCTCGCTTGCCGGTTATGCCGAGGTGTTCCAGCGCAACATCATGGCCTCGGGCGTGGTGCCGCAGATTTCGCTCATCATGGGCCCCTGCGCCGGCGGGGCCGTCTATTCGCCGGCGATGACCGACTTCATCTTCATGGTGAAGGACACGTCCTACATGTTCGTGACCGGCCCCGACGTGGTCAAGACGGTGACGAACGAGGTGGTGACGGCCGAGGAACTGGGCGGCGCCTCGACCCACACGAAGAAGTCGAGCGTCGCCGACGGCGCCTTCGAGAACGACGTGGAGCTTTTGGCCGAGACCCGGCGCCTCTTCGACTTCCTGCCGCTCAACAACCGCGGCAAGCCGCCGGTGCGGCCCTTCTACGACGACCCCGCCCGGATCGAGCCCAGCCTCGACACGCTGGTGCCCGAAAACCCCAACCAGCCCTACGACATGAAGGAACTCATCCTGAAGGTCGCGGACGAGGGGGACTTCTTCGAGATTCAGAAGGACCATGCGGGCAACATCATCACCGGCTTCATCCGGCTGGAAGGGCAGACCGTGGGCGTGGTGGCGAACCAGCCGATGGTGCTTGCGGGCTGCCTCGACATCGACGCCAGCCGCAAGGCCGCGCGGTTCGTGCGGTTCTGCGACGCCTTCGAGATCCCGATCCTGACCTTCGTGGACGTCCCCGGTTTCCTGCCGGGGACGGAGCAGGAGTATCGCGGCATCATCAAGCACGGGGCCAAGCTTCTCTTCGCCTATGGCGAGGCGACTGTGCCCAAGGTCACCGTGATGACCCGCAAGACCTATGGCGGCGCCTATGTCGTGATGTCGTCCAAGCACCTGCGGGGCGATTTCAGCTATGCCTGGCCATCGGCCGAGGTGGCGGTGATGGGGGCGAAGGGGGCGGTCGAGATCCTCTATCGCAGCGAGCTCGGCGACCCTGCGAAGATCGCCGCGCGCGTGAAGGACTATGAGGACCGGTTCGCCAACCCCTTCGTCGCTGCCGAACGCGGGTTCATCGATGAGGTGATCATGCCCCATTCGACCCGCCGCCGGGTGTGCCGGGCGTTTGCCAGCCTGCGCCACAAGAAGCTGTCGAACCCCTGGAAGAAGCACGACAACATCCCGCTCTGAGGGGGCAGCGATGAAGCGCGCGCTCGACATCGCGGCGGCGGCGCGGCACCCCGAGGTGGCGGCGCTGGACCTCTCGGTGCTCGGTCCCGGCGACCTTGCCAACCTGATCCTCCAGCGCTCCGAGGTGCTGTTCGATCGGCCACGGCCGGGCGAGGCCATCCGCGCGTGGGAGGCCGGCGACGAGGGGCCGATCGCCCGCGCGGTCGAAGAGATGGGAGACGAGATCGCGCGCCGGGCCGCGGGGGTCATCCGTGCCGAGTATGACGCCCTGCGGCCCCGGCTGGCCGCACTTGCCCCCCGGCGCGTGGCCGACATCGGTTGCGGCTATGCGCTGTTTGACCTCTTCCTTGCGCGCGATCTCAACCCCGAACTTCTGCTGATCGACCTCGAGGCGAACGAGCGGCGCCATTTTTCCTACCACGCGGAAGGGGCAGCCTATTCGAGCCTCGCGGTGGCGCGTCGCCTGCTTGAGGCCAATGGCGTCGCCCCCGGCCGGATCGTCACGCTGAACCCCCGCGAGGCCGACCCTGCCGCGGCGGGACCGGTCGATCTTGCGGTCAGTTTCCTGTCCTGCGGCTTCCACTATCCGGCGGCGACCTATCTGCCGTTCTTCACACGGGCGGTGCGCCCGGGCGGGTCCGTCATCCTCGACCTTCGGGCGCGCACCGCCGCGGCGCAGCTGGCAGGGCTTGGCCCCATCGGCAGCGTGGCGGATCTGCCCGCCCCGTCCAAGGCGCGGCGCATCCTGCTGACGCGGAGCGGGGCAGATGCCCGGGACTGAGGCCGCCTGGCCCGGCCGCGCGCCGGTCGGAATCGACTGCCTCGCCCAAAGGCCCGGTGCGGCGGGATGAGGATGGCCGCCGCCCTCGCCCTTGTCGCCGCCCCGGCGCTGGCCGGGGACATCGTCGTGCCCTCGGGTCAGGCGGTCACGCTGCAGGACGTGATCTGGGGCGAGCCGGGGGACGAGGGGCTGACGGTGCGCTTCCGTTTCGTCGCGCCCGCCATCGCCCGGCGCGGCGGCACGGTCGATTTCGCCGCGGCCGAGGCCGACATGCAGCACCTCTGCGACACCTACGCCCTGCCGCGCGTGCGCACCGTCACCGGCCCCCGCCCCGAACGCATCGTCATTGCGCTGTCCGACAGGCCGGTCGATTTCGGCGCGGCCGCGCCCGAGGCGACGCAGTTCTTCGAGGTCTATGCGATCGACGGCGACGCCTGCCGGTGGGAGCCGTTCTGATGCAAAAGCATCGCGGTTTTCCGGGGCGGTTGCCGGGGACGGATTACCAGTTCGTCATCCGCCGCGCGAATGCGGCCGGGGCGACGCGGATCGTGCGCCGCGAACGCTACCGGGACCGCAGCCCGGCCGACCGCGCGGCCGACGAGGGCTTCATGCAGGCGCTGTGGGACCATTTCGGCGACCGGCCGTTCGTGCGCGGCAACCTCGACGCCGGGCGGCTGTCTTGGCTGATCGGGCGCGAGGTCGTCTGGGCCTCCGAACCGGCCGATCCGGCCAGCTACGACCAGCTGCTGCGCATCGACGTGCGCCGCGCGCAGGCCAGCTTTCCGCAGGTGTTCGCGGACCGGGGCGGCGAGGCCGGGTGGGACGATGACGCCGCCGGCGGCAGCGGCGGGGACGCCAAGGACGGCGACGGGGGGGACGGGGAATGACCGCTGCGCCGTTTCGTGCCGAGTCCGCCGCAGCGGCGTGCCAACCCCTTGGCGGCGGAAGCCGGACATGCGATTCTCGTGCCGCACAATCCCGAAGCGGAGATCGAGCAGCATGCGCACCATCCGTCTCGCGGCCCCGGCCGCCCTCGTCCTTGCCCTTGCGGGCTGCCTGTCCACCCCGGTCGAGCGGGCCGGCGCCGGCGCGCTGGCCGGGGCCGCCATCTCGAACGCCACGGGGGGCAACGTGCTCGCGGGCGGGCTCATCGGCGCTGCGGCCGGGGCCGTGTCCTGCGGCGTCCCTGGCCTGCCGCCCTGCCGCGGCAACTGACCTGACCTGCGCCGGGGCCCTGCGCCCCGACGCCGACCTTGCGCCGCCGCGGCCCTGCGCCGCGGCGGCCTTTGCCGTTTCACGGGCCCGGAGGGCCGCCAAGAAGGGACAGCCATGTTCGACAAGATCCTGATCGCCAACCGGGGTGAAATCGCCTGCCGCGTCATCAAGACGGCCCGCAGGCTGGGGATCAGGACGGTCGCCGTGTTCTCGGACGCCGACCGGGGCGCGCTGCACGTGAAGATGGCGGACGAGGCCGTGCACATCGGCCCGCCGCCTGCCGCGCAGAGCTACATCGTGATCGACAAGATCATGGACGCGATCCGGCGGACCGGCGCGCAGGCGGTCCATCCCGGCTACGGCTTCCTGTCGGAACGGCGCGATTTCGCCGCCGCGCTGGAGGCCGAGGGGGTGGTGTTCATCGGCCCGCCGTCCTCGGCCATCGAGGCCATGGGCGACAAGATCACCTCGAAGAAGCTTGCGGCCGAGGCGGGGGTCTCTACCGTGCCGGGCTTCATGGGCCTGATCGAGGATGCCGACCATGCCGTGCGGATCGCCTCCGAAATCGGCTATCCGGTGATGATCAAGGCATCCGCAGGCGGCGGCGGCAAGGGGATGCGCATCGCCTGGAACGATTCCGAGGCGCGCGAGGGGTTTCAGTCCTCGCGGAACGAGGCGGCGGCATCCTTCGGCGACGACCGCATCTTCATCGAGAAGTTCGTGACGCAACCGCGCCACATCGAGATCCAGGTGTTGGCCGACAAGCACGGCAACTGCGTCTACCTGCACGAGCGCGAGTGCTCCCTCCAGCGGCGCAACCAGAAGGTGATCGAGGAGGCGCCCTCGCCCTTCCTCGATGCGGCCACCCGCAAGGCCATGGGCGAGCAGGCCTGCGCGCTCGCGCGTGCCGTGGGCTACACCAGCGCCGGCACGGTCGAGTTCATCGTGGACGGGAGCCGCAACTTCTATTTCCTCGAGATGAACACGCGCCTGCAGGTGGAACACCCGGTGACCGAGCTGATCACCGGTATCGACCTTGTCGAACAGATGATCCGCGTCGCCGCCGGCGAGCCGCTGCCGTTCCGGCAGGAGGACCTCACGATCAACGGCTGGGCGTTGGAAAGCCGCCTCTATGCCGAAGACCCTTACCGCAACTTCCTGCCCTCGACCGGCCGGCTCACGCGCTATCGCCCGCCGGCAGAGGGGCCGACGCCGCGCGGGGGGATCGTGCGCAACGATACCGGGGTGACCGAGGGCGGCGAGATCTCGATGTATTACGATCCGATGATCGCCAAGCTGTGCACCTGGGGCCCCGACCGGGCGGCGGCAATCGAGGAGATGCGCCTTGCCCTCGACACTTTCGAGGTCGAGGGGATCGGGCACAACCTGCCCTTCGTGGCGGCGGTGATGGACCATCCCCGCTTCGTCGCCGGCGCGATGACGACCGCCTTCATCGCCGAGGAATACCCCGACGGGTTCCAGGGCGCGACGTTGCCCGAACCGATGCTGCGCCGCGTCGCCGCGGCGGCGGCGGCGATGAACCGGGTTGCCGAGATCCGGCGCACCCGCATCTCGGGCACGATGGACAACCACCAGCGCCGGGTGGGCGACGACTGGGTGGTGACGGCCGGCGGCCACGACTATGTCGTCCGCATCGCCGCCGACCGCGACGGCGCGACGGTGGCCTTCGCCGACGGCACGGCGCTTCGGGTGGCCAGCGACTGGACGCCGGGCCAGCCGCTCGCGCGGCTCATGGTGGACGGGGCGCCGCTGGTGATGAAGGTCGCCAAGATCTCGCACGGGTTCCGGGTGCGGCTGCGCGGGGCGGACCTGAAGGTGCATGTCCGCACGCCCCGGCAGGCCGCGCTGGCGAAGCTGATGCTCGAGAAGGCGCCGCCCGACACCTCGAAGTTTCTGCTGTGCCCGATGCCGGGCCTTCTCGTGCGCCTTGCGGTCGAGGTGGGGCAGGAGGTGCAGGAAGGCCAGGCGCTGGCCACTGTCGAGGCGATGAAGATGGAGAACATCCTGAAGGCCGAACGCCGCGCCGTGGTGAAGGCGATCCGGGCGCAGCCGGGCGCGAGCCTGCGCGTCGATGACGTCATCATGGAGTTCGAATGAGACCGGCCCCTGCTTTTGCCGTTGCCTTCGCCTGCGCGGCCGCCGCGGCGCTGGTGGCGCTGTGGTGGATCGCGGGCACGACGCTGCGCATCCCCGGCACCACCATACCGGCCGCCTATGCGGCAGCCCCGTTTGCGGGGCTCGCGGTGTTCCAGATGGTCTTCGGCACGCTGGCCGCACGCTGGCGCGGCGCGGCCTTCTGGGCGGTCGCGCTGCCCCTGACCGGCGCGGTCGTCGTGCTGGCGCTGGCGGCGACGCTGACCGCTGCGGTCGAACCCGCGGCGGCGCTTGCGGCGGCGCTGGCGGTGCTCTTCGCCTTCGGCGCCTGGGCCGCAACGCGGGGGGCTTGATGCGTCAGCGCCCCGCCGGCCGCTGTTCGAGGATCTCCTGCCGGCGCAGCGGGAAGCGGTCGATCGTGTGCACGATGTCGCGGATCCGCCAGGCCGAGGGGTTGCGCCGCTTCACCTCGCCGTCCTTGTCCATGATGACGAGGCTGAAGCCCCGCGGGCGCATCCGCTGGCGCACCTCGGTCCGGGCGGCCGGATCGGTATCGACGATCACGATCACGTCGCGCTCCTCGAGGTCGGCGCTGCCCTCGGCCAGATACTGCATCTGGCGAATGAACTGCGGGTCGTTCGGCGTGTCCGCGAACACGAGGATCGGGCGCAGGCGCCAGAGATACCCGTCCAGATCGGCGTCCCGCGCGTCGATCGGGCCCCACCGCGGGGCGTCGGGCGCCGCGTCGGACGCCGGCGGGGGTGCCGCCGCGGCCAGCGTCTCGGCGGCGGCTGCAGCGGGCGCAAGGCCGATGGCAAGGATGATGGCAATGACCGTGTTCATGCGCCCTCCGTCTGCCCTGCATATAAGGGCGCGGACAGGCGAGACAAACGACAAGCCCGAGAGGATCGGACCATGACCCACAGCATCGACGACTGGCGCAGGCTTGCCGCAAGGGAGCTGCGCGGCGCGGACCCCGAAACGCTGACCTGGGCGACGCTCGAGGGCATCCGGGTCCGGCCGCTCTACACCGCCGCCGATACGGCGGACCTGCCCCATATGGGTAGCCTGCCCGGCCTTCCCCCCTTCACCCGCGGCGTGCGGGCGACGATGTATGCCGGGCGGCCCTGGACGATCCGGCAGTATGCGGGCTTTTCGACGGCCGAGGAATCGAACGCCTTCTACCGCAAGGCGCTGGCCGCCGGGCAGCAGGGCGTGTCGGTGGCCTTCGACCTGGCCACGCACCGCGGCTACGACAGCGACCACCCGCGCGTTGTGGGCGACGTGGGCAAGGCCGGCGTGGCGATCGACAGCGTCGAGGACATGAAGATCCTCTTCGACGGCATCCCGCTCGACAGGGTCAGCGTCTCGATGACCATGAACGGGGCAGTGATCCCGGTGCTTGCGAGCTTCATCGTCGCGGGCGAGGAACAGGGGGTGGCGCGGTCGGCCCTGTCGGGCACGATCCAGAACGACATCCTGAAGGAATTCATGGTGCGGAACACCTACATCTACCCGCCCGAGCCTTCGATGCGGATCGTGGCCGACATCATCGAGTTCACCGCGGCCGAGATGCCGAAGTTCAACTCGATCTCGATCTCGGGCTACCACATGCAGGAGGCGGGCGCGAACCTGGTGCAGGAACTTGCGTTCACGCTCGCCGACGGGAAGGAATACGTGAAGGCCGCCATGGCGCGGGGCATGGACGTCGATGCCTTCGCGGGGCGGCTGTCGTTCTTCTTCGCCATCGGGATGAACCTCTTCATGGAGGCCGCAAAGCTGCGCGCCGCGCGTCTCCTGTGGCACCGGATCATGACGGGGTTCGGCGCGAAGAAACCCGAGTCGCTCATGCTGCGCACGCATTGCCAGACCTCGGGCGTCTCGTTGCAGGAGCAGGACCCGATGAACAACATCGTGCGCACCGCCTACGAGGCGCTGGCGGCCGTGCTTGGCGGCACGCAGAGCCTGCACACCAACAGCTTCGACGAGGCGATCGCGCTGCCGACCGAGTTCAGCGCCCGCATCGCCCGCAACACCCAGCTGATCCTGCAGGAGGAAACGGGGGTCACGCGGGTCGTCGATCCGCTGGCGGGCAGCTATTACGTCGAGGCGCTGACCGCCGAACTCGCCGACCGCGCCTGGGCCCTGATCGAGGAGGTCGAGGGCATGGGCGGCATGACCCGCGCCGTTGCCAGCGGGATGCCGAAGCTGCGGATCGAGGAAACCGCCGCCCGCCGGCAGGCGATGATCGACCGCGGCGAAGAGGTGATCGTCGGCGTCAACAAGTATCGCAAGGACAGCGAGGACCCGATCGAGATCCTGCAGATCGACAACATGGCGGTGCGCGCCGCGCAGGTCGCGCGGCTGGAGCGGGTGCGCGCGACGCGCGATGCCGCCGCCTGCGCGGCCGCGTTGGCCGAGGTGGAACGGCGCGCGCGCGAGGGCGGCAACCTTCTCGCGGCTGCGGTGGACGCGGCGCGGGCGCGCGCGACGGTCGGGGAGATCAGCATGGCGATGGAAAAGGTGTTCGGCCGCCACCGGGCCGAGGTGCAGACGCTGGCCGGCGTCTATGGCGCGGCCTACGAGGGCGACGAAGGCTTTGCCGCGATCCAGCGCGATGTCGAGCGTTTCGCCGAGGAAGAGGGGCGGCGGCCGCGCATGCTGGTCGTCAAGATGGGCCAGGACGGGCACGACCGCGGCGCCAAGGTGATCGCCACCGCCTTCGCCGACATCGGCTTCGACGTGGATGTGGGGCCGCTGTTCCAGACGCCCGAGGAGGCGGCCCAGGATGCCATCGACAACGACGTGCATGTGGTGGGGATCTCGTCCCAGGCGGCCGGTCACCGGACGCTGGCGCCGAAGCTGATCGAGGCGCTGCGCGCCCAGGGCGCGGACGACATCCTCGTGATCTGCGGCGGCGTGATCCCGCAGCAGGATTACGATTTCCTGAAGTCGGCCGGGGTGCGGGCGATCTTCGGCCCGGGCACGAACATCCCGGCGGCCGCGCGCGAGATCCTGGACCTGATCCGCGCCGCGCGTCCGGCGCGGGCGGCGGAATAGCGCGCGCCGTCGGGGCGCCGCCATGGGCTGCCGGCGAAGCCGGGGCAGGGTCGGCCGGGGCAGGATGACGCCGCACGGAGGCAGAAAGGCATGGGTCTGACGCTCGAACAGGGGCCGGCGGGGCCGGTCTACGGGCCGGCGGCAGGCGCGGCGCTGCCGGGGGTGGTGATCCTGCACGGGTCCGAAGGCCCCTGGTCGGGGTGGAGCCACCGCTTCGCCGCGATCCTCGCCGCGCACGGGCTTCTGGCGCTGCCGCATGCCTATGGCGAGGGGGATGTCTGGGGCGCGGGGCCGATCCGGGACGTGGACCTTGCGGCGGTGCCGGCCGCCGGGCGGGCGCTGGCGGCGCATCCGCGCGCGTCGGGGCGGGTGGGCCTTCTCGGCTGGTCGAAGGGCGGCGAGATGGCGCTGCTGGTCGGCGCGCTGATGGGGGCCGACGGGCCCTTCGCCTGCATTGCCGCCCATGCGCCGACCGGCCTCGTGACCGGGGCCTTCGATCCGGCGACGTTCCGCGCCGGGCTGGCGCAGGGCGGCGCAGGGCGGCTGCCGGTGGACCCGGCCGGGCCGCGCGCCTGGGTCTGGGCCGGGCGCGACGACCGGCTCGCACCCGGCGCGCCGATTCCGGTCGAGGACTGCGCGGTGCCGGTCTTCCTTTCGATCGGCACCGCCGACCCGATCGTCGATCCCGCCCGCACGCTGGCGTTGGCCGACCGGCTGGCGGCCGCAGGGCGGCCGGCGGACCTCCTCGTGGCCGAGGGGCAGGGGCACGGCTACGACTTCGACACCGAGCCGCTACTGTGGCAGCGGCTTCTCGCCTTCTTCCGGCGGCACCTGTGACCGCCGCGCCGATCGCCCCCCCGATCGCGTTCGATCATCTCGCCATCGCTGCCGCGCGGCTTCAGGACGCCGCGGCGGTCGAGGCGGCGCTCGGCGTGCCGCTGGCGCAGGGCGGCGCGCATCCGGCCTTCGGCACGCACAACCGCCTCCTGTCGCTGGGGCCGGGCGAATATCTCGAGGTGATCGCGGCCGATCCCGCCGCGCCGCCGCCCGCACGGCCGCGGTGGTTCGGGCTCGACGCCTTCCGCGGGCCGCCGCGGCCCGTCCACTGGATCGCGCGCGGCGATCGGCTGGACCTCTGGCCCGAGGCGGGCGCCCCGATGGCCCTCGCCCGCGGGCCCTACGCCTGGGAGATCACCGTGCGCGCCGACGGCCGGCCGCCCCTCGGGGGGGCGCTGCCCGCGCTGATCCGCTGGCGGGGGGCGGCGCATCCCGCCGACGCGCTGCCCGACCGCGGCGTTCGCCTGCACCGCCTGATCCTGCGCGCGCCCGATCCCGCGGCGCTGGCCGCGCGCCTCGGCACCGTGCTGGCCGACCCGCGGGTGACGGTCGAGGCGGGGCCGCCGGGCCTGTCGGCGGTGCTGGCGACGCCGGGCGGGCGGGTGACGCTGTGATCCGCCCCGCCACCGCGGCCGACGCCGGGGCGATCGCGGCGATCTGGAACCCGGTGATCCTCGACACGGCCGTGACCTTCGAATCGGTTCCGAAGACGCCCGCCGACGTGGCCGCGCTGATCGCCGCCCGTCCGGTGTTCCTCGTGGCCGAGGCGGCGGGCGGCATCGCCGGCTTCGCCTCCTGCGGGCAGTTCCGCAGCGGCACCGGCTATGCGCGGACGATGGAACATACGATCGTTCTGGCACCGGCGGCGCGGGGCCGGGGCCTCGGCCGGGCGCTGATGGCCGGAATCGAGGATCGCGCACGCGCCCGCCGGGCGCATTCGATCTTCGCCGGCGTCAGCGCCGAGAACCCCGACGGCATCGCCTTCCATGCCGCCGTCGGCTATGCCGAGGTCGCGCGGCTGCGCGCGGTCGGCTGGAAGTTCGGCCGCTGGATGGACCTTGTGCTGATGCAGAAGTTCCTCGGCTGACACCGCCCGCCCGCCTGCTATGCTGCCGCGCGTGCCGGATCGCCCCTCCCTCTGGTCGCGGATCGCCGCGGCGGTTACCGCGCTGGCCTCGGGCGAGGCGCTGGCGGCGGTTTTCGACCGCCTGCGCGCCCCGCCCGAACGCAGCGTGGCCTTCACCATCGCGGTGATCGCACTGTCGGCCAAGCTGGCCAAGGCCGACGGGCAGGTGACGCGGGACGAGGTCGCGGCCTTCCGGCAGGTGTTCACCATCCCCGAGGGCGAGGAGGCGAACGCGGCGCGGGTGTTCAACCTCGCCCGTCAGGACGTGGCGGGGTTCGAGCACTACGCCCGCAAGATCGCCGCCATGTTCGCCGGCGACCGCGAGACGCGGATCGACGTGCTGGAAGCGCTGTTCCATGTCGCGATGGCCGACGGGCACCTGCATCCCGGCGAGGAGGCCTATCTGCGGACGGTGGCCACGATCCTGGGGCTCGACGGGCCGTGTTTCCGCGCGATGCGGCAGCGGTTCGTCCCCGAAGCGCCGGCCGATCCCTGGGAGGTGCTGGGGGTCGATCCCGAGGCGGACCTCGACACCGTCCGGGCTGCCTGGCGCAGGGCGGTCATGGAAAGCCACCCCGACCGGATGCTGGCCCGCGGCGTGCCCGAAGAGGCGCTGCGCCTTGCCGAGCGGCGCCTTGCCGCCGTCAACGACGCCTGGGAGAAGATCCGCGCGGCGCGGGCGGGTTGATGCGCCTGCGGCTGGCGACCTGGAACATCGAATGGATGACGGCCCTCTTCGACGAGGCGGGCCGGCTGCTCGAGGATGCCGGCCCCTCGCGCCGCAGCGGGGTGACGCGGGGCGACCAGCTGGCGGGCGTCGGCATCGTTCTGACCGCGCTCGACGCCGATGCGGTGGTGATCGTCGAGGCGCCCGACGAGGGGCCGCGCCGGTCCGCTGTGCAGGCGCTGGAAACGCTGGCAAGGGCGATCGGGCTGCGCGCGCACCGCGCCCTGATCGGGTTTCCGAGCCCCACCGAACAGGAGATCGCGGTGCTGTTCGACCCCGGCCGGATCGCGCTGGCGCATGACCCGCAGGGCGCGCCCGGCGGCTGGCCGCCGCGTTTCGACGGCATGGCGCGGATCGACCCCGGCGACGGGCGGCCCTTCCGCGTCCGGTTCGCCCGGGCGCCGCTGGAACTCGCCGCCGTGCCCGCCGGGGGACGGCCGTTCCGTCTGATCGGGGTGCACGCCAAAAGCCAGGCGCCGCGGCACCTGCACGACCCCGCCCGGCGCGCGCGCGTGGCGGCGGAAAGCCGACGCAAGCAGATCGCGCAATGCCTGTGGCTGCGCGCGCGGATCGAGGTGCATCTGGCCGCGGGCGACGCGCTGGTGGTCATGGGCGACCTCAACGACGGCCCTGGCACCGCCGGGACCGGGTCGGGTCCGGGCCGGTCCGCGGTCGAGATCGTGCTGGGCGAGGGCGCGCCGCCGGACCTGCGCCTGCACGATCCCCATGCAGCGGCGGCCCTGCGCCGGCCGCGCGCGCCGGTGCCGGCAACGGCGCGGTTCTGGATCGCGCCGCAGGGCCGGTATCTGCCGGCGCTGCTCGACTATGCGATGGTCTCGCCCGCGCTGATGGCCCGTAACCCGCGCTGGCGGATCTGGCATCCGCTGGACGATCCCGCGATCCGCGCCAACACCGACCTGTCGGCGGCGCTGCTGGCGGCGTCGGATCACTTCCCGGTGACGCTGGATCTGGACCTGTGACGGCCCCGCGCGGCTGCGGTATCCTCTGTCCCATGCGCAGCCTGATCGTCGCCGTCATGATCGCCGCCGCCCTGCCCGCCGCCGCGCAGGACACGGCCCCGCGCGCCGGGGACGGCAGCGGGGACATGGCCGAGGGGATCGACCTGTTGGGCGAGGGGGCGCGGCTCCTGCTGCGCGGCCTGATGGCCGAGATGGAGCCCGCCTTGCGCGAATTCGGCGCCGACCTCGCCGCGTTGCGCCCGATGCTCGAGGATCTCGCGCGCATGATCGGCGACGTGCGCAACTATCAGGCGCCCGAGATGTTGCCCAACGGCGACATCATCATCCGCCGCAGGCCGCCGGAACCCGCCCCCGAAGCGGGCGAGGGCGGCCAGATCGACCTCTGACCGGCCTGGTCGGTCAGGCGTCGGTCACCGCAGCCTGCGCTTTCAGCGCGGCCGCCAGCGCCTCGAACCGGGCCGCCGCGACCTCGCCGTAGAGCGCGCGCCCGCGCGAGGTCAGCGCCAACGTCAGCAGGGCGCGCTTCGGCTGCCAGTGCAGGCTGCCCGCCTCTTCCGGCTCGCCGACCGAGAACATCGCGCCGAACCGCATCGCCTTGCCCAGCACCTCGGCCTCGCGCAGCTGGTCCTCGGTCAGGAGGCGGAACAGCGCCTCGAACCGCGTGCCGCCGCGGCTGTTGCGGTAGCGGTGCATCAGCGCGAGGCCAAGGAACACCCGCCCCGGATGGTCGAGGCCGCCGAGGTTCGCCCGCGTGGCATTGTCGAAGCAAACCTCGGCACGATAGTCGGGATGCGCGCGCCAGGACGTGTCGTGCAGAAGGCAGGCCGCCTTGATCAGCCGCAGCCGCGACTCGGGGGCGCCGGGGAACAGCGGCAGCAGAAAGTTGAACAGCTTCTTGCCGAAGCCGGGCATCCGCGCCTGCGTCGCCTCGGCGATGCGGGCGGCCTCGATCAGCGGGTCGCGCGCGCGCAGGCGCGGGGGCATCTGTTCGTAGAGCAGCCCCTCGCGGATGCCGTAGGCCGACACGTCGATCTCGGCCGGCTTCAGCACGCGGACCAGTTCGCACAGCACTTCGCCCGCGAACGGCACGAGTTCCATCCGCTCGGCCGAGGTGCCGGTGCGGGCGCGCAGGGCGGCGGCGTCGTTGCGGGCGATCCAGTCCACCGTCTCGACCGCCTGGTCGGGCGTCATGCGGTATTCGTGCAGGACGGTCAGCGGATAGGCGCGCCGTTCCATGTCCATCCGCGCGATCACCCGCCATGATCCGCCGACGAGGTAAATGCGCGCCCCGCGGGTCTGCAGCCGGTCGCGCAGGGGCTTGAGGATGCCGGCGATGTGCTTGCGCCGCGCCTCGGGGCCGCCCGGCACCTGCATCAGCCTAAACGGGCCGAGCGGCGTGGTCGTTCGCATCCCCACGCGGCCGCCGCCGATGCGGGCAAGCTCCATCGACGATCCGCCGATGTCGCAGACGATGCCTTCGGCGCCCGGCCAGCCCAGAAGCACCCCCTGCGCCGACAGCCGCGCCTCTTCCGCGCCGTCGATCACCCACAGGCGCAGACCCGTCTCGCGCAGCACCTCGTCGCGGAAGTCGGGGCCGTCCGCCGCCTCGCGCACCGCCGCGGTGGCCACGGCCGTCAGGGGTGCGATGCCGAGGCCCTCGGCCAGAAGGGCGAAGCGGCGCAGCGCGGCCAGCGCCCGCACCCGCCCCTCGGGGTTCAGCCGGCCGGTTTCGGCCAAGCCCTTGCCGAGGCCCGCCATGACCTTCTCGTTGTAGAAGTAGGCCGGGCTGCGCGCGGCGCCGTCGAACACCACCATGCGCACCGAGTTCGAGCCCACGTCCACCACACCCACGCGGGACAGCGCGCGCGCCGAGGGATCCTCGAAGATCGTGCGGCCAAAGGGGCCGTC
Organism: uncultured Paracoccaceae bacterium; assembly: GCA_938028765.1. GTDB lineage: Bacteria > Pseudomonadota > Alphaproteobacteria > Rhodobacterales > Rhodobacteraceae > CALIZF01. The sequence goes on from CALIZF010000002.1 coordinate 65,491, forward strand.
GCCGTCGGCCGCGCGGCCGGCGTCGGTGGCGCGCTCGTCGTTCATCCCGTCCCCCAGGGCCAACCTTGCGGCGCCGCACTGTGGCCCAGCCGCGCGCGCGCCGTCAACCGCGCGGGGCTGCATCAGTCGATGGCGTGGGCCAGCCGCGGCACGTCCGCCGCGCCGGCGCTGCCGCGCCCCGAGAGGGAGGGGTTCTCCATGAAGAAGCGGTGGCAGGAAAACGGCGTATGCCCGTCCTCGACCGCGGCCCGCGTATAGCGGCCGTCGGGGCCGAGCACCCAGCTCTGCGCCTCGTCGGCAAGGTTGGCGGCCATCACCTGGCTGACGATCTGCGCCTTCACCGTGGGGTTCAGGCATTCCACCAGCGTCTCGACCCGGCGCATCAGGTTGCGCCCCATCCAGTCGGCCGACGAGATGAAGACCCGCGCGCGTTTCGACGGCAGGCCATGGCCGTTGCCGAAGCAGACGATCCGCCCGTGTTCGAGGAACCGGCCGACGACCGACTTGACGCGGATCGTCTCGCTCAGCCCCTTCACGCCGGGGCGGAGGCCGCAGATGCCGCGCACGACCAGGCTGATCGCCACCCCCGCGCGGCTGGCGGCATAGAGCGCGTCGATCACGTCGGGGTCGATCAGGCTGTTCATCTTGGCCCAGATCGCCGCGGGCCGGCCTGCGCGCGCATGGTCGGCCTCGCGCGCGATCAGCTCGAGAAGCCGCGGCTTCAGCGTCAGGGGCGAGATGGCGAGGTTCTCGAGACCCGCGGGCTGGGCATAGCCCGACAGGTAGTTGAACACCTTGGTCGCGTCGCGGCCGAGGGCGGGGTCGGAGGTGAACAGCGACAGGTCGGTATAGATGCGCGCGGTGATCGGGTGGTAGTTGCCGGTGCCGAAATGGGTGTAGGTCACGAGGCTTTCGCCCTCGCGCCGAACCACCGTGCTGATCTTGGCATGGGTCTTGAGGTGCATGAAGCCGTAGACGACATGCGCCCCGGCGCGTTCGAGGCGCCGCGACTGGCGGATGTTCGCCGCCTCGTCGAACCGCGCCTTCAGCTCGACCAGTGCCGTCACAGACTTGCCCGCCTCGGCCGCCTCGCACAGCGCGTCCACCACCGGGCTGTCGTAGGACGTGCGGTAGAGTGTCTGCTTGATCGCCAGCACGTTCGGGTCGCGCGCCGCCTGCTGGAGAAAGCGGATGACCATGTCGAAGGTCTCGTAGGGGTGGTGCAGCAGCATGTCCTTCTGCCGGATCGCGGCGAACATGTCGCCGTCGTGATCCTGCACCCGTTCGGGCACCCGCGGCACGAAGGGCGGCCACAGCAGGTCGCGCCGGTCGATCACCAGTTCCTTCAGGTCGGCGATGCCCAGCAGGCCCCTGACCTCGACCACCTCGTCCTCGGCGACGCCGAGTTCCGCCATGATTAGCGCGCGCAGGCTGTCGGGCGCGCCGGCGCTGATCTTCAGCCGGATCACCTCGCCCCGGCGTCGGCGCTTCAGCGCCGTCTCGAACTCGCGCACCAGATCCTCGGCCTCGTCCTCGACCTCGAGATCGCTGTCGCGCAGCACCCGGAAGGTGCAGTGCCCCTTTTCGTCATAACCGGGGAACAGGCTGGCCAGGTGCAGAAGCAGCAGATCCTCGAGCGGCAGCACCCGGTGCTCGCCCGGCCGGCCGGGCAGCACGACGAACCGCGCAACCTGCTGGGGAATGGGCAGCAGCGCCTTCAGCCGCCGCCGGTCCGAGGTGCGTTCGAGCTCGAGCCCGAGGCAGAACCCCGTGTTGGGGATGAAGGGGAAGGGATGCGCGGGGTCGATCGCCAGCGGCGACAGGACCGGGAACACCTTGTTGAGGAAGTGGTCCGCAAGGAACGCCCGATCGCGCGCCGCAAGCTTGCCCCGCGTCAGGATGACGATGCCGGCCGCCTCCATCTCGCGCCGCAGCGCGGTCAGCGTGCGCTGCTGGGTCTGCATCAGCGCGCGAGCGTCGGCGTTGATCAGGGCAAGCTGTTCGGCGGGGTTCTTGCCGTCCTCGGACAGGGCGGTGTTGCCGGCGCGGCGCAGCTCGCGCAGGCCGGCGACCCGGACGGTGTAGAACTCGTCGAGGTTGGTGGCCGAGATCGACAGGAACCGCAGCCGCTCCAGCAGCGGCACCCGCGGATTCGCCGCCTCTTCCAGCACGCGCCAGTTGAACGCCAGCCACGACAGTTCGCGGTTGAAAAAACGCCTCGGCCCGGCGGTTTCCGCTTCCGGCAGGGCAACGGGGTCGGGGAATGGGGCCTTCAGGAAATCGGCCTGCGTCATCTGGCGGCACTCGTGCGGTTGACCGCAACATATGCCGGTCATTCCCCCGTTTCGGCAAGCCCCGTCGCGGTCAGCTCTGCGAGAACCGCATCCGCGAGGACCGTGTCGATGGCGCGGCGCCGTTCCAGCGCGGCCCGGTCCAGCGCGGCGACCAGCCGTCCGGCGAAGGCAAGGCTGCGGTGCATCCGCGGCACGAGGCGGTCGATCACCGCCGGGGCGACGCGCAGCTGCCGGTCGGCGAACAGCTTGACCATCACGGCCGCCAGCAGCGCGTCGTCGGCCGGGCCGATGCGGGCAAGGCCCGACGCCTCGATCCGGCTGGCGAGATCCGGCAGGCCGAGGCCCCAGTCCCGCACGGGCTTGCGGGCGGTCATCAGGACGGGCACCCCCGCCGCCTGCGCAAGGTTCAGGACGTGGAACAGCGCGGTTTCCAGCGTGGGGTTGCCGGCGACGCCCTGCGCGTCGTCGAGCGCCAGCGGCCCCGCGGCCAGCGCAGGCGGCGCCTCGGCATCCAGCGCCGCCGCGGCGGTCACACGCGCCCCGGCGCTTGCGGCCCAGACATGGGCGAGGTGGGTCTTGCCGCTGCCCGCGGGGCCGGTCAGCAGCATCCGCCCCGACGGCCAGCGCGGCCCGTCCTCCAGCGCCGCCAGCGCCAGCGCGTTCGCCGGGGAGACGAAGAAGGCCGCCCGGCCCTGTGCCGCGCGCAGCGGCAGGTCGAAGACGCCCTGCCGCATCACTCGCCGGCCTTGCGCGGCGTGTCGGCCGCGCCGTCGCCCCGCAGCAGCGGGGCGTCCGGAAGGTCGCCCGGCGGGTTCGACCGGCCGGCCAGACCCTGGTAGAGCAGGCTGCGCGAATACTGCGCGATCCCGAACCGCGCCAGCACCCCGATCGCGGCCGCCACCGGCACCGCGACCAGCATCCCGACGAAGCCGAACAGCGATCCGAAGGCCGACAGCGCGAAGAGAAGCCACACGGGATGCAGCCCGACCGACTGCCCGACCAGCTTCGGCGTCAGGATGTTGCCCTCGAGGAACTGGCCCACGAGGAAGATCGCGGCGACCGCCCCGATCGAGACCCAGTCGCCCCAGAACTGGAACAGCGCGAGCCCGATCGCCAGCGCCCCCCCGACCAGCGAGCCGACGTAGGGGATGAAGGTGATCGCGCCGGCGACGGCGCCCACGACCAGCCCGAACTGCAGGCCCGCGACCGACAGCGCCACCGCATAGAACGTGCCCAGCACGAGGCAGACGGTCACCTGCCCGCGCACGAAGCCCGCCAGCACCGCGTCGATGTCGCGCGCGATCTGGCGGATGGCCGGCGCATGGTCGCGCGGCAGCAGACGGTCGAGATGGGCCACCATCCGGTCCCAGTCCATCAGCAGGTAGAAGGCCACCACCGGCACGACGACGACGAAGATCGCCGCGTTGATGACCGTCATCGCCGAAGACAGCACCTGGTTCACAAGCTCGCCCCCCCGCGCCCTGATCGTCTCGGCGATCTGCGCCAGCGTCTGGCGCGCAGTCGAGGTTTCGTCGGCAACGTCGGGGAATCGCTCGACCATGAAGATCTGCAGCTGCTGCACGATCTCGGGGACGGCGTTCACGAAGGCCGACAGTTCCCGCACAAGGGTGGGGATGATCGCCAGCACCACGAGGATGAACACGAGAAGGACGAATAGCGTGATCGTCACCGTTGCCAGCACCCGCGACAGGCCGAGGCGCTCCAACCGGTCCGCGACCGGATCGAGGAAATAGGCGATCGCACCGCCGACGACGAACGGCAGAAGGACGTCGCCGAGCAACCACAGCACCGCAAGGAACACCGCAGCGGCAGCGGCCCAGTATCGCACCTGATCCCTGACCGGCAGCGCCATCGCCCGTGTCCCCACCCGACCCGCCCGACATGGCAGCCGCGGGGCCGGCTGACAAGGGCGGCGAGTCAGGCGCGCGGGGCCGGCGCGCCGCCTTCGAACCGGTTGCCGTTCCGGTAGTCGCAGGGGGCCTCCTGCATCTGCAGGTGCAGGCCGGTGCCGGTGAAGGGATGGGCGCGGGCCAGGTCCTCGTCGATCTCGATCCCGAGGCCGGGCGCCTCGGGCGGGATGATGTAGCCGTCCTCCCACCGGATGGCGTTACGGATCAGCGCGAGGTGGAAGGCCCCGCCGGTCTCGATCGTCTCGGCGATCAAAAGGTTCGGGATCGAGGCGGCGAGATGGATGTTGGCCGCCCATTCGACGGGACCCGCATAGAGGTGCGGCGCCATCTCGGCGTTGAACACCTCGCCCATCGCGGCGATCTTCTTCGCCTCCCAGATGCCGCCGACGCGGCCGAGCGCCGGTTGCAGGATCTTGCAGCCGCCGAGGCGCAGGAGGGTGCCGAACTCTGCCTTGGTGGCCAGCCGTTCGCCAGTGGCCAGCGGCACGCGCACCGATGCCGCGACCGCGGCGAATTCGGGCAGCATGTCGGGCGGGATCGGTTCCTCGTACCAGAGGGGGGCGAAGGGTTCGAGCGCCTGGCCGAGCCGGATCGCGCCCGCGGTCGTGAACTGGCCGTGCGTGCCGAACAGAAGGTCGGCCCGGTCCCCCACCGCCTCGCGGATCGCCCGGCAGAAGGCGACCGACCGGGCGATGTCGGACATGGCGGGCTGGTGGCCGCCGCGGATCGTGTAGGGGCCCGCGGGATCGAACTTGACGGCGGTGAAGCCCTGCGCGACTGCCCGCGCCGCCGCCGCGGCGTTCATGTCGGGGTTCACCCAGAACTCGCCGTGATCCTCGCCGGGGCCGGGATAGAGGTAGGTGTAGCTGCGGATCCGGTCGTTCATCCGCCCGCCCAGAAGCGCCCAGACGGGGCGGTTGCGCGCCTTGCCGAGGATGTCCCAGCAGGCGATCTCGAGCCCCGAGAAGGCGCCGATCACGGTCGGGTCGGGCCGCTGCGTGAAGCCGGCGGAATAGGCGCGGCGGAACATCAGCTCGATGTTCTCGGGGTTCTCGCCGCGCATGTGGCGGTCGAACACGTCCTCGATCACCGCGGCCATCGCCTTCGGTCCGACGGTGGACACATAGCATTCGCCCCAGCCGTGGATGCCGCAGGCGGTGGTGACCTTGACGAAGGTCCAGTAGCGCCCGCCCCATCCGGGCGGCGGCGGGGCGACGTGCAGGATCGACAGGTCGGCAAGGCGCATGACGGCTCTCCCGGTTGCCGCGCCAGCCTGCGCCGGGGTCGGGCGGCGCGCGCGCCGTTCCGCGACCTCTCAGGCGTCGGGAAAGACGATCACGCTGCGCCGCGCGCGGCCCGCGCGCGTCTCGGCGATGGCGTCGTTGATCGCCGCGAGCGGCCAGCGGCCGGTCACCAGCGCGTCGAGCTTCAGCCGGCCCTGCCGCCACAGGTCGATCAGCCAGGGGATGTCGCGGTGGGGCACCACATCGCCCATCAGCGACCCCCTCAGCGTCTGGCCGAGCGCCGACAGGATCACCGGTTCGACCGTGACCGTGGCGCCCGAGGGCGGCATCCCCACGGCGACGATCCGCCCGCGACGCGCGGCCAGCCGGAACGCCCCCTGGTGGGCGGCCGGCGCGCCGGTGCAGACCAGCACCGCATCCGCGCCGCGCCCCTCGGTCAGGGCCTGCACAGGCCTCCACGGCCGCGGATCGGCGGCGTCGAGCGCGTGGGTCGCCCCGAAGGCCAGCGCGTCGGTCCGCCGGTCCGGGTTGGGGTCGAGCGCGATCACCCGCGCCGCGCCCGCGATCCGTGCGCCCGGGATCGCGTTCAGCCCGACCCCGCCCGCGCCGACGACCGCGACGGTTTCGCCCGGCCGGATGCCGGCCGTGAACACCGCGGCGCCGACCCCGGTGATCACGCCGCAAGCCAGAAGGCAGGCGACCTCGGGCGGCAGGTCGGCGGGCGCGGGGATGCACTGGGAGGCATCGACAACCGCCGCCTCGGCGAAGGCGCCGCAGTTCAGGCCGTGTTCCACCGCCGTGCCGTCGGGCAGCGACAGCGGGCCGCGGCGGCGGTCGTAGGGCGCTTCGCAATGGACCGGGGCGGCGGCACGGCAGGCCGGGCAGGCGCCGCACTGGCGGATCAGCGTCACGATCACGTCCTGCCCTGGCGCAAGGCTGGTCACCCCCGGCCCGACGGCGGCGATGCGCCCCGCCGCCTCGTGCCCGTAGACGGCGGGCAGGTGCCCGCCCCAGGCGCCGTCGAGATAGCCGATGTCGGAATGGCAGACGGCGACGGCGCGCAGGTCCACCGCGACCTGGCCGGGGCCGGGCGGGGCCAGCATCACCGTCTCGATGGTCAGCGGGGCGCCGAAGGCGCGGGCGACGGCGGCGCGGACGGGGCGCGGGCCGGTCATGGCGCGGGGGCGTCGGCGGCGGCGCGGGGGCTGGCAAGAAGGATGCCGGCGCAGGCCAGCGTGAGCCCGGCCGACAGGAGGAACGCCGCACCCGGCAGCTGCAGCGCCGCGCCGGGCGCGGTGAAGGCGAAGAAGACGGAAGTCATGACGAACGGCCCCCCGATCCAGGCCACCGCGCGCAGCGAGGACAGAAGGCCCTGCAGCTCGCCCTGCCTGCTGTCGGGTGTGGCACGCGACAGGATGCCTTGCAATGGCGGCATCACGCAGGCGCCGAGGCCGCAGAACGGCGTCAGGGCCAGCGCCAGCGTGCCCGACGTGACGAAGGCGAGGGTCACGAAGATCACGACGTTGGCCATCAGCCCGAACCAGATCGTCCCCCAGTCGCCAAGGCGCGCCAGAAGGATTCGGATCAGCCCGCCCTGCATCGCTGCGAACGACAGCCCGAACAGCGCCAGCGACAGGCCGATGGTGGCAGGCGGCCAGCCGAACCGCGCCGCGCCGAAATAGGCCCAGGTCGCCGGATAGGCGATCTGCGCGAATTCGTAGAGGAAGAAAACCGCCAGCGGCGCGCGCAGCGCCGGCAGGCGGCCGATCGCGGCCAGGGATGCGAAGGGGTTGGCGCGGGCCGGGCTGAAGGGGCGCCGGATGCGGTCGGTCACCGTCTCGGGCAGGACGAAGCCGCCGAAGAGGCAGTTCGCCGCCGCAAGGCCCGCCGCCGCCCAGAACGGCGCGCGGCTGCCGAACTCCGCCAGAAGCCCGCCCACGACCGGCCCCAGCACGAAGCCGACGCCAAACGCCGCCCCGAGCAGGCCGAAGTTCGCTGCCTTCCTGTCCGGCGGCGAGATGTCGGCGACATAGGCCGTCGCGGTGGCGTGGGTCGCCGCCGTGATGCCGCCGACGATCCGCCCCGCCAGCAAAAGCCAGATCGACCCTGCCAGCGCCATCACCGCATAGTCGAGCGCCATGACCCCCATCGACACCAGCAGGACCGGCCGCCGCCCGTAGCGGTCCGACAGGCTGCCGAGCAACGGGCCGAACAGGAACTGCATCACCGCGAACGAGGTGGCGAGGATGCCGCCCCACAGCGCCGCATCGGCGATCGTGCCGCCCGCAACCTCGCCGATCAGCGTCGGCATGACCGGCAGGATGAGGCCGATCCCCATCGCGTCGATGAGCAGCGTCAGCATGATGACCACGAAGGGCAGGCGGCGTTGCATGGCTGCGTCCCGGCGGCGTGCCGCAAGCGTTACCGCGTCGGCAGGGCCGACGCCAGCGGTCGCGCGCCGCCGCGCCGGGGTGCACCAGACGCGCCCGGCGGGCAGGGACGCCCGCGGGCTGTGCCCTCAGCCGCGCGGCAGGGCCGACAGGAAGCCGTTCAGAGCCGCGGCGAAGGCGTCTGGGGCCTCGACGCAAGGCAGGTGGCCCGCGGCGCGGATCAGGTGGAACCGGCTGCCGGCGACCAGTGCCGCCGTCTCGCGCACAAGGTCGGGCGGGGTCGATCCGTCCTCGGACCCCGCGATGCCCAGCACGGGCAGCGTCAGCCGGGCGGTCGTGGCGGTGAAGTCGGCCCCCGCGATGGCGGCCGCACAGCCGGCATAGCCCGCCGCAGGCGTCCGCGTCAGCATGTGCCGCCAGGCCGCCGCCTCGGCCGAGGCGCGGAAGGGGGGCGCGAACCAGCGCGCCATCACCGCGTCGGCCAGTGCCCCGATCCCCTCGGCCTCGACGGTGGCGATGCGATCGGCCCAGATCTGCGGCGTGCCGATCTTCGCGGCGGTGTTCGACAGCACGAGCGCCCGGGCAAGATCCGGCCGCTTGACCGCCAGCCCCTGCGCGATCATCCCGCCGATCGAACAGCCGACGATCACCGCCCCCGTGACGCCCGCCGCGTCGATCACCCGTTCGGCGTCGCGGATCAGCGCGCCCATGGAATAGGGGCCCGGCGGGCAGTCCGACAGGCCGTGCCCGCGCTTGTCCATGCGGATCGTCCGCCAGCCCGGCGGCAGCCGCGCCGCCACCTTGTCCCACAGCCTGAGGTCGGTGCCGAGCGAGTTGAGGAACACCACCGGCGCGCCCCCGGGATCGCCCCCGTCGTGCCAGTGGATGCGGATGTCGCCGAGGTCGAGTACCTGCATGCCGCCCCCCTTTCTCTCAGTCGAGTGTCGCCAGCGCGCGGGCGAAGATCGCCGGATCGACGTTCCCGCCCGATGCGGTGGCGATCACCGGCCCGTCCGCCAGCGCCTCGCCCCGGAACAGCGCCGCCGCCAGCGCCACCGCGCCGCCCGGTTCCAGCACCAGCTTGAGGTGCCGCCAGGCCAGCGCCATGGCCTCCAGCGCCTCGTCGTCGGTGACCGCAAGACCCGGCCCGGCGAGGCGCGACAGCACCGGGAACGTGATCGCGCCCGGTTCCGGCGTCACGATGGCGTCGCAGATTGAGGCCGCTCCGGCTGCATTGGCGACCGGTCGCCCGGCGGCGAGGCTGCGGGCGGTGTCGTCGAAGCCGGCGGGTTCGGCCGTGCGCACGCGCAGGCCCGGCGCGCGCGCCGCCAGCGCGAGCGCGATGCCCGCCGCCAGCCCCCCGCCGCCGCAGCACACAAGCACATCGGCGCGCGCGATCCCCGCCGCCCGGGCCTGTTCGGCGATCTCGAGGCCCGTCGTCCCCTGGCCCGCGATCACCAGCGGCGCGTCATAGGGCTTGACCAGCGTCAGCCCCCGCTCGGCCGCGATCCGCGCGCCGATCGCCTCGCGGTTCTCGCCCCCCGCGCGGTCATAGGGCACCACCTCGGCCCCGTAGGCGCGGGTATTCGCGGCCTTCACTGCCGGCGCATCGGCGGGCATCACGATCACCGCGGGCACCCCATGCAGCGCCGCCGCCAGCGCCACCCCCTGCGCATGGTTGCCCGAGGAATAGGCCAGCACGCCGCGCGCGCGCACGGCCGGCGGCAAGGCCGACAGCGCCGACCAGGCGCCGCGGAACTTGAACGATCCGGTCCACTGCAGGCATTCGGCCTTCACGAAGACCGGCCGGCCCGCGATCCGGTCGAGAAGCGGTGCCGACAGCATCGGCGTGTGCCGCACATGGCCCGCCGCACGAGCAGCAGCGGCCTCGATTGCGGCGATGTCGGGCGCGGCAATGTCGGGCGGGGCACCGGCCGGCGCGGCGGGCTCGGTCTGGATGGGCGTGTCGGGCATCGCATCCTCGGCGGTCGGCCCGGAGGCTAGCGGCAGCGGCGGTCGAGGGAAAGGCGTTAAGTGCGCGTTAACCCTGCTGCGCCGAGGCTGTGGCATCCGGGGCGACGGGGCGGAGGATGGGCGGGGGCCGGTCAGTGCGGGCAATGCTGGCGGCGGGCGCGCTCGGCGCGGCCCATCCGGCGGATGCCGGCCCCTGGCCGCGACCGCCGGGCGAGACGTTCCTGAGCTTCGGCGCGCTGGCCGGATCCGCCGCGTCCGAGACGCAGGTCTGGGCCGAGCGCGGCCTCGGCGCGGGCTGGACGCTGGCGCTTGACGCCGCCGCGGATCGCGCGGGGGGCGGGCGGGCGATGGTGCTGGCCTTCCGCACGCTGACCGGCGCGGACGCGCGGCTGCGCCTTGCCGCGCTCGCGGGGGCCGGCGGCACGATGCTGCCCGACGGTGCGGTGCGGCCGGCGCTGCGGACCGGGATGACGGCCGGCACCGGCTGGGGCGGCCGGCGTCCCGGCTGGGCGCAGCTCGACCTTGCCGCGGAATGGCGCGGCGACGCAGTGGCCTGGAAGGCCGATGCCACCCTCGGCCTGCGCGTTGCGCCGCGCTGGCGCGCGATGGTCGAGCTTCAGGGCGAGGCCGGCCCCGCGGCGACGCTGCACCTGGCGCCGGCCGCGGTGTTCGCCCTGCGCGAGGGGCTCGATCTGGTGGCGGGCGCCCGGTTCGGTCTTGCCGGCGATCCGGGCGCGTCGGTCAGGCTGTCGGCGTGGCTGCGGTTCTGACCGCACGCCGGGCCTTTTCCGAGGCGGATTTCAGCTGCCCGCAGGCCGCCATGATGTCTTCGCCGCGGGGGGTGCGGATCGGGCTGGCGTAGCCCGCCTTGTAGACGATGTCGGCGAAGGCCTCGATCCGTTCCCAGTCCGACCGTTCGTAGGGCGCGCCGGGCCATTCGTTGAACGGGATCAGGTTGATCTTGGCAGGGATCCCCGCGATCAGCCGCACCAGCCGCCGGGCATCCGCATCGCTGTCGTTCACGCCCTTCAGCATGACGTATTCGAAGGTGATGCGCTCGCTGTTCGACAGCCGCGGATAGTCGCGCAAGGCCGCGAGCAGCGCGGCGATGTTCCACTTCCGGTTGATCGGCACCAGCCGGTCGCGCACCGCATCGGTGGTGGCGTGGAACGACACGGCAAGCTGGCAGCCGATCTCGGTCGCGCAGCGCGCGATCTCGGGCACGACGCCAGAGGTTGACAGGGTGATGCGCCGACGGCCGAGGGCGATCCCCTCGCCGTCCATCACGATGCGCATGGCGTCGCGGACCGCCTCGAAGTTGTAGAGGGGTTCCCCCATCCCCATCAGGACGATGTTCGACACCAGCCGGTCGCCGGTGCCGCCCTGGCCCGCGCGCGGCCAGTCGTCCAGATCGTCGCGCGCCAGCATGACCTGCCCCACGATCTCGGCCGCGGTCAGGTTGCGCACCAGCCGCTGCGTGCCGGTGTGGCAGAACGAACAGGTCAGCGTGCAGCCGACCTGGCTCGAGATGCACAGCGTCCCGCGCCCGTCCTCGGGGATGTAGACGGTTTCCACCTCGTGCCCGCCGGCGATGCGGACCAGATACTTCCGCGTCCCGTCCGCGGATACCTGCCGCGACACGACCGCCGGCACCGCGATCTCGAACCGCGCGGCCAGAAGCGTGCGGTATTCCTTCGCGAGATTGGTCATCGCCGCGAAGTCGCGCAGGCCCCGGTGATAGACCCACTGCCAGATCTGGCCGACCCGCATCTTCGCCTGCATCTCGGGCGTGCCGGCTTCGACCAGCGCCGCGCGCAGCTGGTCGCGCGTCAGGCCGACAATGTTAACCTTTCCGCCCTCGGGCAGGCGCCGGGGCAGGGTCAGGGCATCGGGGATGATCGGCGCGTCGGGCATCGCATGGCCGGGGCTGCGGGGTGGCAAGCCGCGCATATAGCAAGCGGCGCCGTCCGGCGGAACCCGCGGCCGCGAAAAAATCCCGGCCGCGCGTCAGGTCACTTGCAGCGCGCCTCGGCCTCGGCCATCGCGGCGGTGAACCCGAGGAGCGAGAACGTGTCCTGCGTCTGCGTGCCGCGCGCCGACCGGCCGGTGACGACCGCCTCGGACCCGCGTTTCATCGCAGCCAGCAGGGCGGCGTCGGCCTGCGCGTTCTGCGGCCACGCCCATTCGCCGTCCGTCATGAGTTCGAACCGGTCGGAGCCGATCTGCACCGTAACGGTCGAGTTCGGCGCGAAGGGATAGCCGCCGGTGAAGCTGACCTCGCCGGCGGCGCCGGTGCCGGGGCGGAAGGTGACGAACAGGAAGATGTCGCCGCGGCGCACCTGCACGGGGCGGCCGTCGCGGGTGTTCACCGTCTGCTTCGGGGCGGACACGCCCCAGCATTCGCGGGGGTTCGCCTCGGTGAACACGCTCCAGTCGCGCTGCGTCGCAACCCGGTTGGTCGATTCCTGCGCCTGCGCCGCCGTCGTCCCGGCCGCAGCCGCAAACGCCAGTGCCGCTGCGAGCACCGCCCCCTGCACCGTCCTCATGCCCCAAGCGCCTCCGCACGACCTGCATCCCGCCCTGCGCCGCGGAGGGCGCCCTTTCGGCGCACTTTTCCCGTGGCGCGGGATGCGTCAACTCGATTAGGGCTTGTAGCCTGAAACCGGCGGGGGCGGAAACCCCTGCGCGCGAAAAATCGCGCATGTGTTATGGGGATGGCCGATGGCGGCGGTGCCGATGGTGGAGCTGTGGCGCGGCGGGCGGTGCGAAAGCGTCCACGCCGGCCATGCGGTGGTGTGCGACCCGCAGGGCACGGCCGTGGCGGCCTGGGGCGACCCCGAGGCCGTGATCTACCCGCGGTCGTCGTGCAAGATGGTGCAGGCGCTGCCGCTTGTGGAAAGCGGCGCGGGGGCCGGGCTGACGGCCGAACAACTGGCGCTGGCCTGCGCGAGCCACCAGGGCGCGGCGGCGCATGTCGGCCGCGTCGCGGCCTGGCTTGCGGACCTCGGCCTTGGCGAGGCGGACCTGCGCTGCGGCGCGCACGAACCGGCCGACCGGGCCGAGCGCGACCGGCTGATCCGCGCAGGCGAGGGCCCGTGCCAGCTGCACAACAACTGTTCGGGCAAGCACGCGGGCTTTCTGACGCTCGCCCGCCACCTGCGCGCGGAGCCCGATTATGTGGACCCCGGCCACCCCGTGCAACTGGCCGTCCGCGCGGCCTTCGAGGCGGTCACGGGCGCGTGCTCGCCCGGCTACGGGATCGACGGCTGCTCGGCGCCGAACTTCGCTACAACCCTGCGCGGCCTCGCGCGCGCCATGGCGGCTTTTGCGGCGGCGGGGTCGGGCGATGCGCGCGGCCGCGCGATGCGGCGGCTGACCGAGGCGATGATGGCGCATCCCGATCTGGTCGCGGGCGAGGGGCGGGCCTGCACCGTGCTGATGCGTGCCGCCGCCGGGAGGGCCGCGGTCAAGACCGGCGCCGAAGGCGTGTTCGTGGCGATCCTGCCGGGGCAGCGCCTGGGCGTGGCCGTCAAGATCGCCGACGGCGCCGCCCGCGCGGCCGAAGCGGCGATCGCGGCGCTGCTCGTGCGGCTGAAGGTGCTCGAGGAGGGGGATCCGGCGGTCCGCCGCTACCTCGGCGCGCCGATCCTGAACTGGCGCGGGATCGCCACCGGCGAGGTCCGCCTTGCCCCCGGTTTCGGCTAGGCCCCCCCGGCGCGGCGCGTCTGCGGGATCGGGCGGCCCCTCGGGGGCGGGGCCCGACCCGCCCGGGCCGCCGGCGGCGGTGCCGCCGGTCGCGCTGCTGCTAGGGGCCGCGCTGCGGCGCGACGGCGCGCCCTCGGCGGCGATGCTCCGGCGCTGCGCCCATGCGGCGGCGCTGTGGCGGGCGGGCCGGGTCGGCCTGATCCTCGCGACCGGCGGCGCGCTGCGCCACCCTCGGCCCGAGGCGCTGGTCATGCGCGACCTCCTCATCGCCGCGGGTGTTCCCGCCGAGGCCATCCTGACCGAGACGGCGGCGCGGAACACCGCGCAGAACATCCGCCTGTCCCGCCCCCTCTTGCCGCCGGGGGCCGAGGTTCTGCTGGTGACCGACCGGTGGCACATGCCGCGCGCGGCGATGATCGCGCGCGCCGAAGGTCTGCCGGTCACGCCCGCGCCAGCGCCGCCCTCGGGTCCGCTGCTGCCGCGGGCAGCCTGGACGCTGCGCGAGGGGGCGGCGATCCTGAAGTGGCTGGCGCTGCGCCGCTGACCCCGAGGGCGCGTCGCGGTGTCCGGTCAGATCAGCGCAATGTCCGCTGCCGTCAGCGCGATGTCGCCGGTCAGGCGGAACAGCAGGATTTCGCCCCCGTCGGCGTCGCCGTTGGTATCCCAAACGAGTTCCGTAACGCCGCCGGCGGCGTCGAACCGGCGCACCATCTGCGGCCCGGCGCCCGCCGCCGCGCCGATGGCGAGGGACGCCGGGTCGAGCGGGCCGGGGACGAGGCCCGAGCCGAGCGCCACCGCAGCGACCTCGACCCGGTCGGTGCCGAGGGCGAAGTCGACGATCAGATCGGCCCCGTCCGCGGCGGACAGGAACCGGAAAACGTCCATGCCGGCACCGCCCTCCAGCGTGTCGGTGCCCGCGCCGCCCTCCAGCGTGTCGTTCCCGCGCCCACCCGACAACGAATCCGCGCCGCCGCCGCCCCGCAGCACGTCGTTGCCGCTGCCGCCGAAAAGACTGTCCTGCCCCTCGCCGCCCTCGATCCGGTCGCGGCTGCCGCCGCCGTCCAGAACGTCGTTGCCCTGCCGGCCGAACAGGCGGTCGGACCCGGCATTGCCGAGGATGGTGTCGTCGCCGCGCTGCCCGTCGCCCGTGTCGTTCCCGGACCCGAGCGCGATCAGGTCCGCGGACGCGCCGCCGATCACGGCGAATTGTTCGAACCCGACGATGTCCGACAGCATCCCGTCGTCCACCCGCCCGTCGCCGCCGACGACGAAGTAGAGCGCCCCGCCGGTCCCCTCGACCGCCTCCAGCGTGTCCTGCCCCGCGCCGCCAGCGAGCGTGCTGGCCCGTCCGGTGACGGAATAGGACACGCGGTCGTCGCCGGCACCGGCCGCGACCGCGTTGGCCCCGCGACCCACAGCGATCACGTCGTCCGCGTCGCCCGCGATCACGGTGTCGTCGCCGTCCCCGAGGCTGACCGCAAGGCGTTCGAACCCGCTGAAGGACAGGCGCAGGCCGTTCGCCGCCTCGGCCCCGCCGCCGGGGCCCGACAGCACCACCCGCACGGCGCCGGGGGTCGCGGTCCAGTCGATGTCGAGCGTGTCGAAACCGCTGCCCCCGGTCGCATGACCACCCCGGTTCGGCCGCACCGCGACGATGTCGTCGCCGGCGCCGCCGTGGGCCGTGGAATTGCCGGACCCGGCGCCGAAGTTCATGAAGACGCGGTCGTTGCCGTCACCGCCGAAGTAGATCTCCGCCCCGGAGCCGCCGAGGATCACGTCGTCGCCGCCGCCGCCGAAGGCACTGTCGTCGCCGGGGCCGGTTTCGATCCGGTCGTTCCCCGCGCCCCCGTCGAGGCTGTCGGCATCGTCGCCGCCGGCGATGGTGTCGTCGCCGTCGCCGCCGAGGATCGTGTCGGCGGCGGTGCCGCCCGTCAGCACGTGGTCGCCGCCCCGCCCCTCGATCCGAGCGGGACGGGCCCCCGCGGCGGTCAGGGTATCGTTCCGGTCGTCGCCGAACAGCTCTTCCATCGCGCGGGCCCTCTGTGGCGGATCCTGCCTTCACCGTCGCGCGCGAGCCTAGACCGTTCTCGCGCCGCGTGCAACGGGGCGACACTGCGGCGCGGCGCGGGCTAGCGGGGCAGGGCGGCGATGTCCTCGGGCGTGCCGATGCTGGCGGTGCGGGCGTCGCGGGCGATGCGGCGGATCATGCCCGCCAGCGCCTTGCCCGCGCCGATCTCGCGGAAATCGTCGACCCCCTGCGCCACCATCCAGGAGACCGATTCGCGCCAGCGCACCGCGCCCGTCACCTGCGCGACCAGCAGCCGGCGGATCTCGGCGGGGTCCGAGACCGCCTCGGCGGTGACGTTCGCCACGACGGGCACGCGCGGGGCGCGCAGCGTCACGCCTTCCAGCGCCGCGGCCATCGCATCGGCCGCGGGCTGCATCAGCGCGCAGTGGAAGGGGGCCGATACCGGCAGCATCACCGCCCGCTTGGCACCCCGCGCCTTGGCAAGCTCCACCGCCCGGGCGACCGCGTCGGCGTGGCCCGAAACGACGACCTGCGCGGGATCGTTGTCGTTGGCGGCCTCGCAGACGCGGCCCTGCGCCGCCTCGGCCGCGACTGCGGCGGCGGCGGCGTGGTCGAGCCCGAGAAGGGCCGCCATCGCGCCGACGCCGACCGGCACCGCGTCCTGCATCGCCAGGCCGCGGACGCGCAGCAGCCGCGCGGTGTCGGCAAGGTCCAGCGCACCCGCGGCGCAGAGGGCGGTATATTCGCCGAGCGAATGGCCCGCGACATAGGCGACGCCGGCCCAGCCGTGCCCCTCGGCCTCAAGCGCGCGCAGGGCGGCGATCGAGGTGGCCATCAGCGCGGGCTGGGCGTTGGCGGTCAGCGTCAAATCCTCGGCCGGCCCTTCGAAGATCAGCCGCGACAGGGGTTCGCCGAGGGCCTCATCCACCGTCTCGAAGACCGCACGGGCCTCGGGCCAGCGGTCGGCCAGCGCGCGGCCCATGCCCACGGTCTGGGCACCCTGACCGGGAAAGACGAAGGCTCGTGTCATCGCGGCGCTCCCCCCTTGCGGTTCGGGGCGCGTGTAGCCGGCGCGGGGGGCGGCGGCAAGCCGCACAGGCGATGTGCGGGGCCGGTCGTGCCGCGGCGGCGGGCGGGCGCCTATGTTCCGGGACGGAAGTTGCAGGAGGCACCCCATGGGCCTGACGAATACCGAGACACGCTATGGACTTGTCGCGCGGGTGCTGCACTGGCTGACCGCGCTTCTGATCCTCGCGGCGTTCCCGCTGGGGCTGGCGGCGAACGGGATGGCATGGGACACGTCCGAGGCGCTGGCGGCCAAGGCCGCGCTCTTCTCGGCGCACAAGGCGGTGGGTGTTGCGGCCTTCGCCGTGGCGCTGGTGCGCATCCTCTGGGCGCTGGTGCAGCCGCGCCCGGTGCCGGTGCAGGCGGGACCGGTGTGGCAGCTGCGGCTGGCCGCGGCGGTGCACTGGGCGATCTACCTGTCGCTGGTGCTGGTGCCGCTGACGGGCTGGGTGCACCACGCCGCAACGACCGGGTTCGCCCCCATCCCCTGGCCCTTCGGACAGGGCCTGCCCTTCGTTCCGCAGGATGCGGGCGTGGCGGCGTTGGCGGGGGCGCTGCACGGTGTGTTCGGCAAGGTGCTGGCCGGGGCCATCCTGCTGCATGTTGCCGGCGCCCTGAAGCACGCGGTGATCGACCGCGACGGCACGCTGGCGCGGATGGTCGCCGGGCGGTCGGCGGGCCTTCCGGGGGCGCGGCACGGCGGGGCGGCGCCGGCGCTGATCGCGCTGGCCGTCCTTGCGGCGGGGGCGGGCCTCGCGGTGTCGCTTGTGCCATCGGCCGCCCCGCCTCAAGCGCCCGCGCGGCCGGCGGCGGCCGCTGTCGCCGCCGGCGACTGGCAGGTGGACGCGGGGGATCTGCGCATCGGCGTGACGCAGCTCGGCCAGCCCTTGGCCGGCGGGTTCGCCGACTGGACCGCCGCCATCGCCTTCGATCCCGCGACGGGCGAGGGCACCGTGCGGGTGGAGGTCGGCGTGGGGTCGCTCGCGCTCGGCTCGGTCACGGCGCAGGCGACGGGCGCGGATTTCCTCGACGCCGCGGGCCATCCCGTGGCGGTGTTCGCGGCGGCAATCCGGCCGCAGGCCACGGGCGGTGCCACGCATGTCGCCGACGGCGCGCTGACCCTGCGGGGCGTGACGGTGCCCGTCGCCTTTCCTTTCGCGCTGACGGTTGCGGGCGACCGGGCGGCCATGGCCGGGCAGGTGGTGCTCGACCGTCGCGCCTTCGGCATCGGGGCGGCGCAGACCGACGAGCGGACCTTGGGCTTCGCCGTGACGGTGGACGTCGCGCTGACGGCGGTGCGGGCACGCTGAAACGCAACGGGGGCGGCCGGCCGCCCGGCCGCCCCCGGCATCCGCGGATGCCGCCGCCCGTCAGTCGGCGCGCATCGCCTCGACCGAGATCTGCACGGTCACCTCGTCGCCGATGAAGGGCACATAGGCGCCGAGGTTGAAGGCCGACCGGGACAGCACGGTGGTGGCGTCAAAGCCCGCCCACGCCTTGTTCTCCATCGGGTGCATCCCGGCGGCGTTCAGTTTGGCGTCCAGCGTGACGGGCTGCGTCACGCCGTTCAGCGTCAGGTCGCCGGTGATCAGGGCGGTATCCGGGCCCGTGACTTCGATCGCGGTCGAGACGAAGGACACGTCGGTGCGGCCGCCGAAGAAGTCGGGCGACATGAAATGGTCGAACCGCGCCTGCCAGCCGGTCAACATGGTGTCGACGGGGAAAGCGACCGACACGGACGAGGCGGCCGGGTTGGCCCTGTCCCACAGGATTTCGCCCCCGAACCCCGAGAACATCCCGAACCCTGTCGAAAAGCCGAGGTGATTGTAGGAAAAGACGATCTGGCTGTGGCTGGGGTCGAGCGCATAGCGGTCGGCGGCCAGCGTGGGCGCGGCGGCGATCGCCAGCGCGCACGACAGGAGGAGACGGTTCATCGGAAACTCCGGGTCGGTTGCGGAGCCCGAGAGGTCGCCCGCCGGCGCGTCCCGCGCAACCCGGCAGCGGTCCACACCGCCCGTGCGCCGCCGCACGGCTTGCGCGCGTGCCCGCGGCGTGTATAAGGGCGCATCCTTCCGCAGGCCACGAAACCGGCGCATCCCTCGTGGACGGGGGCGGAAGGATCGGCCCGTCCTGGCGAAATGCGCCCCGATCGAAAGGAACGACATGCCTCTTTACGAGCATGTCCTGATCGCGCGCCAGGATCTGGCGAACGCGCAGGCCGAGGGCCTTATCGAACATTTCTCGACCGTCCTGTCGGACAACGGCGGCAAGGCCGTCGCGACCGAATACTGGGGCGTCAAGACGATGGCCTACAGGATCAACAAGAACCGCAAGGGGCACTACCTGTTCCTGCGGTCCGACGCGCCGCCCGCGGCGGTGCAGGAGATGGAGCGTCTGGCCCGCCTGCACGACGACGTGATGCGCGTGCTGTCGGTCCGGGTCGAGAAGCACGAGGACGGCCCGTCGGTGCAGATGCAGAAGCGCGACGACCGCGACCGTGGCGACCGCGACCGTGGCGACCGGCCCTCGTCCTTCGGCGCGGACCGCGGCGGCGAGCGGTCGGGCTTCGGCGGCCCGCGCCCGGACCGGCGCTGAGGCGCGGCCTGACGAGAGGATAGCAAATCATGGCAACAAAACCGTTTTTCCGTCGCCGCAAGGTCTGTCCCTTCTCGGGTGCCAATGCGCCCGCGATCGACTACAAGGATGTGCGGCTGCTGCAGCGCTACATCAGCGAGCGGGGCAAGATCGTGCCGTCGCGGATCACCGCCGTGTCGGCCAAGAAGCAGCGCGAGCTGGCCACCGCCATCAAGCGCGCGCGCTTCCTTGCGCTGCTGCCCTACGCCGTGAAGTGAGGGAGACCGCGCGATGCAGGTGATTCTTCTTCAGCGTGTGGCCAAGCTCGGCCAGATGGGCGAGGTCGTGAAGGTCAAGGACGGCTATGCGCGCAACTACCTCTTGCCGCAGGGCAAGGCGCTGCGCGCGTCCGAGGCCAACCTCAAGGCGTTCGAGGCGCGCAAGGCGCAGCTCGAGGCGGAGAACCTCGAAACCCGCAAGGAGGCCGAGGCGGTTGCCGCGAAGCTCGACGGGCAGGTGTTCGTGGTGATCCGCTCGGCTTCGGATGCCGGCGCGCTTTACGGCTCGGTGACGACGCGCGACGCGGCCGAGGCGGCGACGGCGGCCGGGTTCACCGTGAACCGCGCGCAGGTCGTGCTGGACCGGCCGATCAAGGAGCTGGGTCTGCACAAGGTTTCGGTCGTGCTGCACCCCGAGGTGACGGCCACGGTGACGCTGAACGTCGCCCGGTCGGCCGAGGAAGCGGCGCTTCAGGCCTCGGGCAAGACCGTGCAGCAGTTGGCAGCAGAGGCCGAGGCGGCGGCGGAGTTCGAGATTGCCTCGCTCTTCGACGACATCGGCGGGGCGGCGGCAGAGCCCGCCTGATCCCGGCCGCAGCCGGTTGCAGCGCCCGCGCCGGGGGGACCGGCGCGGGCGCGTGCGTGTCGGGCGGCGGGTTGTCGCGGGCGCGCAGACCTGCCGAAAAAGCCCGGTTGCGCGGCGCCCTGCCCGCCCGTAGGTGCGCGGGGGCAACGGGTCGGAGGTGGGGATGTTCGATCTTTCGGGCAGGGCGGCGCTTGTCACGGGCGCTTCGGGCGGGATCGGCGCGGCAGTGGCCCGTGCGCTGCACGGGGCGGGGGCCGCGGTCGGCCTTTCGGGCACCCGGGAAGAGGCGCTGGGCGCGCTGGCGGCCGAACTCGGCGCGCGCGCGCATGTCCTGCCCTGCGACCTCGCGGATCCGGACGCGGTCGATGCCCTGCCGCGTCAGGCGGCCGAGGCGATGGGCAGCCTCGACATCCTGGTGAACAACGCGGGCATCACCCGCGACGGCCTGGTGGCGCGGATGCCGGATGCCGACTGGCAGGCGGTCATCGACGTGAACCTGACGGCCGCCTTCCGCCTGACGCGGGGCGCGCTGCGGGGGATGATGAAGGCGCGCTGGGGCCGGGTGATCTCGGTCGGCTCGGTCGTGGGCACGGCGGGCAACGCCGGGCAGGCGAACTATGCCGCGGCGAAGGCGGGGCTGATCGGCTTTTCCAAGAGCCTCGCGGAAGAGGTGGCAAGCCGGAACATCACCGTCAACGTGGTCGCCCCCGGCTTCATCGCCACGGCGATGACCGACAAGCTGAACGACCAGCAGCGCGCAACGATCCTCGCGTCGATCCCGGCCGGGCGGATGGGCCGACCCGAGGACATCGCGGCGGCCGTCCTCTATCTCGCCAGCGAGGAGGCAGCCTATGTCACGGGCGCGACGCTGCACGTCAACGGCGGGATGGACATGATCTGACGCGCTCGGCGGGGGCGCGCGCGGTCCGGCACAAGGCGTTTGCCAAGCCCGCGCGACGTGCTATAGGCGGCGGCGACCGCGGCGGGACAGCCGCACGGAACCGGGACAGAGGCCCCGCGCGAGGCGCGTGCGGGCGGCGCGAAGAGGAAACCATGAGCGATATCGCCGAACGCGTGAAGAAGATCGTCGTCGAGCATCTGGGGGTCGAGGAGGACAAGGTGGTGGAAAGTGCCTCGTTCATCGACGATCTGGGCGCGGACAGCCTCGACACGGTCGAGCTTGTCATGGCGTTCGAGGAGGAGTTCGGGATCGAGATCCCCGACGACGCCGCCGAGACGATCCAGACCTTCGGCGATGCGGTGAAGTTCATCACCGAGGCTCAGACCTGACATCGGTTGCGCCAAGGCTGTGGCTGCGGGGGCGCCCACCGTGGCGCCCCTTGTCGTGCCCGGGGGCGCCGCAGACGGGCCGAAGGCCGTGCGGCGGCGGCCCTGCGCCGCGGCGGCGCGGCAGGCTTGC
Source organism: uncultured Paracoccaceae bacterium (assembly GCA_938028765.1). Classification (GTDB taxonomy): domain Bacteria; phylum Pseudomonadota; class Alphaproteobacteria; order Rhodobacterales; family Rhodobacteraceae; genus CALIZF01. The sequence goes on from CALIZF010000002.1 coordinate 86,981, forward strand.
GCGCGGGCGCGGTTGGCCGGATGGTTCCGACGGACGGCGCAGGGCGGAGGGGCGGATGGCGACGCTGGGGACGATGTTCGGCGGTGCGGCGGCGGGAACCTTCCTCGGCCTGCCCGCCTGGGACGGCCGGCCGGGCCCCCGGGCGGTCATCCTCGGCGCCGACACGGCGACGCCCTATCCCGCCGTCGGCCCCTACTGTGCCGGCGGCGCGGCGGCGATCCGGGCGGGGTCCGAACCTTTCGCAGGCCTGCGCGGGCACTGGCATTTCGATTTCGGCCGGGTCGCGGTGCCCGAGCGCAGCGTGGCGGATGCCGGCGACGTGCCCGTCGGGCCGGATGCCGAGGCTAACCGCGCGGCGATCGGGCTTGCGGTCGAGGGCGTTCTGGCGGCAGGCGCCGTGCCGATCCTGCTCGGTGGCGACGATTCCGTGTCGGTGCCGTTCCTCGGCGCCTTCTACGGCCATGCGCCGGTGCACGGCCTGACCGTGCTTCAGATCGACGCGCATGTGGACTGGCGCGACGACGTGGAGGGCGAGCGGCTGGGGCTGTCGTCGGTGATGCGGCGGGCGTCCGAGATGCGCCACATCGGCGCGATGGTGCAGGTCGGCGCGCGCGGCCTCGGCTCGGCCCGCGCCGAAGAGGCGGCGGCGATGGCGGCCCGCGGCGTGCGGCAGGTGACCGCCCGGGCGCTGCACGCGCACGGAGTGGCGGCGGCCGTGGCGGCGGTGCCCGCGGGCGCGCCGGTCGTCGTCTGCCTCGACTGGGATGCAGTCGATCCGGCGGCGATGCCCGCCGTCATCGCCCGCACGGCGGGTGGCCTCACGTTCGGGCAGGTGTTGGACCTTGCGGAAGGCGTGGCGGCCAAGGCGCCGCTGGCGGGCATCGTCTGCGCCGAGTTCATGCCAGCGCGCGACATCGACGGTCAGGGGGCCGGGTTCGCCGCGCAGGTCGTGACGGCGTTCCTCAGTCTCCTGACCGCCGGGCGCTAGTCAGCCGGGCGACGGCAAGTCGGGTTCGCCGCGCGCGTAGCGCAGCCGGCCGGCGGCGCGCAGGGCCGCGCGCACGGCGGGACCGTTGGCGATCTTGCGGAAGGGCCCGGCGCTTTCGTCCTGGCGGATGTGGCGGGCGCGGCCGACCGTGGTGGGCGCGGCGACGTCGATTCCGGCCGCGCCGAGCGTTTCGGCTAGGGCCGCGACCAGCGCGGGCTTGCCCACGTCAATGTCGGCATCGTAGCGCCAGACGAAGGGCCGGTGGCCGGTATTCAGCGCAAGGCGTGCAGTGTCGGCGAACCACCGGTCGGTTTCGGCCGCCCAGTCGAGGAAGGCCTGCGGGTTCAGCTCGGGGCGGAACAGGGTCGTGTCGGTGCCCTTCCACGTTTCCTGCTGGCGGGCCTTCTCGTAACTGATGAAGGTGTCGATGCGGTTGCGCAGGATGAAGCCCACGCGGGTGCGCGGGCGGCGCATGAGCGACGCCAGCACCGGCATCGCCACCTGGCGGGGGAAGACCTTGTAGCCCATCAGCACCAGCCCCTCGTCGGCGGCGGCGCGGGCGAGCGTGTCGAGCGCCGCGTGGGGTTCGGCGCGGAAATGCGCGATCAGCGCGGGATCGCGCGCATCGGCCGGCGTATGGCCGAGGGCGGGGGCGAAGCGGGCCAGCTGCGGCGCGCCGGGGCGCAGGCCGAAGGCGCCGCGGCCGTTGAAGAGCTCGTGATAGGCGACGGCGCCGGTCAGCGCATCGAGGCATTCGCAGAAGAAGTTGGTGCCGCTGCGCGGAACCGAGACGATCAGCAGTTCGTCGCACGCACCGGCCATCTGCCGTACCCCTTCCGCGCCCGCGCCCCGCCCGATCTGTGCGGGGCCCGGCGGCCCCGGTCAAGCGGGCTGCCGCCGGCCCGGTTGCGTGGGGGCGCGGGCTTCGCTAACAGGGCGCCGTCAGGACTGACGGGGGCAGGCATGCGGCGGGTCGTGGTCACGGGTCTGGGGATGGTCACGCCGCTGGCCTGCGGGGTGGAAGAGACCTGGTCCCGCCTGATCGCCGGCCAGTCGGGGGCCGGGCCGATCACCCGGTTCGACACTGCCAATGTGGCCACCACCTATGCCTGCGAAATCCCCTTCGGCGACGGCACGGGCGGCACTTTCAACCCCGACCAGTGGATGGAGCCGAAGGACCGCCGGAAGGTGGACGACTTCATCCTTTACGGAATGGCGGCCGCCATCCAGGCGGTGGAGGATTCGGGCTGGCAGCCTGCCACGGCGGCCGAGCGCGAGCGCACCGGCGTGATGATCGGGTCGGGCATCGGCGGTCTGACCTCGATCGCCGAGACGGCGCTGCTGATCCGCGACCGGGGGCCCAAGCGGGTCAGCCCGTTCTTCATCCCCGGCGCGCTGATCAACCTGGTGTCGGGGCAGGTCAGCATCCGCTTCGGGTTCAAGGGGCCGAACCATGCGGTGGTGACGGCCTGTTCCACCGGCGCCCACGCGATCGGGGACGCGGCGCGGCTGATCGCGCTTGGCGATGCCGACGTGATGGTGGCCGGCGGGGCCGAGGCGCCAATCAGCGAGATCGGCATCGCGGGGTTCAACGCCTGCAAGGCGCTGTCCACCAAGCGCGCAGCCGATCCCGCGAAGGCCAGCCGGCCCTACGATGCGGACCGCGACGGGTTCGTGATGGGCGAGGGCGCGGGGTGTGTGGTGCTCGAGGAATACGCGCACGCCAAGGCCCGCGGCGCGCGCATCTATGCCGAGGTGCTCGGCTACGGGCTGTCGGGCGATGCCTGGCACATCACCGCGCCGTCCGAGGACGGCGACGGCGGTTTCCGTAGCATGAAGGCGGCGCTGGCGCGGGCGGGGCTGGAAGCCGGCGCGGTGGACTACATCAACGCGCACGGCACCTCGACGATGGCCGACACGATTGAGCTTGGCGCGGTGGAGCGGCTTCTGGGCAATGCCGCCGGGCGCGCGACGATGAGTTCGACCAAGTCCTCGATCGGGCATCTCCTCGGCGCGGCGGGCGCGGTCGAGGCGATCTTTTGCGTGCTGGCGATCCGCGACCAGGTGGCGCCGCCGACGATCAACCTCGACACGCCTGCGGTCGCGACGCCGATCGACCTTGCGCCGCACCGGGCGGTGAAGCGGCGGATCGACGTGGCGCTGTCGAATTCGTTCGGCTTCGGCGGCACCAACGCCACGCTGGTGCTGGGCCGGGTGGCCTGAGGGCGGGGCGGTGCGCGGCCTGGCCTCCAATGCGCTGACGCTGCTGATCGTCCTGCTGGTGGTGGCGGCGGGGCTGCTGGCCTGGGGGCGCGAGCAGTTCACGGGGCCGGGGCCGCTGACGCAGGCGATCTGCGTACGGGTGGAACGCGGGGCGTCGCTGGCGGCCGTCAGTCGGGCGCTGGAGGCGCAGGGTGCGATCACAGACGCGCGCATCTTCCGCATCGGGGCCGACTATGCCGATAAGGCGGACCAGCTGAAATTCGGCGCCTATCTGGTGCCCGAAGGCGCCAGCATGGCGCAGATCCTCGATATCTTGACGCGCGGCGGCCAGTCCACTTGCGGGGCCGAGGTGAACCTGCGGATCGGCGTGACGCAGGCGCAGGTGATCCTGCGCGAGCTCGATCCGGCGACGCAGGCCTATGTCGAGGTCGCGGCCTTCGACCCTGCGGGCCCCGCGCCCGAGGCCTATGCGGCGGCCGTGGCCGATCCGGGCCTCCGCTACCGGGTGACGGTGGCCGAGGGGGTCACGTCGTGGCAGATCGTCGAGGCGCTCAAGGCCGCCGAGTTCCTCGCGGGCACGGTGGCCGCCGTGCCGCCCGAGGGCACGCTTGCGCCCGATTCCTACGAGGTCGAGCGCGGGGCCGACCGGCAGCGGCTGCTCGACGAGATGGCTGCGCGGCAGGCGCGGGTCCTCGCCGACCTGTGGGCGGCGCGGGCCGAGGGCCTGCCCTACCGCACGCCGGAGGAGGCGCTGGTCATGGCCTCGATCATCGAGAAGGAGACGGGTATACCCGACGAGCGCGAGACGGTGGCGAGCGTGTTCGTCAACCGCCTGCGGCAGGGCATGCGGCTGCAGACCGACCCGACGGTCATCTACGGCATCACGCGCGGGCAGGGGGTGCTTGGCCGGGGCCTGCGGCAGAGCGAGCTTCGCGCGCGAACCCCTTGGAATACCTATGTGATCGACGGGCTGCCACCGACGCCGATCGCCAATCCGGGGCGCGCGTCGATCGCCGCGGCGCTGAACCCCGCCGACACGCGGTTCCTGTTCTTCGTGGCCGACGGCACCGGCGGGCACACCTTTGCCGAGACGCTGGCCGAGCACAACCGCAACGTCGCCCGCTGGCGCGAGATCGAGCGGGCGCGCGGCCAGGAGGCGGCGCCCGGCGTGCAGGGGGAGTGACAGGTTAATCGGCGGTTAACGCGGCGGACGCATAAGCCTCTGATCCCGTTCGGTTTTATCTTGACCCGCCGCGCGGTCGCGGCTATACGTTTCGCCATGCTAGCAGACGTGGGCAGGCAGCCCGGGGGAAACCCCGCGGCTGCCTTTTCATGTCGCTCGTGCGGGGGGCATGAGAGGCAGGCACAGGCGGAATGACACTCCAGACCCGGATCGGCGAGGCCCCGCGCCCCGCCGGGGACGACCGCGCGGACGTCGGCATGGCGGGCGCGTGGGAACTCTACACGACCGCGGCGGAAATCTTCACGCTGCTTCTTCGCGAGGTGAAGGAGGAGCGAAAGGACAACGCGCGCGAGATCATGACCTACACGCGCGACATCAGGGAAGCGCTGAAGCTGGTCCTGAACGAGAGGGCGGCCATTGACAGACTTCGCAAGGACTATGGGGGCGTCGGCAACGGCCGATCCCTCGACTTCGACGCGGCTCGCGATGAGATCGGGCGCCGCCTGGCTTGCCTCCGCGCGGCAGGAACAGGTTGACGAGTTTCTGGGGTCGCTGAGCGACGGGGCGCTGCTGGCGCTGCCGTGGCTGTTCGAGTTCTGGGCGCAGCCGCATCAGCTGCCGCCCGACGGCGCGTGGCGGACCTGGGTGATCATGGGGGGGCGCGGTGCGGGCAAGACCCGCGCCGGGGCCGAGTGGGTGCGGGCCGAGGTCGAGGGCGCGCATCCGCGCGCCCCCGGCCGGTCGGCGCGGGTGGCGCTGGTGGGCGAGACGCTGGACCAGGCCCGCGACGTGATGGTGTTCGGCGATTCGGGGATCCTCGCCTGCACGCCGCCCGACCGGCGGCCCGAGTGGGAGGCGGGCCGGCGGCGGCTGGTCTGGCCGAACGGGGCGGTGGCGCAGGTGTTCTCGGCCCACGACCCGGACAGCCTGCGCGGGCCGCAGTTCGATGCGGCCTGGGCTGACGAGCTTGCGAAGTGGCCCAAAGCGCAGGCGGCCTGGGATCAGCTACAGTTCGCGCTGCGGCTGGGCGCGCATCCGCGGCAGGTGGTGACGACGACGCCGCAGAACGTCGCGACGCTGAAGGCGATCCTGCGCAACCCCTCGACCGTCGTCACCCATGCCCCGACCGAGGCGAACCGGGCCTATCTTGCGGCCAGTTTCCTTGAGGAGGTGCGGGCGCGCTACGGCGGCACGCGGCTGGGCCGGCAGGAGCTGGACGGCCTGTTGCTCGAGGATCGGGCAGGGGCGCTGTGGACCGATTCGGGGCTCGATGCGGCGCGGGTCGCAGCGGCCCCGGCGCTGACGCGGATCGTGGTGGCGATCGACCCCCCGGTGTCGGGGCACAGCCGGTCGGACGACTGCGGGATCGTGGTCGCGGGCGTTGCGGCGGAGGGCGACCCGCGCGGCTGGGTCGCCTATGTGCTCGAGGATGCCTCGGTCGCGGGCACCCCGCAGGTCTGGATCCGGGCGGCGCTGGCGGCGATGGACCGCTGGCAGGCCGACCGGCTGGTGGCCGAGGTCAACCAGGGCGGCGATCTGGTCGAGGCGATGCTGCGGTCGGAACGCGCCTGCGTGCCCTACCGCGCGGTGCGCGCCGCGAAGGGCAAGGCGGCGCGGGCCGAGCCGGTGGCGGCGCTTTACGAACAGGGGCGGGTGAAGCACCTCAAGGGCTTGACCGCGCTCGAGGACCAGATGGTGCGGATGACCGTGTCGGGGTTCGACGGGCCGGGCAGCCCCGACCGCGTGGATGCGCTGGTCTGGGCGATCTTCGATCTGATGCTGGATCGGGCGTCGGGGTGGCAGCAGCCGCGCGTGCGGGTGCTGTGAGGCGGGCAAGGCGGAGGATGGCGGCGTGAGCGATGATCTGAAGCGGTGCGCGGGCGGGGCGGCGCCGGGTGCCAAGGCGTCGGCTGCGGGGCGGGTGATCGCCTTCCATGCAGCCGGCCGGCCGGCCGCCCCGCCGCGCGATACCGCGAGCCTGACGCGGGCGGGGTTCCTCGGCAATCCGGTCGGGTTCCGGGCGGTCAAGCTGATCGCCGAGACGGCGGCGGCGCTGCCCCTGGTCTGCGAGGCCGGCGGGCAGCGGCACGAGCAGCACCCGGTGCTGGCGCTGCTGCGCCGGCCGAATGCGGCGCAGGGGCGGGGCGAGTTTCTCGAGGCCGTCTACGGCCAGCTGCTGCTGTCGGGCAACGCCTGGATCGAGGCGGTCGCCGGCACGGGCCTGTTGCCGGCCGAGCTGTATGTGCTGCGGTCCGACCGGATGTCGGTCGTGCCGGGGCCGGACGGCTGGCCGGTGGCCTACGACTATGCCGTGGGTGCGCGGCGGCACCGCTTTGCGGTGACGGCCGAGGGGCCGCAGGCGGTGTGCCATGTGCGCGCCTTCCATCCGGCTGACGATCACTACGGCCTGTCGCCGCTGTTGCCGGCGGCGACCGCGATCGAGGTGCATAACGCTGCAAGCCGTTGGTCGAAGGCGCTGCTGGACAATGCTGCGCGCCCCTCGGGCGCGATCGTCTACCGCGGCCCGGACGGCGCGGGCACGCTTGCGCCCGACCAGTACGAACGGCTGGTGGAAGAGCTGGAGGCGAACCACCAGGGCGCGCGCAACGCCGGTCGGCCGATGCTGCTGGAAGGCGGCCTCGACTGGAAGCCCATGGGGTTCAGCCCGTCGGACATGGAGTTCCACCAGACGAAGGAGGCCGCGGCGCGCGAGATCGCGGTCGCCTTCGGCGTGCCGCCCATGCTGATCGGCGTGCCGGGCGATGCGACCTACGCCAATTATCAGGAGGCGAACCGGGCATTCTTCCGCCTGACGGTTCTGCCGCTGGCCGCGAAGGTTCTGGCCGCGCTGTCGGCCTGGCTCGCGGGCTGGGGTGCGGCGGCGGAGCTGCGCCCCGACCTCGACCAGGTGCCGGCGCTGGCGGCCGAGCGCGACCAGCACTGGGCGCGGGTGGCGGGTGCGGCCTTCCTGACGGATGCTGAGAAGCGGGCGCTACTGGGCCTGCCGCGGGTGGCGGGCGGATGAGCGCGCGGCGGACGACGGGCGGGTCGCGGTTCCTCTACGACAGTTTCGACGCGGCCTCGGCCCGGATCGAGGCGAACGAGCGGGTGGCCGAGGAGCGGTGGGCTGCGCTCGACCGCCGGCTGTCGCTGATCGACGCGGCGCTGGAGCGGCTGGAACGGCGTTTGTGGCTGGGGGTTTACGGCGTGGCGGCGTTCCTTCTGGCGCAAGGCGCCGAGGCGCTGATCGGCGCCGCGATCCGGTAGGAGGGATCATGGACGGCGACGGATGGGGGGGCCTCGAACGCAAGTTCCACCGGCCCGACGAAGGCTTGCGCGTTCTGGAGGGCGACCGGATCGAGGGCTATGCCTCGGTCTTCGGCGTGCCCGACCAGGGAGGCGACGTGGTGGCGCCGGGGGCCTTTGCGGCGGGGCTCGCGGGGGGCGGCCGGGTGGCGATGCTGTGGCAGCACGACCCGCACGAGATCATCGGGGTCTGGGACGAGGTGGTCGAGGATGCGCGGGGCCTGCGCGTGAAGGGCCGGCTGCTGCCGGCGGTGGCCCGGGCGCGCGAGGCGGCCGCACTGATCGGGGCCGGCGCGCTGGACGGCCTGTCGATCGGCTACCGCGTCAAACGCGCCGGGCGCGACGCCGAGGGGCGGCGTGTCCTGCACGAGGTGGAGCTGTGGGAGGTGTCGCTGGTCACCTTCCCGATGCTGCGGCAGGCGCGCGTGGCGGCGAAGGCTACGCCCGCGCGGGATGTCTGGGCGGTCCTGGCCGCGGCCTTTGCCGAGGCCAGGGCGGACCTTGGGGACTAGGCGGTTCGGCTGCCGGTCGGCGGCACGACGGGGCGCAGGCAGAGGAGAGCGCAGGTGGAGACGGGGCAAGAGGACGCGGGGATGCTTGCGTTCCTGAGCGAGTTCAGGGGTTTCCGGGCCGAGATCAAGGCGAGGCTGAAAGAGGCGGATGATCGGATGACGATGCTGGATCGAAAGACCGCGGGCCTGATGCGCCCGGCGCTTGGGGCGGCGGCCGAGGCAGAGGCGCCGCACGCCAGGGCCTTCGGCGCCTATCTGCGGGTGGGCGACGACGACGGGCTGCGCGCCCTGTCGCTGGAGGGCAAGGGCCTGAACACGGTGGTGGCAGGCGAGGGCGGCTATCTGGTCGATCCCCGCACCGCCGACAGCGTGCGGTCGGTGCTGAATTCGACCGCGAGCCTGCGGCAGGTGGCGAACGTCGTCACTGTCGAGGCGGTGGCCTTCGACGTGCTGGTGGATCGCGGCGAGGTCGGGTCGGGCTGGGGCACCGAGACGGCCGCGGTGACCGAGACGGCAACGCCCGCGATCGAGCGGATCTCGATCCGGCTGCACGAACTGGCCGCGATGCCCAAGGCGTCGCAGCGGCTTCTGGACGACAGCGCCTTCGACGTCGAGGGCTGGCTGGCCGGGAGGATCGCCGACCGGTTCGCGCGGGCCGAGGCGGCCGCCTTCATCGCCGGCGACGGCGTGGACAAGCCGGTGGGCCTTCTGCACCATCCGAAGGTGCCGGTCGCCACATGGGCCTGGGGCAGCCTCGGCTATGTGACGACGGGCACGGCCGGCGACTTCGACCCCGATGCGCCGTCGGACGCGATCGTCGATCTCGTCTATTCGCTCGATGCCGGTTATCGCGCCAACGGGACGTTCGTCATGAACTCCAAGACCGCGGGCGCGGTGCGCAAGATGAAGGATGCGGATGGCCGGTTCCTGTGGGCCGACAGCCTGCAGGCGGGCGAGCCCGCGCGTCTGATGGGCTATCCGGTGCTGATCGCCGAGGACATGCCCGACATCGCGGCAGGCGCCTATGCGATCGCCTTCGGCGACTTCCGCGCGGGCTATACGATCGCAGAGCGGCCCGACCTGCGGGTGCTGCGCGATCCCTTCAGCGCCAAGCCGCATGTCCTGTTCTACGCCACCAAGCGGGTCGGCGGCGACGTGAGCGATTTCGCGGCGATCCGGCTTCTGCGGTTCGCGGCCGCCTGACGGCGGTGGCGAAGCCCCCGGTCCCCGGACGGGGGCCGGGGGCGGGCGCGTGCCCGGACTTTGCGCCGGCTAGCCTTCGACCCTCCGCCCGGACGGCGCAGGGTGCGCGCCCGACCTGACGGCGAGGGGAAGGAGTTTTGGGGCGATGATGCTGACGGAACAGGCGGCAGTGCCGGATGCGGCGCTGCCGGTGGAGGGTTTGCGCGACCATCTGCAGCTTGGCACCGGCTTCGGCGCGGACGCGGTGCAGACGGCGATGCTGGCGCATTACCTGCGCGCGGCCCTTGCGGCGATCGAGGCGCGGACGGCCAAGGCGCTGATCGCGCGGCGGTTCCTCTGGCGGGTGTCGGTGTGGCGCGATCCCTGCGGGGCGGCGCTGCCGCTGGCGCCGGTGGCGGCCGTGGTCTCGGTCGTCCTGCGCGATGCGGCCGGTGCGGCCGAGCCGGTGAACCCGTCGCGCTGGCGGCTGATGGCCGACATGCACCGGCCGAAGCTGATGCCGCGCGGGGGGGCGCTGCCGACGATCCCCGACGGCGGCGAGGCCGAGGTGATCTTCGATGCGGGCTTCGGCCCCTGGGATGCGGTGCCGCCCGACCTGCGGCAGGCCGTGATGATGCTGGCCGAGCGGTTCCACGACCGGCGCGGCGAGGCCGGGTTCCGCGAGGAACCTGCGCTGCCCTTCGCGGTGACCCGGCTGATCGAGCGGTGGCGCACGGTGCGGGTTCTGGGGGGCGGGCGATGACGGTCCGTCTGGTGCTCGAAACGCTGGTCCGCACCGCCGACGGGGCGGGCGGCTTCGCCGAGGCCTGGGTGCCGCGCGGCACGCTCTGGGCGAGGATGCGCCCCGGCGCGGGGGGCGAGGCGGTGAAGGGCGAGCTGGTCGAGGGCCGCGTGCCCTGGCGGATCGAGGTGCGCGCCGCGCCGGCGGGTGCGGCGGCGCGGCCGCGCCCGGACGAGCGGCTGCGGGTCGGCGACCGGGTGTTCGTCATCCTGGCCGTGGCGGAAACGCCGGACGGCCGGCGACTGACGCTGCACGCGCGGGAAGAGGTGGCGGCATGAGCTACGGGATGGCGGCGGCCCTGCAGGCGGCGGTGTTCGACCGGCTGGCGGGCGATGCGGCGCTGGCGGCTTTGGTCGGCGGCGCGGTCCACGACGCGGTGCCGCCCGGCGAGGGGCCGGGCACCTTCGTGCTCCTGGGCCCCGAGGAGGCGCGCGACGCCTCGGACGTCACCGGGCCGGGCGCCGAGCATCGCTTCACGGTCAGCGTGATCAGCCGCAAGGCCGGGTTCGCCACGGCCAAGGCGGCGGCGGCCGCGGTTTCGGACGCGCTGGCGGGGGCCGACCTCGTGCTGGCCCGCGGGCGGCTGGTCGGGCTGTGGTTCCTGTCGGCCCGGGCGCGGCGCGAGGGCGGCGGGGCAGTCCGGCGCATCGACCTGATCTTCCGGGCGCGGGTCGAGGGCTGAATGTCTTGCGCCTTTCCGATCCTGGCGCCTCCAACGCGGTTGCAAGGCGCCGGTTTCTTGCACTTTGGAGACATACATGGCTGTGCAAAGCGGCAAGGACCTTCTGTTGAAGGTTGACCTGACCGGCGACGGGCAGTTCGAGACGGTGGCGGGCCTGCGCGCGACGCGCATCAGCTTCAACGCCGAGACGGTCGAGGTCACCAGCCTCGAAAGCGCGGGCGGCTGGCGCGAGCTGCTGGCCGGTGCAGGGGTCAAGTCGGCCACGATCAGCGGATCGGGCGTGTTCCGCGATGCCGCGACCGACGAGCGCGCCCGGCAGATCTTCTTCGACGGCGAGGTTCCGTCATTTCAGGTGATCATCCCCGATTTCGGCACCGTCGAGGGCCCGTTCCTGATCACTGCGATCGAATATGCCGGCAGCCACAACGGCGAGGCGACCTACGAGTTGTCGCTGGCCTCGGCCGGCGCCCTGACCTTCACGGCGCTGTGATGACCAATCCGCACGCGGGCGAGGTGGCGCTGGTGATCGACGGGCGGCGGCATGTGCTGAAGCTGACGCTCGGTGCGCTGGCCGAGATGGAGGCGGCGTTGCCGTCGGGATCGCTGATCGACCTTGTCGAGCGGTTCGAGGCCGGCCGGTTCACCGCGCGCGACCTCGTGGCGCTGATCGTGGCAGGGCTGCGCGGCGGGGGCTGGGACGGCACGGCGGCAGACCTCGCGCGGGCCGAGATCGCGGGCGGTCTGCGCGGCGCGGCCGAGGCGGCAGGCCTTCTGCTGACGCGCGCCTTCGGGGGGCCGGGGTGATGGACTGGGCGGGAATGATGCGGGCGGGGCTGCATGGTCTTGGTCTGACGCCCGACGCCTTCTGGCGGCTGACGCCGTGGGAGCTGCGGGTGATGCTGGGCCTGACGGGGGCGGCGGCGCCGATGGGGCGGGCGCGGCTCGATGCGCTGATGGCGGCCTTCCCCGACCGGCCGCGCGCGGGGGACGCCGATGGCCGAAACTGAACGGTTCGAGGAACAGGTGGCGGCGCTGGAGGCGACGCTGGCCGGGCTGGGCGGGGCCTCGGCCAGTCTCGACGGCGAGCTCAGGCGGATGGGCGAGAGCTTTGCCGCGGCAGGCCGCGAGGCGGCCAGCCTGTCGGCTGGGATCGGCGGCGGGCTGCGGCGGGCCTTCGACGGGCTGGTGTTCGACGGGATGAGGTTGTCGGACGCGCTGCGCATTGTGGCGCGGTCGATGGTGGACAGCGTCTATCGCGTGGCGATGCGGCCGGTGCAGACCGCGCTGGGCGGGGCGGTGACGCAAGTGCTGGGCGGCCTTCTGCCGTTCGAGACGGGCGGCGCCTTCACGCAGGGGCGGGTGATGCCCTTCGCGCAGGGGGGCATCGTCACCGGTCCGGTGGCCTTTCCGATGCGCGGCGGGCGCGGCCTGATGGGCGAGGCGGGCCCCGAGGCTATCCTGCCGCTCGCCCGCGGCGCGGACGGGCGGCTGGGCGTGCGGGCGGGTGCGGCCGGGCGGCCGGTCAACGTCACGGTCAACGTGACCACGCCCGACGTGGCCGGGTTCGAGCGCAGCCAGGCGCAGATCGCCGCACAGATGGCGCGGGCACTGGCCCGCGGGCAGCGAAACGGGTGATGGGATGGGGTTTCACGAGGTGCGGTTTCCGGCGAGCCTCAGCTTCGGTTCGGTCGGCGGCCCGGAACGGCGGACCGAGATCGTGCGCCTGACGAACGGGTTCGAGGAACGCAACAGCCCCTGGGCGCATTCGCGCCGGCGCTATGACGCGGGGCTCGGGCTGCGCAGCCTTGACGACGTGGCAGCACTGGTCGCGTTCTTCGAGGCGCGGCGCGGTCAGCTTTACGGGTTCCGCTGGAAGGACTGGGCCGATTACCGCTCGGGCGCCGCCAGGGCGGCGGTCACGCCGCTGGACCAGACGCTCGGCACGGGCGACGGGGCGCGGACCGAGTTTGCGCTGGTGAAGGCCTATGCCGCCGGGCCGATGCCCTATGTCCGCCCGATCGCCAAGCCGGTCGCGGGAACGGTGGTCGTGTCGGTCGCCGGGCGGCCGGTGCGCGAAGGGGTGGAGTGGGACATCGACCCGGCGGACGGCATCGTGCGCTTCCGCGATGCCGTGCCCGAAGGCGCCGAGGTTCGCGCGGGGTTCGAGTTCGACGTGCCGGTCCGGTTCGATACCGACCGAATCGCGGTGTCGGTCGCTTCCTTCCAGGCTGGCGACGTGCCGCAGGTGCCGGTGGTGGAGGTGCGGCTGTGACGCTGGACGAACACCTGGCGTGTGGCATCACCACCGTCTGCCGATGCTGGGCGGTGACGCGCCGCGACGGGACGGTGCTGGGCTTCACCGACCACGACCGGGACCTGACCTTCGAGGGGGTGGTGTTCCGGGCGGGGACGGGCCTCAGCGCGAAGGCGCTGAGCCAGACGACGGGCTTGTCGGTGGACAATGTCGAGGCGGCCGGCGCGCTGACCGGGGCGGCAGTGACCGAGGCCGATCTGGCGGCGGGGCGCTATGACGGGGCCATGGTGCGGGCGTGGCTGGTGAACTGGGCCGATCCGGGGATGCGCGCGCTGGAATTCTGCGGCACGATCGGCGAGGTGGTCGCGGGCGGGTGGGCGTTCCGGGCCGAGCTCAGGGGCCCGGCCGAGGCCCTGGGGCAGACCGGCGGGCGGGTGTTTCAGCGGTCGTGCTCGGCGATCCTCGGGGATGCGGCCTGCGGGGTCGATCTGTCGGCGCCGGGCTACCGGGCCGAGCGGCCGGTCGCGGCGGTCGAGGACGGGCGGGTCTTCCGCTGGCCGGATTTCACCGGCTTCGACGATCGCTGGTTCGAGCGGGGGCGTTTCACCGTGCTGGACGGCGCGGCAGCGGGGCTCGTGGGCGTGGTGAAGGGCGACCGGCTCTCGGGCCCCGTGCGCACGGTCGAGCTGTGGGAGGCGCTGCGCGCGCCGGTGCGCCCCGGCGATACGGTGCGGATCGAGGCGGGCTGCGACCGGCGGGCCGAGACCTGCCGGCTGAAGTTCCTGAACTTCCTGAACTTCCGCGGATTCCCGCACATTCCGGGCGAGGACTGGCTGTCGGCCTGGCCGGCGGCGGGCGGGCTGAACGACGGCGGGAGCCTTCAGCGATGAACCCGGTTGTGGCCGAGGCGCGGGCGTGGGTCGGCACGCCCTATGTGCATCAGGCGAGCGTGCGGGGTGCCGGAACCGACTGCCTCGGCCTTCTGCGCGGCGTGTGGCGCGCCCTGGTCGGGCCCGAGCCGGAACCGGTGCCGCCCTATACCCCCGACTGGGGCGAGGCGGCGCGCGACGAGGTTCTGGCGCGGGCCGCGGCGCGGCTTCTGCGCGCTAAGGCGCTGGCGGACGAGGCGCCGGGCGATGTCCTTCTGTTCCGCATGCGGGACGGCGGGATCGCCAAGCATCTGGGCATCGCGGCCGAGGTGGGGCCGGGGGCGACCTTCGTGCACGCCTACACCGGGCACGGCGTGGTCGAAAGCCCGCTGTCGGCTCCGTGGCGGCGGCGGATCGTCGGGCGCTTCGCGCTGGCAGGGTTCTGAGGAGGGCGGCGCATGGCGACACTGGTTCTGGCGGCGGTCGGGGCGGCGGCCGGGTCGGCCGTCGGGGGCAGCGTCCTCGGCCTGACGGGCGCGGTGATCGGACGCGCGGTCGGTGCGACCCTGGGCCGGGTGATCGACCAGGCGATCCTCGGGCGCGGTTCGGCCCCGGTCGAGACGGGGCGGGTCGAGCGGTTCCGTCTGATGGGCGCGGGCGAGGGGGCGGCGATCCCGCAGGTCTGGGGCCGGGTGCGGATCGGCGGGCAGGTGATCTGGGCCTCGCGCTTTGCCGAGACGCGGACCGAGCGGGGGGGCAAGGGCTCGCCGGGGCCGGCGTCGGTGGACTACAGCTATACGGTGTCGCTGGCAGTGGCGTTGTGCCGGGGGCCGGTCCTGCGGGTGGGGCGCATCTGGGCCGACGGGCAGGAGGTGGCGCCGGGCGACCTGAACCTGCGCATCTATCCCGGCACCGAGGACCAGCTGCCGGACCCCAAGATCGCGGCGGTCGAGGGCGCGGATTTCGCCCCGGCCTATCGCGGCATCGCCTATGTCGTGGTCGAGGACCTGCCGCTCGGCCGGTTCGGCAACCGGGTGCCGCAGCTGTCGTTCGAGGTGATCCGCGCTGTCCCGGGCGGGATGCAGGACGTCGTGCGCGCGGTGGCGCTGATGCCGGGCACCGGCGAATACGCACTGGCGACGACCCGGGTGCACGTCGCCAGCGCGCCCGGCGTGGCGCGGGCGGTCAACGTGAACACCCCCGAGGCGCGGGCCGATGCCGAGGTGGCCCTCGATCAGCTGACGGGCGAGCTGCCGCAGACCGGCGCGGTCAGCCTGATCGTCAGCTGGTTCGGCGACGACCTGCGCGCGGGCCAGTGCCGCGTTCGCCCCAAGGTGGAGCGGCAGGGCGAGGAGGGGGTGCCGCAGCCCTGGCGCGCGGGCGGGATCGGGCGCGGGCAGGCGCAGGAGCTTGCGACCGCCGGGGGACGGCCGATCTACGGCGGCACGCCGTCGGATGCGAGCGTGATCGAGGCCATCGCGGCGGCGCGGGACCGCGGCCTTGCCGTGATGTTCTACCCCTTCCTGCTGATGGAGCAGCGCGCGGGCAACGGCCTGCCCGACCCCTGGGGCGGTGCGGAGCAGCCCGTGCTGCCCTGGCGGGGGCGGATCACCTGTTCGGTCGCGCCCGGCCGCCCCGGCAGCCCCGACCGCACCGCGGCGGCGGATGCCGAGGTCGCGGCCTTCCTCGGCGCAGCCCAGCCCGGCGATTTCTCGGTCGTGGATGGGCAGGTGACCTATGCGGGGCCGCAGGGCGACTGGGGCTGGCGGCGGATGATCCTGCATTACGCGCACCTCTGTGCAGCGGCGGGCGGGGTGGATGCGTTCTGCGTCGGATCCGAGTTCCGGGGGCTGACGCAGGTGCGGGGCGCGGGCGACGGCTTTCCCTTCGTCGCGGGGTTGCGTCAGCTCGCGGCCGAGGTGCGCGCAATCCTGGGGCCGGCCTGTCGGATCAGCTATGCCGCCGACTGGTCGGAATACTTCGGCTACCTTACGCCCGAGGGCGACCGGCTGTTCCACCTCGACCCGTTCTGGGCCGATCCGAACGTCGATTTCGTGGGCATCGACAACTACATGCCGCTGTCGGACTGGCGCGAGGGCGAGGATCACGCGGATCTGGCGCTGGCGCGGTCCGTGCACGACCTCGGCTATCTGGCCGGGAATGTCGCGGGCGGCGAGGGCTTCGACTGGTTCTACCGGACCGAGGACGCCCGCGCCGCGCAGGTCCGCACGCCGATCACCGACGATCTGGGCGAGCCCTGGATCTGGCGCTACAAGGACCTGCGGGGCTGGTGGGAGAATGCGCATCACGACCGGGTGGGCGGTCTGCGCGCCCCGGTGGCAAGCCCCTGGGTGCCGCGGTCCAAGCCCATCTGGTTCACCGAATACGGCTGCCCGGCGATCGACAAGGGCACGAACCAGCCCAACGTCTTCCTCGATCCGAAGTCGTCCGAAAGCTTTGCGCCCCGGTTCTCGACCGGTCGGCGGGACGACGCGATCCAGCTGCAGTATCTGCGCGCGGTGGACCGGCACTGGTCCGATCCGGCGCGGAACCCGGTTTCCGATCTCTACGGCGGGCCGATGGTAGACATGACCCGCGCCTTCGTCTGGGCCTGGGACATGCGGCCGTTTCCGGCCTTTCCGGGCAAGGCCGATCTTTGGGCCGACGCCGCGAACTGGGCGCGCGGCCACTGGATCAGCGGCCGGGCGGGGGCGCAGCCGCTCGCGTCGGTCGTGGCCGAGATCTGCGCCGAGGCGGGTGTTGCGGCCGATGTCGGCGGATTGCACGGGATCGTCCGCGGCTATATGCGCGCCGAGGTCGGATCGCCGCGCGCGGCGTTGCAGCCCCTGATGCTGGCCCATGGGATCGAGGCGGCTGAGCGGGACGGCGTCATCCGGTTCCGCCTGCGCGACGGGCGGGTGGACCGTGCGCTTGCGGCGGACGATCTGGCCGAACACCCCGAGGCCGGAGCAGATGTCGAGGCGATGCGGGCCGGCGCGGCCGAGGTGCCGGGCCGCGTCCGCGTGGCCTATGTCGAGGCCGAGGCGGATTTCGAGGCGCGGACCGAGGAGGCGGTCTTTCCAGACGCCGACCCGGCCGCGGTTGCCGCAAGCGACCTGCCGATGGTTCTGACGCGGGCCGAAGCGCGGGGGATCACCGAGCGGTGGCTGGCCGAGGCGCGCGTGGCGCGCGACGGTCTGCGTCTTGCGCTGCCGCCGTCGGCGCGGGCGGTTGGTGCGGGCGATGTCGTATCGCTGCCCGGCCGGGGACGGTTCCGCATCGACCGCGTGGAGGCGGCGGGGCTGCGGCTGGTCGAGGCGGTACGGGTCGATCCGGCGGTCTATACGCCGTCGGACGGGGCCGAGGAACGCGCGGCACCCCGGCCCTTCGTGCCGCCGCTGCCGGTTCATCCCGTGTTTCTCGACCTGCCGCTCATCCGCGACGGGCAGGACGAGATCGCGCCGCATCTGGCCGTCGCGGCCGTGCCGTGGCCGGGTTCGGTCGCGGTCTGGGCCGACGGGCCGGGAGGGTTCGCGCTGGACCGGCTGGTGGAGGTGCCGGCGACGGTCGGCGTCACCGAATCAGCGCTGCCGGGCCACGCGCCCGGCCTGTGGGACCGCGGGCCGGCGCTGCGGGTGCGGCTGTCGCGGGGCGCGCTGGCCTCGGCCGCGGCGGCGGCGGTGCTGGCGGGGGCGAACCTGGCCGCGATCGGCGACGGAGAGGTGTGGGAGCTCTTTCAGTTCGCTTCTGCCGTTCCGGTCGAGCCGGGGGTCTGGGACCTTGCACTGCGCCTGCGCGGGCAGGCCGGCACAGACGGCGTGATGCCGGCGGTCTGGCCGCCGGGGTCGGTGTTCGTGCTGATGGACGGGGCGGTGGGTCAGGTCGCGATGGCGGCAGCGCAACGGGGGCTGCGGCGGCGTTGGCGGATCGGCGCGGCGGCACGCGGGGTGGATGATCCGGCGGCGGTCGAGGTCGCGGCAGCGTTCGAGGGCGTGGGCCTGCGGCCCTTCGCGCCCGCGCACCTGCGCGTGCGCCGGGATGCCGCGGGCGATCATTTCGCGTGGGTCCGCAGGTCGCGCCTGCCCGAAGCCGACAGCTGGTCGGGCGAGGAGGTGCCGCTAGCCGAGGCTTCCGAGCGCTACCGCGTCCGCGTCCGCGCGGGCGGGGCGGTTGTCCGCAGCGCGGACGTGACCGCGCCAGCCTGGACCTATCCTGCCGCCCTGCGTGCGGCCGACGGGCTGTCGGGCGACTGGCGGCTCGAGGTTGCGCAGGTGTCCGAGCGGTTCGGCCCCGGGGCCTGGCGCGGCCTCGACATGAACGGCTAAGGCGGGGCTTGGCGCGGGGCATGAGGCGGCCTATCTTTCGCGCTTGAAAGGGGAGGGCCGCCATGCCGACCAAGCGCGCCGCGGTTGCCGCCATCGATCCTGTCTGGGACGGCATTCGGGCCGAGGCGCAGGCGGCCGTTCTGGCCGAACCGTTGCTGGGCGGCCTTCTGCACGGCTCGATCCTGCATCACCCGACCCTGGAACGGGCTCTGGCCTACCGCTTTGCTTTGAAGCTCGCCTCGGGCGAGATGAGCCCGCAGCTTTTGCGCGAGATCGCGGACGAGGCCTACGGCGAGGACGACGCGATCGGCGAGGCCGCCCGTGCCGACATCGCCGCGGTGTTCGAGCGCGATCCGGCCTGCCACCGGATGCTAGAGCCGATGCTGTACTTCAAGGGCTTCCAAGCGGTGCAGGCCTACCGGATCGCGCACTGGCTGTGGCGGCAGGGGCGGGCGGATCTGGCCTACTTCATCCAGATGCGGATGTCCGAACAGTTCGGGGTGGACATCCACCCGGCGGCGCGGATCGGCAAGGGCATCATGATCGACCACGCCCATTCCATCGTCATCGGCGAGACGGCGTCGGTGGGCGACAACGTGTCGATGCTGCACTCGGTGACGCTCGGCGGCACCGGCAAGGCCGACGGCGACCGCCACCCGAAGATCGGCGACGGCGTGCTGATCGGCGCCGGTGCGAAGGTGCTGGGAAATATCCGGGTCGGCCACTGTTCCCGCATCGCGGCGGGGTCGGTCGTGCTGGCGGACGTGCCGCCCTGCACGACGGTGGCGGGCGTGCCCGCCCGCGTGGTGGGCGAAGCCGGCTGCGCGCAACCGGCCGTCAACATGGAGCATCGGCTGGGCGCGGTGCCCGAGGCCTGAGCGGCAGCCAGCCGATGCGCTCGGGTGCTGCTGTCAGGCGCCGCGGGCGAGCGCCGCCACGCCCGTGCGCGCAATCTCGCGCAGGCCGAGGGGGCGCATCAGATCGGCGAAGGCGTCGATCTTTTCGGGCGCCCCGGTCATCTCGAAGACGAAGCTTTCGAGCGTGGAATCGACCACGTTCGCGCGGAAGATTTCGGCGAGTCTGAGCGCCTCGATCCGCGCCTCGCCCCGCCCCACGACCTTCAGGAGCGCCAGTTCCCGCGCGACATGCGGACCCTCGACCGTCAGATCGTTCACCTCGTGAACCGGCACCATCCGCGCCAGCTGCGCCTTGATCTGCTCGATCACCTGCGGGGTGCCGGTGGTGACGATGGTGATGCGGCTGCGGTGGCCGGTGTGGTCGGTCTCGGCCACGGTCAGGCTTTCGATGTTGTAGCCGCGCCCCGAGAATAGGCCGATGACGCGGGCGAGCACGCCGGGTTCGTTGTCCACCAGCACGGCCAGCGTGTGCGTTTCGCGCACCTCGGCGTAGGGATCGCGCAGGTCGTAGGCGGAGTGGCTCGACGAGCCCTTCTTGATGTTCAGTGGCGACACGGCAGGGCCGTCCTTCCTTGGCAGGCGGAGGTCATTGTTTGCGCAGCGAACCCAGGGGGCGCGGCCTCGCCGCAGCGCGGCGGCGCCCCCGGGGGGGGATCAGACAAGGACCGACCCCGTCGCGTCGATCACCCCCTGCGTCTCGGCCTCGCCCAGCAGCATCTCGTTGTGGGGCTTGCCGGAGGGGATCATGGGGAAGCAGTTCTCGTGCTTTTCCACGAGGCAGTCGAACACCACTGGGCCGGGGTGGCGCACCATCTCCATGATCGCGTCGTCGAGGTCGGCGGGATCGCTGCAATGAATGCCCTTGGCGCCGAATGCCTCTGCCAGCTTGACGAAATCCGGCAGGCTTTCGGACCAGGAGTGCGAATAGCGCTCGCCGTGCAAGAGCTCCTGCCACTGGCGGACCATCCCAAGGCGCTCGTTGTTCAGGATGAACTGCTTGACCGGCAGGCGGAACTGCATGGCGGTGCCGAGTTCCTGCATGTTCATCAGCCACGACGCCTCGCCCGCCACGTTGATCACCAGCGCGCCGGGATGGGCGACCTGGACGCCGATCGACGCCGGAAAGCCGTAGCCCATGGTTCCGAGCCCGCCCGAGGTCATCCAGCGGTTGGGTTCGTCAAAGCCCATGAACTGCGCGGCCCACATCTGGTGCTGGCCGACCTCGGTGCAGACGTAGCGGTCCATCCCGCGCGTCAGCGCCTCGAGCCGCTGGACGGCATACTGCGGCTTGATGGTCCGGGTCGAGGGCTTGTAGGCGAGGCAGTTGACCTTGCGCCACTCTGCGATCTGGCCCCACCAGCGTCCAAGCCCCTCGCGGTTCACGCGCGACCCGCGCGACCGCCACAGGTCCAGCACATCGCGCAGGACATGCGCGACGTCGCCGACGATCGGCACGTCCACCCGGATGACCTTGTTAATGGACGAGGGGTCGATGTCGATGTGCGCCTTGCGGCTGCGGGGGCTGAAGTCCTTGACGCGCCCCGTGATCCGGTCGTCGAAGCGCGCGCCGATGTTGAACATCGCGTCGCAGCCGTGCATCGCGAGGTTCGCCTCGTAGAGCCCGTGCATCCCGAGCATCCCGAGCCAGTTCCGTCCCGAGGCCGGATAGGCCCCGAGGCCCATCAGCGTCGAGGTGACGGGAAAGCCGGTTTCATCGACCAGCGCGCGCAAGAGGCGCGAGGCCTCGCGCCCGGCGTTGATGACGCCGCCGCCGGTGTAGAACACCGGGCGTTCGGCCGTCTCGATCATCTCGACCATGCGGGCGATCATCGCGGGGTCGCCCTTCAGCCGCGGCTGGTAGTGCGCGGTGCGCGCTTCCCCGGGCGCTGTGTAGCGGGCGGTGGCGAACTGCACGTCCTTGGGAATGTCCACGAGCACCGGGCCCGGCCGGCCCGACCGGGCGATGTGGAACGCCTGGTGGATCGTCTCGGCAAGACGCGCGGTATCCTTCACCAGCCAGTTGTGCTTGGTGCAGGGACGGGTGATGCCGACCGTATCGGCCTCCTGGAACCCGTCGGTGCCGATCATGAAGGTGGGCACCTGCCCCGTCAGCACGACGAGCGGGATGGAATCCATCAGCGCGTCCACGAGGCCCGTCACCGCGTTCGTGGCGCCGGGGCCCGAGGTCACCAGCACCACGCCGACCTTGCCGGTCGAGCGGGCATAGCCTTCGGCCATGTGCACCGCACCCTGTTCGTGCCGCACCAGGATGTGGCGGATGTCGTTCTGCTGGAAGATCTCGTCGTAGATCGGCAGCACTGCGCCGCCGGGATAGCCGAACACGACATCGACGCCCTGATCCTTCAGCGCCTGAACCACCATCTTCGCGCCGGTCATCTCGTGCGCCCGTGCCTCGGTCATCCTTCGCTCCGTTCCATCCGGCCCAGCACCGTCGTCTGCGCAACAAAAAGCCCCCGAGGTCATCGGGGGCGCATGGGGTGATCCCGCGGGCGGTGTCACCGACCCATGCGCCTGAACCCCCGCGATACGAGAATGGCCCGCATCCGCCCCTCCGTTGCGATGCGACGGACACTAGGGTCGGGCGCGGGGGGCGTCAATGGCGAATGTGCGGCGGATCCTGTCGCGCAGCGGCGGGAATCTTTTCGAAAGTTGCGCCACGGCGCCCCGTTGCGCAACGGCCTGGCCCCGGACCCGAACGGGGGCCCCGCCGCGTCCGTCCGCGCCGCCGCAGTCAGAACAGGCCGATGTCGGCGATCGTCAGCGCCTCGGCCGAGACCCGCTGCAGCGTGACGGTGGTGCCGTCCCCGAACTCGAACACCGTCGCGGTGCCTTGCTGCGTCGCCAGCGCGAGGATCTGGGCCCGGGTCAATTGGAACAGGCCGCTGAACATCAGCCGGTCGGTGCCGGGGACGAAGTCGGTCACGACGTCGGCGCCCGCGGCGGGTTCGAACTGGAACTGGTCTGCGCCGCTGCCGCCCGTCAACGTGTCTGCCCCGGCGCCGCCGCGCAAGGTGTCGTTTCCGGCGCCTCCGCTCAACCGGTCGGCGCCGTCCCCGCCGCGCAGCGAGTCGTTGCCGTTGC
Organism: uncultured Paracoccaceae bacterium; assembly: GCA_938028765.1. Classification (GTDB taxonomy): domain Bacteria; phylum Pseudomonadota; class Alphaproteobacteria; order Rhodobacterales; family Rhodobacteraceae; genus CALIZF01. The sequence goes on from CALIZF010000002.1 coordinate 109,326, forward strand.
CGCCGTCCAGCGTGTCGTTCCCGGCGCCGCCATCCAGCGTGTCGCTGCCGTCGCCGCCGAAGGCCTTGTCGTTGCCGTCGCCGCCGAACACCAGATCGGCCCCGTCGCCGCAGAAGATGATGTCGTCTCCGTTGCCGCCGAAGAGCCGGTCCGTGCCCACACCGCCGAACAGCGTGTCGTTCCCGTCCCCTCCCTGCAGGTAATCGTTGCCGCTCTCGCCCTCGAGGCGGTCGTTGCCGGCGAGGCCCACCAGAACGTCGTTGCCCTGGCCGCCCTTGATCAGGTCGTCCCCGTCGCCGCCCGAGATCGAGTCGGCGCCGTTCCCGCCCAGGAGCGTGTCGTTGCCGTTGCCGCCGAAGATCAGGTCGTTCCCGTCGAACCCGATCAGCGAATCGTTGCCGTCAAGGCCGCGCAGCACGTCGTTGCCGCGGCCGCCGTCCACCCGGTCGTTGCCCGAGGTGCCGTCGACCGTGTCGTTGCCGTCGCCGGTGCGCAGCGGGATCACGGACCAGTTGTCGATCCCGTCGATGCCGACAAACACATCGTTCTCGGTCGTCGCGGTGATCGAGGTGAAGCGGCTCATGGTGATGTGGGTGCCCGGCCGCACCGGGTTGGTGGTGCCGGTGATCACCGAGGTCAGCCCCGTCAGACCGGTAAGGAACGATGCGAAGGCCGCAGAGGTGGCGAAGGTCGGCAGCGGCGCGCCGGCCATGACGAAGTAATGCGCTTCGTTCGGGGCCAGCCCTTCGATCTTCATCACCGTGGTGCGCTTGTTGTCGCCCCACCGCAGTTCGGCCACCGAGGCAAAGCCGGTCAGGCTGAACCGGGTGGACCCGATCTTCGCGAAGTGCAGCGTGCCCAGGGTGGGCGCCGTGGTGATGGGCGAGAACGCGCCGTCCGCAGGTGCGTTCATCGTATAGCGGAAGAAGAACGTGTCGGAGGTGACGAGGTCCATGCTCGTCGGGGTGATCTGTGTGGCGGTCGTGCCGGCCGTCGTGACCCGAAAGCCCGTGAAGGTGTGCGTCGTCATCGCGTGCCCCATGCTGCCGCGCCGGACTTGGGTTCCGACTTGTCTGCTCGCGAGCGAGCTTTAACCGCGAATTGCGGCGAAAGTCTGGGTCTTTGCCGGTCCGCCGTGCTTTCGCGGCAACACGCGCGTTCAGTCCGCCATCGTCGCGACGTAGGCGGCATAGGCCGCACAGAGCGCGATGCCCGCGGCACGGCTCACCGCCCCGCGCCACCAGACCAGGGCAACCAGCGCAGCCGAGATCGCCAGCATCACCGGCACGTCCACCGACAGGAACCGCGCCTCGACCGGGATCGGCATCACCAGCGCGGCGATGCCGAGGATCGCGAGGACGTTGAAGATGTTCGATCCGATGACGTTGCCGAGCGCGATGTCGCGCTGGCCCTTCAGCGCCGCGGCGACCGACGTGGCGAGTTCCGGCAGCGACGTGCCGACGGCGACGATGGTCAGGCCGATCACCGCCTCGCTCACCCCCAGCCAGCGGGCCATGACGGTGGCGCTGTCCACCAACAGCCGCGCGCCCACCATCAGCACGACAAGGCCCACAAGCGTGATCAGCGCGCTCTGCCAGACCGGGCGGGGCGCGATGGCCGGTGCCGCGGCCGATCCCACGCGGCGCAGCGCAAGCCCGATGTAGGCCAGGATGCCCGCGGTCAGCGCGAGGCCTTCGAGGCGCGACACGCGGCCGTCCCAGAACGCCGGCACCAGCGCGGCCGAGGCGGCCAGCATCCAGACCACGTCGCCGCGCAGGTCGGCCCACCGGGCGATCACGCTGCCGACCGCAGCGGTCAGGCCGAGGATCAGAAGGATGTTGGCGATGTTCGATCCGACGACGTTGCCGATGGCGATGCCGGGCACGCCGCCGAGCGCCGCCTGAACCGACACGAGGAGTTCGGGGGTCGAGGTGCCGAAGCCCACGATGGTCAGGCCGATCACAAGCGGCGGCACGCGGAAGGCCTGCGCGATGCCGCTCGCTCCCTTCACCAGCCAGTCGCCGCCGAAGAACAGCCCCAGAAGGCCCAGGACGAACAGCGTGGCGGTCAGCATCGGCATCCCTCGGGTGCGTGGCCGGGGCGGCGCCCCGCGGGTTCCTGTCACATGGCGTCGCGCCGCGGTCGCGCAAGGGGGGGGAGCCGCCGCGGCGCGGCGTCCTGTCGCGGGCGTGGCATGGCGGCCACGCCCGCCGTTGCCGCGCAGCAGCGTCGCTGACGGCCTTGTCCGTGGTCCCGCCGGGGTCGCGGAAACGGGCGGGATGCGGGAGCGGCCCGGACTGCGATCATCCGCCGGGCAGCTTCGCCCGGGCGCCCCCCTGCGCCGGCCACGCATCCCCGACCGACCGGACCGAAGCGCTGGCCTTGCGTGTCGCGGCAGTTGCGCCGTCTGTCACCCGCCCGCAGCCCGGGGGCCGCGCCGGCCGGTGCCCTGCAGCACCCCGTGTTCCAGCGCATAGCGCGTCAGCCCCGCGGTGGTGGCGATCCCGAGCTTGCGCTTGATGTTCTTGCGGTGCGTCTCGACAGTCCGCACGCTGATGTCGAAGGCGGCCGCCACGGCCTTGTTCGACTGTCCCTGCGCCAGCGCCAGCAGGATCGACTGTTCGCGCGCCGTCAGCGGCTCCCGTCCGTCGGCGGTGGCGGCCGGGGCGAGGGTGGAGCTGGCGCCGTCGCACAGGTAGCGCTCGCCCCGCATGACGGCCTCGATGGCGACCTTCACCTCTTCGGCCGGCGCGTCCTTCAGGACATAGCCGCGCGCCCCGTGCGCCAGCGCGGTGCCGATATATTCCGGGCTGTCGTGCATCGACAGGATCAGGATCCGGGTGCCCGGCCGGCGTTCGAGGATCAGCTCGGTCGCCGCAAGGCCCGACAGCCGCGGCATGTTGAGGTCCAGCAGCACCACGTCGGGGTCGAGCGCGCGCACGCGGTCCACCGCCTCCTGCCCGTTCGACAGGGTTCCGACCACCACGATGTCGTCCCAGGTCTCGAGGATCGCGCGGATCCCCTGCGCGACCATCGGATGGTCGTCCACGATCAGCACGCGGACCGGCTGCACGCGGACAGGATCGGGCGGGGCGGTCATCCGGCGGCCTGTGCGGCGTCGGGGGGCAGCATGTGGGACAGGGGCACGGTCGCCTCGATCACGGTTCCGTCGCGCGATGACAGGATGCGCAGGGTGCCGTCAAGCCGCTCCACCCGTTCGGTCATGTTGCGCAGTCCAAGACCGCCGCCTGCCTCGGCCTCGGGCGGCATCCCGCGGCCGTTGTCCTCGATCCGCAGCAGCGCGCCCTTGCGCGTGCCGCGCACGAGGACGGTGACCGCGGTCGCGCCCGCGTGCCGCTCGACGTTCGTCAGCGCCTCCTGCGCGATGCGGTAGAGGGCGATCTTGGCCTCCTGGTCCAGCCGGTTGCGGAACACGACCGTCTCGAACCGCACGGCGATGCCGGTGCGGCGGCCGAACTCCTCGGTCAGCGCCTGCAGCGCCGGGCCGAGGCAGAGGTCGTCGAGCACGCCCGGCCGCAGGTCGCGGCTGATCCGCCGCACCTCCTGGATGGCGCCGTTTAGCTGCTCGATCCCCTGCGCCAGACTTTCGCCGGCGCCCGGATGCCCCATCGCCTGCCGCCGCCGGGCGAGTTCCAGCGCATAGCGCACCGCCACGAGGATCTGGCTGATCGAATCGTGCAGCTCGCGCGCGACGCGCCCGCGTTCCTCTTCCTGCGTGTCGAAGATGCGCTGCGTCAGCGCCTTGAGCTTGGCATCGGCCAGCCGGCGCTCGCGGATCGTGATCGACAGGCCGGATGCGAACACGGCCAGGAGCGCCACGACCGTGACCGCGCCGATCCAGGCGAAGGTGCGGCGCACCCGCACCTCGACCTCGGCGCGGGCGGCGGCCACCGTCGCCTGCACGTCGTCGATGAAGATGCCGGTCGCAACGGCCCAACGCCAGTCCTGCAACCCTTGGACATAGGTGACCATCAGCGCCTCTTCCCCAGTCGAGGGCTTCGGCCAGTAGTAGCTGTGATACCCCGCGCCCTGCTTGGCCAGTTCGATCAGCCGATCCACGACGGGGGTGCCGCGGCTGTCGGTCAGGCCGGCCCAGTTGCGCTCGATCAGCCAGGTCTGGCGGGGCGCGACGAGGTTGCGCCCGTCGTAGTCGTAGACGGCGAAATAGCCGTCGTTTCCCCAGAGCATCGCGGCCAGGATCTGCGACACCTCGCGCATCGCCCGCCGGTCGTCGGGCGGCGCGTTGCCGTAGATGATGAAAAAGGCGGTGCGCGCTAGCTGCATGTAGTTGCGCAGCTCGGCCTTCTTGGCCTCGATCAGCGCAGTTTCAAGCCCCGCGATCTCGCGCTCCGAGGTGTCGCGCGCCTCGCGTGCGACGATCGCCGCGACGACGGCCAGCGACAGGATCAGCGGCACCGTCGCCAGAAGGAACAACTTCTGCCCGTAGTCGGGCGTGAACCGCTGGACGAGGCGGCGAAGGCGGTCGGGCATCGGGCGGCGCGGCTCCGGCGCGGGATGGCCTGCAGGATGCGCCGCGGCGCGGCGGCGCGTCAATCGCGCAGGCCGCGCAGGCGCGCCGCCAAAAGCGGCCGCTCAGCAGTTGTGGGTATTCCCAAACAGGGGGGGGCGTCGCTAAGGTCCGCCTACGTCGAGAACCGCCCGGAACAAGGGCCGGGCTTTATCATGGGGAGGATATGACTTGGATCGCCGTTCGTTTCTGACCAAGGCCGCCGTCGGCGGCACCGCGGCCGCCGCCGCCACGACGCTGGCCGCCCCCCTTTACGCGCAGGGCAGGCGCACGCTGACGATGGTCACCACCTGGGCCCGCGGCGCCGCCGGCGTGCACGACAGCGCGCAGCGCGTGGCCGACAGCATCACTGCGATGACCGACGGGCAGATCACCGTCGACCTGAAATCGGCCGGCGAACTGGTCGGCGCGTTCGAGGTGTTCGATGCCGTCACCTCGGGCCAGGCCGACATGTATCACGGCGCGGACTACTACTGGGTCGGCCAGCATCCCGGCTACGCCTTCTTCACCGCAGTGCCGATGGGCATGACGGCGCAGGAGATGGCGAACTGGTACTACCACATGGGCGGGATGGAGCTGCACGACGAGCTGAACCAGATCTTCGGTCTCAAGGGGTTCATCGCGGGCAACACCGGCGCCCAGGGCGGCGGCTGGTTCCGCAAGGAGATCAAGTCGGCGGCCGACTTCAACGGGCTGAAGTTCCGGATGCCCGGCCTCGGCGGCCGGGCGCTCGGCAAGCTTGGCGCGAGCGTGCAGAACATCCCGGGCGGCGAGATCTATCAGGCCCTGTCGTCGGGCGCGCTCGACGGCACGGAATGGATCGGCGCCTGGGCCGATGAGAAGATGGGCCTGCAGGAGATCACCAAGATCTATTACACCGCAGGCTTCCACGAACCGGGCGCGGCGCTGTCGGCGACGATGAACCGCGACGTCTATGACAGCCTGACGCCTGCGCAGCAGAAGATCTTCGAGATCGCCGCGTCCGAATGCCATCAGTGGAACCTTGCGCAGTTCCTGTCGAACAACGGCGCCGCGCTGGCCCGTCTGCAGGCCGGCGGCGTGACCGTGCTCGAGTTCCCCGACGACGTCTGGGACGCCTTCGGGCGCGCCACGATGGAGGTGCACAACGAGTATCTGGGCGATCCGCTCTACAAGAAGATCTATGACAGCGCGATGGCCTCGATGCGGTCCTCCTCGGCCTGGCTGAAGGTGACCGACGGCTTCTACACCCGGCAGCGCGACCGCGTGATGGGCTGACGCCAGAGCGACGGTGCACGCCCCCCGGCCGGCAGGCCGGGGGGGTCGGCATGAACCCGGGCGGCGATCCGGGACAGGCGCGGCGGGGGGACGGAATGTTCGACGGCCTTCTTTGGGTGATCGGCAACATCGGCCGGGCGCTGGCCAACATCGTCTGGGCGGTGGCGCACCCGTCCCAGTGGCTGAACCTCGCCGACATGCGGCAGGTTGCGCGGATCATCTACTACGGCGGATCGGTCGAGTTTTTCTTTGCCGTGTTCACGCTGTTCCTGATCCTGACCGCCGCGGGCCTCGTCTGGCGGCCGCTGATGTGGGGGGTGGTGCGCGGGCTCGAAGGCTTCGCCAACGGCCTTGGCCGGACGGTCGCGTGGGTCGGGTTGCTGATGGTCCTGCAACAGATCCTGATCGTGTTCCTGCAGCGCATCTTCCGTGTCAGCGCGATCGAGATCGGGCCGTTCGGCTACGCCTTCGCCCGCGACCTGTCGTGGTGGTCGGAAGAGCTGAAGCTCTACAACGCGATGATCGTCTGCCTGTGCATCTCCTACACCTTCGTGCAGGGCGGGCATGTGCGGGTGGACCTGTTCTATGCCAAGGCGCGGTTCCGCACGCAGAAGATCGTCGACATGATCGGCGCGCTCTTCTTCATGATGCCGATCGCGGTGCTGACCTGGCTTTACGCCTGGTTCTTCATGTGGCGCAGCCTCGTGAACCCCAAGGTCTCGGCCTCGGAATCCCTGGCTGCGATCGAGCGCAAGGGCAGCCTGATGCGCTGGCAGGTCGAGACGATCGGCTTCTCGCCGAACGGCTTTGACGCCTACTTCCTGTTCAAGGTGCTGATGGTCGCCTTTGCAGGCCTCGTGTTCCTGCACGCCATCGCCGTCTTCTATCGCGCGCTGCTGGAGTTCCGCGAGGGGCCGGGCAGCGAGAACCGGTATCTCGACCGCGACCCCGTGGGCGACGCGGCATCCCAGGCGCATTGAGGGGCCATGCTGTTCGGTCTGGACGGGGTCGAGATCGGCCTCATCATCACCTTCCTGTTCCTCTTCGCGGGCATCCTTTCCGGGTTCCCGGTCGCCTTCGCGATCGGCGGGGCGGGCATCATCACCTTCGGCGTGCTGGCCGCGCTCGACAGCGCGGGGCTGCTGATCCACCAGGCGGTGGACGCGAACTCCGAGGCCTACCGGGCGCTTCTGGCGCAGGGGGTGGCGCAGATCGACATCACGACATTCCGCTATCCCGACCTGCCGCGGATCGACCAGCCGATCTTCCCGCAGGGCTGGGAAGTGGCGATGGACCGCAACCTGTCGTTCATCGTCAACCGCATGAACGAACGTGTGATCGCCGGCCAGTCGATCGAGACGCTGCTGGCCGTGCTGATGTTCGTGATGATGGGCATCGTGCTGGAACGGTCGAAGATCGCCAACGATCTTCTGACGACGATGGCGCGCGTGTTCGGCCCGCTGCCGGGCGGTCTTGCCGTGGCGGTCGTGGTGGTGGGCGCGTTCCTTGCCGCCTCGACCGGAATTGTCGGGGCCACCGTGGTGACGATGGGGCTGATCACCCTGCCCACCATGCTGCGCGCCGGCTACAGCCCGCAGCTGGCGACCGGCGTGATTGCCGCCTCGGGCACCCTCGGCCAGATCATCCCGCCCTCGATCGTCATCGTGCTTTTGGGCACGATGGCGGGCGACCTCTATTCGGCCGGGCAGGAAATCCGCGCACAGGCGGCGGGGTGCACTGATGCGCTGACCTTCCTCGGCAAGGCGCCGGTGATCTCGGTCGGGACGCTCTTCCAGGCGGCGATCCTGCCGGGCGTTCTGCTGGCCGTGCTCTATGCCGCCTATGCCTTCGGTTTCGCGCTGGTGAACCCCTCGCAGGCGCCGGCGGTCCAGCTCGGCCGCGGCACCGACCAGGAGGTCATCACCCCGGCCGAGGCGCGGACGTGGTTCCTGCTGGTCCCCGGCGGCATGATCGCCGCCTTCCTGCTGGCCGTGCAATGGGGCGGCATCGGAACCCAGTCGATAACGGTGTCGAGCTTCACCGATGCCCCGGCGGTCGCCGAACTGCGCACCCGGGTCTCGGACCAGTGCCGCGCCAGCATGATCGCCCTGCACGGGCAGGAGAAATGGGATCGCGCGGTGGAACAGCAGGCTGCCATCGACGCCGGCGGCGGCGGCCAGGCGCGCACCGAGCGCAGCGCAGCGGAGGTCGAGGCCGCCCGCGCCGCCGCCATCGCGGGTGCGGCGCCGATCGGCAGCGGCGTCGGGATCCTCGTGCTGCTGCTTGGCCTTGCGCTGGTCGTGGCGCGCGGGGTGGCGCCCTCGGCCGATCCGCGGCCGCTGGTCATCGGCGGGGCGGGCCTCGTGGCGGCACTTCTGGCGGACATCGCGCTGATCGGGCCCACCACCTCGTCGGGCGCGACCTTCGTGATCCTTGCGCTGCCCTTCGCCGTCGCCCTCTGGGCGATGCGCGACGCCGCCGCGCGGCTGGCGCGCAACGACCTGATCCGCGTCACCTTCCCGCCGCTGATCCTGATCGTCGCCGTGCTGGGGTCGATCCTCGGGGGCGTCACCAACCCGACGCCGGCCGCCGCCCTTGGCGCTGGCGGGGCGATCCTGCTGGCGGCGTTCCGCAAGTTGCAGGACCAGGGCCGCAGCGGCCGGGCGGTGCTGATCACCGCCTATGCTACCGTCGTCATGCTGCTGGTGGGTGTGAATTTCGACCTGCGCGTGTCGGTCGGCAGCCCGACGTTCGAACAATGGGTTGCGTTCCTTGTCACCCAGATCGCCTATCACGTCGCGATCGGCGGCATCCTCTACGCCTGCTGGGTGCTGTTCTCGACCGGCGTGCTGACCCCGGTCGTGCGCGAGACGGCCAAGATCACCTCGATGGTCTTCGCCATCCTGATCGGCAGCCAGGTACTGAACCTCGTGCTGATCAGCTTCGGCGGCGAGCACTACATCCAGAGCTTCCTGCGCGCCTTCGACAACGAGGCGACGGCCTTCCTGATCGTGATGCTGGTGCTGTTCATTCTCGGGTTCGTGCTCGACTTCCTCGAGATCATCTACATCGTCGTCCCGATCGTCGGCCCGGTGATCTACGGCGGCAGCTATGATCCGGCTTGGGTCACGATCATGATCACCATCAACCTGCAGACATCGTTCCTGACGCCGCCCTTCGGCTTTGCGCTGTTCTACTTGCGCGGGGTTGCGCCGAAAGAGGTGACGACTGCCCACATCTACACGGGCGTGCTGCCCTTCGTGGTGCTGCAGGTGGTCATGCTGGCGATCCTGTGGCTGTTCCCGCAGGTGGTGACGATCGTGCCCGCGCTGCTCGGCTGAGGTTCCGGGCCAGCAGGGCAGGATCGCGCCATCGTCCGGCACGGCCGGATGCGGCGGCGGGCGGCGTGAAGATCGGTCACGTCCTCGACCGTCGGCGTGCGGCGGCGGCCGAAAGCCGGCACCGCGCTGCCGTTGCAGAGCGACGGGGTAACGGCGGCACCGGCGGTGATGCGGACTTCGCTCTGGTCGATGCCGCGGATCGGGTCGGCCTTGGGCTGCGTCCGGGCGACACCATGAACCGGCCCGCCCCCATGCCGCCCGTCGGGCATGTCGTTGCCGCCCGGCCCTCCGGCGGGTCGCGCCCGGCGCCGGCGAAGGGCTTGTCGGCGCGCCCGGTCCCGACGATGGGCGCGGGCCCGCCGAAACCTCGGGCAATTGGCAAGCGTCGGCGGCAAGAACGCGGGCCGGTGCGGGGCGACGGCCTCAGCCGCGATTGCCGATCCCGTCGGGCAGGCTGATCCGCGCGACCTGTTCGGCGATGGGATCGACCGACAAAGGGTGCAGCGCGGCCGAATGCGCCGCCGGATCGCCGATCGGCTGCCAGCGCCCGCCCTTGTAGATCTCCAGCGCGTCGAACTGCGCCTTGTAGCCCATCTTGCGGCTGCCGGGCACCCAGTAGCCGAGATAGACGTAGGGCAGCCCCGCCTCGCGCGCGATGGCGATGTGGTCGAGGATGATCCAGGTGCCGAGGCTGCGATGCGCAAGATCGGGATCGTAGAAGGAATAGACCATGCTCAGACCGTCATCGAGGATGTCGGTCAGGCAGACGGCGACGAGCGGCCAGCCACGTTCACCCGGTTCCGGCGGCCGGGTGTATTCGACCACGCGCGAGCGGATCGGCGTTTCCTCGATCATCGCCGAGAACTCGAACACATCCATGTCCGCCATGCCGCCGTCCGCGTGGCGGCTGTCGAGATAGCGGCGGAACAGGGCGAACTGTTCCTCGGTCGCCCAGGGGCTGGTGGCGTTGCGGCGCAGCGATGCGTTGCGGCGCAGGGTGCGGCGCTGCGTCCGGCTGGGGGTGAAGGCATCGACCCTGATCCGTGCCGACAGGCAGGCCGAACATTCGGCGCAGGACGGGCGGTAGAGCACGTTCTGGCTGCGGCGGAAGCCCTGCTTGGACAGCGCGTCGTTCAGCCGTTCCGCCTGCTCGCCCTGCAGCGCGGTGAACAGCTTGCGTTCCATCCGCCCGTCGAGATACGGGCACGGTTGCGGGGCCGTGACATAGAACTGCGGCGCGATGGGCAGGGTGTGGCGCATGGGACCGGGTGCGTTTCGACCTTGAAGGCTAGCAACAAGCCGACAGGCCGCCAAGCGCGATTTGGCCCCCGATTTGAACTGCTTCAGCCCGGCAGGCTTGGCCGGTTTATCGCTGCGGTGCCGAGGATCAGGTCGGTCAGCCCCTGCCTGCGCGAGCCGGTCAGCATCAGGACGACCGACCACGCTTGCACGAGGACGGTCGAGATCGACAGGGTATAGCCGAGCGTGTGCAGAACCGCGTGGGCAAGGTCGAGGCGCCGCCCGCTGCGGTCGCGGAACTCGATCCCGAGCAGCCGCATCCCCGGCGTCGCGGATCCGCGCGCCAGCGTCGCCACGCGGTAGACGAAACCGACGGCGAGCCACAGCAGCGGAAAGAAGAAGAGGGCGGTGAACCCCGTGAAGGGCACCGCGACCAGCGTGATCACAAGGATCAGCGCGGAATCGACGATCCAGGCCAGCAGGCGCTTTGCCGGCACGCCGTCGTAGAAGCCGGGGGCGGCATCGGGGTCGGGCAGGCCGGGCAGGGACGGGGCGAACATGGGCGGCCTCCGGTCGGACGGAAAAGGGCGCGGCCGCCGGGTCGGGGCCGCGCCGGTGGTCGGGCTGGGGGGCCCGCGCGCACTGCTGCGCGCAGGGCGTTCGGTCAGTAGGCGCCGATGCCGGCGGCAGGCGGCGCGGGCGGTGCGGCAGGCGTCGCAGCGGCGGCGCGGGCGCGTTCGTCCATGAAGGCGTCGAACTCGGACTTGTCCTTGGCCTCGCGCAGGCGCTGCAGGAAGGCCTCGAACGCGGCCTGTTCCTCCTCGAGGCGCCGCAGCGTTTCGGTCCGGTAGGCGTCGAAGGCCGAATTGCCGGTCGGGGCCATGCCGTGGTGCTGCGACCGGTACCCGCCCCGGCGGGCGGCGCAGCCGTTGGATTTCGAGAACATGCGCTTGCTCCAGATCATGTAGGCGAGAAGGGCGAGGCCGATCGGCCAGAAGGCGACGAATCCCACCACCATGGCGGCGATCCATGCGCCCTTGCCGCGCTCGTCCAGCCAGGCTTCGGCCTTGCCGAGCCAGCTGCGCGGCTCTTGCATCGTGACTGTGGTCATCGGGACCTCCGTGGTGCGGGTGGCGAGATGTGAAGCTCTTTCACATGACCGGAGATCGGAATGCCGGGGCGGCGCTTCAAGAGGGCATGTTAAAGATATTCACATGCGGCGGCGCAGCGCCGGGAGTCGCCTGTCGCGCGGAAAGCCGCCAGCGGAAACGGCCAGCGCCGCGGCGGCGCGCACCCGATCCGCGCGGCGGCGCATTCGGTGCCCGGTCGGTCCGCCGGCCGGTTCCGGCCGCCACGGCAGGTCGGGTGCAGGCCGGGTCAAGGCCGGGTTGACCGCGGCGGGCGGGGGCGCGAAGGTCGCGCGCATGCCCGCGCTCGATGCCCGCCTGACGCGCCAGCCGATTCCCTTCGATCCCGCCGCCGGGGCCGAGGCCGCTGCCGCCTTCGCCGACCTGCCGCCGGGCCTCAGGGGCGTGATCGCAGGCGCGGCCGGGGGCAGCCCCTACCTCGGCGGCCTGCTGCGGCGCGAAGGCGACTGGCTGCGCGCCGTCGTGGACGACCCCGAGGGCGCTGTCGATGCGGCCTTGGCCGCGCTGCCCGCCGTGCCGCTGGCCGACCTGCCGGGCGCGCTTCGCCGGGCCAAGCGGCGCATCGGGCTGATCGCTGCCCTGGCCGACCTCGGCGGCGCCTGGCCGCTCGAGACGGTGACGGCGACGCTGACGCGGCTGGCCGATGCCGCGGTGGATGCGGCGGCGAAGGCGCTGGTGGCCGAGGCGCTGCGGCGCGGCCGGCTGCCGGGGCAGGGGCCGGCAGACGCCGGCGACGCGGCCGGCTTCGTGGTGCTGGCCATGGGCAAGATGGGCGCCTTCGAGCTCAACTATTCCAGCGACATCGACCTTATCTGCCTGTTCGATGAAACCCGCTACCCGGGCGCCGAACAGGAGGCGCGGGCCGAGTTCATCCGCGTCACCCGCAAGCTGACCGCCATGCTGACCGACATCACGGCGGAAGGATACGTGTTCCGCACCGACCTGCGCCTTCGCCCCGATGCGGCGGTGACGCCCGTGTGCCTGTCCACCGCCGCCGCCTATGCCTATTACGAAAGCGTCGGTCGCACCTGGGAACGGGCGGCCTACATCAAGGCGCGCGCCTGCGCCGGCGACATCGCGGCAGGGACGCGGTTCCTGCGGGCGCTATCGCCCTTTGTCTGGCGCCGGCACCTCGACTTTGCGGCGATCCAGGACGCGCACGACATGCGCCTGCGGATCCGCGACCACAAGGGTCTGGCGGGGCCGCTGAACCTCGACGGGCACAACCTGAAGCTGGGCCGCGGCGGGATCCGCGAGGTCGAATTCTTCTGCCAGACGCGGCAACTGATCGCAGGCGGGCGCGATCCCTCGCTGCGGTCGCCCGACACGGTCGGCGGCCTCGCGGCGCTGGCCGCGGCAGGCTGGGTGCCCGAAGAGGTGGCGGGCGACCTGACGGCGGCCTACCGCGCGCACCGCGAGGTCGAGCACCGCCTGCAAATGGTGCAGGACGCGCAGACCCAAATCCTGCCCGCCACCCCCGAGGGCTGGGACCGGATCGCGCGCCTCTGCGGGACGGGCGACACCGGCGCCTTCCGCGCCGCGCTGAAGGAGCGGCTGATGGCCGTTCACCGCCTGACGGAAGGCTTCTTCGCGCCCGGCGCGGCCGAGGCGGGCCCCGACCTGACGCCCGAGATGGCGGCGGTGGTCGAGGGCTGGCGCGGCTATCCCGCGCTGCGGTCGGCGCGGGCGCTCGAGATCTTCAAGCGGGTGCGCCCGCGGCTTCTGACCGGCATCGTGACGCGCGCTGCCAACCCGCACGAGGCGCTGGCGGCCCTCGACGGGTTCCTGCGCGGGCTGCCGGCGGGGGTGCAGATCCTTTCGCTGTTCGACGCCAACCCGCCGCTGGTGGACCTGATCGTGGACATCGCGGCATCGGCCCCGGCGCTGGCGCGGCACCTTGCACGCAATTCGGGCGTGCTGGACGCGGTGCTGGACGGCGGGTTCTTCGCCCCCTGGCCCGGTCGCGCCGCGCTCGCGCAGGATCTGGCCCGGCGGCTCGATGCGGTCGCGGACTACGAGCGGCGGCTCGTCGCGGCGCGGGTCTGGGGGCGCGAATGGCACTTCCGCATCGGGGTGCACCACCTGCGCGGCCTGATCGACGCCGAGGAGGCGGGCGGACAGTATTCGGACCTCGCCGAGGCGGTGCTGGCCGCGCTGTGGCCCGCGGTGACGGCGGAATTCGCGCGCCGCCACGGGCCGCCCCCGGGGCGCGGGGCGATGGTGCTGGGCATGGGGTCGTTGGGGGCGGGGCGGCTCAATGCCGGATCCGACCTCGACCTGATCGTGGTCTACGACGCCGCCGGCGCCGAGGGATCGGACGGCCCCCGGCCGCTGCCCGCGCGGACGTATTACGCGCGGCTGACGCAGGCCTTCGTCACCGCGCTGACCGCGCAGATGGCCGAGGGGCGGCTTTACGAGGTGGACCTGCGGCTGCGCCCCTCGGGCCGGCAGGGGCCGGTGGCCACCGCGCTGCCCGCATTCCGCGCCTATCAGCAGACCGAGGCCTGGACCTGGGAACACCTTGCCCTGACGCGCGCGCGCCCCGTTGCGGGCGACGCAGAGCTGTCGGCCGAGGTCGAAGATTTCCGCCGCGCCCTGATCCGGTCGCAGGCGGGCGCGGCGCGGATCCTGCCCGACACCGCGGCGATGCGCGCGCGCCTCATGGCCGCGAAGCCGGGCGGCGCATGGGACGCCAAGGCGGGACCCGGTCGGATCATGGATATCGAGCTGTTCGCCCAGGCGGCCGCCCTGCACGCGGGCGACCCGGCCCGGCGCGTGCCGCAACAGCTGCGCGCGGGCGTCCGTGCCGGCCTCGTCTCGCGCGAGGCCGAGGCGGCGTTGCTGGCGGCCTGGCGGCTTCTCTGGCCGCTGCAGGCCGGGGCGCGGCTTCTGGGCGAGGCGCGGCTCGACCCCGCGGGTCTGGGGCAGGGGGCCTGCGCCTTCCTCCTGCGCGAGACGGGGGCGCGGGATGCGGCCGACCTCGCCGCGCGGCTTGCCGCGACCACCGCGGCGGCGGCGGCCGCGATCGCCGCGGGACTGGGCATCGCCGAAGGGGCGGGTGATGCAGCCTGACCGCGCCGATCCCAAGGGGCTGATCCGCGAGGCTTACCGGATCGAGGGGATCGGGATCGCCGAATGCCGCTCGGTGCTGATCGACTGGGCGCTGAGCCTGCCCGACGACGTGGCGCAGGATGTGGCGCTGCGGTCGGTTCTGGCGGCCTATGGCGCCGATCCCGATCACCCCATGACGGCGGTCCTGCGCGAGGGATTGACCGCCGCCGGGACGCCGCGCCGGCGGGGCGGCCGGGCAGGACGGACCGGCGGCTGCTAGCGCAGCTTCGCCCGCTGACCCTCGACGATCTGGCGCATTGCCGGAAGGGGCACATAGCCGCGCACCATCGTCTCGTGGATCACGAAGGTCGGGGTGCCGTTGATGCCGAGGCGCCGCGCCAGCGCATGGTTCGCCTCGATCACCGCCGTCACTTCGGGCGCATCCATCCGGGCCATCACCGCCTCGGGGTCGGCCCCGGCCGCGTCCGCGATGCGCCGCAGCGCCGGAGGGGCGGGCGGGCCGGCCAGCGCGATCAGCGCGTCGTGCGCCTTCTTGTAGGCCTCCGGCCCTGCCGTCTGCATCACCGCGATGGCAAAGCGCGACGAGGTCAGCGACTCCGGCCCGAGTATGGGGAACTCCTTCAGCACCAGCCGCAGGTTTCCGTCCGATGCGATCAGCTCGGCCACCTCGTCGTGCGCGCGCCGGCAATAGCCGCAGCGGTAGTCCACGAATTCGACCACGGCGATGTCACCCGCAGGGTTGCCGCCCGACCACGACGCGGGGTTGCCCAGCAGCGCCGCCCGGTTGTCGCGCAGCGCGGCCAGATCGGCCTCGGCCTGGGCATTACGCTCGCGGTCCTCGAGGACGCCGATCGCCTCCATCAGCACCTCGGGGTTCTCGATCAGGTAGGCGCGCACCTCGGCGCGGAAGGCGGCACGTTCCTCGGGCGTCATCGCCTGCAGGTCGAGTGCCGCGGCCGGCGATGCCAGACACAGGGCGATCGCGAGGGCGCGCAGGATGGGGCGGAGAAGGGGCATCAGGCCTCCGGGGGCGACTGGAAGGCCCGGACCCGGGCCGGGCGTGGGCACCATAGGGGGCCGGCACGCGCGGTTTCAAGACGGTGCGCCGGCGTTCCGGCGAACGTGATCGCGCCGCGCCCGTCGCGCGCGCGCCCCGGTGATCCGGGTGATTCCGCCGCGCGCGCCGATGCGCTAGGCTGCGCGGAAACATCGGGCAATCGATGCGCATCCTTGTCGTCCTTCTGGCCGCCCTGTGGGCGGCGCTGACCCCTGCCGCGGCCGAGGACCTGCGCGCGCTGGCGCGGCTCGACCCCGTGGCATCGCGGCTTGCGGATGCGGGGGAGGGTGCGGTGGTCGAACTGGCGCTGTCGCACGCGGTGCCCTGGCGGGTGCGGACGCTGGCCGATCCGCCGCGGCTTGTGCTCGACTTCCGCGAGGTGGACTGGGCGCCGTTGCCGCAGGTGCCGCGCGACGGCGCCCGGATCGGGGCCGCGCGGGGCGAGCGGCTGGCGGACGGCTGGTCGCGCCTGACGCTGGAGCTTGCAGGGCCGCATCCCGTCGAACTGGCCGAGATGCGGACCTCGGCCCCCGGTCCGGTGCTGGTCCGGGTGCGGCTCGGGCCGGCCGCGCCGGCAGCCTTCGCCGCGCAGACCGCCGATGCCGCCCTGGCCGAGGGGCCGGGCCTGCCCGTGCCCGCCGCCACCCTTGCCCCCCGTCGCCGGGGCGAGGGTCCGCTGGTCGTCGTGCTCGACCCCGGCCACGGCGGGATCGACCCCGGCGCCGAGCACGGCGGGATCAGCGAGGCCGACCTGATGCTGCGCTTCGCGCGCGAGCTGCGCGAGGCGCTGCTGCGGGACGGCAGGTTCCGCGTGGTCCTGACGCGCGATGCCGACGTGTTCGTGCCGCTCGACGCGCGCGTGGCGGTGGCGCATCAGGCCGGGGCGGACGTGTTCCTGTCGCTGCATGCCGATGCGGTGCCCGAAGGCGAGGCGACCGGTGCCACGATCTACACCCTCGCCGAGACGGCGTCCGATGCCGCCGCCGCTGCGCTCGCCGAACGGCACGACCGCGACAGCCTTCTGGCCGGGGTTGACCTCAAGGGCCAGGACGATCTGGTGGCGCGGGTGCTGATGGACCTGGCCCGGACCGAGACCGCGCCGCGGTCGGAACGGCTGGCCGAGGCGCTGGTCGCGGGCCTGCGCGCCGGGGGGCTGCGGCTGCACCGGGTGCCAAGGCGGGCGGCGGCGTTTTCCGTCCTGCGGTCGCCCGACGTGCCCTCGGCGCTGATCGAGCTCGGCTACATCTCATCGGCGGCCGACCGGGCGCGTCTCGGCGATGCCGCATGGCGGGCGCGCATGGCCGCGGCCATCGTCGCGGCGCTGGCCGACTGGGCGGTGGCCGACGCGGCCGAGGCGGCGTTGCTGCGGCAATAGCTGGCGCATCCGTGACCGGCCGTGCCGCCGGTGGCTTTGACCCCCGGCGCCCGTGCCTGTAGGATCGGCCGATCTTCGGGGGTGACATGGTGCTGCGGTTCATCGGCAACGTCTTCGGTGCGGTGTTTTCCTTCGTCACGCTCGGCGCGTTCTTCGTCGCGCTGACGGTCGGTGGGGTGCTGTGGTTCTACAACCGCGATCTGCCGTCCCACGAAAGCCTGGCTGCCTACGCGCCGCCGACGATCAGCCGCATCTATGACGGCGAGGGTCGCCTGATCGACGAATTCGCCCGCGAGCGGCGCATCTTCGCGCCCTCGTCGGAAATCCCCGATCTGGTCAAGCAGGCGTTCATCAGCGCCGAGGACAAGAATTTCTACATCCACGGGGGCTATGACGCGACGGGCATGGCAGCGGCGCTGCGCGATGCGATCGTCAGCCGCGGGGAAACGCTGCGCGGCGCCTCGACCATCACCCAGCAGGTGACGAAGAACTTCCTTCTGTCCGGTGACCGGACGGGCGAGCGCAAGATCAAGGAGATCATCCTTGCCACCCGGATCGAACAGGCGCTGACCAAGGACCAGATCCTCGAGCTCTACCTGAACGAGATCTTCCTCGGGCAGAACAGCTACGGCGTCGTCGCGGCGGCGCAGACCTATTTCAACAAGACGCTGGCCGACCTGACGCTGGAAGAAGCCGCCTTCCTTGCCGCGCTGCCGAAGGAGCCGTCGAATCTGCACCCGGTGCGCAACAAGGCGCGGGTGACCGAACGGCGCAACTACGTCCTGCGCCAGATGTGGGAGAACGGCTACATCACGCGCGAGGCGATGGAGGCGGCGATCGCCACCGACCTGCGCACCGTGCAGTCGGGCGATTTCGCGTCCTTCCGCGACAGCCTGCCCCCGCGCGACTATTTCACCGAGGAGATCCGCCGGCAGCTGTCGGGCCGGTTCGGCGATGCCGAGTTCTTCGAGGGGGGCCTGACGATCCGCGCGACGGTCGATCCCGACCTGCAGGAAGTGGCGGCGAACGCCCTGCGCGAGGGGCTCGAGAAGTACGACCGCGGCCTCGGCGTCTGGCGGGGCACGCGGCGGACCATCGCGGCCGAGGATCTGACCAGCGAGGAACGCTGGCGCGCAGCGCTGGCCAAGGTGGACGTACCGCGCGACGTGACCGGGTGGTTTCCGGCCGTGGTGCTGGAGGTGCGGCCGAACTCCGCGCGCATCGGGATCGAGGGCGTGCCCGACGATCCGCAGGGGCACATCATCCCCGCCGCGGACGTCGTCTGGGCGCGCAAGCGGCAGGCGGACGGGCGGCTGGGGCCCAAGGCGCGCGTGCCCGGCGACCTCGTGTCGGTCGGCGACGTGGTGCTGGTCAGGGCCGTGCTGAAGGGCGATGGCAGCTTCGACCGCTGGTCGCTGCGCCAGATCCCGGAGGTGCAGGGCGCCTTCATGGCGATGGACGTGAATACCGGGCGCGTGATCGCCATGCAGGGCGGCTTCAGCTACCAGCATTCGGTGTTCAACCGCGCGACCCAGGCGATGCGGCAGCCTGGCTCGTCGTTCAAGCCCTTCGTCTACGCCGCGGCGCTGGACAGCGGCTTCACCCCCGCGACCATCGTCATCGATGCGCCGATCGAGGTGAACACGCCCCAGGGCCTCTGGACGCCCAAGAACGCCTCGAACCGGTTCTACGGGCCGACGCCGGTCCGAACGGGGATCGAGCAGAGCCGGAACCTGATGACGGTTCGGATCGCGCAGGAGATCGGCATGGACGTGGTCGCGCGCTATGCCGAGAAGTTCGGCGTCTACGACCGCATGGGCCAGTATCTGGCGAATGCGCTCGGGGCCGAGGAAACCACGCTGTGGCGCATGGTGGCCGCCTATGCGATGTTCGCCAACGGCGGCGAGCGGGTCGAGCCGACGCTGGTCGATCGGGTGCAGGACCGCTGGGGGCGGACGATCTACCGCCACGACCAGCGCATCTGCGAGGATTGCCGGTCCGCCAGCCTTGCCCCCGGCGCGATCCCGCGCATCACGGCGGCGCGCGAGCGGGTGATCGATCCGGTCACGGCCTATCAGCTGACCTCGATGATGGAAGGCGTGGTGCAGCGCGGCACCGGGCGCGGGATCAGCGTGGGCGCCCCCGTCGCCGGCAAGACCGGCACCACGAACGACGCCAAGGACGTCTGGTTCGTCGGATATACCTCTAACATCGCGGCCGGCTGCTACATCGGCTATGACCAGCCGCGCAGTCTCGGCAGCGCCTCGGGCGGGGGCATGTGCGGCCCGGTGTTCGCCGCCTTCATGCGCGAGGCGGTGAAGGTCTATGGCGGCCGGGCGTTCCGGGTGCCGCCGGGCGGCTACTTCCTGAAGATCGACCGCTTTTCGGGCGCGCGCCTGCCCGACGATGCGACCGGGGACAACGTGGTGGCGGAATACTTCCGCGAGGGCGAGGAACCGGTCTTCGGCTTTGCGGGCCTGATCGACGGCGGCTTTGCCATGGGGTCGAACCTGCCGCTGTTCCGCACCGGCGAGACCGACGCCGCCGAGACGGGCGAGACCGTCGTGACCTCGACCGGGCGCACCGCCATCATCCCGCGCAAGGCCGATTTCGGCACCGTCAGCTCGGGCGGCCTCTACTGAACGGGGCGGGGTGCGGTTGCGCCCCCCGTCCGGCGACAGTATATCGGACGCGCCGCCCTTGGGCGGCGTTTTCGTTCCGGAAAGGTCGAGATGCGCGCAGAGACCGAAAAGCACATCGAGGCGATCCGCAAGTCGCTGGCGCTTGTGGCGCAGCGGATGGACTACGACACGGCGCCGCACCGGCTCGAGGAATTCGACGCCATGATCGAGGCGCCCGACTTCTGGAACGATCCCGCGCGCGCCCAGAGGATGATGCGCGACCGGCAGGCGCTGATCGATGCGGTCGGCGCCTACCGGCGGCTGGTGCAGGCGCTGGACGACAACCTCGGCCTGATCGAGCTCGGCGAGGCCGAGGGCGACGACGAGGTTGTGGCCGAGGCCGAGGCGGCGCTGAAGGCGCTGGCGGCCGAGGCGGCCGAGAAGGAACTCGAGGCGCTGCTCGACGGCGAGGCGGACGCCAACGATACCTTCCTCGAGATCAACGCGGGCGCCGGCGGCACCGAAAGCTGCGACTGGGCGCAGATGCTGGCGCGGATGTATGTCCGCTGGGCCGAGGCGAAGGGATACGAAGTCGAGCTGATCGACGAATCCCCCGGCGAGGAGGCGGGCATCCGCAGCGCCACCTACCGCATCAACGGACGCAACGCCTATGGCTGGCTGAAGTCGGAATCGGGGGTGCACCGTCTTGTCCGCATCTCGCCCTACGACAGCCAGGCACGGCGGCATACCTCGTTCTCGTCGGTCTGGGTCTATCCGGTGGTGGACGACACGATCGAGATCGACATTCCC
This sequence comes from uncultured Paracoccaceae bacterium, assembly GCA_938028765.1. Taxonomy (GTDB): domain Bacteria; phylum Pseudomonadota; class Alphaproteobacteria; order Rhodobacterales; family Rhodobacteraceae; genus CALIZF01. The sequence continues at coordinate 129,795 of CALIZF010000002.1, forward strand.
GAGAAGGATATCCGGATCGACACCATGCGGTCGTCGGGCGCGGGGGGACAGCACGTCAACAAGACCGAATCCGCCGTACGGATCACGCACCTGCCGACCGGCATCGTCGTCACGTCCAGCCTGAAGTCTCAGCACCAGAACCGCGAACTGGCGATGAACGCGCTGCGCGCGCGGCTCTACCAGCTCGAACTCGACAGACGGAACGCCGCGATCAACGCCGCGCACGAGGCCAAGGGCGACGCCGGCTGGGGCAACCAGATCCGGTCCTACGTCCTGCAGCCCTATCAGTTGGTCAAGGATCTGCGCACGGGGGTGGAGACCAGCGACACCCAGGGCGTGCTGGACGGCGACCTCGACGCCTTCATGGCGGCGACGCTGGCCAAGGACGTGGCGGGCAAGAGCCGGGCCGAGGCGCAGGCGGGCTGAGCCCGGCGGCGGGCGCGAGGGCACGGCAACGTCGCGGCGAAGATATATCTTCCGCCGTCGGACATACATGATACCCTCGCGGCAAACCTGCCGGAGGAGCCCATGAGCCAAGTCGATACCTTGTCCCCTCCCACGGCCGCCGAGGCCCCGACTTTCCGCCGCCTCGAGACGGCCGACCTCACCGCTGCCCTTGCCGCGGGCTGGGCCGACTTCCGCCGCGCGCCGCAGTTCGGGATATTCTTCGCGGCGATCTATGTAATCATGGGCCTTGCCATCGTCTGGGCGCTGGCCGAGACGGGACAGTTCTGGTGGATCATCCCGGCGGCCTTCGGCTTTCCGTTGCTCGCGCCTTTCATCGCCACAGGGCTCTATGAGGTGAGCCGCCGCCTCGGAACCGGCGAGCCGCTCGTCTGGGGCGCGATCCTGCGCGCGCCCGCGCGGCATGGCAACGGGCAAATCCCCGCGCTTGCGGTGCTGATGGTCGTGTTCTTCATGATGTGGCTGGTGGTGGCGCGGGTCGTGCTGGCGGTGTTCCAGGGCACCGGGTCGCTGCCCAATATCAGCCACTCGATCTGGGCATTGGCCACGCCGGAGGGGATGGTCCTCATGCTCGTCGGCGGCGCAATCGGGGCGGTGATCGCCTTTGCCCTCTTTGCCACGCAGGTCGTGAGCCTGCCGATGCTGCTGGACCGCGACATCGACTTCGTCACGGCGATAGTCGCCTCGGTGACGCTGGTGCGCGACAACCTGGCGGTGTCGCTGCGTTGGGCCGTCACAATCGCGGTGCTGACGACCGTGGCGATGATCCCGGGGTTCCTTGGGCTTTTCGTCGTGCTGCCGCTCCTCGGCCACGCGACTTGGCACCTCTACCGCCGCGCCATCGCCTGAGCGCGGATCATGCGAAAGGGGCCGGGTATCCCCGGCCCCCCGGGCCGACGTGCGTTCCTTGTCCGATCCGGTCGCCCGCCGGGTTCAGCCCGCGGCGCGCACGCTGCCCTGCGGCTTGGCTGCACCCGAAAGGGGGTCCTCCTGGCGCTGCACCGAGCCTTCGAAATGCGCGCCGGATTCGATCGCGATGGTCTTGTGGATGATGTCGCCCTCGACCCGCGCGGTCGAGGTCAGGCGCACCTTCAGGCCGCGGACCCGCCCGATCACGCGGCCGTTGATCACGATGTCGTCCGCCACGACCTCGCCCCGGATGGTGGCACCTTCTCCCACCGTCAGCAGATGCGCCCGGATGTCCCCCTCGACGACGCCTTCCACCTGGATGTCGCCGGTGGTCTTGAGGTTGCCGACCACCGTCAGGTCGGACGACAGGACCGATGCCGGCGGCTTGGCCTTGGGGGCGGTGCTGCCGTAGTCGGGTTTGGCGGGTGCGCTCATCGGATCGGCGACCTTCTTTTCCGGCTCGGCAGCCTTGGGGCCGGGCTCGTTGATCCTGCTCTTAGAAAACATTGTTGGCAGCCCTGATATAGGTCATCGGGTTGACGGGATTGCCGCCGATGCGGACTTCGTAGTGCAGATGCGTTCCGGTGGAACGACCGGTGTTTCCCATATCACCGATCCGTTCGCCGCGCGAGACCCGTTCCCCCTCGCGCACGTGGATTTTGGACAGGTGGGCATAGCGGGTCTCGATGCCGAAGGCGTGGCGCAGCGTCACCACGTTGCCGTAGCCCGAATGCCAACCCGCCTCGACCACCACGCCCTCGGCCGTCGCATGGATCGGCGTGCCGCGGCTGCCGGCGAAATCGGTGCCTTCGTGCATCCGGCCGCGGCCTGTCTTGGGGTCGCGCCGCCAGCCGAAGCCGCTGGTGTAGCGGAAGTTGCCCCGCACCGGGTTCGCAAAGGGCACGCGGGTTGCCGCGGCCTTGTAGAGCGCCATGCGGTCGAGTTCGGCGAGGATGCCGTTCGCCCGTTCCTCGTCCGCCGTCAGCGGCGCGCCCTTCGACGAAAAGCGCAGCGCCGCAACCGACTCCGCGGGCGCCATGGCGTGGCGCACCTCGCGCAACAGCTCTTCGGACCGCAGCCCGACGGCGCGGAACATCCGGTCGAGCGGTTCGACCGAGATGCTAACCGCGCGTTCGAGCCGCCCGAATACCTCGGCATTGCGCTCTTCCAGCAGCCGGCGTTCGAGATGCGCCATCTCGGCCTCGGCACGGGCCTGCCGGGCGTCGCCGAGGACGATGTCGCGTTCCTCGGCGGCCACCGCCAGCGTGTGGGCGATCACGTCCAGCAGGGCGGCGGTTTCGGCTGCGCGGCGCAGTTCAGGGCTGCCGTCGCCGCCCTGCGCGGTCAGGGTGGCGCGCAGTTCCGCCGCCTCGGCCCTCGCCGCGTCGCGGTCGCGGATCGCACGGCGGAGCGTCGCCTGAACCACCTCGAGGCCCGTCTCGGCCTCGCGCCGCAATTCCTCGGAGGCCAGAAGCCGGGTCTGCATCGCCGAAAGCTCGGCCATCGCCTGCGCGAAACGCTGTTCGGCGGCGATCGCGACAGCGGTCTGCGCGTCGCGCTCGCGCGACAGCGCGGCGATCCGCATCTCGTACGCCACGCGGTCGCGCTGCGCCCGGTCCCCGTCGTGGCCCGCGCCGAGCGCGTCGATCATCAGGATGGCCGTCGCCACCACCGCCCAGGATATCAGCGCCGTCGCCCCGGCGATGCCAGCGGCCTGGGTCGCCGGCGACAGCCGAACATAGCGGGTGTCGGCATCGGTCCGAAGGAAAATGCGAAGTTCGGGGAACCACGACCCGAGCGCACGGTTGATCCGGTTCGCGATCCGTGTCCGCATCCGCCAGTCCCCACCCGTGCGGCGCATCTTGCCGCGCGCACGCCCCGGCGCTCGTTTGCCAAGGCGGCCCCACGCTTGGCAAGCGCCTCCGGGCAACAGAGGCCGGATTGCCGGGCGATCGGTCCGCCGCCGGCAACTTCTTGCCGATCCGCGGTCCGGTCAGCCGCGGGCGGCGAGCGGCCAGTAGAAGTCGGGCGGAAGCCCCGCCTCGGCGCGCCGTTCCTCGTCGAAGGGCGGCTTCAGCGCGCCGTGGAAGTGGGCGCGGACAAGCGCATGGAACGTGTCCTTCGGGTCGCGGTCGTGGCGGCCGCAGAGGAAGTTGAACCACTTCGAGCCGTAGGCGACGTGCCCGACCTCTTCGGCATGGATGGTGCGCAGCGCCGCCTCGGCCTGCGCGTCGCCGGCCTGCGCGAAGATGTCGATCATCTGGGGCGTCACGTCGAGGCCGCGTGCCTCGAGTACCATCGGCACGACGGCCAGCCGCGCCAGCAGGTCGTGCGCGGTGTCCTCGGCCGCGCGCCACATGCCGGCATGGGCGGGCAGGGCGCCATAGCCGCTGCCGGCCGCCTCCAAGCAGTCGGCCAGCAGGGTGAAGTGCCTGGCCTCCTCGTCGGCGGCCTTCACCCAGTCGTCGTAGAACCCCGCAGGCATCGGGACGTGGGCAAAGCGGGCGACGATGTCCCAGTGCAGGTCCACCGCGTTGAGCTCGATATGGGCCACCGCGTGGAGGAGGGCGAGGCGCCCGGCGGCGGTGCCCGGCCGCCGCTTCGGCATCTCGCGCGGGGCGAGGAGCCGGGGCCGGTCGGGCCGCGCCGGCCGGTCGGGCGGGGACGCGCGGCCGACTGGCAGCGGCGTTCCGGCGGCACGGGACGCGAACCAGGCTGCCGCATGGTCGCGCGACGCGCGCGCCTTGGCCCGCGCATCGCCCGTCGTCAGGACGGCGACGGCGCGTTCGGCCAGCGACAGCGTCACAGCGCCTGCGCCGCCGCCAGCACCTCGTCGGCGTGTCCGGGCACCTTCACTTTCGGCCAGGCCCGCGCCACCCGGCCCTGCCCGTCGATCAGGAAGGTGGACCGTTCGACGCCGAAATACTTCTTGCCGTACATCGCCTTTTCGACCCAGACGCCCCAGTCCTCGCAGACCGTCCCCGCCTCGTCCGACGCGAGGATGATGCCGAGGCCGTGCTTGCGGCAGAACTTGTCGTGCGCCGACACGCTGTCCTTCGACACCCCGATCACCGTGGTTCCGGCGGCCGCGAAGGCGTCCTTGAGGCGGGTGAAGTCGAGCGCCTCGGTGGTGCAGCCGGGCGTGTCGTCCTTGGGGTAGAAGTAGACGACCACCTTGCCCGGACGCAGGGCCGACAGCGTGACGGTGCCGCCGCCGTCGCGGGGCAGGGTGAAATCGGGGGCGATCTCGCCGGGCTGGGGCATGGGGCGTGTCCTTCCTGCTGCGCTCCGTCACGGAACGGTGTGTGTTCTAGGCGCGGATGCTGCAAGATAAAGGGGTCATGCAGCACCGGGATGCCACCGAGGGGACCACGGCCGCGCCGCCGCTGCGCTTCGGCCGGGCGGGGCGGTGGGTGCGAGCGCTCGCCCGGGCGGTGATCGGTGCTGGCGCGCTCTGGGCGGCGGCGGTCGCGGGGCTGGCGATCCTCGCTTCGCTCGGGCCGCGCCCGGTGGCGCTGCCCTTGTGGATGCTGGCCGAGATCGAGGCGCGCCTGACCCGGGCGCTGACCGACCGCGGCAACGCGGGGCTGTCGGTCGCGCTCGGCGGCGTGACGGCGGACGCCGCGGGCGGGGTGCCCCGCCTGGTGCTGACCGACCTGCGCCTCGTCGGGCCCGAGGGGGCGGCGCTCGTGCGCCTGCCGGCCGTCGCCGCGCGGTTCGATGCCGCGGCGCTGGCACGGCGGCAGCTGCGGCTGACGGACATCGCCGCACCCGGCGCGCGGATCCGGCTCATCCTGGACGCGGATGGGCGGCTCGACGTCGCCTTCGGCGACGATGCCGCGGCCTTCGATCCGGCGGCGCTGGCGCAGGGGCTGAACCGGCTTCTGGCGCAGCCCGAGCTTCAGGCGGCCGAGCGCCTGGCGGCGACCGGTGCGATCGTGACCGTGGACGACCGCCGCGCCGGGCGCGTCTGGCGGGCCGAGGATGGGACCATCGACCTGACCCGCGGCGGCGACGGTGCCCTGCGGATCGCGGCGGGCTTCGTCCTTGCGGGCGAGGCGGCGGCGGCCCGGCTGGACATCGCCCTTGCGCCCGACGGGGCGACGCGCCTTGCGGCGCGGGTCGAGCGTCTGCCGGCCGTGACGGCCGCCGCCCTGTCGCCGGCAGCGGCGATGCTGGCGATGGTCGATGCGCCGCTGTCGGCGACGGTGGACGCGGCAGTGGGGGCGGACGGCGCGATCGCGGCCTTCGGCGGAACGCTGACAGCCGGCGCGGGCGTCCTGCGCCCCGGCCCAGGCGCCGAGGCCATCGCCTTCGACGGCGCCGCCGTGCGCTTCGCCTTCGATCCCGCGGCCGCGCGCATCGTCGTGCACGAGGCGTCGATCCGCAGCGACCTCTTGCGCCTGACCGCGACGGGGACGCTGGCGGCGACCGGTGCGCCGGTGCCGTCCGTCATCGGCCAGTTCCGGCTCGGGGCGGTCACGCTCGACCCCGAGGGCCGTTTCGTCGCGCCGCTGCGCTTCGATGGCGGCGCGGCGGACCTGCGGCTGCGGGTCGATCCCTTTGCGCTCGACCTCGGGCAACTCGCGCTCTGGACCGACGGCTGGCGTCTGGACGCGCGCGGCGCGGCCGTGGCGACGGATGGCGGGCTGCGCCGGATGCTGGAGGCGCGGATCGACGCCATCCCGGCGCGCAGCCTGATCGCGCTGTGGCCGCGCGGCCTCGCGCCCGGCACGCGCGCCTGGCTGGACCGCAACGTGCGGGCGGGCACGCTGCGCGACCTGCGTCTGGCGCTGCGCGCAGACCCCGGGGCAGAGCCCGCAGCGACGCTGGCCTACGATTTCGACGGGGCCGATGTGACCGTGGTGCCCGGTCTGCCGCCTGTCGAGGGGGGCTCGGGCCGGGCGATGTTGCAGGCGGGCGCTTTCGCCCTGACGCTGGACCGGGGTCGCATCGTGCCGCCAGCGGGCGGACCGGTGGATCTGGCCGGCTCGACGTTCCGCGTGGCCGAGGTAACGCGCGTGCCCGGCGTCGCGGATGTCGCCGTGACGGGCCGAGGCAGCATCACCGCGGTGCTGTCGCTGATCGACCAGCCGCCGTTCCGCTTCCTCTCGGCCGCCAGCCTTGCGCCCGACATCGCCGGGGGCGATGCCGCGGTGGCGGCACGGCTGTCGCTGCCGCTGATCGCGCGGGTGAAACCCGGAGATGTGACGTGGTCGGCCTCGGCGCGGCTGTCGGGCGTGTCGAGCGACCGTCTGGTGCCCGGCCGCCGGCTGGCGGCGCCGGTGCTGTCGGCGGCGGCCGACCCGACTGAGGTCGCGGTCGCAGGCGAGGCGACGCTCGACGGCGTGCCGGTCGCCGGGGGCTGGCGGCAGCCGCTCGGCCCGCCCGGCGTGCCGCTGCCCCCGGCGCGGGTCGCGGGGCGCATCGCGCTCGGGCCGGCTTTCGCCGCGGCGTTCCTGCCCGGACTGCCGCAGGGAACGGTCGCGGGCGCCGGCTGGGCCGATGTCGTGCTCGACCTGCCGCGCGGGGCGCCGGCGCGGCTGTCGCTGACTTCGGACTTGGCCGGCGTGGCGCTGCGGATCGCGGCGGCGCGCTGGGACAAGCCCGCCGGCCAGCGCGGCCGGCTTGCCGTCGAGGCGCGGCTCGGGGGCGGTGTCGCCATCGACCGGGTGGAACTTGTCGCCCCTGGCCTGTCTGCCATCGGATCGGCCGCCGTGCGGGCGGACGGCGCACTGGAGCGGATGCGGCTCGACCGGCTGCGGGTCGGCGACTGGCTGGACACCGGGCTGACGCGCGACGGGTCTGGCGCGGTGGCGCTGACCGGCGGCACCCTCGACCTGCGCCGGATCCCCGGCGGCGCTGCGGGCGCCGCGGCGGCGCCGGCGGCAGGGGCCGGCGGGGCGCCGCTGGCGCTGGCGCTCGACCGGGTAGAGATCGCGGACGGGCTGGCGCTGACCGGCGTCGCCGGCCGGGTCGAGACGCGGGCCGGCCTGACCGGGCGGATCGACGGCCGCCTGAACGGCCAGGCGGCCGTCGCCGTCAGGATCGAGGCTACGCCGGCCGGCCCCGCCTTCCGCATCACCGCGGCCGACGCCGGGGCGGCGCTGGCGTCGGCCGGCCTCTTCGACCGGATGCGGGGCGGCACGCTCGATCTGGTGCTGACGCCCCGCGGTCCCGGGTTCGACGGCCACGTCGCCATCGCGGGCTTCCGCCTAGCCGGGATGCCGGTGCTGGCCGAGATCCTCAATGCCGTCAGCATCGTGGGGCTGATCGACCAGCTGTCGGCGGGGGGCCTCGCCTTCAGCCGGGCATCCGCGGCGCTGCGGCTGGACGGCGCGCGGCTGGCGATCCGCGACGGCGTGGCCGAGGGGCCGGGCTTCGGCGTGACGCTGTCGGGCAGCTACGACACGGCCGCGCGCCGGATCGAGATGGACGGCGTCATCTCGCCTGTCTACATCCTGAATGGTATCGGGCAACTTCTGACCCGGCCGGGAGAGGGGATGTTCGGCTTCACCTATCGCATCAGCGGCCCCGCCGGACGGCCCGCCGTCTCGGTCAACCCGCTGTCGGTGCTGGTGCCGGGCCCCTTGCGCAACGCCTTCCGCGCCCAGCCGGCCGAGGGGGCGGCGCAGCGGGCCGCGCCGGCCGACCTGCCGCAGGGCGGCGACCGCTGATTCCGATGCGGCTTGACGACTTCGACTTTCCCCTGCCCGAGGACCGGATCGCCCTGCGGCCGGCGCGGCCGCGGTCGTCGGCGCGCCTGCTGGTGGCGGAGGGCGACGCGATCCGCGACCGGATCGTGCGCGACCTGCCCGAGGTGCTGCGGCCGGGCGACCGGCTGGTGTTCAACAACACCCGCGTCATCCCCGCGCGGCTGACCGGGGCGCGCCTGCGCGGCGGGCAGGCGGCGCGGATCGAGGTGACCTTGATGGAACCCGCCGCGGCGGGGGGCTGGCGGGTGCTGGCGCGGCCGCTGCGCAAGCTTGCCCCCGGCGACCGGCTGGACTTTCCGCCGGGCCTGACAGCGACCGTCGCCGACCGCGGGGCCGCGGATGCCCGCGTGCTCTTCGACCAGACCGGCGCGGCGTTCGAGGCGGCGCTCGAGGCCGCGGGCGCCATGCCCCTGCCGCCCTACATCGCGGGCCGGCGCGCGCCCGACGCCGCGGACCGCGACGACTATCAGACGATCTTCGCCCGCCACGCCGGCGCGGTCGCGGCGCCGACCGCCGCGCTGCACTTCGACGCCGACCTGCTTGCGGCGCTGCGCGACCGCGGCGTGGACTTCAGCGAGGTGACGCTGCACGTCGGCGCGGGCACCTTCCTGCCGGTCAAGGTCGATGACGTGACGACCCACCGGATGCACGCCGAATGGGGCGAGGTGACGGCCCACGCGGCCGCCGCGATCAATGCGACCCGCGCCGCGGGCGGGCGGATCGTGCCCGTGGGCACGACGGCGCTGCGGCTACTGGAAAGCGCCGCCGACGCGGCGGGGCGGCTGCACCCGTTCCGGGGGATGACCGACATCTTCATCTATCCCGGCTACCGCTTCCGCGTCACCGATGCGCTGATGACGAACTTCCACCTGCCGAAATCGACGCTGATGATGCTGGTCGCGGCGCTGATGGGCCGCGATCGGATCATGGCGATCTACGACCATGCGATCCGGTCGGGCTATCGCTTCTTCAGCTACGGCGACGCCTCGATCCTCGTCCCCGCCGCGGACGGCGCGCCAGGTGTCGCGCCTGCGCCCGACGGCACCGCGCCCGGCCACTAGCCTGTCGGCGAAGGGGGAACCGCCATGCTGACGGTGCTGCGCACGACCTGGCCGCTCTTGCTCGGCGTGATGCTGCTCTTGCTGGGCAACGGCGTGCAGTCGTCGCTTCTGGGCATCCGCGGGGCGCTAGAAGGGTTCTCGACCGCGCAGATGTCCTATGTGATGTCGGCCTATTTCGTGGGCTTCCTCGGCGGGTCCGCGCTGACGCCGCGGATGATCCGGCGGGTCGGGCATGTGCGGGTGTTCGCGGCGCTCGGCTCGCTGATCTCGGCCGTGCTGATCCTCTACCCCGCGCTGCCCTACTGGCCGGTCTGGATGGCCCTGCGGGTGGTGATCGGCTTCTGCTTCGCGGGCGTCTACATCACGGCCGAAAGCTGGCTGAACAACGCCGCGACGAACGAGACGCGCGGGCAGGCGCTGTCGGCCTACATGATGGTGCAGATGGTGGGCATCATCGCGGCGCAGGCGATGCTGAACGTGGCGCCGCCATCGGGGTTCGTGCTGTTCATCATCCCGTCGGTGCTGGTGTCGTTGGCGTTCACCCCGATCCTGTTGCGCGCCGGCACGACGCCGACGTTCGAATCGACCCGCAGCCTGTCGTTCGCGCGGCTCTGGCGCGTCTCGCCGCTCGGCTGCGTCGGCATGCTTCTGACGGGGGGCATCTATTCGGCGATGTTCGCCATGGCGGCGGTCTGGGGCACGCTGGCGGGGCTGTCGGTCGCGCAGATCTCGCTGGTCGTGGGGGCGATGTACCTGGGCGGCCTGGTCCTGCAATACCCGATCGGCTGGGTATCCGACCGGATGGACCGGCGGCGGCTGATCCTGATCCTGTCGGCCGCCGGGGCGGCCGCGATGCTGCCCGCGGGGCTGGCGGCGCTGCCGGTCTGGCTTTACGTCGCCGTCGCGCTGGCCCTCGGGGGGATCGTCAATCCGCTCTATTCGCTGCTGATCGCCCATACCAACGACTTCATGCGGAAAGAGGACATGGCAGGCGCCTCGGCGGGCCTGCTGTTCATCAACGGCGCGGGGGCGATCGCAGGGCCGCTGGTGGTCGGCGACATGATGGACCGGCTGGGGCCCGAGGGGTTCTATCTCTTCATTGCGGTGCTGCTCGGCCTTCTGGCGCTTTACGCCGCGTGGCGCATGACGCGCCGGGCGGGCGTCGATCCGGCCCGGACGGGCAGCTTCCAGGCGGTGGCCCCGGGCGCCTCGGCCGTCGCGGTCGAGGCGGCGGTGGAAGGCCCGCGGGGCGACGACAGGGCGGCCTAGATCGGAGGCGGGGGATGGGCGATCCGGCAGAGGTTCTGAACTTCTGGATCGAGGACGTGGGCGAGGACGGCTGGTTCGCCGGCAGCGAGGCGCTGGATGCGCGGATCCGCGACCGGTTCGCCACCCAGTGGCAGGCGGCGCGCGAGGGCGGCCTCGACCACTGGGTGGACGGCACGCCCGGCTGCCTTGCCTTCGTGATCCTGACCGACCAGATGCCGCGCAACATGTGGCGCGGCACGGCGCGCGCCTTCGCGACCGATCCGCAGGCGCGGGCGGCGGCAGGGCGGGCGGTGGCGGCAGGCTGGGATCTGGGCGCGCCGGAACCGGTCCGGCAGTTCTTCTACCTGCCGTTCGAACACGCCGAGGACATCGCCCTGCAGGACCGCTGCGTGACCCTGATGGCCGAACGCCTGCCCCGGACGGGGGCCGAGGCCGTGCTGCACGCCCGCGCCCATGCCGCAATCATCCGCCGCTTCGGCCGCTTTCCCTTCCGCAATGCCGCCCTCGGACGCGCGACGACCGCGGAAGAGGCGGCCTGGCTGGCCAGCGGCGGCTACGCGGCCGAAATGGCGCGGCTGCGGGCCGGCGGCTAGGCTGGCGCAGGCGCGCGCGCAATCCTCCTGCGCGCCGCGTCGCGCATCTCGCGGCCGGTGCGCGGCATCAGCGGCGGGCGGAGCGCGTCCTGCGGGATCGGCTCGCCACCCCGCGCGCCGCCTTGCCGCGGGGCGCAGGGGCGGCCGCAATCGGCCGACGCAGGACGCAGGCGCGATCCGCCGCCGCGCGGAACCGGGCAGGCCCCCCCCTCGCAGACCGTCGCCGATGGCCCCGGGTCATCGCCCCGCCGGCCGCCGGCACCGGACGGCGGCCCCGGCGCGCCGGCGTGCGGCACCGCGATTGATGCGCCCCGGGGCATGGTTTAAGGCTGAACAAGCGTCCGACGGGAGATCTGCATGACCGCCACTGCATTCGACCTCATCGTGATCGGCGCAGGTCCTGGCGGCTATGTCTGCGCCATCAGGGCCGCGCAGCTCGGCCTGAAGGTGGCTTGCGTGGAACGCGAGCACCTCGGGGGCATCTGCCTCAACTGGGGCTGCATCCCGACCAAGGCGATGCTGCGGTCCGCCGAGGTCTTTCACCTCATGCACCGGGCGGCGGAGTTCGGACTTTCGGTGCAGGGTGCAGGCTATGACCTCGACAGGATCGCGCAGCGGTCGCGCAAGGTGGCCGGGCAGCTTGCCGGCGGGGTGGGACATCTTCTGAAGAAGAACAAGGTGACGGTGGTGATGGGCCATGCGACCCTGCCCGCGCCGGGCATGGTCAGCGTGCGCACCGACACGGGCGTGCAGGACCTGACCGCCCCCGCCATCGTGGTCGCGACCGGCGCGCGGGCGCGCGAGCTTCCGGGGCTCGAGGCCGACGGGGACCGCGTCTGGACCTACCGGCACGCGCTGGTGCCGAAGCGGATGCCGAAGGATCTGCTCGTCATCGGCTCGGGCGCGATCGGGATCGAATTCGCGAGCTTCTACAACACGCTCGGCGCGAAGACGACGGTGGTCGAGGTGATGGACCGCATCCTGCCGGTCGAAGACGCCGAGATCAGCGCCTTCGCGAGGAAGCAGTTCGTGAAGCAGGGCATGACGATCCTCGAGAAGGCCACGGTCAGGGCGCTCGAGCGCGACGGGTCGGGCGTGACGGCACACATCGACCTCGGCGGCAAGGTCGAGACGCGCCGGTTCGACACCGTGATCTCGGCCGTCGGGATCGTGGGCAACGTCGAGGGGCTGGGTCTTGAGGGGCTGGGCGTGAAGATCGACCGGACGCATGTCGTCACGGACGACCGCTGCCGCACCGGCGTGACGGGCCTCTACGCCATCGGCGATGTGGCCGGGGCGCCGTGGCTGGCGCACAAGGCCAGCCACGAGGGCGTGATGGTGGCCGAACTGATCGCCGGCCTGCATCCGCATCCGGTCAAGCCGGGGTCCATCGCCGGCTGCACCTACTGCCACCCGCAGATCGCCTCGGTCGGCCTGACCGAGGACAAGGCGAGGGCCGCCGGCCATAACGTGAAAGTCGGCCGCTTCCCCTTTATCGGCAACGGCAAGGCCATCGCGCTCGGCGAACCCGAGGGCATGGTCAAGACGGTGTTCGACGCGACGACGGGCGAGCTTCTGGGTGCGCACATGGTCGGCGCCGAGGTGACCGAATTGATCCAGGGCTACGTCGTCGGGCGCACGCTGGAGACGACCGAGGCCGAACTGATCGGGACGGTTTTCCCGCACCCGACCCTGTCCGAGATGATGCACGAATCGGTTCTCGACGCCTACGGACGGGCGATCCACTTCTGATCGGTGCGGCCTTGCACGTGCTGGCGCGCTGTCGTGCAGCGAAGGTGGCGGACCAGCCCCGAGCGGCGCGGCCGCCGGCAAGACGTGCTGCGACCCTTGATCGATGGTGGGGAAGGTTCGGCGGACCTTCGCCGATGCTGCGGCGTCGCTACGCCGCCGGTTCGCCGAGGGCCGTTTGGGGCCCGGCGTCTCGGCCGATGGCGCCCGGGGGAGGGGCGATCCGCGCAGACGTCGGCGCGGGCTGAGCCCGCCGCCGATGGCGGGTGCGCCGATGTGTCCGGGCCGTGCCGCCATCCAGGCCCTGCGTCGCCGCCGCCCGTCCACCGGCAGCGCCGGGACGGTCAGGCGCTGACCGGCCCGCCAGCGGCGCACCAGCCCGCGAAACCGCCGAGGTTGTAGACGGTCGTATAGCCGAGGCGGCGCAGCAGGTCTGCCGCTATCGCGCTGCGCCCGCCCGACGCGCAGTAGACGGCAACCGGCCGCGCCGGAACCAGCGCGGCGAGGTGATCGGGGTGGCGCGGATCCGCCAGATCGGCAAGCCGGAAAAGCGGGGCATGGACGGCGCCTTGCGCACGGCCGGTTGCGCGAACCTCGGCAGCGTCGCGCACGTCGATCAGCAGGATCTCGCCTGCGGCGGCCTTGCGGACCGCCTCGGCAGGCGACAGGGCGGACGCCGCGGCAGGGCGTGTGGCGGGACGGGACGTCCGAAGGGGGGAAAGGCCGAACATCGGTGACCTCATGGGGTTGCGTTGACCCGCATGTGGTGCCCTGCGCCGTCTGCGCAAGCGCTCTCACAGAAAATATTCAATATGTCGAATGTGTCTCCCCTGCTCGGCAGACCGTGCCGCCGCCGTCCAGCCAGTCGCGCAGACCGCCGAGGTTCCAGACCTGCGTCACCCCGCGCGTGATCAGGAAGCCGCCGGCGATCTGCGACCGCACGCCGGTGGCGCAATAGAGGATGACGGGCCGGTCACCCGACAGCGCCGGTCGGAACGCCGGGGTACCGGGGGTTGCCGCGGCTTCGAACTCGGCCATCGGAATGTGCAGCGCGCCCTTCGCGAGCCCGGTCGAGGCAACTTCCCGATGACTTCGCACATCGACCAGCACGGCCCCCTCGGCCACGGCGCGGACCGCAGCAACGGGCGTGATCCACGGAACCTGCAGGCAGGCGTCGGAATAGGCGAGCGGCGCGGCGGGCATGCGGAGGTCTCCAAAGGGTTGCGGTCAGGCTGGGCCTTCCCCGTAAAGGCGAGGTTAATACGTGCGCTGTTCCGCCTTCGTTCATGTTATCCGGTTGGCCTTCCCTGCGCGCTGCACTAGCTTTGCCCCATCCGTGATCGGGGTCGGGCATGTCGGAAGCGAAGTTCATCGCGGTGCGCGGCGCGCGCGAACACAACCTCAAGGGAATCGACGTCGATATTCCGCGGAATCAGCTGGTTGTTGTGACCGGCCTCAGTGGATCCGGCAAGTCGAGCCTCGCCTTCGACACGATCTATGCCGAGGGACAGCGGCGCTACGTCGAATCGCTGTCGGCCTATGCGCGCCAGTTCCTCGACATGATGCAGAAGCCCGACGTGGATCACATCAGCGGCCTGTCGCCGGCGATCAGCATCGAGCAGAAGACGACCTCGAAGAACCCCCGGTCCACCGTCGGCACCGTCACCGAGATTTACGATTACCTGCGTCTGCTGTTCGCGCGCGTCGGCCAGCCCTACAGCCCCGCCACCGGCCTGCCGATCGAGGCGATGCAGGTGCAGGACATGGTGGATCGCGTGATGGCGATGCCCGAGGGCACGCGCGGCTACCTCCTCGCGCCCATCGTGCGCGACCGGAAGGGCGAATACCGCAAGGAGATGCTCGAGCTTCGCAAGCAGGGGTTCCAGCGCGTCAAGGTGGACGGGACGTTCCACGAACTGGACGACCCGCCGGCGCTGGACAAGAAGCTGCGCCACGATATCGACGTCGTGGTGGACCGGATCGTGGTGCGCGCGGGCCTCGAGGTGCGGCTGGCCGACAGCCTGCGGACCGCCCTCAACCTCGCGGACGGCATCGCGATCCTCGAGACCGCGCCGGCCGAGGGCGAGCCTCAGCGGATCACCTTCAGCGAAAAGTTCGCCTGCCCCGTCAGCGGTTTCACCATCCCCGAGATCGAGCCGCGGCTGTTCAGCTTCAACGCGCCGTTCGGGGCCTGCCCGGCCTGCGACGGGCTGGGGGTCGAGCTCTTCTTCGACGAACGGCTGATCGTGCCCGACCAGGCGCTGTCGATCCCGCAGGGCGCCATCGCGCCCTGGGCGAAATCGAAAAGCCCCTACATCACCCAGACCGTCGATGCGCTGGCCGAGCATTACCGGTTCGACAAGCGAAAGAAGTGGCGCGACCTGCCCGAGGCGGTCCGGCGCATGATCCTTTACGGGTCGGGCGGCGAAGAGATCATCTTCCGTTATGACGAGGGCGGGCGGATCTACCAGGTCAAGCGGACCTTCGAGGGCGTCATCCCCAACATGGAGCGGCGCTACAAGGAAACCGACAGCGCGTGGAGCCGGGAAGAGCTGGAACGCTATCAGGCCAACCGGCCCTGCGGCGCCTGCGGGGGCCACCGGCTCAGGCCCGAGGCGCTGGCGGTGAAGATCGCCGGCCTGCACATCGGCGAGGTCGTTCAGAAATCGATCGCCGATGCGCTGGCCTGGGTGGAAGGCGTGCCCGCCGCGCTGAGCGCGCAGCGCAACGAGATCGCCCGCGCGATCCTAAAGGAAATCCGCGAACGGTTGGGGTTCCTCAACAACGTCGGGTTGCAGTATCTGACGCTGGCGCGGAACGCGGGCACGCTGTCGGGCGGCGAAAGCCAGCGGATCCGGCTGGCTAGCCAGATCGGGTCCGGCTTGACCGGTGTTCTCTACGTCCTCGACGAACCGTCGATCGGCCTGCACCAGCGCGACAACGACCGGCTGTTGGGCACGCTGAAGCGGTTGCGCGATACCGGCAACTCGGTGCTCGTGGTGGAACACGACGAAGAGGCGATCCGCGAGGCGGACTATGTGTTCGACATCGGTCCCGGCGCGGGCGTGCACGGTGGGCGCGTCGTCAGCCACGGCACCCCGGCGCAGGTCGCGGCCGACCCTGCCAGCCTGACCGGGCAGTATCTGTCCGGCGCGCGGCGCATCGAGGTGCCGGCGCGTCGCCGGCCGGGCAACGGCAAGAAACTGACCGTCGTCAACGCCACGGGCAACAACCTGCGCGGGGTGACGGTGGACTTTCCGCTCGGCACCTTCACGTGCGTCACCGGCGTGTCGGGCGGGGGCAAGTCCACCCTGACGATCGAGACGCTCTTCAAGACCGCCGCGGTCCGCCTCAACGGCGCGGCCGAGACGCCGGCGCCCTGCGAGACGATCCGGGGGTTCGAGCATCTCGACAAGGTCATCGACATCGACCAGCGCCCCATCGGCCGCACGCCGCGCTCGAATCCCGCAACCTATACCGGCGCCTTCGGGCCGATCCGCGACTGGTTCGCGGGCCTGCCGGAAGCACAGGCGCGCGGCTATCAGCCCGGCCGCTTCAGCTTCAACGTGAAGGGCGGGCGGTGCGAGGCCTGCCAGGGCGACGGCGTCATCAAGATCGAGATGCACTTCCTGCCCGACGTCTACGTCACCTGCGACAGCTGCAAGGGCAAGCGCTACAACCGCGAGACGCTGGAGGTGCGCTTCCGCGGCAAGTCCATCGCCGACGTGCTGGAGATGACGGTTGACGAGGCGCGCGAGTTCTTCTCCGCCGTGCCCTCGATCCGTGAGAAGCTCGTCACCCTGTCCGAGGTCGGGCTCGGCTACATCCACCTCGGCCAGCAGGCCACCACGCTGTCGGGCGGCGAGGCGCAGCGCATCAAGCTGGCGAAGGAGCTCAGCCGCCGCGCCACCGGCCGCACCCTCTACATCCTGGACGAGCCGACCACCGGCCTGCATTTCGAGGATGTGCGCAAGCTGCTCGAGGTGCTGCACGCGCTGGTCGAGGCCGGCAACAGCGTGGTGGTGATCGAGCACAACCTGGAAGTGATCAAGACCGCGGACTGGATCCTCGACCTCGGGCCGGAAGGCGGCGAAGGCGGCGGCCGCATCGTGGCCGAGGGCACGCC
>CALIZF010000003.1 GCA_938028765.1 uncultured Paracoccaceae bacterium
CCTTAAGTCGTCAAGCTTTGCGCTGGCTGCAACTATGCTGCACCGCAGCGGCCAACTGTTTGAAAATTTCCGGCCAACTCATTTGGCAGGCTACACAGACGTCGCCCCCCCCCCGGGCGGGCGGCCCCCGGACGGGCCCGCAGGCACCGCCGGCGGACGGTTTGCGGGCAGGATCACTTGCAGGCAGGCTCGGGCATCAGCGGACCGGATCCCGGCGGGGCGCGGCCGGGACCGGGCGGGCGGCCGCGCAAACACGCGGCAGGGCGACATCCGGGCGCGGTCGGCGGGGCAGGAATCTGCCGCCCGAAGGCCGGTCGGCCGGCGGCAGGCAGCCCCCCGGCGCGGGGGCCAGTCGCCGGGCCGGCGGACCCGCCGTGCCGTCAGCCGGCGCCTGGGCCCCGCGCGGCGGCGCGGATCTGGCACAGCGACAGAACCGGGGCGCCGTGGTCGGACTGCACCGCAGCGCCCTCGCCCATCCGGTCCATCGCCCGGGCAAGCTTCAGGTCCAGCGCCGAAAGGCCGCCGCAATCATGCGTCGTCAGGGTCACGTCCACGGTGTTGTAGACATTGCGCCATTCGGGGTGGTGATCCAGCTTCTCGGCCGCCAGCGCGGCGCGGGACATGAACCCCCAGGCTTCCGAGAAATTGCGGAACTTCCAGATCTTGCGGATCGCGTCGCGGCCGTCGACCGCGCGCCAGCCCGTTGCCTCGAGCGCCGGCAGGGCCTCGGCCCGCGCCGCCTCGTCCAGCCGTTCAGCCGCCATGCGCACCCCCCTCTGCCATCGCTGCGGCATCGCCCGCGTCCGCCCGGGCCCGCGCCAGGCGCCCCGCGCTCCACGATCCGTCGCGGCGCAGCCCGATCTCTGCCGGCGCCCGCTGCAGTGCTGCGCCGCGCGACCGCGGGCAGGTGTGAAACACGATCGGTTCGGGCACGGGCGACTCCGCTTGCCTGGGCTAAGAGCCTGCCCGGCCAGGCCAAGCGGGTCAACCGGACCGTCAGTCCTGTTCGGCCGGCGCCGGCCCGCGGCGGAAGGGCCCGAAGGCGGTCATCACCGCCATGTCGTCGTCCACTGCCGCACGCTCGGCCTGCAGGTAGCGGTCCACCGCGTCGCGGAAGCCGGGATCGGCGATCCAGTGCAGCGAATGCACCGCCGCCGGCAGATAGCCGCGCGCGAGCTTGTGTTCGCCCTGCGCCCCGGCCTCGACCCGCGCCATGCGCCGGGCGATGGCCCAGTCGATCGCCTGGTGGTAGCAGAGCTCGAAGTGCAGGCAGGGGTGATCCTCGATGCAGCCCCAGTATCGGCCATAGAGCGTGTCGCGGCCGATGAAGTTCAGCGCCCCCGCCACCGCGCGCCCGTCGCGTTCGGCCAGGATCAGCAGCACATCGCCCCGCATCGTCTGATGCAGGTTGTCGAAGAAGGCGCGGGTGAGGTAGGGCCGGCCCCATTTGCGCGCGCCGGTGTCCTGGTAGAAGCGCCAGAACGAATCCCAGTGGTCGGGGCGCAGGTCGTCGCCCGTCAGGGCGCGGATCGTGCCGCCGAAGCCCTGCGCGATGGCGCGTTCGCGGCGGATCGCCTTGCGCTTGCGCGAGGCGAGCGCGCCGAGGAAGTCGTCAAAGCTGCCGTAGCCCGCGTTGGTCCAGTGGAACTGCTGCGTCACGCGGTGCAGCCAGCCGGGAGCGGCCGATTCCGCCTCGTCCCCGGTGCAAAAGGTGACATGCGCCGAGGAGAGGCCCGCCCCGCGCGCGATCTCGGCCAGGGTGTGCATCAGCCCGGCGCGGCCGGTGTCGGTCCAGCCCGGCGCGGTCAGGAACCGCCGCCCGGTGGCCGGCGTGAAGGGCACGGCGACCTGCAGCTTGGGGTAGTAGCGCCCGCCGGCGCGCTGGAAGGCATCGGCCCAGGCGTGGTCGAAGATATATTCGCCCTGACTGTGACCCTTGAGGAAGGCGGGGGCGGCAGCGACCGGCCGACCCTGATGCCGCAGGACGACAGGGCGCGGCAGCCAGCCGGTGCCGGGACCGGTGCTGCCCGAGGCTTCCAGCGCGGTCAGGAAACGGTGCGTGGTGAAGGGATCGAAAGGGCGGCCGCCATCGGCCGCCTCGGGACAGGCAAGCGCGTCCCAGTCCGCGGCAGGGACGTGCCCGAAGGCCTCGGCCACTTCGGCCTCGATGCGCGCGGATCCGTCCATGCCTGCCTCGCGATGCCCCCCTCCGCCCCCCGACAGGTGGCGCCCGGCGGGCGCGGGTCAAGCCGGGGGGATCGCGGCGGCATAACCCTCGAACGTCACGTTCTGCGCATGGCGGCGGGCCCGCGCCTCGTCCGCGGCGCTGCGCACCGTCCAGCACAGAACCGCGGCCCCCTGCGCGGCGAGGTCGGCGACGCGGGGGCGGGCGAGGTCGCGCCATTCGTGGCTGATGAAGGATGCCCCTGCCGCGTCGTAATCGGGAATGGCGCGCAACCGGTCGCACAGGGCAGATGGCATCGGTGCCCAGTCCGCCGGGTCGTAGGCCGCGGTCACGATGCCCCGCGGGATCGCGGGCGCAACCTGCGCCATCGCGGCCACCATCGCAGGGTTGAAGGACATCACCGCAACCGGCCCGCCGTAGCCCGCCAGGGCGGCGGCGGCGGCACGTTCCAGGCGCCCGTCGGTCGTCTGCATCGTGCCGGACTGGTCCTTGAGTTCGACCAGCAGCGGCACACGGCCAGCGACGAGGGCGAGGATCTGCGCGAAGGTCGGGATCGTCTCGCCCCCGCCCGCCAGCGGGATGGCGCAAAGCTCGGCCGCCGTCCGGGCGGCGACCGGCCCGCGCGCGGCGGTCAGCCGGTCGAGGTCGTCGTCGTGGAACACGACCGGCACGCCATCCGACGACAGCTGCAGGTCGATCTCGATGCCGTAGCCCGCATCGGCCGCGGCGGCCGCGGCGGCGCGGCTGTTCTCGATCCGGTCCAGGGCGCGGTCGTGCAGGCCGCGGTGCGCGATCGGGGCCTGCAGGAAGGCGTGCGGCAGGGGCGGGCGCGTCACGGCGCGATCTCGAACACTGCCTCCACCTCAACGGCGACGCCGCGCGGCAGCGACACGGCCGACACGGCCGACCGCGCGTGCCGCCCCGCCTCGCCCAGCACCGCGACCATCAGGTCCGAGGCGCCGTTGACCACCTCGGGCTGGTCGGTGAAGTCGGGCGTGGAGTTGACGAAGCCGGTCAGCTTCAGCACGCGAACCACGCGGTCGAGGTCGCCCCCGCAGGCCGCCCGCGCCTGCGCGAGGATCGCCAGCGCGCAGGTGCGCGCGGCGGCGGCGCCCGCGGCTGCGTCCAAATCGGCGCCGAGGCGGCCGCGGATCAGGCCGTTCGCATCCTGGCTGATCTGTCCGGACACCCACAGCGTGGTGCCCGCGACGACGAAGGGCACATAGTTCGCGGCCGGCGCAGGCGCTGCAGGCAGCGTCAGGCCGAGTTCGGCAAGGCGGGCGTCGATCCGGCCGGGCATGGGAACCTCCTTCGTCGCAGGGACCGTCGCGCACCCTATCGCGGCAGCCGCAGCGGGGCGCAAGATCCCGCAGGCGGGGCCCCGATCCCGCCCTGCCGCGACGCCGGCGGCCGGGCCGGCAGGGACGCCCGCGGACCTGCGCCCTTGCCCCGCACGGCCGGCCCCGTCGCCCCCGCCCCGGCAGCGCGTCAGGTTTCGCGGAAGGCGCGGTTGAAATAGTCGGTGAACGGCTTGACCAGATAGGACAGCGGGGTGCGGTCGTCGGTCTTGATAAAGGCCTCGACGGGCATCCCGGGCAGAAGCGCGACAGCCCCCAGCTTTTCCCGCTCGCCCGGCAGCAGTTCTACCTCGGCCCGGTAGTAGGGCACGCCCGACCGCTCGTCCACGAACACGTCGGCCGACACCGAGGTGACCACCCCGTGCAGTTCCGGCGTCGTCCGCGTCGACAGCGCCGAAAACAGAAGCTTGGCCGGCTGGCCCGGGCGGACCTGGTCGATGTGCACGGTCGGCACCCGCGTGGCGATCACCAGCGGCCGGTCCTGCGGGATCAGGAACATCAGCGGATCGGCCGGGCGAATCACCGCGCGCGGCGTC
The DNA here is from genome assembly GCA_938028765.1 of uncultured Paracoccaceae bacterium. Classification (GTDB taxonomy): domain Bacteria; phylum Pseudomonadota; class Alphaproteobacteria; order Rhodobacterales; family Rhodobacteraceae; genus CALIZF01. The sequence continues at coordinate 4,080 of CALIZF010000003.1, forward strand.
GTCACCCGCAGGCCGAGCACGACGCCCGACACCGGGGCGCGGATGTCCAGCCGGTCGATCCGCTCGATCAGGGCGCGGCGGCGCTCGGCCAGTTCGAGCTCGCGGAACCCGATCTCGCGCAGCTGCGCATTCGCCTCCTCCCGGCGGGCCGCGGTCAGGCGCAGCGCCTCGATCTCGGTCTCGGTGATCCGCTCCTCCGCCTGCGCGCGGTTCGCCGTCAGCTCGCCGAGCGAGCCGGCCAGCCGCGCCTCCTCGCGCTGGAGCGCCAGGACACGGGCCGCCTGCGCCAGGCCCTTGTCGAGCAGTTCCTGCTGGCTGGCCAGCTCCTTGCGGATCAGCTCCAGCTGCGTGCCGATGGCGGCGCGCTGCGCGTCGATCCCCTCGATCAGCCGCGCCGTCTGGGCGCCGCGCTGGGCCAGCTGGTCGAGCTGGCGGGCCAGCGTGTCGGCGCGGGCGGCGAAGAGGCGCGCCTGCCCCTCCATCAGCTGGTTGACCTCGGGCCGCTGCGCGGCCGCTTCGACCAGCAGCGCCGGGAACTCGATCGCGTCCAGTCCGTCGCGTTCGGCCTCGAGCCGGCCCCGGCGGGCGAGCACCTCGTAGAACTGCCCGTCGACGATGGCGAGTTCGGACTTCAGCAGGCTGCCGTCCAGCCGCAGCAGCGTGTCGCCGGCGCGCACCGCGGCGCCTTCGGTCACCCGGATTTCCTCGATGATGCCGCCGTCGGCGTGCTGCACGACCTGGCGGTTCTGTTCCACCTCGATCTGGCCTGCGGTGACGACCGCGCCGGCAATGCTGGTCATCATGCCCCAGCCGAAGAACACCGCGACCAGAAGCGCGGTGGTCCCGATGCCGAGGGCCATCGGGCGACCCACCGACCAAGGGTTGCCGCGCGGGGCCGGCGGCGGCACGGGCGGGCGGGGCTGCGGCGGAGGAAGGGCGACGGGCGTTGTCATGTGACGCCTCCGGGGCCGGCGGAGCGGACGATCTCGGTATGGTTCTTGACCATGCTGCGCAGCACCTGGTCGCGCGGGCCGAAGGCGGTGCGCACCCCGTTTTCCAGCACCAGAAGCACGTCGCATTCCTGGATCGCGGCAGGGCGGTGCGCCATGATCATCACGGCCTTGCCCTCTTCCTTCATGGTGCGGATCGCGGTGTTCAGCGCCATCGACCCTTCGTTGTCGAGGTTCGAGTTCGGTTCGTCCAGCACCAGAAGCACCGGGTCGCCGTAAAGCGCGCGCGCCAGCCCGATGCGCTGCAACTGGCCGCCCGACAGCCGGCTGCCGACCGTGGACACCCGGGTGTCGTAGCCCTGCGGGAACTGCAGGATCATGTCGTGCGCCGCTGCCTTCTGCGCGGCGCGCACCACCGCCGCGGGGTCGGGTTCGGTGGACAGGCGGGCGATGTTCTCGGCGATGGTGCCGTCGAACAACGTGACCCTCTGCGGCAGATAGCCGATGTAGCTGCCCAGCCGGTCGGGGTCATACTGGTCGAGCGCTGCGCCGTCGAGCCGCACCTTGCCGACGGCCGGCCGCCAGATGCCGCAGACCGCACGCGCGAGCGTGGACTTGCCCGCGCCCGACGGCCCGATCACGCCCATGGCCTGCCCGGGTTCCAGCCGGAAGCTGACGCTGCGCAGGACAGCCGCCTGTTCGCCCGGCGGGACGACCGAGATGTTCTGAGCCTCAAGCAGCGCTTTCGGTCGCGGCAGCTCGAGCATCTTCGGTTCGGGCGGCACGCGGCTGAGCAGGACCGACAGCCGCTGCCAGCCTTCCTGCGCGCGCTGCACCATGGCCCATTGCGACACCGCAAGCTCGATCGGGGCCAGCGCACGCCCCAGCAAGATCGACGCCGCGATCATCGCGCCCGCCGTCATCTGGCCTTCCAGCACCAGCCAGGCCCCGGCGCCCAGCATCGCCGACTGAAGGAACAGCCGGAAGGTCTTCGACGTGGTCTGGAACAAGCCGCCCGTATCGGCCGCGAGGATCGAGGCCTCGGTCGCCCGGCGCCGCGCCTCGGCCCAGCGGGCGAAGGCGGCGCCGCGCATCCCGAGGCTCTGGATCAGTTCGGCCTCGCCCTTGATCTGGTCGGCCATGCGCTCGGCCCCCATGGACACCGCGTTGGCCTCGGCGATGGGGCGCTTCGTCATCGACTGGTTCAGCATCGTGACGACGATCAGGATCAGACCGCCGCCGATCGCCAGCCACCCCAGGGCCGGGTGGAACACGAAGATCGCCGCGACGAAGAGCGGCGTCCAGGGCAGGTCGAACAACGCCATCAGGACCGGCGAGGCGAGGAAGCCGCGGATCGCTTCAAGATCGCGCTGCGCGGCCATCGCGGCGGGGTCGTTCGGCGCAACCGCGGTCATCCGCACCGCGGCCGAGAACACCCGGCGATCGAGGCGGTCCTGGAACCGCGCGCCGATCCGCGCCGTGATGCGGGCGCGCGCGTGGTCGAGAAGGCCCATGGCGAGAAAGAGGAACGCCGCGAAGAGCGAGATCGCGACCAGCGTCGCCTCGGACTGCGAGCCCAGGACCCGGTCGTAGATCTGCAGCATGTAGAGCGGGCCGGTCAGCATCAGGAGGTTGACCAGCGCACTGAACACCATCACCGCAAGGTAGAGCCGCCGGCTTTCCCCGCGGACCGCCCGCAGTTCCTGCAGGCCGCGCGCCCGATCCTGATCCGCCATCCTGCCCTCCGGGCATTGCCGCCCCGCCTGATCGCCCAGCCTTGCGCGGGCTTCTGCCGCAACGAAGTTACGCCTGCGTTGCCATTCCCGCGCCCCGCGCCTAGAACATGGCGGTCTGTCCGCCAGACATCACAGGGACCATACGTGCCGAACGACGGTTTTTCCATTGCGATTTTCTGATCCGCTCCGTCGCGCAGCCGCTGTTGCCGCGTTTGCAACGGTCACGGTTCTTGCCGGATGTGCGGCGCCGCCGCCGCTGCCGATCCCCGAGAACGATCCGCACGAGGCGCAGAACCGCGCCATGCACGCGTTCAACAAGGAGTTCGACCGCACCGTGGTGGCGCCCGTCAGCGGGCTGTTCGGCGACGGCGAGAACATGGTTTCCGACGCCTTGCGCAATGCGTCGCAGAACCTTCGGACGCCGCGCAGCGTGATCAACCTGGTCTTGCAGGCGCGGCTGGCGGACGCGATGGAACAGACGGTGCGTTTCGCGCTGAACTCGACCGTGGGCATCGGCGGCCTGTTCGATCCGGCCTCGGCCGCCGGGCTGGAGCGGCGGTCCTCGAACTTCGGCGAGACGCTGCATGTCTGGGGCGTGCCCGAGGGCGACTTCATCGAACTGCCGATCGTCTCGTCCTCGACCGCGCGGGACGCAGTCGGGATCGCCGTGGACCTGATCATCGATCCGGTAGGCTGGGTCCTGCCCGATCCGTGGAACTGGGCGGCGCGCGGCGTCAACGTGGTGTCAAGAGTGAGTGATCGCGCACGGTTCAAGCGGGTCATCGACTCGATCCTCTACGAATCCGCCGATAGCTATGCGCAGACGCGGCTGCTCTACCTCCAGAACCGCCGCTTCGAACTGGGTCAGGAGGCTGCCGATGACGATTTCATCGATCCCTACGGCGACTGAGGCGCGGCGGACGCGGCGCGGCGTGCTGATGCTGGCGGCGGCCGGCGCGGCAGCGGCGGTGCTGCCCTTGCCGGGGGCCGCCTTCACGGTCGCCGACGCGCGGCAGTTGATCGACAGCGCGGTGGCGGAGGTGAACCGCATCATCGCCAGCGGCAAGGCGGAACCGGCGATGCTGCGCGACTTCGAGGCGCTGTTCGCCCGCTATGCCGACGTGCCCACGATCGCGCGCTCGGCCCTCGGCCCCGCGGCGCGCAGCGCCTCGGCCAGCGACATGCAGGCCTTCACCCGGGCCTTCCAAGGCTACATTGCGCGGAAATACGGCCGGCGGTTCCGCGAGTTCATCGGCGGGCAGATCGAGGTTGTCGATGCCAAGCCGCTGCGCAGCTATTTCGAGGTGATCTCGATCGCGCGGCTGCGCGGCCAGTCGCCCTTCGACCTGCGCTGGCACGTGTCCGACAGGGGCGGTCGGCCGCTGTTCTTCAACATTATCATCGAGGGCGTGAACATGCTCGCCGCCGAACGGACCGAGATCGGCGCGATGCTGGAACGCCGCCGCGGCGACATCGGCGCGCTGGTGCAGGACCTGAACGCCCTGTAACCGCACGGCTGACCGCGCGCCCTGCCCGGCGTCGGCGCGCCGGGGCGGGCGTCCGCGGTGCTGACCGCCCCCGGTTGGGCCTCGGGTAACGCCCCGCATCCGCCCGGAGGAACCTGCCGCCTGCCGCTCGGGCGCGCGTCCGTGCAGCGCGGGGCGGTGCCTGCCTCAGTCGCGACGGCCGAAGGTGCCCAGAACGTCGTTCAGGATCTGGTCGGCGATGTCGGGGTTGCGGCCCTGCACGGCCGCAGGCTGCGGCAGCGCCTCGCGCGGGGCGGCGGCACCGACGGTCGCGGCGTCGGGCGCCACCGCGGGTGCCCGCTGCGGCGGCACGATCATCGGCAGCGGGCGGGGCCGGATGCCCTCGTGCACGCGCACCATGACCTCGCGCCAGATTTCGGCCGGCAGGCCGCCGCCGGTGACGCCCGACAGCGGCCGGTTGTCGTCATAGCCCATCCAGACGCCAGCGACATAATCGGCCGTGAAGCCCACGAACCAGGCGTCGCGCGCCGCCTGCGTCGTGCCCGTCTTGCCCGCCGCCGCGCGATCGGGCAGCCGCGCGCGGGTGCCGGTGCCGGACTCCAGCACCTGGGTCAGCATCCAGGTCAGCTGTTTCGCCGCGCGGTCCGAGATCACGCGCTCGCCCATCCCCCCGGCCTGGCCCATCAGGGCGCCCTTCTCGCCCTGCAGCCGCAGCTCGATGAGCCCGTAGGGCCGCACGGCGGACCCGCCGTTGAGGATGCCCGCATAGGCCCCGGTCATCTCGAGCAGCGTGGCTTCGGACACGCCGAGGGCCAGCGCCGGCCCGGCGGCAAGATCGGACTGGATGCCGAAATCGGTCGCCACCTTGCGCACGAGATTGCGACCGACCGCCTCGGACAGGCGCACCGCGGGGATGTTCAGCGACAGCTTCAGCGCCGTCGTCAGCGTGACGGTGCCCTTGAAATCCTCGGTGTAGTTCTTCGGGCTCCAGGGCCCGGACCCGCGGATGTTGATCGTCAGCGGCCGGTCCTCGAGCGTGTCGAAGGGCGACCAGCCGAGGTCGAGGGCGGCCGCATAGACGAAGGTCTTGAAAGCCGAGCCCGTCTGGCGCCTGGCCTGAGTGGCGCGGTTGAAGGCGCCGGCGACCTGCGTCTTGCGTCCGCCGACCATGGCCCGCACCGCCCCGTCCGACGACATCACGACGATCGCCGCCTGCGCCGCCGATCCGTCCTTCACGCGCGTGTCGAACACATGCGCAAGCGCTTCTTCCGCGGCTTTCTGGATGTGCTGGTCCAGCGTCGTGTGCACGATCACGTCCTCGGTCGTGTCATGGCCGAAGAAGGATGGCACCGTCTCCATCACCCAGTCAGCGAAGTAGCCGCCCGCGCGCGCCGCCGCCGCCTCGGAAAGCTGGGCGGGGGCCGCGCGCGCCTCGGCCACCTGCTGCGGCGTCAGGTAGCCCTGCTCGGCCATCAGCCCCACGATGACGTTTGCCCGGCCCTGCGCGCGTTCGAGGCTGCGGGTCGGCGCGAAGTAGGACGGCGCGACCAGCAGGCCCGCCAGCATCGCCGCCTGCGCCGGGGTCAGGCGCGCGGCCGAGGTGCCGAAATACCGTTGCGCCGCCGCCTCGAACCCGCGCGCGCCAGCGCCGAGGTAGGCTCGGTTTAGGTAGATCGAGAGGATCTCTTCCTTCGTATACTTCCACTCCAGCGCGAAGGCGAAGGGCACTTCCTTCAGCTTGCGGGCGAGGCTGCCGCGGCGGCAGTCGGCCTCGTAGTCCGCCTCGTTCTTCCAGCGCGCCGGATCGTAGGCGACGCCGAGGCACAGAAGCTTCGCCACCTGCTGGGTGATGGTGGATCCGCCGTTGCCCTCGAACGGCCCTCGCCCCTCGCGCAGGTTGATGCGGATGGCCGAGGCGATGCCGCGGGGGCTCACGCCGAAGTGCCACCAGAAGCGGCGGTCCTCGGTCGCGACCACGGCGTTGCGCAGGTGCGGCGAGACGTCGGCGGCGGTGATCTGGCCCCCGAAGGTCTCTCCCCGCCAGGCGAACACCTCGCCCTCGTGGTCGAGCAGCGTGACCGACCCGCGCGACCGGCCGTCGAGCAGGGCCGAGGCTTCGGGCAACTGGCTGTGGAAATACCAGGTGGCGCCGCCCAGGATCATGGCGATCACGGCCGTCACGCGCCAGGCCACGGCCCAGACGAGGCCCATCAGCCAGCGGAAGGCCCGCGTCAGGATGTTGCCGCGGCGGGGCGGCTTCGACCTGCGCCCGGCCGGTGCGCGGCGGGCGGGCGGTCGGGGCGCCGGGCTTGCGCGCCGCCGTTCCGCCACGAGGGGCGGCCTGCCCTTGTCCGATCCGCCCATCCGGCGCTGCCCGTATCCCGCCGCGGCGCGCACGCCGCACTCTGCCTGTTCGTGGCACCTTAGCGCGAACCGCCACCGTTGTGGAGACGGCTGCGCAGCCGCTTCGGATCACGTTAATGTCTATTTTTTAGGCATCGCCTTCGTTTTGTGCAAAATCCTTGCGTCTTTGCCCCGCCCCCCCGCGCACGCAGCGCCGGAAGCGTTGCCGTCGGGGTGCCGCAGCGTCTTTGTCGTCGCGTGGGCCCCGCCGGGCCCGCCTGCCAGGGAAGGGTGCACAGGTGAAACTCATCATCGCAGCGATCAAGCCATTCAAGCTCGAGGAGGTGCGCGAGGCGCTGACCGCCGTCGGCGTCCGCGGCATGATGGTGACCGAGATCAAGGGTTTCGGCGCGCAGTCGGGCCACACCGAAATCTACCGCGGCGCCGAATACGCCGTGAACTTCGTGCCCAAGGTCAAGCTCGAGATCGTGGTCGCCGACAGCATGGCCGACCAGGTCGTGGACACGATCCAGAAGACCGCCCGCACCGACAAGATCGGCGACGGCAAGATCTTCGTCCTCGATGTCGAGGCCGCCGTGCGCGTGCGCACCGGCGAGACCGACGAGAACGCTCTGTGACCTCCTCATGACAGGGAAAGCGACATGTTCAACCTCAAGACTCTGACGGGCGCGGCCGCGATCCTCGCCGCCCTCGCCCTGCCGGGACTCGCGCAGGAGGCCGCGGCAACGGCCGAGGCCGCCGCCGATCCCGCCGCCGAGGCGCCTGCACCGGCCGATATGGCCTTCATCCTGAACACCCTTCTGTTCATGATCGGCGGCTTCCTGGTCATGTGGATGGCGGCAGGCTTTGCCATGCTCGAGGCGGGCCTCGTGCGGTCAAAGAACGTGGCAATGCAGCTGACGAAGAACGTCGCGCTGTTCTCGATCGCGGCGATCATGTATTGGCTTGTCGGTTACAAGCTGATGTATCCCGGCGACGGCTGGACCATCACCGGCTATCTCGGGACCCTCTTCTCACCCTATTCGCTCGGCGGCGATCCGGATGTCGCGACCGGCTATTCGGTCGCATCCGACTTCTTCTTCCAGCTGATGTTCTGCGCCACCACCGCGTCCATCGTCTCGGGCACGCTGGCCGAGCGTATCAAGCTCTGGCCCTTCCTGATCTTCACCGTGATCCTGACCGGCATCCTCTACCCGATCGAGGCGTCCTGGCAGTGGGGCGGCGGCTGGCTGAAGGAAGCGGGCTTTTCCGACTTCGCGGGATCGACGCTTGTCCACGCCGCGGGCGGCGCCGCCGCCCTGGCCGGGGCGATCATCCTCGGGCCGCGCCTTGGCAAATACGGCAGGGACGGCCGGGTGACTGCGATGCCGGGGTCGAACCTTGCGCTGGCCACGCTCGGCACGTTCATCCTGTGGCTGGGCTGGTTCGGCTTCAACGGCGGCTCGCAGCTGGCGCTCGGCACGGATGCGGATGCGAATGCCGTGTCGATCATCTTCGCCAACACCAACATGGCCGCCGCCGCGGGCGCGCTGGCGGCGCTGATCCTGACGCAGCTTGTCTACGGCAAGGTGGACCTGACGATGGTGCTGAACGGCGCGCTGGCCGGCCTTGTGTCGATCACCGCCGGGCCGCTCGACCCGACGCTGTTCGGCGCGCTGTGGATCGGCGCAGTCGGCGGGGTGATCGTGGTCTTCGCCGTGCCGTTCCTCGACAGGATGAAGATCGACGATGTGGTGGGCGCCATCCCGGTGCACTTCGCCGCCGGGTTCTGGGGCACGCTGGCGGTTCCCTTCTATACCGCCGACGCCAACTTCGTGACCCAGATCGTCGGGTTCCTCGCCATCACCATCTTCGTCTTCCTCTGCTCGGCCGTCATCTTCGCCATCCTCAAGGCCACGATGGGCTTGCGTCCCTCGGCCGAGGACGAGACGAACGGCCTCGATAAGGCGGAGCTGGGCCTCGAGGCCTACCCCGAGTTCGCGAAATAGGCGCCGTCTTGCCGGCCGGAAGCATTGCCCCGGCCGACCGGCCCGGACCGCAGGGTCCGGGCCTTTCCCGTTGCGGCAGTGCCGCAAGATCAGTTCCCGAGGCGGGGGCGAGGGTGTTCCGCGGCCGCAGCCGGGCGAAGCGCGCCGGGCCCGAGCGGGTGATGGGCTTCCGCAGCCCGGTCGAACACCGCGCGTTCGCGCACCCGACGCCCGAGCCAGGGCGGATGCGGGTCCGGTCGGGGATCGGGCCGTGCGCCCACCGGTTCTCGATCGCGCGCAAGACGGCACGCGCGCGCGACTGCGCGCAAGACCGACCCGCTGATCGTCGGCCGCGCAGGCCATGTCGGCCACCGGTCCGCCCGCATCCACGACGCGGCCCTGCACCCGACCTGCGCCGCGCCGGCGGATCCGCGCGTCCCTCCTGCCGCGCGGCCCGGGTCAGAGGACCGCGGCCACCGCGCGCGCAAGGACCGGAACGGTCGTCGCGTTCAGGCCGGCGATGTTCAGGCGGCTGTCGCTCACCATGTAGATCGCGTGGTCGGCCCGCAGCCGGGCGACCTGGTCGGGCGTGATGCCGAGGCGGCTGAACATCCCCCGGTGGTGCGCGACGAAATCGAACCGGCCGGAATTCGTCGCCGTGCGCAAGGCGTCGGCCAGCTGCGCCCGCAGCGCCAGCATGCCGCCGCGCACCGCGTCGAGCTCGGCCTGCCAGTCGGCGCGCAGCCTGTCGTCGTCGAGGATCATCGTGACGATCCGCGCCCCGTGATCCGGCGGGAACGAGAAGTTGAGGCGGTTGAGCGTGGCGAGGTTTCCCTGCACCACGTCGCGCCGCGCGGGGTCGGCCAGGGCCAGAAGGATGCCCGCCCGTTCGCGGTAGATGCCGAAGTTCTTGGAACAGGACGCGGCGATCAGCACCTCGGGCAGGCGCGCGGCGATCGCGCGCGTCGCCGCCGCGTCGGGTTCCAGCCCGTCGCCGAAGCCCTGGTAGGCAAGGTCGACCAGCGGCACCGCGCCGGTGCGCGCCAGAAGGTCGGCCACCGCGCCCCACGCCTCGGGCGACAGGTCCGCCCCGGTGGGGTTGTGACAGCATCCGTGCAGCAGCACCGCGTCCTGCGGCCCCGTCGCGGCCAGGTCGGCCAGCATCGCGGCCGGGTCGGCGGCGCCGGTGGCGGCGTCGAAGTAGCGGTAGGTCCGCGCCTTCAGCCCCGCGGCCGCGACCAGCGCGGGGTGGTTGGGCCAGGTCGGATCGGGCAGCCAGACGGTGGCGTCGGGGGCGGCGCGCCGGATCAGGTCCAGCGCGAGGCGCACCGCGCCGGTGCCCCCGGGCGTGGCCGCCGCGGCGATCCGGGCCATGTCGGGCGCCCCCAGCACCAGCCGCGCCATCGCGGCGTGGAAACCGGGATCGCCGGCCAGGGCGGTGTAGGTCTTGGTCTCTTCCACCTCCCACAGCCGCCGCTCGGCCGCCTTGACGGCGCGCATGACGGGTGTGCGGCCCTCGGCGTCCCGGTAGACCCCCACGCCGAGGTCGATCTTCGCCGCCCGCGGGTCGGCGCGGAACAGCGCCATCAGCTCCAGGATCTTGTCGGCCGGTTGCGGCGCCAGCGCGTTCAGCATCATCCCCGCTCCACCTTCAGGTCGTCGTAGCTGCCCCATTCGGCCCAGGATCCATCGTAGAGCGCATGATCGCGATGCCCGATCCGCTCGAGCGCGAGGTTCAGAATCGCCGCCGTGACACCCGAGCCGCAAGTGGTGATGACAGGCCGGTGTTCGTCCACGCCGAGCGCGGCGAAGGCGGCTCGCAGGGCGGCCCTGTCCTTCATCGTGCCGTCGGGGTTCACGAGGTCGGCCCAGTAGAGGTTGCGCGCGCCGGGGATGTGGCCCGCGCGCAGGCCGGGGCGCGGTTCGGGTTCGTCGCCGCGGAAACGGCCGGGCGACCGGGCGTCGAGGATCGCGTGGGTGCCGAGCTTCGAGGCCTGCGCCACCTGCGTGACATCGCGCACCAGCGCCGCGTGCCGCTGCACGGTGATGTGGCGGTCGCGCAGCACGGGCGGCGTGTCCTCGACCGGGCGCCCCTCGGCCCGCCATTTCGGAAAGCCGCCGTCCAGCACCGCTACGTCCTGCTTGCCCATCAGGCGGAAGGTCCACCACACGCGCGGGGCCGAGAAGATGCCCTTGCCGTCATAGACGACGACCTGATGCCCGTCGCCGATGCCCATGGCGCGCATCCGGCTGACGAACATCTCGGGCGTCGGCGCCATGTGCGGCAGGCCCGACCGCGTGTCGGCGATGGCGTCGATGTCGAAGAAGCGTGCACCGGGGATGTGGGCCGCGGCGTATTCCGCCTGCGCGTCGCGGCCCTCTTCCGGCAGATACCAGGATGCATCGATCACGCGCAGGTCGGGGTCGCGCAGATGCGCATCCAGCCAGGCGGTGGAAACGAGCGTCCTCGGATCGTCCTGCATCGCGTAAGCCCCTTTGCGCAACCCTCGCAGCCTTACGCGAAGGCGGCGCGCCGGCGCAAGCGGGCGGGGCTTGCGCGCGCGTGCCGCGGGTGGTTCGCTCGCAGCGGCGGGCAGAGGATGCGATCGGAACACCGACGCGGTCTGGGATCATGTCGAGGCGCACCGGGGCGATCCGACCGCGCTGGCGGACCGGGTCTGGGAAACGCCCGAGACGCTCTATGCCGAATGGCAAACCTGTGCAGCGCATGCCGCGGTGCGGCGGGCCGAAGGCTTTCGCGTGACCGAGGGGATTGCGGGCATCCCCACCGCGGTCGCGGGCGAGGCCGGCGACGGCGGACCCGTGATCGCGATCCCCGGCGAATACGACGCGCTGCCGGGCCTGTCGCAGGTCGCCGGCATCGCCGAACCGCGCCCCGTGGTGCCGGGCGGCAACTGCCACGGCTGCGGCCACACCTCCCTCGGTGCGGGTGCGCTGCTCGCAGCCTGCGCGGTGAAGGACCGGCTGGCGGCCGCGGGCCTGCCGGGCCGCGTGCGCTATCACGGCTGCCCGGCCGAGGAAGGGGGCGCGGCCAAGACCTTCATGGTCCGCGACGGGGCCTTCGCCGACGTCGCGGCGGCGTTGACCTGGCACCCCGACTGCCTGACGCGGGTGGACCTGCCGCTGAGCCTGGGCAATACCCGGATCGACTTCACCTTCACCGGCCGGTCGGCCCATGCCGCCGCATCGCCCCGCCTCGGCCGGTCGGCGCTGGACGCGGCAGAGCTGATGTCGGTCGGCGTCAACTACCTGCGCGAGCATGTGCCGCAGGACGTGCGCATCCACTCTGCCTGTCTCGACGCGGGCGGGACGGCGCCGAACGTGGTGCAGGGACGCGCGAAGGTGCGCTATTCGGTGCGCGCGCTGGCGCTGGCCGACATGCTGGCCACCCTCGACCGCGTCCAGGACGTCGCGCGCGGGGCGGCGCTGATGACCGGCACCGCGCGCGACGCCGCGGTGATGTCGGCCGTGTCCGCGACGCTCGAGAACGCGACGATGGACCGGGCGATGCAGGACGCGCTGGAGGCCCTGGGGCCGGTGCCCTTCAACGATGCCGACCGCGCCTATGCGGCGGCGGCCCGCGCCACCCTGTCGCCGGCCGACCTTGCGGCGCCCTGGAAGGGCGCGGGCCTGCCCGCCCGGGACATCCCGCTGCACGACGGGATCGTGCCGCTCGGCACGCGGGGCGAGATCCCGATCGGCTCCACCGATATCGCCGACGTGACCTGGGCGCTGCCGACGACCGCGGATGGAGGCCACCGGCGCGATCGGAACGCCGCGCACAGCTGGCAGAACCCGGCGCAAGGCAAGGCGCCGGCCGCGCACAAGGGGATGGTCCATGCGGCAAAGGCGGTCGCGGCGGTCGCCGCGCGGCTGATCGCCGACCCCGCGCTCCTCGCGGCGGCGCGGGCCGAACACGCCCGTCGGCTGGCGGCAAGCCCTTGCGTCTGCCCCTGCCCCCCGACCTCGCCCCCCCGCTGCAACCGCGTCCGGGCGCGTAAGCGGGCGCGTAGCCGCCCGTCCGTCAGCGCCCGGCGGATCGACGGCACGGGCGGCGTCGGCCAGATCGGGACGGCGGCCGGCGGCGATCCCCGCCCCGGCGGCGAAAACGGAGATCCGACATGCCCGACCGCTTCCTTCACCCAATCCGCGCCGCTGTCGCCGCGGCGGCCTTCGCCCTGACGGTGCCCGCCGCCGCGCTGGCCCTGCCCGCCGTTGGCGACATGCTGGGCACGACGCCGCAGGCCGTCAGCGAAGCCCTGGCCGCCCAGGGCTGCCCGGTCGAGAAGTTCGAGGCCGAGCGCGGCAAGATCGAGGCCAAGTGCCGCGATGCCGCCACCGGCCAGAGGTGGGAAATCTACCTCGACCCCGCGACCGGCGTCGTCACCCGCGTCAAGCAGGACCACTGATCCGTGCGCCCCGCGGACACGCCGCCGGCCAAGGCCGTCGGGGGCGATCCGCACCCCCCGGTCCTGTGGGATCCGGTGGTGCGGCTCACACACTGGACGATCGCGGTCGCCATCGTCGTCAACTATGCGTTGACCGAGGACGGCGGCACCACGCACGTCTGGGTCGGCTACCTCGCGCTTGCCATTCTGGTCCTGCGCCTGGTCTGGGGCTTTGTCGGGCCGGCCGAGGCGCGGTTTGCGGCCTTCCCGCCCGCCCCCCGTGCGGCGCTCGCCCATCTGGCGGACCTTGCGGCAGGCCGTCCCGGCCGTTACCGGTCGCACAACCCCGCGGGTGCGCTGATGGCCTATGCGCTGTGGGCGATGCTGGCCGTCGTGATCGCCACCGGCATCCTGATGACGGCGGGCGGCCCCGGTGACGAGGCGCTGATGCGCGCCGCGGTCGAGCGGGACGACTGGTCGATTCTGACCGGCGCGACGCCCTGGGTGGGCGACGCGGCGGCGGAAGTGCTGGAGGAGGTGCACGAAGTGGCGGCGAACCTGCTTCTTCTGCTGGCGGCGCTGCACATCGCCGGGGTGGCGGTCGAATCCCGCGCGATGCGGACGAACCTCGTGCGCGCGATGCTGCCGTGGCGGCGTTGAAGCCGCCTGCGGCCGAACGGCGGCGACCCGCCCTGCTGACAGGGCTGGTTGCCGCGCAGGCGCTGGCGGCGGTGTTCTTCGCCGCCGACGCCGCGACGGACCTGCTGAACGCGCCCTGGACGCCGCATACGCTGATCGAGGCCTTCGTCGCCCTCGCGCTCGGCGCCGGCGTGGTGATCGGTGCGGTCGAGCTTCGCGCCGCGCTGGAACGCCTGCGGGCGCAGGAAACCGCCCTGGCGGCAGCGCGCGGCGCGCTGAGCACGGTGGTGGCGGCGCAGTTTCGGGACTGGGCCCTGACCCCGGCCGAAACGGACGTGGCCTGGCTGGCGCTGAAGGGCCTCGACGTGGCCGAGATCGCGGCCCTGCGCGGCTCGGCGCAGGGCACCGTCCGCGCCCAGTTGGCCCGCGTCTACGCCAAGGCGGGCGTCTCGGGCCGCGCGCAGTTCGCGGCGCTGTTCGTCGAGGAACTTCTGGCCCAGGGCGTTCCCGAGGCGGACGGGGCGCACGAAGCTTCCCGCAGGCAGGCCTAGCCGCCGCGCGGCCGCCAAGCGCGCGCCGGCGCTGCGGCATCGAAGGAGGCATCCCCGACAGTCGCAGCGGCGGCTGTGCCGTCCGCCGCCGCTGCGTCCGGGCATCGGTCCGCGGATTCGTGCGGCAGCGGCGCGGTCAGAACCGGCGGCGCGCACGCATCGCGGCGCCGATCGTGCCGTCGTCGAGCCAGTCGAGTTCGCCCCCGACCGGGACGCCCTGCGCAAGCCCGGTCACCGCAACACCGGTCGGGGCCAGCGCCTCGGCGATGTAATGGGCCGTGGTCTGCCCCTCGACCGTGGCAGGCAGGGCGAGGATCACCTCGCCCACGCCTTCGGCCGCCACGCGGGCGACGAGCGCAGGGATGCGAAGGTCGTCGGGGCCGACCGCGTCAAGCGCCGACAGCGTGCCGCCCAGAACGTGGTAGCGCCCCGCGAAGGCGCCCGCGCGTTCCATCGCCCAGAGGTCGGCCACATCCTCGACGACGCAGATGGCGCCGTTCGCGCGCCGCGGGTCGGCGCAGATCGCGCAAGGGTCGGTCGTGTCGATGCTGCCGCAGACGGAACAGTCGCGGGCGGTGGCGGCAACGCGGCGCAGCGCCTCGGCAAGCGGTTCCATCGCCTGGGCGCGACGCGCCAGAAGGTGCAGGACCGCGCGCCGCGCCGACCGGGGACCGAGCCCCGGAAGCCGCGCGAAGGCCGCGATCAGCGCCTCGATCTCGCGCGGGGGCCGGCCCACCTCAGAACGGCAGCTTGACGCCCGCGGGCAGGCCAAGCCCCTCGGCCAGCCGGCCCATCTCCTCGGCCGCCTTTTCGCGCGCCTTGGCCTGCGCGTCCTTGACCGCGGCGACGATCAGATCCTCGACCACCTCGCGATCGTCGGCCGAAAAGATGGACGGGTCGATGGTCAGTCCGGTCAGCTCGCCCTTCGCGGTGACGATCGCCTGCACGAGCCCCCCGCCCGATTCGCCCCGGACGGGCGTGCGCGCCAGCGCCTCCTGCAACTCCGCCACCTTGCCCTGCATCTCCTGCGCGGCCTTCATCATCCTGGCCATGTCGCCCAGTCCGCCCAAACCCTTCAGCATCGCCCGCTCCGCCGTTGACCCCCGCCTCACATAGGCGGCCCGGGGGGGCGGCCGCAAGGCGCAGGGGACGGACGCCGGCCCCGCCGCACGCCCCGGGGCGCTGCCCCGGACCCCGGAGTATTTGCGACAAGGTGAAGCCCGGGGGTCGGGACGGCGGCGGCGCCGCCGGATCCGGCCGCCGGCGTGAACGGGGGGCGGGCCCTTTCGCCCGGGGGCTGAGGGGGCGGGAAAAGGCCGGGCGCGGCTCAACCGGGCTCGAAGGGATCCCAGTCCTCCTCGGCGGGGGCCAGCGCATCGCCCGCGGCCTCGGCCGCGCGCGCCTCGGGCGTGCGGACGGCGGCGATGCGGGCGCCGGGGAAGGCGGCCAGCACGGCCTGCACCACCGGGTTGGCCAGCGCCGCGGCCTGCGCCGCCGCGGCTTCGGCCGCGCGCGCCTCGGCGAGCGTCGGGGCGCCGCCGGCCGAGACGACCGAGACGCCCCACCGCTGCCCCGTCCAGGCCTGGAGCCGCTGGCCGAGGCGCGCGGCCAGGTCGGGCGCTGCGCCGGGGGCGGGTTCGAACTCGATCCGGCCGGGGGCGTAGCGGACGAGGCGCAGGGCGCTCTCGACCTCGACGAGGAGCGCCATGTCGCGGCGGGCGCGGATCAGCTCGACGACCCCCTCGAACGTCGCCGGCAGGGCGGACAGGCCCGGCGCGGGGCCGGGCGCGGCGACGGCGACCGGGGCGGACTGCGCGCTGCCGCGCGGGACCGGCGCGCGGGGCGGCAGCGGGGCCTGCGGCCCGGGCGCGGCGGCCGCGCCCTGTGCCGGGGGGGCGGCCAGAAGGTCGCGCAGGATGCGCTCGGGGTCAGGCAGGTCCGCCACATGGGTGAGGCGAATCACCGCCATCTCGGCCGCCATCATGGGCGAGGGGGCCACCGCCACCTCTTCCAGCGCCTTCAGCAGCATCTGCCAGGTGCGCGTCAGCACCCGGATCGACAGCCGGTCGGCCATCTCCCGGCCGCGATCGCGTTCGTCGGGCGGCACGGCGGGGTCGTCGCCGGTGCCGGGGGCGACCTTCAGCACCGACAGCCAATGCGTTACCTCGGCGAGGTCGCGCATCACCGCCAGCGGATCGGCCCCGTCGGCATACTGCGCGGCAAGCTCGGCCAGCGCCGCCGGCGCATCGCCGCGCATCACCGCCGCGAAGAGCTCGAGCACCCGGCCGCGGTCCGCAAGGCCCAGCATCGCGCGCACCTGCGCGGCCGTCGTCGCCGCGCCCTCGCCCATGGCGATGGCCTGGTCGAGCAGCGACAGCGCGTCGCGCACCGATCCCTCGGCCGCCCGGACGATCAGCGCCAGCGCGTCGTCGGCCACCGCGGCGCCTTCCTGCGCCAGCACGCCGCGCAGGTGTGCCGTCATGACCTCGGGCTCGATCCGGCGCAGGTCGTAGCGCTGGCAGCGCGACAGGATGGTGACCGGCACCTTGCGGATCTCGGTCGTGGCGAAGATGAACTTCACATGCGCCGGCGGTTCCTCGAGCGTCTTGAGCAGCGCATTGAACGACCCCGACGACAGCATGTGCACCTCGTCGAAGATGATGACCTTGTAGCGCGCCTCGGTCGGGCGGTAGGGAACGGCGGCCAGGATGTCGCGCATCTTGTCCACCTGGGTGTTCGAGGCGGCGTCATACTCGGTCACGTCCACATGCCGCCCCTCGGCGATGGCGCGGCAGGGCCCGCAGAGGCCGCAGGGCTCGATCGTCGGGCGGTCGCGCGTCCCGTCGGGGCCGACGCAGTTCAGCCCCTTGGCGATGATCCGCGCCGTCGTCGTCTTGCCCACGCCGCGCACGCCGGTCATCACGAAGGCATGGGCGATCCGCCCTGCCTCGAAGGCGTTCTTCAGCGTGCGCACCATCGCCTCCTGCCCGATCAGGTCGGCGAAGGTCTGTGGCCGATACTTGCGGGCGAGAACCTGATAGGCGGTGCCGGTCATGGCGCGAGGGTAGGGGCGCGCGGCGATGAAGGCAACGGCAGGCGGCGGGGTGCGTCGGTGCCGCAGCCCGATCCCCCGGCCGGTCCCCATGCCGGTCGCGGGATGGTCCGGACGGTCTACGGCATCGTCCCGCCCGGCAGGGTCATGCCGCTGCGGGGCGCATCGACCGTGCCCGACCCGATCGCCGCGAACGGCCGGCGTCTGGTCATCACCATTGGCAGGCGCAAGGCGGGCACCCGCGTGGGGATCGCGTGCACGACCACGGCGGGCATCCCTGCGGCATCGCGGGGACAGTCATCCATCCTGTTGAGGGCAGGCCCGTTTCGGTCTAGCCGAGCGGCATCTGCCGCTCCCTTCCACCCGAGACGCCGATAACGGGCGCGATCCCCGGGGTCGGCGACACGCGCCTGATCGGCACGTTCGCGCTGCAGGTCGGCGCGCCGACGATGGCCGTCATCCGTGCGGGCGTGGCGCCCCGACGAACGGGAGGGCCTTGGCGCAAGGGCGGGGGTGAGAGGCTGGACGACGACCCAGACGGGGCTCGTTACGGCTGCTTCCTTCCGGACCTGACCGGGTTGGCGAGGCGCCTGCCCGCGCCAACCTCTCGGCTTACGAGATACGCCCGCCGGGCCGCCGCTTCAAGGGCCGGCGCGCTGCGCGGCGACCGGCGCCCGCGCTGCCGGCCACGCAGCTGCGTCCGCCGCAGGTCCTGCGCGCCGGGCGCTGCGGCGGTCGGCCCCGCTGACCGCGTGCGGCTGCGGCCGTGCGGCCCGGGACGGGACCGGCCCGACCTCACAGCACGAGGCGCACCTGCACGAAGCCGTCATCCGCAGGGTCCGGCGGCAGGACGGCATGACGGCCGCCGAGATGCGCCGCCACGCCCGGCCCCGTGCGCACCAGCACGGTGGTCCCGGGCATCGGCCGGAAGTGGCTGCCTTGCCGGGGTGCAGGGTCGTAGCGGCCGATCCTCGCAAGATATGTTGCCAGCGCCTCGCGGATCGTCGTGCGGCCGGCGTGGATCACCGCATCGGGCCCGGCCCCCGGAAAGCCGCCCCCGCCCCAGGCGCGATAGCTGCTGACGGCCAGGACGAAAGGCTGGTCGTCGTCAAGCGGGCTCCCGTCGAACAGGACGGTGCCGGCGCGCGCCGGGCCGGGCCGGGCGGCAAGATCGATCCGGTAGTCGAGGCCGAAGATCGTGTCGCCGCCGTAGGCCGGCAGCGCGGGGTCGAGCAGCGCGGCATCCCGCGCGCCCGGTGCGACAGGGCGGTAGAGGGCGGATGCGTGCCCGATCCATGCCCGCAGGATTCGGCCGGTTACGCGCAGCGCGCAGACCGTGTTGGGATAGGGCGACAGGTCGAACAGATGCCGCACTGTCAGCGGGCCGGGCGGAATGTCGGTGTAGTGCCGCGGCCCGGCGCGGCCCCCTGCCCGGAAGGGGGCGGCAGCGGACAGGACCGGCAGCCCGGCGTGCGGGCCTTCGGCCAGGGCAGTGCGCACCGCATCCGCCTGCGCGGCGGCAACCAGCGCAACGGCGGCCGAGGGCTCGGCCAGCGCAAGATAGGTGGTCAGCGGCACCGCGGTTTCCCCGACCGGCCGGGCCACCTGCGCCAGCGTCGCGGCATGAGCCTGCGCCGCAGCCGCCGCGACCGGGGCGGCGCCGGCACCGGGCGCCGCGGCGGCGACAAGCCGGCTCTGCCAGGCCGTCGCCCGCCAGCCGCGCGCGGCGTCGGGTGCCAGGGTGAGGTCGATCACGCCGAGGTGGCTGCCCGCGTGCCCCGGCATGACGGCGGGCCTGCCGGCCAGAAGTCCGCGCGCGGGATCGACCGCCGGCGGCTGCTCCGCCGCCGCCGGTCCGGGAAAGAGGGCGTGGGAATGCCCCGCCACCACCGCATCGATCCCCGGCACGCGGGCGAGCGCCAGCGCCGCATTCTCGGCCGCCGGATCGGCCGCCTCGGGCGCGGCATCGGCCCCGATCCCGGCATGGCACAGTGCCACCACCACGTCCGCCCCGGCCCGGCGCATCGCGGGCACCACGTCCAGCGCCGTCTCGACGATCCCGCGCAGGCGCAGCCGGCCGGCCACCTGCGCGCGGTTCCAGACAGCGACCTGCGGCGGCAGGAATCCCGCGACGCCGATCGTCAGGGCCTGCGGCCGCCCGCCGCGGTCGCGCAGGGTGCGCCGCAGCAGAACCCAGGGCGCGGCGATCGCGGAAGCGTCGTCAAGCGGCTCGGCGTTCGCCGCAACCACGGGGAACCGCGCCGCGGCCAGCGCCGACGCGAGGAACGGCAGACCGTGGTCGAATTCGTGGTTGCCAAGCGCCGCGGCATCATAGCCGACCGCGTTCATCGCCGCGATCGCGGGGTGCGGCGCGGCCGGCGCGGCGCCCGATGCCGCCACCTCCGCAAGGACGCTGCCGTTCAGGAAGTCGCCGTTGTCGAACAGCAGCACATTACCCGCCGCGGCGCGTTCGGCGGCGATCAAGGGCGCAAGGCAGGCCAGCCCGGTTGCGGCCTCGGCGCAGCCCGTCAGATAGTCGTGCGGCAGAATGTGCGCATGCAGGTCGCTGGTCGCGAGGATCCGCAGATCCAGCAGCGTGCTGTCGCCGTCATCCGCGCCGGCCGCCCGCGCGGGTGCGCCCGGGGGCTTGTCCTGTCGCCGGTTCATTGGTCTTGCGCACTTTTCCCCATGCGATGCGTAACTCGGCGCAACCGGAGCGGGAAGCGCAGACAATGCGTCGCCGGACGGCATTTCGCGCAGGGGTTGTAAACCGAAGCGTTTGCGCAACACCTCTTGGCCGGCCCCGCCCGCCCGTGGCATCAGCCGCAGGGCGGAGGATCGGCGATGCGCGACGGCGAGACTGTGACGTTCGGGGGCGGCGGCGGGCTGGACCGCGCCGCGGCGTTGCGCGGGCGGCCGGGGGCCGTGGCGGCGCTGCTGGCCGGCGGCGCTGCGCGGGTGCTGCCGCTGTGGCGCGGCAAGCCGCTGATCGCCGGCGCGGCGCGCGCCCGGCTGGGCTGGCTGCCGCCGGACCACGCCGCGCTGTCGGCGGCGCGCGAGCCGCCGCTGTTCCTCGGCCTCGCCGGCGGCGCGCCGCACTTCGCGGCCGACATCTCGGCATGGGAGCCGGCCGGCGTCGATGCCGCGGCGACCGCCGCCTTCTTCGACGCGACCGAACAGGAACACCCCGCCCTGCCGCCCGACCACCGCTTCGCCGAATTGCGCGGCGCGATGGCGCGGCTTGCCCCGCTCGAGGCCGAACTGGCGGCGACGGCGCGTGGGCTGGCGGAGTGGCACCGCACGCACGGCTACTGCGCCCGCTGCGGCGCGCACAGCGAACCCGCCGAGGGCGGCTGGCAGCGCCGCTGCACCGCCTGCGGTGCGCATCATTTCCCGCGCACCGATCCCGTGGTGATCATGCTGGTCACGCGCGGCAACAGCCTGCTGGTCGGCCGGTCGCACGGCTGGCCGGCGGGGATGTATTCGCTGCTTGCGGGCTTCGTCGAACCCGGCGAGACGATCGAGGCCGCCGTGCGCCGCGAGGTGGCCGAAGAGGCCGGGGTGCGCGTCGGCCCGATCCGCTACCTTGCAAGCCAGCCCTGGCCTTTTCCGGCCTCGCTGATGCTCGGCTGCCACGGCGAGGCGCTGGACGACGCGATCACCATCGATCGCACCGAGATCGAGGATGCCCGCTGGATCACGCGCGAGGCGATGGTCGAGGTGATGCTCGACCGCCACCCCGACGTGAAACCCGCGCGCCGCGGGGCCATCGCGCGGTTCCTGATCGAGGCATGGCTTGCCGACCGGATCGCCTAAGGCCACGTTAAGGCGCGCAGCAAGGGGAGCGAACGGGCGATGCGGTTCAACGTGCGCGAGGATGTCGCGGCCCCGGCGGCCTTCGTGTTCGACGTGCTGCGCGACTACGAGACGTTCGAACGCGCCGCGATGCGCCGGGGTGCCACTGTGGTGCGCGGCGGGCCGGCCGGCCGGCCGGAATGGACGATCGGGTTCGCGTTCCGCGGCAAGCCTCGGCAGGTCCTCCTGCGCCAGACCGCCGCCGAACCGCCCGCGCGGCTGACCTTCGGCGCGACCGGCCGGATGTTCGAAGGCGACATCCGGATCGACCTCGTGGATCTCGGCCGGACCCGGACGCGCATCGCCCTGGCACTGGAGGTGCGGCCCCTGACGCTGCCCGCGCGCATCCTGCTGCAATCGGCACAACTGGCGCGCGGCCGGATCCTGCGGCGGCTGCAGTCGCGCGCAAGCGAGCTGGGCCAGCTCGTGGAAGAGCGCTGGCGCGCCGCAAGCGGCGGGGGCGCACTCTGAAGGCTCAGGGGACGGCTCACGGGCGCGCGGGGTCCGCCGGATAGACGCCGAGGATCGCGAAGGCCGTTGTGAAGAACTGCAGTTCCTCGAACGCGCGCGCGACGGCGGGATCGTCGGGGTGGCCCTCGATGTCGGCCAGGAACCGCGTCGCGGTGAAGGATCCGCCAACCATGTAGCTTTCGAGCTTGGTCATGTTCACGCCGTTGGTGGCAAAGCCGCCGAGGGCCTTGTAAAGCGCCGCGGGGATGTTGCGCACGGTGAACATGAACGACGTCAGCATCCGCCCGCTGCCGCGCCGGCGGGTATCTGCCTCGCGCGCCATCACGACGAAGCGGGTCGTGTTGTTCGACTGGTCCTCGATGTGCCGCGCCAGCACCTCGAGGCCATGGATCTCGCCCGCGAGTTCCGACGCCAGCGCCGCCAGCGCGGGATCGCCGCGTTCCGCAACGGCCCTCGCGGACCCCGCGGTGTCGGCCCCGGTCACCGCGCGGATCCCGTGGTCGCGCAGGAAACCGCGGCACTGGCCCAGAAGCACGGTATGACTCATCGCCGCCTTCACCGCCGACAAAGGCGTGCCTGGCACTGCAAGAAGGTTGATGTGCACCCGCACGAAGGCTTCGTCCACGATGTGCAGGCCGCTTTCGGGCAAGAGGCGGTGCATGTCGGCCACCCGTCCGTAGGTCGAATTCTCGACCGGCAGCATGGCGAGCGCCGCCTCGCCCCGGCGCACGGCGTCGATCGCGTCCTCGAAGGTGCGGCAGGGCAGCACCTCCATCCCCGGCCGCGCCTGGCGGCAGGCCTCGTGCGAATAGGCCCCCGGTTCCCCCTGAAAGGCGATGCGGTCGGTCATGGCGGGCGCTCCGGCCTGGTCCCCGACAGGCGGGGCGAATGGTCGCGCTCCTACATCTTGCGGGTTGGAACGGGAAGAGGATAAGGACGGGCGTGCAAGAGGATGACGGGGCCGCCGATGCTCGACACGATGACGTTCACCAAGACGCTCGGGGCGCTCTGCGGCGCTCTTCTCGTGTATCTTCTGGGTGCATGGGCGGCCGAGACGCTGTATCATCCGCACAACGCGCACGGCCAGCAGGCCTATGTGATCGACACCGGCGCCGCGGCCCCTGCCGACACGGCCAAGGCCGAAGCCGCGGATTTCGCCACGCTCTTTGCCGCCGCCGATGCGGCCGCGGGCGAACGGTTGTGGCGGCAGTGCGCGTCGTGCCACGCGCTCGAAGAGGGCAAAAACGGCACCGGACCCTACCTCTGGGGTGTCGTCGGGCGCGACAAGGGGTCGGTCGACGGTTTCCGCTATTCTGCCGCGATGGCCGCGGCCGAGGGCGCGTGGACGCCCGAGAACCTTGACGCCTTCATCGAGAACCCGAAGGGCTACATCGTCGGCACTTCGATGAGCTATGCCGGGATGCGCCGGGCCGAAGACCGCGCGAATCTGATCGCCTATCTCGCCACGTTCGGGGGCTGACACGGTCGCGCCCGGCTGTCGGGGGCGATGGGCCGAGGGTCACGCAATCGCCACTTGCGGGGCGGGAATCGCGGCTCATACCATAGGGACGTTCTGCCGACGGAGGCCCGCCCGATGACCGCTGCCGCCCGCACCCTTCCCGCCCTTGCGCCGCGCGCGGCCAGGGGCACCGCGGCGGCCGCGGCGCTGGCGCTGGCCGGTGCGATGGCGGTCGCGGGGGCGGCGCGCGCCGAGGAGGTGATCCGCGCGCACGGAATCTCGCCCTTCGGAGACCTGAAGTATCCCGCCGGCTTCGCGCATCTCGACTACGTGAACCCGGACGCGCCGAAGGGCGGCGAACTTTCGCTGTGGGCCTTCGGCGGGTTCGACTCGATGAACCCCTACACGATCAAGGGCCGGTCGGGCGCCTTCGCCACGATCTTCTACGAATCGCTGCTTGAAGGCGTGGCGGACGAACACAGCGCATCCTACTGCCACCTCTGCGAAAGCCTCGAATACCCGCCAGCGCGCGAATGGGTGGTGTTTCACCTGCGGCCCGAGGCGCGCTTTTCCGACGGCAGCCCGGTGACGGCCGAGGACGTGCTGTTTTCCTACGAAACCTTCCTGACCAAGGGCCTCTCGGACTTCCGCCTGGTGCTGTCGCAGCAGGTGGAGCGGGCGACCGTGCTTGGGCCGCTGTCGATCCGCTTCGACTTCAAGCCCGGCGTGCCGACGCGCGACCTGCCCGCGACCGTGGGCGGCCTGCCTGTGTTCTCGAAGGCCCATTTCGAGGCGAACGGGATCGACTTCGAGGCCAGCACGCTGACGCCCTTCGTCGGGTCTGGCCCCTATCTGCTCGACTCGATGCGGGTGGGCCAGACGCTGGTCTACCGGCGCAACCCCGACTACTGGGCGAAGGACATGCCGCTGATGCGGGGGCGGGCCAACTTCGACCGGATCCGGTTCGAGTACTACGCCGACTACGACGCCGCGTTCGAGGGCTTCAAGGGTGGCAGCTACACCTTCCGCACCGAGGCGCGCGCGACGCTGTGGGCCACCGGTTATGACTTTCCCGCGCTGCGGGCGGGCCATGTCGTGCGCCGCGCGCTGCCCGACGGCACCATCGCCACGGGGCAGAGCTTCGTGTTCAACCTGCGTCGGCCGCAGTTCCAGGACCCCCGGGTGCGCGAGGCGATCAGCCTCATGTTCAACTTCGAATGGTCGAATGTCGCGCTGTTCAACGGCCTTTACGCGCGCATCAACTCGTTCTGGGAAAACAGCGAGCTTGCGGCCGGCGGCCCGCCCTCGCCCGAGGAGGCGGCGATCCTGAAGCCGCTGGTGGACGAGGGGCTCTTGCCTGCGTCGATCCTGACCGACGAGGCGGTGATGGCGCCGGTGTCCTGGACGCGCGAGCGCGACCGCGCCGAGCAGGTGCAGCTCGACCGGCCAAACCTGCGCCGCGCCTCGGCGCTGCTGGACGAGGCGGGCTGGACCGTCGGCGCGGGCGGCCTGCGCCGCAATGCGGCCGGCCAGACCCTGCGGGTCGAGTTCCTGAACGACAGCCCGTCCTTCGACCGCATCATCAACCCGTTCGTCGAGAACCTGCGGCAGCTGGGGATCGAGGCGACCAACGCGCGGGTGGACAATGCCCAGCTGGTGAACCGGGAACGCAGCCACGACTTCGACATCGTCACCCACCAGTTCCCGATGGGCTATGTGCCGGGGTCGAGCCTCAAGCAGTATTTCGGCAGCCAGTCGGCCGACAATTCGACCTTCAACCTGATGGGCCTGCGCTCGCCCGCCATCGACCGGCTGATCGAGGTCGTGCTGGCCGCCGACAGCGCCGAGGCGGTGCTGCATGCGACGCGGGCGCTGGACCGCGCGCTGCGGGCCGAGCGGTTCTGGGTGCCGCAGTGGTTCAAGGACGAACACTGGGTGGCCTATTTCGACATGTACGAACACCCCGACCCCCTGCCGCCCTACAGTCTCGGCCACGCGGATTTCTGGTGGTGGAACGCCGAGAAGGCCGCGGCGCTGCGCGCCGCCGGCGCCCTGCGCTGACGCGATGGCCGCCTACATCCTGCGACGGCTTGTGCTGATCATCCCCACGCTTCTGGGGATCATGATCATCAACTTCACCCTCACCCAGTTCGTGCCCGGCGGCCCGATCGAACAGATCATCGCGCGGCTCGAGGGCGGCGGCGATGTGTTCCAGTCGATCGCCGGGTCGGGCGACGCCGGCCAGCCCGCGGCGACGCAGGGCGGCGAGCGCTACCTCGGCGCGCGCGGCCTGCCGCCCGAGTTCATCGCCGAACTGGAACGGCAGTTCGGCTTGGACAAGCCGCCGGTCGAGCGGTTCCTCTCGATGATGTGGAGCTACCTGCGGTTCGATTTCGGCGAAAGCTATTTCCGGTCGATCTCGGTCGTCGATCTGGTGATCGAGAAGATGCCGGTGTCGATCACGCTCGGCCTGTGGTCCACGCTGATCGCCTACCTCGTGTCGATCCCGCTCGGCATCGCCAAGGCGGTGCGCGACGGCTCGCGCTTCGACACCTGGACATCGGGGGCGATCATCGTGTGCTACGCCATACCCGGCTTCCTCTTCGCGATCCTGCTGCTCGTGCTTTTTGCGGGCGGCAGCTACCTGCAGTGGTTTCCGCTGCGCGGCCTGACCTCCGACAACTGGGCCCAGCTCAGCCTCTGGGGCAAGATCGTCGACTACCTCTGGCACATCACGCTGCCGGTCATCGCCTCGACCATCTCGGCTTTCGCCACGCTCACGCTGCTGACGAAGAACAGCTTCCTTGACGAGATCCGCAAGCAGTACGTCATGACCGCGCGCGCCAAGGGCCTGACGCCGCGGCGCGTCCTCTACGGGCATGTGTTCCGCAACGCGATGCTGATCGTGATCGCCGGCTTCCCGGCGGTGTTCGTCAGCGTGTTCTTCGGCGGCTCGCTGATCATCGAGACGATCTTCTCGCTCGACGGCCTCGGCCGGCTTGGGTTCGAGGCGGCGGTGGCGCGCGATTATCCGGTGGTCTTCGGCACGCTTTACGTGTTCGCGCTGATCGGGCTTCTCGTCGGGATCCTGTCGGATCTGATGTATGTCTGGATTGATCCGCGCATCGACTTCGAGCGGCGCGAGGCCTGACATGGTCGCCGATCCGGTTCCGCCGCACCCCGGCCCTGTCCCGTCGCCGGCGCCGTCCGCGACGCGGTTGCAGCTGTCGCCCCTGAACCGCCGGCGCTGGCGGAACTTCCGCGCCAACCGGCGGGCCTACTGGTCGCTGATCGTGTTCGCCGTCCTCTTCGGCCTGTCGCTGTTCGCCGAGTTGCTGGCCAACGACAAGCCGCTTCTGGTCCGCTTCCAGGGCCAGTTCTACACGCCGATCTTCACCTTCCATTCCGAACGCACCTTCGGCGGCGACTTCCAGACCGAAGCGGTCTATCGCGACGCCGAGGTGCAGTGCCTGATCCGCACCGGTGGCGCGCCGCTCTGCCTCGACGACCCCGACGCCGCAATGGCCGAGGCGCGAGAGCGGGGCACGGTCGAGGGAGAGGCGATCGTGCCGGGGTGGATCCTGTGGCCGCCGATCCCCTACAGCTACCGGACTGTCAACGACATCGGCCAACCCGCCCCCTCGCCCCCCGACGCGCGGCACTGGCTGGGCACCGACGATACCGCGCGCGATGTGCTGGCGCGCGTCATCTACGGCTTCCGCCTGTCGGTGGGCTTCGCGCTGGCGGTGACGCTGCTTGCCTCGGTCATCGGGATCGCGGCCGGGGCGGTGCAGGGCTATTTCGGCGGCTGGACCGACCTGATCTTCCAGCGGCTGATCGAGATCTGGGGCGCCACCCCCAGCCTTTACGTCATCATCATCGTCGCCGCGATCTGGCAGATGAACTTCTGGCTGCTGGTCGGCCTGATGGTGCTGTTCGGCTGGACAGCGCTTGTCGGCGTGGTGCGGGCCGAGTTCCTGCGCGCGCGCAACTTCGAATATGTCCGCGCCGCGCGCGCCCTTGGGGTGGGCGACGCCACGATCATGTTCCGCCACGTCCTCCCGAACGCGATGGTCGCCACGCTGACCCTTCTGCCTTTTGTCATCACCGGCGCGATCGGGTCGCTTGCGGCGCTCGACTTCCTCGGATTCGGGTTGCCTTCGGCCTATCCCTCGCTCGGCGAGCTGACGCTGCAGGCCAAGAACAACCTGCAGGCGCCCTGGCTGGCCTTCACCGCCTTCCTGACCTTCGCGATCATGCTGTCGCTTCTCGTGTTCATCTTCGAGGGCGTGCGCGACGCCTTCGATCCGCGAAAGACGTTCCGGTGACGCTTCTGGAGGTGGCGAACCTCGCCGTCCGCTTCGCGCAGGACGGACGCACGGTAGAGGCCGTGCGCGGCGTCAGCTTCGCCGTAGCCAGGGGCGAGGTCGTGGCTCTGGTCGGCGAAAGCGGATCGGGCAAATCGGTGACGGCGCTGGCAACCGTCGGCCTTCTGGCCGACAACGCGACCGTCACCGGTTCAGTCCGCTGGCAGGGGCGCGAGATGGTCGGGGCACCCGAACCCGACCTGCGCGCGGTGCGCGGCAACGAGATCAGCTTCGTCTTTCAAGAGCCGATGACATCGCTGAACCCGCTGCACACCGTCGAGAAGCAGCTGGCCGAGGCGCTGGCGCTGCATCAGGGCCTGACGGGCGCGGCGGCGCGGGCGCGCATCCTCGACCTTCTGGACAAGGTCGGCATCCGCGATGCCGAAAGCCGACTGTCGGCCTATCCCCACCAGCTTTCCGGCGGGCAGCGGCAGCGCGTGATGATCGCGATGGCGCTGGCGAACGGGCCTGACCTGCTGGTCGCCGACGAACCGACCACGGCCCTCGACGTGACCATCCAGGCGCAGATCCTCGAGCTGCTGATGGACCTGAAGCGGCGCGAAGGGCTGTCGATGCTGTTCATCACCCACGACCTCGGGATCGTGCGCCGTTTCGCCGACCGGGTCTGCGTGATGCAGAAGGGCGAGATCGTGGAACAGGGGCCGGCCGCGGCGGTGTTCGCCGCCCCCTGTCACCCCTACACCCGAACCCTGCTGGCGGCCGAGCCGAAGGGCCGGCCCGATCCCGTCCCGCCCGACGCGGCCGAGGTGGTGCGCACCGAAGCGCTGCGCGTCTGGTTCCCGATCCAGCGCGGCCTGCTGCGCCGGACGGTGGGCCATGTGAAGGCGGTCAACGCCGCGACGCTTGCGGTGCGGGCAGGCGAGACGCTGGGGATCGTCGGCGAAAGCGGGTCGGGCAAGACGACGCTTGCGCTTGCGATCATGCGGCTGATCCCGTCCGAGGGTCCTGTGGTGTTCCAGGGCCGCAACGTGCAGGGCCTTCGGTCGCGTGCGCTGCGCCCGCTGCGCCGGGAAATGCAGATCGTGTTCCAGGACCCCTACGGCAGCCTGTCGCCCCGGATGACGGTCGGCGAGATCGTGGCCGAGGGTCTTGGCGTGCACGGGGTGGACCCGGGGCGCGACCGCGCCGCGATGGTGGCCGAGATCTTGGCCGAGGTCGGCCTCGACCCGGCGATGGCGGATCGCTACCCGCACGAATTCTCGGGCGGGCAGCGCCAGCGCATCGCCATCGCCCGCGCGATGATCCTGCGCCCGCGCCTTCTGGTGCTGGACGAACCGACCAGCGCACTCGACATGACCGTGCAGGTCCAGATCGTGGCGCTTCTGCGCGAGCTGCAGCGGAAGTTCGGCCTGGCCTACCTGTTCATCAGTCACGACCTGCGGGTGATCCGTGCACTCGCGCACCATGTTGTCGTGATGAGGGCGGGCGACGTGGTGGAACAGGGCCCGGCCGACAGGGTATTCGGCGCGCCCGAACAGCCCTATACGCAGGCGTTGCTATCTGCGGCGTTTGACCTCAAGGTTCGGTCCGGCTGACACCGGCAGGGCCCGACCGCATGGCACGACCTCTGAACCTCCTCTTCGTCCACCAGAATTTCCCCGGCCAGTTCCTGCACCTCGCGCCCGAGATGATCCGCCGCGGCCACCGTGTGGTGGCGCTGACGGATCAGGCGAACAAGCGCCAGACCTCCGTGCCGACCCTCCGCTACCGCCACGAGGCGCCCCGCGCCGACCCGAACGCCTGCCGCCTCGGCCGCACCTACACCGAGATGACCGACCGCGCGGTGACCGTCGGCCGCGCCGCGGCGACGCTGCGCAAGCAGCACGGCTTCGTGCCCGACTTGATCTTCGGCCATTCCGGCTGGGGCGAGACGCTGTTCCTCAAGGAGGTGTTCCCCGAGGCGAAGCTGATGATCTACGCCGAGTTCTACTATGGCGCGACCGGCCGCGACGTGGGGTTCGACCCCGAGTTCTCGCCCCGCTCGCTCGACCAGGCGATGATCACCGAGGCGCGGAACGCCCATCTGGGCCTGTCGATGCTGCAGGCGGATGCCGCGCTGTCGCCGACGCACTGGCAGGCCAGCACCTTTCCGCCCGCGCTGAAACCCCTGATCGAGGTCATCTTCGACGGAGTGGATACCGCGACGAACCGCCCCGACCCGAACGCCACCCACACCCTGCCGAACGGCCTGACGCTGCGGGCGGGGGACGAGGTTCTGACCTTCATCAACCGCAACCTCGAACCCTACCGCGGGTATCACATCTTCATGCGGGCGCTTCCGGCGGTGCTGGCGGCGCGGCCGCAGGCCCAGGTGGTGCTGATCGGCGGCGACGATGTCAGCTACGGCGCCAAGCCCAAGGACGGGCGCAGCTGGAAGGACATCTTCCTCGACGAGGTGCGGCTGGGCCTCGACCTGAGCCGCGTCCACTTCACCGGCCGGGTGCCCTATGCGCAGTTCGTCAGCCTCATGCAGGTCAGCCGCGTGCACGCCTACCTGACCTATCCTTTCGTGCTGTCGTGGTCGCTGCTCGAGGCGATGGCATCGGGCTGCGCCATCGTCGGGTCCGACACCGCGCCGGTGCGCGAACTGATCCGCCACGGCGAGAACGGGCGGCTGGTCGATTTCTTCGACGTGCAAGGCTGGTCCGACGCGCTGATCGAGGGACTGGCACACCCGGAGCGTTTCGCCGCACAGCGCGCGGCGGCGCGGCAGACGATCCTGACCGGCGGCTATGACCTCACCGAATGCCTGCCGCGCACCGCCGACTATGTCGAGCGGGTCGCCCGCGGCGCCAGAGCCTGACCGATCAGATCGCCGCCGAATGCTGCGCCTTCGACTGGTCGTAGGTGTCGAAGGCGCGCGCGATCATCCGGGTCAGCGGCCGCGCCGCCGGCGGGATCGTCACGCCGCGCCCGTCCACCTCGACCATCGCGCCGAACGGCGCCACGGCCTTGCGCGCCAGCGCGTCGAAGGCCTCGGGCGAAATGCCGAAGCGGTCCACGATCTCGTCCCGGTCGATGCGGAAATCGCACATCAGCGCCTCGATCATCCGCGCGCGCATCAGGTCCTCGCCCGTGAAGGCATGGCCGCGATGCGTCGCCAGACGCCCCGCCCGGATCGCCTGCGTGTAATCTCCGGTGGCCGCGCAGTTCTGCGCATAGCCCTGCGGAAAACGCGAGATCGCCGAGGCGCCGATGCCGATCAGCACAGGGGCCGGATCGTCGGTATAGCCCTGGAAATTGCGCCGCAGCCGGCCGTTCCGCGCCGCCACCGCCAGCCCGTCGTGGGGGCGGGCGAAATGGTCGATCCCCACCTCCTCGTAGCCGTCCCACCGGAAGATCTGCCGCGCCACCTCGAACAGCGCCAGCCGCTCCTGCGGGGTCGGCATGGCGTCCGAGGGGATCATCTGCTGCCGCCGGCTCATCCAGGGCACATGGGCATAGCCGTAAAGCGCCACCCGGTCGGGCGACAGCGACAGAAGCTTCTGCACCGAATCCGCCATGCGGGCCGGCGTCTGGTGCGGCAACCCGAACAGGATGTCGGCGTTGAGGCTGACCACCCCCCGCGCGCGCAGCCCCTCGGCGGCCGCACGGGTGATGTCATAGCTCTGATGACGCCCGATCGTGTCCTGGATGACGGGGTCGAAGTCCTGCACGCCGATCGACGCGCGGTTCATGCCTGCCGCCGCCAGGGCGTCGAGCCGGGCGTCGTCGATCTCGTTGGGGTCGATCTCGACGGAAAACTCGGCATCCTCCGCGAGCGGCGCCACCGCTTGCACCGCAGCGGACAGATCCTCGATCAGGTCGGGCGACATCAACGTGGGCGTGCCTCCGCCCCAGTGCAAACGCGACAGCCGCACATCCGGCGGCAGAAGGGCGGCGACAAGCCGCAGCTCTGCCTTCAGCGTCTCGACATAGGCCCTCACCGGCGCGTCGGACAGGGTGCCCTGCGTCCTGCAGGCGCAGAACCAGCATAGCCTACGGCAGAAGGGCACATGCAGGTAAAGCGAGATCGCCGATCCCCGCGGGATTGAGCGCAGCCATGCCGCCGCATCGGCCGGACCGACCCGCGCCGAGAACTGCGGCGCGGTCGGATAACTGGTATAGCGCGGGACCCGCGCGTCAAAAAGCCCGAGGGCGGCAAGTTGCGAAGAGGCGTCCATCCCATTAGCATAGCGGTGGTCGGGCACGATAGCCTTGACTTAGATCAACAGGCAGGACGCATGGCCCCGAAGGACGCGCCCCCACCGAGCCAGAGCTGCGGCGACTGCCCGATCCGCCACCGCGCCGTCTGCGCGCGATGCGACGCCGACGAACTGGCCGAGCTTGAGCGGATCAAGTACTACCGCAGCTTCGAGGCGGGGCAGACGTTGATCTGGTCGGGCGACCAGATGGATTTCGTGGCCTCGGTCGTCACCGGAATCGCCACCCTGACGCAGACGATGGAGGACGGGCGCCGGCAGATGGTCGGTCTGCTGCTGCCGTCCGATTTCGTCGGCCGTCCCGGACGCGCGACGGCGCCCTACGACGTGACGGCGACGACCGACCTGCTGATGTGCTGCTTCCGGAAGAAGCCGTTCGAGGACATGATGGCGCGCACTCCGCACATCGCGCAGCGCCTTCTGGAAATGACACTGGACGAACTCGACGCGGCGCGGGAATGGATGCTGCTGCTCGGCCGCAAGACGGCACGGGAAAAGATCGCCTCGCTTCTTGCCATCCTCGCCCGGCGCGACGCAACTTTGAAGCTGAAGGGCTCGCGCGGCCCGCTGACCTTCGATGTGCCGCTCACGCGCGAGGCGATGGCAGATTACCTCGGCCTGACGCTGGAAACGGTCAGCCGGCAGGTATCCGCGCTGAAGCGCGACGGGGTGATCGAACTCGAAGGCAAGCGCCACGTCACCGTCCCCGATTTCGGGCGGCTTCTGGAAGAGACGGGCGACGACAGCGACGGCGGCCTGCTGGTCTGACGGGGCCGCCGCCGCCGGCGCGTCAGTGCGCCATGAACACCGGCACCGTCGCCCCTTCAAGCGTGTTCCGCGTGGTGCCGCCGAGGATCGCCTCTCGGAAGCGCGAGTGCCCGTAGGCCCCCATCACCAGAAGGTCGGCGGCCTGGTCGGCCACATGCCGCGCGATCACGTCCGAGGTGCGCGGCAGCGTGCGGGCGAGCACCGACACCTCGGCGCGCACCCCGTGCCGCGACAGCCAG
Organism: uncultured Paracoccaceae bacterium; assembly: GCA_938028765.1. GTDB lineage: Bacteria > Pseudomonadota > Alphaproteobacteria > Rhodobacterales > Rhodobacteraceae > CALIZF01. The sequence continues at coordinate 36,617 of CALIZF010000003.1, forward strand.
GTGGACAGTTGCCCGCCCGGGTCCGACCGTTCGGGCCCGTGCGCGGGCGGATCGATCACCGCGATGTTCACCGCCTGCGCCGCCTTCAGGATCGGCAGCGCCCGGCGCACCGCCCTCAGCGCCTCGGCCCCCTGGTTCCAGGCGATGACCACCCGGCCGAAGTCCAGCGGCGCACCCTCTGGCACGACCAGGACCGGCGTGTCGGCGTCGAACAGTGCGGCTTCGGTCGCCGCCTCGTTCTCGGCCCCGCGGCCCTTGCCGTAGGGCCTGGGCATCACCGCGAGGTCAGCGAATCGCGCGCGTTGCGCCACCACGCCGCCGAGGCCGCCGAGCTGCACCACCGCGGTGTCGATCGACCAGCGGATATCCTCGGGCGTCAGCCGGGTTCGCGCCGCCTTTTCCTGATCGGCCGCCTCTTCCTGCGCGCGTTCCAGCGTCTGCTGATAGATCATCGCCGACGCGCCGGCGTAATAATAGCCGATCTGCGTCCGGTCCACGCCGAGGGCCAGCACATCGAGATGCGCATCCCACGCCCGTGCCAGCGCCACCGCGGCATCGAGCACCGCGACCGAACCCGCGCCGTCCGCATCGGCGGTCACGGTGGTGAACAGCGTCTTGTAGGCCATGTCGCCTCTCCCTTCCGGGGCCGGATAGCGCACCGTGGCGTCCTGGCCCTTGCCCGCGCAGTCAGAACCCGGTCCGGCGGCTGTGGCCTTGATCCACGTCAAGGCCGGATGCGGCCGGCTACGCCACAAGCGTAGGGCTGACGCACAGCCGCGCGGGCAACGAACCCGTGCGTGCCGGACAAAGGGACGCGGTATGTGGGATTACATCAAACTGGTCGCGCTCGGCGTGATCGCGGTCTTCGCCGCGATCGCGGCGAACTACGCGCGCGACACGGCCTATCTGGTCAACGCACTGACGATCATGCTGGTCGCGGGCGGTCTGTTCCTGTGGCAGGTGCGCCGCACGGACGAACCGCGCCGCCGCCCTAACGAAGCCGAATATTTCGACAGCGTGGTGCGGGCAGGCCTGATCGCCACTGCCTTCTGGGGTGTCGTGGGCTTTCTCGTGGGAACCTGGATCGCGTTCCAGCTGGCTTTCCCCGCGCTCAACTTCGAGTGGGCCCAGCCCTACATGAACTTCGGCCGTCTGCGGCCGCTGCACACCTCGGCGGTGATCTTCGCCTTCGGGGGAAACGCCCTGATCATGTCGTCGTTCTACATCGTGCAGCGCACGACGGCGGCGCGGCTCTGGGGCGGCAACCTCGCGTGGTTCGTGTTCTGGGGCTATCAGCTGGTGATCGTACTGGCCGCCACGGGCTATCTGCTGGGTGCGACCCAGTCCAAGGAATACGCCGAACCGGAATGGTATGTGGACTGGTGGCTGACGATCGTGTGGGTCGCCTTCCTTGCGGTCTTCGTCGGCACGCTGCTGAAGCGCAAGGAGCCGCACATCTACGTCGCCAACTGGTTCCTTCTGGCCTTCATCATCACCGTGGCGATGCTGCACCTGGTGAACAATCTCAGCCTGCCGGTGTCGATCTGGGGGTCGAAGTCGGTGCAGGTGTTCTCGGGCGTGCAGGACGCGATGGTGCAGTGGTGGTACGGCCACAACGCGGTGGGCTTCTTCCTGACGGCCGGCTTCCTCGGGATGATGTATTACTTCATCCCCAAGCAGGCCGAGCGGCCGGTCTACAGCTACAAGCTGTCGATCATCCACTTCTGGGCGCTGATCTTCCTCTACATCTGGGCCGGTCCGCACCACCTGCACTACACTGCCCTGCCCGACTGGGCCTCGACCCTCGGGATGGTGTTCTCGATCATGCTCTGGATGCCCTCGTGGGGCGGGATGATCAACGGGCTGATGACGCTCTCGGGCGCCTGGGACAAGCTGCGCACCGATCCCGTGATCCGCATGATGGTGATCTCGGTCGGCTTCTACGGCATGTCCACGTTCGAGGGGCCGATGATGTCGATCAAGGCCGTGAACTCGCTTAGCCACTACACCGACTGGACCATCGGCCACGTCCATTCCGGCGCGCTCGGCTGGAACGGCATGATCACATTCGGCGCGCTCTACTTCCTTGCGCCGCGGCTGTGGAACCGGCAGGGTCTCTACTCGCTCGCGCTCGTCAGCTGGCACTTCTGGCTCGCCACCATCGGGATCGTCCTCTACGCCTCGGCGATGTGGGTCACCGGGATCATGGAGGGCCTGATGTGGCGCGAGGTCGATGCCAACGGGTTCCTCGTGAACGCCTTCGCCGACACCGTGGCGGCCAAGTTCCCGATGTATGTCGTGCGGGGGATCGGCGGCCTGCTGTATCTCACGGGCGCTCTGATCATGTGCTACAACCTGTGGATGACCGTGACCTCGGTCGCCCGCAAACAGACCGCCCCCGCGGCGGTCCCGGCGGAATGACGGAGGGGTATCATGGCATTCCTTGACGGCCACAAGGCGATCGAGAGGCACGCGACCCTGCTCGCCGTGCTGTCCTTCCTCGTCGTCACGATCGGCGGCCTCGTGCAGATCGTGCCGCTCTTCTACCTCGAGAACACGATCGAGAAGGTGGAGGGTGTGCGCCCCTACAGCCCGCTGGAGTTGATGGGCCGCGACATCTACATCCGCGAAGGCTGCTATGTCTGCCATAGCCAGATGATCCGTCCGATGCGGGACGAAGTCGAACGCTATGGCCACTACAGCCTCGCGGCAGAATCGATGTACGACCACCCGTTCCAGTGGGGGTCGAAGCGCACCGGGCCCGACCTCGCGCGTGTGGGGGGACGCTATTCCGACGAATGGCACCAGGATCACTTCCAGAACCCCAAGTCGGTGGTGCCGGAATCGATCATGCCGCCCTACGCCTTCCTCGGCCGCACGCCGCTCGACATCGCGCATGTGGCTGACCTCATGCGCACGCACCGCGCGGTCGGCGTTCCCTACACCGACGAGATGATCGCCAACGCGCGGGCCGACCTCGTCGCGCAGGCAACCGCGGACGGCGACTGGGACGCGCTTCTGGAACGCTATCCAGGCGCGCAGACGCGCAACTTCGACGGGCAGGCGGAGCTCACCGAACTCGACGCGATCATCGCCTACCTCCAGGTGCTCGGCACGATGGTCGATTTCTCGACCTTCGTTCCCGACGCCAGCCGCTGAGGGGCACGCATGGAAACCTATACCCAACTGCGTGCCTTCGCCGACAGCTGGGCCGTCCTCGCGCTGATGCTGTTCTTTCTCGGCATGATCGCGTTCCTCTTCCGCCCCGGCGGACGCCGCCGGCACGAGGACGCCGCAACATCCATCTTCCGTCACGACGACCGGCCCGCGCCGGCGACGGCGGCCGAACAATCGAGGGAGGCGCGGCCATGAGCGCGCAGCACACGAAGCCTGCAAAGCCCGGCGAGGTCGGGACGACCGGCCACGAATGGGACGGGATCGAGGAACTGAACAACCCCCTTCCGCGCTGGTGGTTGTGGATCTTCTACGCCACCATCGCCTGGGCTGCGGTCTATACGGTCCTCTACCCCGCCTGGCCGCTGGTGGAACGCGCAACCCCCGGCATCCTCGGACACTCCACCCGCGCAGCGGTGGCGACCGAGATCGAGCGCGTGGCCGCCGCCAACGCGCCCATGCGCGACCGGCTGGTGGCGACCGACCTGACCGCGGTCAGCGAGGACGCCGAGCTTCTGCGCTTCGCCACCAACGCCGGTGCCGCGGTGTTCCGCACCTGGTGCGTCAGCTGCCACGGTGCGGGGGCCGCGGGGGTGCAGGCCGCAGGATACCCCAACCTGCTCGACGACGACTGGCTCTGGGGCGGCGACATCGAGAACATCCACCTGACGATCACCCACGGCATCCGCAACACCCAGGACCCGGATGCCCGCTACAGCCAGATGCCCGCCTTCGGCGAAATCCTCGCGCCCGAAGAGATCGACCAGGTCGTGGCCCATGTCCGCGCCATCTCGGGGCAGGATCACGACCCGGCGATGGCCGAGGCAGGGGCAACCGTCTTTGCCGAAAACTGCGCATCGTGCCACGGCGAGGCGGGCGAGGGGAACCGCGACATCGGCGCGCCGCGCCTCAACGATGCGATCTGGCTCTACGGCGGCAGCGAGGCGGCGATCCGCACCTCGGTCGTCAACGCGCGCTTCGGCGTGATGCCGGGCTGGTCGGGGCGCCTGACCGAGGCCGACATCCGCGCCGTGGCGCTCTACGTCCACGGGCTCGGCGGCGGCGAATAGCCCCGCAGCGGCGGGCGCCCGTCCCGGCGCCCGCCGATCCCGCCGCCCCCTGCCGCCGGCCGGGTCCGCCCGCTCGGGGTCCCAGGCGGCGGGATGCATCGCCTGCGCGCCTGCCCCCGGCCTGCAGCGGCGTCGCCGCGCCCGGCAGCACCGCGCGCGACCGGCCCCGGGCCCGCGCGCGGGGGCTTGCAAATCCGCCGCCGCCCGGTCGAAGATCGCCGCGTCGGGACGCCCCGGGCGGTCCGGCGGCAAGGTTTCCGGGCGGCGGGTGCGCGTCGCCGCCCGCGGCGGATCCGGCGATCCCGCCGGATCGCCACGCGCGGACGCGCCGCAAGGGGGCCCGATGCACCGCTATCCCCGCGACCTTTCGGGTTACGGCGCCGAACCGCCCGACCCGCGCTGGCCCGGCGGAGCGCGGGTCGCGGTCAGCCTCGTCCTCAACTTCGAGGAAGGCGGCGAGAACTCGATCCTCCATGGCGACGCCGCGTCCGAGGCCTTCCTGAGCGACATCCCCGGTGCGCAACCCTGGCCGGGGATGCGGCACTGGAACATGGAGTCGCTCTATGACTACGGCGCCCGGGCGGGGTTCTGGCGGCTGCACCGCCTGTTCACCGGGCGCGGCCTTCCCGTCACCGTCTATGGCGTCGCCTCCGCGCTGGCCCGCGCGCCGCTCCAGGTCGCGGCCATGCAGGCCGCAGGGTGGGAAATCGCCAGCCACGGCCTGAAGTGGATCGACCACCGCGACATGCCCGAGGACGCCGAACGCGACGCGATCGCCGCGGCAGTGCGCCTGCACGCCGAGGTGACGGGGCAGCCGCCGCGCGGCTGGTACACCGGCCGCTGCAGCGCCAACACCGTGCGCCTGACCGCCGAAACCGGGCAGTTCGACTGGATCAGCGACGCCTACGACGACGACCTTCCCTGGTGGTTCGAGGTCGGCGACCGGGATCAGCTGGTGATCCCCTACACGCTCGAGGCCAACGACATGCGCTTTGCCACCGCGCCGGGCTGGATCACCGGCGATCAGTTCGGCGACTACCTGTGCGACACGTTCGACGTGCTGCATGCCGAAGGGGGGCGGATGTTCTCGGTCGGGCTGCACTGCCGCCTTGTCGGCCGGCCGGGGAAGGTGGCGGGCCTGATCCGCTTCCTCGACCATGCCCGCCAGCGCGGAGGGGCCTGGTTCGCCACCCGCGGCCAGATCGCCGCCCACTGGACACGCGAACACCCGCCGCGCCGCCGGGAACGCCCCTCGACGATGGACCGCGCGACCTTCGTCGCCCGCTTCGGCGGCGTCTTCGAACACTCCCCCTGGGTTGCGGAACGTGCCTGGGCGCTGGAGCTCGGCCCCGCGCACGACAGCGCGGCAGGCCTTCACAGCGCCCTCTGCCGCGCCTTCCGCGCCGCCGCGCCCGAGGAACGCCTTGCCGTGCTGCGGGCCCACCCCGACCTTGCCGGCAGGCTCGCGCAGGCGCGCCGCCTGACGCCCGACAGCGCGGCCGAACAGGCCTCGGCGGCGCTCGACGCGCTGACGGACGAGGAACGCGCGACGTTCGAGCGCCTGAACGCCGACTATACCGCCCGCCACGGGTTTCCCTTCATCATCGCCGTGCGCGACCACACGAAGGAGGGAATCCTGCGCGCCTTCCACATCCGCATCGGGCAAGACACCGCGACGGAATTCGCCACCGCCTGCGCCCAGGTGGAACGGATCGCCGAACTGCGCCTTGCCGCCCTCCTGCCGCACGCACCCGGCCGATGACGCCCTACGCCAGCCCCCCCGGCGGCCTGCCGCCCCAGACCGCGCTGCACACCGGCCGCGCGGTGTTCACCGCGGCCTATGCGGTCATCCCCCGCGGCTGCTTCTCCGACATCGTCACCTCGTTCCTTCCCGGCTGGCAGCAGACCCGCCTGTGGCTGATCGCCCGGCCGATGACCGGCTTTTCCGAGACCTTCAGCCACTATGTGATGGAGGTCGCCCCGGGCGGCGGATCGGACACCCCCGAACCCGACGCCCGGGCCCAGGGCGTGCTCTTCGTCACGGGCGGCGCGCCTGTCCTCGCGATCGATGGCGCCGAGCACCCGCTCGCGCCGGGCAGCTACGCCTATCTGCCCCCCGGCGCGCGCTGGACGCTGGCCAACCCCGGCGCCGAAGCTGCCCGCTTCCACTGGATCCGCAAGCGCTGGCAGCCGGCGCTGGACCTCGACCCGCCGCCCGCCTTCGTCGCGCGCGACCGCGACGTGGCCGCCGTCCCCATGCCCGGCACAGAGGGTCGGTGGGCGACCACCCGTTTCGCCGATCCGGCCGACCTGCGCCACGACATGCACGTGAACATCGTCACCTTCCAGCCGGGCGGCCTGATCCCGTTCGAGGAAACGCATGTCATGGAACACGGCCTCTACGTGCTGGAAGGAAAGGCCGTCTACCGGCTCAATCGCGACTGGGTCGAGGTCGAGGCGGGCGACTACATCTGGCTGCGCGCCTATTGTCCGCAGGCCTGCTACGCCGGCGGCCCCGGCCCCTTCCGCTACCTCCTCTACAAGGACGTGAACCGTCACGCCGCCCTCGGCGGCCCCTTCGCCCCGTGACCGCAGGATCGCCCGCCCGCAGAACGCCGTCCTGCCGCGGATACGCCGCGCAGCGCCTGTGTCGCCGCCTGCATCGGGAACCGGCTCCGCGCAGGTCCGACCCCGTCTCGCGCCCGTGACTTCATCTTGTCCGAAATACTCCGCGGGGGGGCCGGGGGGCGCGAAGCCCCTCGGGGGCGCGGCCGGGCGCACCCTTTTGCCCGCGCCCCTCACCGCGGCCGCCTTCGCGCCCTTCGGCGACGTGCTGGACGCCACGGGCGACTACAGGCCGATCAACGCAGGCGCCTGCCGGCGGCACCACGACAGGGCGCGGCTGGAGTTCTCGGACGGGCGCGCCGGCATCTCGGTCTTTCTCGCCGACCCCCGGCGGTTGCCCTATGCCTTCGACCTCGTCGAGCGCCACCCCGACGGATCGCAGGCCTTCCTGCCGATGACGCAGCACCCCTTCCTTGTCATCGTCGCCCCCGACGAGGGCGGGCGGCCCGGGCGTCCGCTTGCCTTCGTCACCGACGGGGCGCAGGGGATCAACCTCCACCGCGGCACCTGGCACGGCGTGCTGACGCCGCTCGCGGCCCCGGGCCTCTTCGCCGTGGTGGACCGGATCGGACCAGGCCCGAATCTGCAGGAGTTCCGCTGGCCCGAACCCTGGACCGTCGCGCCCTGACGGCCGGCGCAGGTCCGGTTGCGGCGCGGGCACCCGGCCGCTGCGGCCCTTGCCGCCGGCCCGGTCTGCCGGCCGCCACGGGCCGAGGGTGCCGAAGGCGCAGGATCAGCTCGCCCCGGCGTCGCGGCCGTCTGCGGCCGCGCCAATACGTTGCCTTCGTCCCGTGCCCCGAGGCCGGACGCGACCGGCAACCGGCCGGTCCGGCCGATCACGCCCCGCGGCCGGGCGGTTGCCCCGCGCAGGGGCCGCGGTCGCCGCTGCGGGATACCTCGGGCGGGCGGCCAGATCCCGCGCGTTCAGCTGCCCCCGGCCTGCAGCCGGTCGCGCTCGGACCGCCACAGGTCGGCATAATCCACCTCTTCGCAACCCGGAAACCACGGGCCGCCGTTGGTGAAGTGGATGCCCGCAGGCACTGCGGCGGGGCGGGGGTAGTCGCCGACGAGATGGTTCCAGGTCCGCGGCAGCGCGCCGATCTCGGCGTCGTCGAGCCAGCCGAACCGGTGCAGGTGGGCGGGAGCCGCGGTGTTCACCACATCGGGCGTCAGCGCCCGCACCTTCGGGTGCGCAGCGTCGAACAGCATCAGGCTGGACCAGTTCTTGCGCGGATAGGCGGCCTGCGGCTTGCCGTCCATCTTAACGGCCCGCCGCGGGACATAGTCGTGCTGCACCACATGAACAGCGCGTCCGGGCTCTGCCGCAGCGACCAACCCCGCGATGTCTGCGGTGAAGAGGAAGTCGCAATCGACGAACAGCGCAAGGCCGCGGTGCCCGGCCAGCCAGGGGACAAGGAACCGCGTCAGCGAGAATTCGGTCGCCGCCCCCGGATCGGCGGGACGCGTGTAAAGGCCAGCCTCGCGCAGCGCCGCCTGCCGCAGCGGATGGATCGCGGGCGGGCTGACGGCGTGCCGCAGGATCGAGGCGCGGCAGACCTGATAGGCCGCCTCCTCGCGCGGGTCCCAGCCGATCCAGACGCGCAGCGTCACGCAAGCCTCCGGACGCAGGCGTGCAGCGCTGCAAGGCGGCGCAGCATCGCGGGCAGGTCCGCCAGCGGGACCATCGCCGGCCCGTCGGACGGCGCGCGGTCGGGGTCGTCGTGCGTCTCGACGAAAAGCGCGTCCACCCCGACCGCGACGGCCGCGCGAGCCAGCGGTTCGACGAATTCGCGCGCGCCGCCGCTGGCGTCGCCCCGCCCGCCGGGTTCCTGCACCGAATGCGTGGCGTCGAACACGACCGGCCAGCCTGCGGCGCGCATCCGCGGCAAAGCGCGGAAATCGTTCACAAGCATGTTGTAGCCGAAGGTCGTGCCGCGTTCGGTCAAGAGGATCCGCCGGTTGCCGGTCGCGGCGACCTTGGCCGCGGCATGGGCCACGTCCCAGGGCGCCATGAACTGGCCCTTCTTGATGTTGACCGCGCGACCCGTCCGGCCCGCCGCCACCAGAAGATCGGTCTGCCGCGACAGCAGCGCGGGGATCTGGATCACGTCAACGGCCTCCGCCACGGCCGCGCAATGGCCAGGCTCGTGCACGTCGGTCAGCACCGGCAGGCCGAAGTCGGCCCGGATCCCGGCCAGGATCTCCAGCCCCCGTTCCATGCCGACGCCGCGCGCGCCCGACAGGCTGGTGCGATTGGCCTTGTCGTAGCTCGCCTTGAAGATCAGCGGCAGGCCCGCAGCAGAGGCCGCTGCTGCCACGCCTTCAGCCATGCGGCGGGCGTGGTCGCGCCCCTCGATCTGGCAGGGTCCGGCGATCAGCACCAGCCCCCCCGCCCCCACGGTGACCGGGCCGATGGCGACGGCCGGGGTCACGCGGCCGTCCCCTGCGCGGCCAGCGCCGCCTCGACGCGGGGGATGTCGTGGGGGTGGTTCACCTCCCAGAACGGCCGCCCGCGCGCCGCCACCGGCACGCAGAGGATCGGCCAGCCGTGTTCGAGGAAGCGCAGCTGCTCGAGCCCCTCCGCCACTTCGAGCGCGCCGGGCGGCAGCGCGGCATAGGCCGCGAGCGCCGCCGGCCGGTAGGCATAGACGCCCACATGGTGCAGGACCGGGGCCTCGGCAGCACCGGCGGGCAGAACCGCCTTGGAAAAGTAGAGCGCTCGCCCCGCCCGGTCCGTCACCGCCGTGGTGGCCCCGGGCCGGCCGGCCGCGGCATCGGCCAGAAGATGCGCCCGCGCGGCCGCGTCGGCCCGCAGGACCGGCGTGGCGACCGGCACGTCCGGGTCGGCAGCCATCGCCGCCGTCAGCGCGGTGACGAACCAGGGCGGCGTCAGCGGCGCGTCGCCCTGAAGATTGACATAGAGGTCGGCGGGAATCCGGGCGGCCGCCTCGGCCACCCGTTCGGTCCCGTTGCGGCAGGTGCCCGCGGTCATCACCACGCGCGCCCCGAACCCTGCCGCATGCTCGGCGATGCGCGCATCGTCGGTCGCCACCGCGACGGCGGCGATGCCGGGAACCGCCATCGCGGCATCCCAGGTGCGGCGGATCAGGCTGCGCGTCCCGTCGGGGCCGGCCAGCGGCGCCAGCGGCTTGCCGGGGAAGCGGGTGGAGCCCCAGCGGGCGGGAATGACGATCGCCGTGCGCATCGGTCAGGCCACCCCCGCACGCAGGCAGTCGTGCAGGTGCAGGACGCCGAGCGGTCGGCCCCCCGGATCGACCACGAAGAGGACCGTCACCTTGCGCGCGTTCATCAGCGCCACCGCCTCGGCCGCCAGCATCTGCGGCGGTGCGGTCAGCGGGTTCGGCGTGGCAACCTCGGCCGCGCGGCGGTCCATCAGCCCCGCCATGTGCCGGCGCAGGTCGCCGTCGGTGATGATGCCGGTCAGTCGCCCGCCCGCGACCACGCCAGCGACGCCCAGACCCTTGGCCGTCATGACAAGGATCGTCTCGGCCATCGGCGCATCCGGAGCCACCAGAGGCAGGGCGTCGCCCGCCCGCATGATCTGGCTCGCGCGCGCCAGCCGCGCGGCCAGGCGGCCGCCGGGATGGAAGGTGCGGAAATGTTCGGGCAGGAACCCGCGCGCCTCGGCCAGCGCGACAGCCAGCGCATCGCCGAGCGCCAGCATCATCGTGGTGGAGGTGGTGGGGGCAAGGCCCATCCGGCAGGCCTCGGGCGCTGCGGGCAGCGTCAGCCGCAGGTCGGCCGCGCGCATCAGGGTGCTGTCCGCCCGCGCCGAAACCCCGATCAGCGTCAGCCCGAACCGGCGGGTATGCGCGATCAGGTCGCCCAGCTCCGCCGTCTCGCCCGAATTCGACAGCGCCATCACCACGTCCGCGTCGGTGATCGTGCCGAGGTCGCCGTGGCTTGCCTCGGCCGCGTGCAGGAAGAAGGCGGGCGTGCCGGTCGAGCTCAGCGTAGCCGCCACCTTGCGCGCGATATGGCCCGACTTGCCGATACCCGACAGGATCACCCGGCCGCGACATCCGAGCATGCGCGCGACCGCTTCCGCGAAGTCGCCCGGCAGCCGGTCTGCCAGCGCAAGCAGCGCCTGCCCTTCGGTGCGCAGCACCCGCCGCGCGGTGGCCAGCGCATCGGCCGCGGCCCCCGCAGCGGGACCGTCGGGCGCGCGGAGGAAGGCATCAAGGCGCATGGGCGAGTCGGGCGGGTAGCGTCGCATGGCAGAGTGCATGAGACCCCACTATGGCGCCAGCGCGGCAACCGGGCGGCGCGGGTCGGGTGCGTCGGGTGCGAGGTCAGTCGGTCGGGGCGGCCTCCGGCACCACGGTCTGGCGCAGCGCGCCGGTGGCGCGGTCGAGGATCAGGATCCGCCCGTCCCGCGTCACCACGGCGATGAAGCCGCGGCCGAAGGTCACCGCTTCGGGCACCGCGCCGTCGGGCAGGGTCAGCCCGTCGGGCAGGGCGGGATAGGGTTCCGGGCGCGGCATCCGCTGCACGACCACCGTCACCACCGCGACGATACCCGCGATCATCGTTGCGGTCAGCGCGATCACCAGCCATTGCAGGGCGCGCACCGCCGGGGGCAGCCTTGCCGGTGCCTGACCGGAGTCGTCGTCCATGCCGTCGCCCCCCGCCCCGTTCGATGCCCCGGCCGACTCCCGGCCCGCTGCGGTGACCGTCACCCTCGGACCGGCACCGCCCGCCCGGCTTGATAAGGCGCTGGCCGAGGCGGCGCCAGAGGGTGCGGGCCTTTCGCGGTCGCAGATCGCGCGGCTGATCGCGGTCGGGCGGGTGACGCTGGCGGGCGCGCCGGTGACCGACCCGCGCGCCGCGCCAGTGGCGGGCGGGGCCTATACCCTCGCCCCTGACGCCCCCGCGCCTGTCGCCGCGCGGGCCGAGGCGATCGCGCTTGCCGTCGTGTTCGAGGACGCCGAGGTGATCGTGGTGGACAAGCCTGCGGGCATGGTCGTGCATCCCGGCGCGGGGAACCCGGCGGGAACCCTTGTGAATGCGCTTCTGCATCACTGCGGCGACAGCCTGGCCGGCATCGGCGGCGAGCGGCGCCCGGGCATCGTCCATCGGATCGACAAGGAAACCTCCGGCCTTCTCGTCGCCGCCAAGACCGACCGGGCGCAGCAGGCGCTGGCGGCGCAGTTCGCCGCCCACACGGTCGAACGCCACTACCGCGCGCTGGTGCACGGCGTGCCCGATCCGGCCGATCCGCGCCTGCGCGGCGTGCCGGGCGTTGCGTGGGAAACCGGCGGAACCCTGCGGATCGCCACGCATCTTGCCCGCCACCCGACCGACCGGCAGCGGCAGGCGGTGGCAGCGGCCACCCGCGCCGGCGCGCGCCACGCGGTGACCCGGACGCGCCGGATCGCGGCCTGGGGCCGGCCGCCGGCGGTCGCGCTGATGGACTGCTGGCTGGAAACCGGTCGCACGCACCAGATCCGTGTGCACATGGCCCATGCCGGGCACGCGCTGGTCGGTGATCCGGTCTACGGGGGCCGGCGTCGCGCTTCGGCCGCAGCGCTCGGGCCAGAGACGGCGGCGGCGATCGACGCCTTTCCCCGGCAGGCGCTTCATGCCGCCACGCTCGGCTTCGACCATCCCGCCACCGGGGCGCGGCTGCGGTTCGAGGCGCCGCTGCCGCCCGACATGGCCGCGCTGATCGCCGTGTTGCAGGCCGCGCACCGCCCCTGACAAGCCCGTGATGGCACTGACACGATCCTTTCCACAGCATCCCGGCCAGTTCATCTTTGCGACAAGTTTCCGGCGTCAACTCATGCGCGCCGCGGGGTCGCACCCCGGGGGCGAGTCAAGGCGGCCGGAAGAGGAGGATCGATGACGACCTACGCCAATCTGCCCGCGCCCAGCCCGGAACAGGGCCTGAACCGCTACCTGGCCGAAATCCGGAAGTTCCCGATGCTGGACCCCGAAGAGGAATACATGCTCGCCCGCCGGTGGGTCGAGGACAAGGACGCCTCGGCGGCCCACCGTCTGGTCACCTCGCACCTGCGCCTCGCCGCCAAGATCGCCATGGGCTATCGCGGCTACGGCCTGCCCCAGGCCGAGGTGATCTCCGAGGCCAACGTGGGCCTGATGCAGGCCGTGAAGCGGTTCGACCCCGAGAAGGGCTTCCGGCTTGCCACCTACGCCATGTGGTGGATCCGCGCCGCGATCCAGGAATACATCCTGCGGTCCTGGAGCCTCGTGAAGCTCGGCACCACCTCGGCGCAGAAGAAGCTTTTCTTCAACCTGCGCAAGGCCAAGGCCCGGATCGGCGCGCTCGAGGATGGCGACCTGCGCCCCGAGAACGTGGCGAAGATCGCGCAGGACCTGAACGTGACCGAGGACGAGGTGGTGGACATGAACCGCCGCCTGTCCGGATCGGACGCATCGCTGAACGCGACCGTGGGCTCGGACGGCGACAGCGCCACCCAATGGCAGGACTGGCTGGAGGACGAGGACGCGGATCAGGCCAGCGCCTACGAGGCGCGCGACGAATTGGCCGCGCGGATGGAACTCTTGACGCGCGCGATGGCCGTGCTGAACGACCGCGAGCGCGACATCCTGACCGAGCGCCGCCTGTCGGACGAGCCCGTGACGCTCGAGGAACTCTCGGCGCGCTACGGCGTCAGCCGCGAGCGGATCCGCCAGATCGAGGTGCGCGCCTTCGAGAAGCTCCAGGCGCGGATGCGGGAACTCGCCAAGGGCAAGGGCATGGTCGTGCCCGCCTGACGACAGGCGGGCCGCCGGCCGGCGCGGCCCGACCTTGCGCTGGATCAAGGCGGCCTTCCCGGCCCCGGTCCACGCTCTGCTTCTCGCTGCAGCAGCGCAGGCCGGGGCAAGGGCCTGCGGCAGGTCGGAGGGGGGGATGGCGATGTTCGACCGCTACTTTCAGCCCGTCACGGGCGAGCGTGTCCTGTCGACGGACCGCGGGAATGCCGCCGAGGGCTTTTCCGACAATCTCAACATCGTCGCGCTGGCGGACGGGACCCGCGTTGCCGTCTGGAACGCCTGGAGCGATGCGGGCCTGCACATCTGGGGCCGGCTGATCGGGCCGGACGGGGCGGCGCAGGGCGGCACCTTCCGCGTCAGCCAGGCGTTGACCGACCCCGGCGGCAACCCGCTGCGGCAGATGGACCCGGATGTCGCCGCGCTGCCGGGCGGCGGCTTCGTCGTCACCTGGACGGCCGACGAATACAATTACGGCTACAATACGGGGCGGAACGTGATGGGCCGGGTCTTCGACGCGGCGGGCGCGGCGGCCGGGCCGGCGCAGACGATCCTTCTCGCGCGCTACGAGGACGGGTCGGTGCGCAGCGGAAGCTGGGAGTTCGACCCCTCGGTTGCGCCCTGGGGGTCCGACGGCGGTTTCGCCGTCGCCTATGCCGCGGACAGCAACCTGTGGGATGCGGCCGTTGCGACCTTCGCCGGGATCGGCGCGCCGACCGGAGGGCGCGTCCTCAACCGGGAGGTGGGGGACCGTCAGCACGCCCCGCAGATCGCCACGCTCGCCGGCGGGCGGATGGCCGTTGTCTGGACCGATCAAAGCGGGCAGGACGGCAGCGACGCCGGCGTCTATGGCCAGATCCTGCGCCCCGACGGCACGCCGTTCGGCGGCAACTTCCTCGTCAACGAATCGACCTACTCGTATCAGGACGCCGCGCGTATCGCGCCGCTGGCGGGCGGCGGGTTCGTCGCGATCTGGATGGACTATGTCGATCAGACCACGCGGACCTACAACCCGCATGCGATGGGCCGGGTGTTCCGCGCCGACGGCACGCCGCGGGGCGGCGAGTTCCAGATCGGCCTGCCGTTTCCGTCGGCGGGCTATCAGAACAACATCGACGTCGCGCCCATGCCCGACGGCGGCTTTGTCGTCACATGGACGCAGTTCATGGACTATCATTTCACGCGCGACGACATCTATGCGCAGCGCCACGCGGCGGACGGCACGCCGCTGGGCGGATCGTTCCGGGTCAACGCGGTGCTGCCTGCGGGGCAGAACTTTCCGCGCGTCGCGGTTGATGCCGACGGCGGGATCACCTTCGCGTGGTATTCCTCGGCCGGGGGCGATCGGCCCGCGGGCCTGTTCATGCGCAGCTACCGGTCGGCCGAGATCAACGGCACACCGACCGAGGGCGGCGATTTCATCCTCTTGCAGGGGCGCGAGGGCCGGACGCTCGACCTGCTCGGCGGCGACGACATCGCCTCGGGCACCGCGTCCCGCGATCAGCTGAACGGCGGCGACGGCAATGACATGCTGGCCGGCATGGCCGGGCGCGACGTGCTGCGCGGCGGGGCGGGGCGGGATTCGCTCTGGGGCGGGGCGGGAACGGATCGGCTGATCGGCGGGGCCGGAGCGGATACCTTCGTCTTCGAGGCCGGCGACTCCGCCCCCGGTGACGCGCGCGACGTGATCGTCGATTTCGGCCGGGGTGCCGACCGGATCGACCTTTCGGCGCTGTTCGCGCCGGGCGTATCCCCGCGTTTCATCGCCGATGCCGCCTTCGGGGGCGTTGCGGGGCAGGTGCGGTATGACGCGGGGATCCTCGCCGCCGATCTCGACGGCGACGGCGTCGCGGATTTCAGCGTGCTGATCGCGAACGGCGCGGCGATCGACGCGGGTGCGCTCATCCTCGCCTGACCGCGCCGCCCTGCGTCCGCAGCGGCCTGAAGGCAGCGACCTTCAACGCCCGGCCACGAGAAAGGCAGCATCGACCGGCGGACGAAGCGCGTTCAGAAGGGCATTCGTCCGGGCCGCGGCGGCGACCACGCGCAGAAGATCGGCGTGTTCCGCCGGCGTCATGCCCCGAGCCTTCGCAGCCGCGAGTTGGCTGTGGGTGCAGTAATCGCAGTCATTGGCGATGCTGACGGCAGCGTAGATCATCTCCTTGAGCTTGGCATCGAGCGTCGAGGGCGTGGCCATGACCGCCTTGGTCTCGCGCCAGACCTCTCCCAGAAGGGCGGAGTCGAAGGCGGGATAGCGCCAGACGTTGTGGACGAAGTCCGACCCGCGGATGGCGCGGATGTCGTCGAAGACCGTGCGCAGGCGGGGGTCGGCTTCGGGGTCTTCGGGCGGGGCGATGGTGGCCATGGGCGTCTGCGGTCGGTTCGGGGCGAGGCGCGACCGGCGCCCCGCCCGCCGGGGCGTCAGGTGTAGCGGTAGGGCCGGCCGGCCTTCTGCATCACCTCGTTGTAGCGCTTGATGATCTCGACGACCTTTGCCTTCACCGGGCTTTCCGCCGCGATCTCGTCCCAGAAGATGGCCGCGGCAGCCTCGACGGTAGCCCATTCCTCGTCAGGGATCGAGGTCAGTTTCAGCTTCGGCCCGTTCACCCGCAGGTCGGCCTCGCCGCCCCAGTACCAGTGCTGGCGATAGTAGTGCGACTGTTCGCAGCACACCTCGAGCAGCGCCTTCAGATCGTCGGGCAGCGCATTCCAGCGGTCCATGTTGGCGAAGAAATGCCCGATCCACGCGCCCGAGATGTTGTTCGTGAGGAACCAGTTGGTCACGTTCGACCAGCCCACGGTATAGACCTCGGTGATGCCCGACCAGGCGATCCCGTCGAGCTCGCCCGTCTGCACCGCGACCTCGATATCCTCCCAGGGCAGCGTCACCGGCACGACGCCGAACTGCGCGAGGAACCGGCCAGCGGTCGGGAAGGTGAACACCCGCTTGCCGCGCAGGTCCGCAAGGCTGTTGATCGGATCCTTGGTCGCGAAATGGCAAGGGTCCCACGCGCCGGCCGAGATGTGGCGAACGCCGACCTTGGCGTATTCCTCCTTCCAGATCGCGTCGAGGCCGTAGCGGTTGAACAGAACCGGCACGTCCAGCGAATAGCGCAGCGCCAGCGGGAAGTAGCCGCCGAAGACCGTGACCTCGGTCGGGCCGGCCATCGAATCGTCGTCGGACTGCACCGCATCGATCGTCCCGCGCTGCAGCGCCTGGAATAGCTCGCCCGTGGGCACCAGCTGGTCGGCGGTGTAAAGCTCGATCTCCATCCGGTCGCCGGCGATCCGGTTGAAGGTGTCGATGGCCGGCTTTACCACCTCGGCCGCCAGCGCGGCGCCGGCGTAGGTCTGAAGCCGCCAGCGGATCTTGGTCTGGCCCAGCACTGCGGGTGCCGCCAGCGTGGAGGCCCCGGCCGCCAGGAGGCCGGTGGTCAGAACCTTGCGTCGTGTGGTCATCGTCGTTCTCCTTGCTGGGTTCGGGCCTCTGCGGGCCCCTTTGTTCAGTTCCCGTAGACCGTCTGCGGCAGCCACAGGGCGATCTGCGGAAACGCGATGACGAGGCCGAGCGCCGCGATCATCACGCCGACGAAGGGGATGATCGACAGGTAGATGTCGCGGATCCCGATCTGCGGCGGGGCCATGGCCCGCATCAGGAACAGGTTGTAGCCGAACGGCGGCGTCAGATAGGCGATCTGGCAGGTGATCGTGTAGAGGACGCCGTACCAGATCAGGTCGAAGCCAAGCGCGCCCACCAGCGGCACATAGAGCGGCGCCACGATCACCAGCATCGCGGTGTCGTCGAGGAACGTGCCCATGATCAGATACGACAGCTGCATCAGGATCAGCACCGTCCAGGGGCTAAGGCCCGCGTTCTCGAGGAACAGCCGCCGCAGCGCGTCCACCGCGCGCAGCCCGTCGAACACCGCCCCGAAGGCCAGCGCGGCGAGGATGATCCACATGAACATGCAGGAAATGGCCAGCGTGTTGCGGGTGGCCGCCTCCATCACCGCCCAGGTCAGCCGCCGCTTCCAGGCCGCCGCCGCGGTCGCCGCCAGCGCCCCGATGACCGAGCTTTCCACGAGCCGGGTATAGCCGGTGACGAAAGGCACCATCATCACCGCGAAGATCAGGAACGGGATCGCGCCCGCACGCAGCAGGCGCCACCGTTCGGCCCGCGTGACGGCCGCCCGTTCGTCCGCCGGCAGGACCGGGCCGAGCGCCGGGTTCCCCCGGCAGCGCAGCCAGATGTAGAGGATGAAGAGCGCCGCCATCATCAGGCCCGGCAGCACGCCCGCCAGCCACAGCGCCCCCACCGGCTGGCGCGCGATCATCGCGTAGAGCACCAGCACCACCGACGGCGGGATCAGGATGCCGAGCGACGCCCCCGCCTGGATGGTGCCCGTCACCATCAGCTTGTCGTAGTTGCGCCGCAGAAGCTCGGGCAGCGCGATAGTGGCCCCGATCGCCATGCCGGCGACCGACAGCCCGTTCATCGCGCTGATCAGCACCATCAGCAGGATCGTCCCGATCGCGAGGCCGCCCGGAACAGGACCGAACCAGACGTGGAACATCCGGTAGAGGTCGTCGGCCAGCCGCGTCTCGCTCAGCATGTAGCCCATGAACACGAACATCGGCAGCGTGATGATCGGGAACCAGTTCATCAGCTTCAGGCTCTGCGCGAAGGCCAGGTCGTAGCCGCCGCGGTCCCCCCACAGCAGCAGCGCCGCCACCACCGCGACGAATCCGATCACGCCGAACATCCGCTGTCCGGTCATCAGGATCATCAGCATCGACCCGAACATGAGGGCCGCGATCAGGTCGTAGGACATCAGGCCGCCGGCTCCGGGATCGGGTCGCGCAGCACCCGGCTCAGGTCGCGCAGGAAGATCGCGGTGCATTGCAGGATCATCAGGACGATCCCGATGCACATCACGATCTTGATCGGGGCCATGTAGGGGCGCCACAGGCCACGGCGGCGCTCGGCGTACTCGAGCGCATATTGCGTGCTCTCGATGCCGCCCCAGAGAAGGACGCCGAGGTAGACGAAGAGGCACAGGATCGTCACCAGATCGACGGCGGCCTTCGTGCGGTCCGACCAGGTGGCATAGAACAGGTCCATGCGCACCGCGCTGCCGAGCTGCAGCGCATAGGCGCCGCCCAGCATGAAATACCCCATCAGGATGAACTGGCCCATCTCGTCGGTCCAGATCTGCGGGGTCAGGGCGGCGCGGGCGAAGGCACCCCACAGCATCACGCCCATCAGCGCGAAGAGAAGCAGCATAGCGAACCGCCCGACGCGGCGGTTCAGGGCCTCGACACCCTGCACATAGGCGACAATCCAGCGCGGCATCAGCGCCGCACCCTGCCGCGTCCGACCGGCGAGGCCCTCATGCACGCCCCCGACAATTCCCCGCGCCACCTTGGCCCGGTGCCGCCGGTCCTGCAAGCCCCCGTCGCGCCTCTACCGCGCGCGCCCGTGCGCCGGCCCGGGCGTTCAGCACGAGCGCCCCGATTACCACGGCGCCGCCCAGAAGGGTGGCCGGCGTCGCGGTTTCGCCGAGGACCAGGAAAACCCACAGGGGCGCCAGCACCACCTCGGCCAGCGACAGGAGGGTGGCGTCCACCGCGGGCAGGCCCCGGCTTGCGGCGGTGTAGAGAACCATCCCGGTGCCGAGAAGGACCGCCCCCATCGTCAGGGCGATGGCGATGTCGGACGCAGGCACCAGCAAGGTGCCGCCGGTCGCCAGCAGCACCGCCAGCGACACGCCGGCCGACAGAAGCCCCCCCGCGACCACCGCCGGCAGCATGTCGGTCACACGCCCTGCGCGCAGGCAGACGGTGAAGGTGGCGAACCCCGCCGCCGACAGGATCGCCGCCGCGTTGCCGGAGGCATGGCCGAGGCTCAGCCCCTCGCGCACCATCACCGCCATGCCGACCAGCGCCAGCGCCATCGCAAACCAGGTGTGCCGGCAGATCCTTTCGCCCAGCACCGCCCGGGCGAGCAGCGCCGCCAGCATGGGCGAGACGGCGAAGAGGAACACCGCATTGGCGACCGATGTCGACTGGATTGCGTGGATCGCCCCGGCAAAGGCCGCCACCAGCCCCGCGCCGCCGATCGCCCCGGCCTGCCCGGCCGCCCGGATGGCGGCCAGCGTCCGGCCGCGCGTGGCGAAGGCAAGCCACAGCATCAGCACCGGCACCAGCCCGACCGACCGCCAGAACAACGTCGCCCAGACCCCCGCCTCGGCAAGCAGACGGATCAGAAGCCCCATCGTGGACCACAGCACGGCGGCCAGCAGGACAAGGAGGGCACAGCGCGCATAGCTCATGGGCCGCAGGCTGGCCCGGCGGCTGGCGGGCGTCTGTCCCGAACGCGACGCCTCAGTAGCCGCGGGCGGGATCCACCCGGTGAAGGAACGGCAGCCCCGCCTCGCCGCGCCGCACGTTCTCGGCCAGAACGCGCGAGGCGGTATCGGGCCGCGTGGTGGCGGCGATGTGCGGTGTCACGGTCACGCGCGGGTGCCGCCAGAAGGGATGGTCAGGCGGCAAAGGCTCTGTGCGGAACACGTCCAGCGTGGCGTGGCCGATCCGGCCGTCGTCCAGCGCCGCCAGAAGGGCCGCATCGTCGATCAGCGCGCCGCGGCCGGGGTTGATCACGACAGCCCCCCGCGCAGGCAACGCCAGCGTCCGGGCGTTCAGGATGTTCTCGGTGGCGGGCGTGTTGGGCAGCAGCGTCACCACGATCTGCGCCCCGGCCAGGGCCGCCTCGAGGCCCGCCGCCCCGTGCAGGCAGCGGAACCCCGGCACCGCGCGCGCCGTGCGGCCCCACCCCGTCACCGGAAAGCCGAGCGACGCCAGCGCCCGGCCCGCCGCCTGCCCCAGCTCGCCGAAGCCGAGGATGGTCACGGGGCGTTCGCGCGCCAGGGGCTGCAGCACGGTATCGTCATGCCGCCAGACGCCGTCCTGCCCCAGGATGTGCGCGTCCATGCCGAGGTGGTGGCGCAGAACGTGGCCGACCACCCATTCCTTCATGCTGTCGGTCATCGCGGGATCGACCATGCGGCACAGCGGTATCGTCAGCGTGGGGTTGCCCACGATCCGTTCGACCCCCGCCCAGAGGTTCAGGACCGCCTTGGCACGGGTGTAGGGGCGAAAGTCGGTCAGCGTGCTGCCCGGCGCCCAGAGGATGTAATCGACCGCCGCCGGGTCGGGCGCGGCATCCGTCAGCGCAGCGTCAACGCCCGCCTCGGCCAGCGCACGGCAGAGGTGAGGGGCGTAGAGCGGCCACAGCCGCGGCGGCGCGGCGAAGAACACGGTCACGGGCATCGGCGGGGCCTTTCAGCGGGGGCGGTGGACATGCGCGCTTTGCACCAGCCCGAAGCCGAGCAGAAGCATCAGCATCGCCGTGCCCCCGTAGGACACCAGCGGCAGCGGCACCCCCACGACCGGCGCAAGACCCATGACCATCGCCATGTTGATCGCGAAATAGAGGAAGAAGTTCACCCCGACCCCGACGCAGAGGATGGAGGCGAAACGGTCGCGGGACTGGATGGCGGTGGCAAGGCACAGCGCCACCACGACGGCATAGAGGGTCAGCAGGAAGAACCCGCCAAGAAACCCGAATTCCTCGGCCAGCGTGGTGAAGATGAAGTCGGTGTGCTTCTCGGGCAGGAAGTTCAGACGCGATTGCGTGCCCTGCATGAACCCCTTGCCGGTCCACCCGCCGGAGCCGAGCGCGATCTTGGCCTGGCTGATGTTGTAGCCCGCCCCGAGCGGATCGGAGCCGGGATCGAGGAAGATGTCGATCCGGCGGAACTGGTAGTCGCGCAGAAGCTGCCAGTCGGTGCCGCGGCTGGCGAAAACCGCGGCGACTGCCCCTGCGGCAAGCGCGATGACGGTGGCGAAATACGCCCAGTGCACCCCCGCCGTCAGCATGACCGCGCCGCCGAGAAGCACCAGCAGGATCGCGGTGCCGAGGTCGGGCTGCACCACGACCAGCGCGGTCGGCACCAGGGTCAGCGCCACCGGCACCATGACCCACAGCGGGCGCGAAGTCTTGTCGAGGGGCAGCCAGTCGTAATAGGCCGCCAGCATCATCACGAGGGCGATCTTCATCAGCTCGGACGGTTGCAGCCGCATGAACCCGAGGTTCAGCCACCGCTGCGCCCCCATGCCGACGTGGCCGACCACGTCCACCGCCACCAGCAGGACAAGGGCGGTCAGATAGGCCAGCCCGGCCATGTTCCGCCAGAACCAGATCGGCACGAAGGCGACCGCGAACATCAGCGCCATGCCGACGACGAAGCGCTTCATCTGCGGCTCCGCCCAGACCTCGACCCGCCCGCCCGCCACCGAGGTCAGCATCAGGAAGCCGAAGCCCGCGATCGCCACCAGCACCACGACCAGCGCCCAGTTCAGGTGCAGCACCTTCACGAGGCCCGTCGGAACCCGCTTGACGGAATACTCGAGGTAGCTCACGCGCGCCCCCTCAGGCCCGGGTCCGGCCGGCGCCCGCGCCCTCGGCGATCGGGCGCAGGCGCAGGTTGCGCTGGTCCGTCTCGATCCGGTTGCGCTGCGATTCCGGATAGGCGGTCAGCGGCGGCAGGCCGCCGGTCAGGGCGTGCAGAATGATGTCGCGCGCGATCGGGGCGGCCGCGGCCGACCCGCCGCCGCCGTGTTCGACCACCACCGAGACCGCCACCCGCGGCGCGTCATGCGGCGCATAGCAGACATAGAGGGCATGGTCCCGCCGGTTCCACGGCAACTGGTCGTTGCGCAGGACGCCGCGGGCGCGCTCGGCCTCGCTGATGTTGCGGACCTGGCTGGTCCCGGTCTTGCCCGCGATCAGCATCGCGCGGTCCACGCTGCGCGAGGAATGCGCGGTGCCGTTGCGGCTGTTGGTGACCTCGTACATGCCCTGACGGATGGCGGCGAGGTGCGACGGGGTCAGCCCCAGCGGCGGCGCCTCGGGCACCGGCACCGGCACGTCGTCCACGGCCGCGATCAGCCGCGGCTTCACCGCGCGCCCGGTCGCCAGCCGCGCGGTCATGACCGCCAGTTGCAGCGGCGAAGACAGCACATAGCCCTGCCCGATCGCGGCATTGATCGTGTCGCCGATGCGCCATTCCTGCCCGCGCCGCTCGCGTTTCCACTGGCGATCGGGATTCAGCCCCTCGGCGACGGCCGACATCGGCAGGTCGTGCCGCACGCCGAGCCCCAGCCGTTCGGCCATCCTCGCGATGGCGTCGATGCCGACGCGCTGCGCGATGTCGTAGTAATAGACATCGCAGCTTTCCGACAGGCTGCGCACGAGGTTCACCGGGCCGTGCCCCCCGCGTTTCCAGCAATGGAACCGCCGGCCGCCCGCCTCGTAGTGGCCGGGACAGCGCACCACCGTTTCGGGCGTGATCACGCCAGCCTCGAGCGCGGCCAGCGCCGTGACCATCTTGAACGTCGATCCGGGCGGATAGGCACCCTGCACGGACTTGTTCGACAGCGGGCGGTGGTCGTCGTCCAGAAGGCGCCGGTAGTCGGCCGACGAGATGCCGCGCACGAACAGGTTGGGGTCGTAGCCGGGGGACGAGGCGATGGCCAGAAGGTCGCCCGTGGCGCAGTCCATCACCACGGCCGAGGCGCTTTCGGCACCGAGCCGGGCCTGCACGTAGGATTGCAGCGCGGCATCCACCGTCAGGCGGATGTCGGCGCCGCGGGTTCCCTCGCGCCGGTCGAGTTCGCGCATCACCCGGCCCGCCGCGTTGACCTCGATGCGCCGCGATCCCGCCTGCCCGCGCAGCACGTCCTCCATCATCCGCTCGACGCCGACCTTGCCGATCTGGAACTTCGGCACCTGCAACACCGGATCGGGCGTCTCGTAGCGGGCAAGGTCGGCCTCGCTGACCGGGCCGACATAGCCCGCGACATGGGCGAAATCCTCGACCAGCGGATAGTATCGCGACAGGCCCACCTCGGGCGTGACCCCGGGCAGGGCGGGGGCGTTGACCGACACGCGCGCCAGTTCTTCCCAGGTCAGCCGGTCGGCCACGGTGATCGGCACGAAGGGGCTGCGGCGGCGCGTCTCGGCCAGCGTCCGCTCGATGTCCTCGGGCGTCAGCGGTATCAGCCGTGCCAGGCGCTCGAGCACCGCTGCGACATCGCGCGCATCCTCGCGGGTGATGACGACGCGGTAATTGGGTTCGTTCCCCGCGATCAGCACGCCGGCGCGGTCGAAGATTTGTCCCCGCGCCGGCGGGATCAGGCGGATCGAGACCCGGTTCTCCTCCGCCAGCAGACGGAAGGTGTCGGCCTCTTCGACCTGCATGTGGCGCATCCGCAGGCCCAGCACGGCGACGATGGCGGCCTGCGCCCCACCGAGAAACAGCGCCCTGCGGGTGATGCGGCGGGCGCTTTCCTCGGCTTCCTTCGCCGACCGCCTCACAGCCGGCGCCCCATGGCATCGACCTCGCCGGCGGCAGGCTTGCGCAGGCCGGCGCCGAGATGCAGCGCTGCGACGACGACCGGATAGACCGCGATCGTGCCGATGGCCTGCACCAGCACCGGCAACGCCGCGGGTGCGGGGGTCAGCGTGATGCCCAGGACCACCCGGTGGACGACCGCCGCCCCCGCCACCGCGACGGCAACAAGGAACCATTCCGCCGGAAACGGCAGCTGCCGCGATAGCGCGGCGCGCCCGCGCAGGAACTCGGCCAGCAGCACCACGGTCGCAGCCCAGAGGCCGGGGGGGCGCATCATCAGCATGTCCTCGGTCAGGATCACCAGCGCGATCAGCCAAGCCGGCAGGTGGTCCGGCCGACGCAGGACCCAGGCCGCGATCACCGCCAGAAGGATGTCGGGCGCGGGCCAGGGCCCCGGCAGCCCGCCGAGCGGCAGGAGCCGCAGCCACATCAGCACGGCGAAGCCGGCGACGAAGGCCGCGCGCCACGCCCAGGGGTTATCGCGGACGGGTTCAGCCACGGCCCGCCTCCGCCCGCGCGGGCAGGGCCGGCGGCTCGGCCGGCGGGATCAGGACGCCCGGTTCCTCGATGCGCTCTGGCGGATGGCTGCGCAGGACGCGCAGGAACTCGAGCCGGGCATAATCCGCCGCCAGCGCGACGCGCAGCCGCCGGTCCGGCCCCTGCACAACCTGCCCGACCAGCAGCCCGGCCGGGAACACGCCCCCGTCCCCCGAACTCACCACCCGGTCGCCCGGGCGGATCAGCTCGGTCTGCTCCACGAACTCGAGGGGCGGCAGCGCGCTGTTGTCGCCCGCAAGGATCGCCCGCATCCCCGAGGGCTGCACCGTCACGGGCACGCGGCTGTTGGCGTCCGTCAGCAGCACGACCCGCGCCGTCGTCTGCCCCACGCCCGAGATCCGCCCGACAAGGCCGAGGCCGTCCATCGTCGCCCAGCCGTCCTGCACCCCGTCGCGCGCGCCGACGTTCAACAGGACCGAATGCCGGAACGGCCCGCCCGCGTCCGCCAGCACCACCCCGGTCAGGTGAGTCAGCTTCGGATCCAGCCGCACGTTGTTCAGGTCGAGCAGCTTGGCATACTTCTGTTCGAGCTGGATTGCCGCCTCGCGCCAGGCCTTCATCTGCTGCAGCTCGCGCCGCAGTTCCTGGTTCTGTTCGTAGACCCGCGCATAGGACTGGAAATCGTCGAGCATCGCGCTGGCCTTCACGACCGGACGCATGGCCCAGTCGAGATTCGGCACCACCGCATCCACCAGCGCGATCCGCAGCCGTTCCACCCGCGGGCTGTCGATGCGCCACAGCACGAACAGCGCCAAGAGCATCGCGACCGTGCCGAAGGCCACGATGCGCCGGATCGGGCGGGCATAGTCCTGCTCGCTGCGGTCCCTGGCCACGGGGATCCCTTCCGGTCGGGGCGGCTCAGCTGTCGTAGTCTATGACATGCCGGAGCTGTTTTTCATACTCCAGCGCCTTGCCCGTGCCGAGCGCCACACAATTGAGTGACTCGTCCGCGACCGAAATCCCGAGACCGGTCTGTTCGCGCAGCGCAAGGTCGAGCTCGCCCAGAAGCGCGCCGCCGCCGGTCAGCATCACCCCGCGGTCCACGATGTCGGCAGCAAGGTCGGGCGGCGTCGCCTCGAGCGCCTGCATCACCGCGTCGCAGATCTGCTGCACCGGTTCGGCCAGCGCCTCGGCCACCTGGGCCTGGTTGATCTCGGTCTCCTTCGGCACGCCGTTCAGAAGATCGCGCCCGCGGATCATCATCGACTGGCCGCGCCCGTCGTCGGGCATCCGCGCCGTACCGATCGAGGTCTTGATGCGTTCCGCCGTCGATTCGCCGATCAGAAGGTTCTGGTGGCGGCGCAGGTAGTTGATGATCGCCTCGTCCATCCGGTCGCCGCCGACGCGGACCGACCGGGCATAGACGATGTCGCCAAGCGACAGCACCGCCACTTCGGTGGTGCCGCCGCCGATGTCCACCACCATGTTGCCGGTGGGGTCGGTGATCGGCATCCCCGCCCCGATGGCGGCGGCGATCGGTTCCGCGATCAGACCCGCCCGCCGCGCGCCGGCCGACAGGACCGACTGCCGGATTGCCCGCTTCTCGACCGGCGTGGCGCCGTGGGGCACGCAGACGATGACCTTCGGCTTCGAGAAGGTCGTGCGCTTGTGCACCTTGCGGATGAAATGCTTGATCATTTCCTCCGCCACGTCGAAGTCGGCGATCACCCCGTCGCGCATCGGCCGGATCGCCTCGATCGACCCCGGCGTGCGGCCGAGCATCAGCTTGGCGTCCTCGCCCACCGCCAGAACCTGCTTCCTGCCGTCCTTGACGTGATAGGCCACGACCGAAGGTTCGTTGAGGATGATGCCCCGCCCCTTGACGTAGACAAGGGTGTTCGCTGTCCCGAGGTCGATCGCCATGTCGGACGAAAAGAGGCCCGAGAGGATGGACATGGCACGGGGTTCCTTCAGAGGCGGTTGGAATCGCTGGCGCCGGCGATTCCCGGCTCGGGTTCGCAGGCGTGCGCCTTATAGGCCGCGGGGGGCGGTCGCGGAAGGGGTGGTGCGGCGGCACCCTTCCGCGCCGGTCCCCGATCACGCAGCCGTGCGCGCCCCCGCCCGTCAGGCGATGTCGCGGTAGCTGACCTCGCGCGCGTCGCCCCCGCCGGTCTTGGCGCGACGCGCGGCAAGCCGGTTCAGCGCGTTGACATAGGCCTTCACGCTGGCCACCACTGTGTCGGTGTCGGCGGCCTGACCGGTGGCGATGCGCCCGTCCTCTTCCAGCCGCACGCTGACGGTCGCCTGCGCGTCCGTCCCTTCCGTCACCGCGTGCACCTGGTAGAGCTGCAGCCGCGCCTTGTGCGGCCAGAGCATCCGCACCGCATTGAAGGCGGCGTCGATCGGCCCGTCGCCGGTGGCGTCGATGCTGTGGTCCCTGCCCTCGATCGCCAGCGTCAGCTCGGCCTCCTGCGGGCCGTCGGTGCCACAGACGACGCGCAGCCGGCGCACCTGCAGAAGGTCGCTGTCGGTGTTGGTGGCGGTATCGGCCATCAGCGCGATCAGGTCGTCGTCATAGACCTCCTTCTTGCGGTCGGCGAGCGCCTTGAACCGCACGAAGACGTCGTTCAGCTGGTTCTCGCCGAGGTCGAACCCCAGTTCGCGCATCTTCGCCCTGAGCGCCGCCCGGCCCGAATGCTTGCCCATGGCGATGTTCTTGGCGACGAGGCCGATGTCCTCGGGCCGCATGATCTCGAAGGTGGCGACGTTCTTCAGAACGCCGTCCTGATGGATCCCGCTTTCGTGCAGGAAGGCGTTCTTGCCCACGATCGCCTTGTTGAACTGCACCGGAAAGCCTGACACCTGCGCCACCCGGCGGCTGAGGTTCATGATCCTGGTGGTGTCGATCCCGGTGCGGAAGGGCAGGATGTCGTTCCGCACGCGCATCGCCATCACCACCTCTTCCAGCGCGGTATTGCCGGCCCGCTCGCCCAGACCGTTGATCGTGCACTCGATCTGCCGCGCCCCGGCCTCGACCGCCGCCAGCGCGTTGGCGGTCGCCATCCCGAGGTCGTTGTGGCAGTGGGTGGCGAAGACGATCGTGTCGGCCCCCGGCACCCGTTCGCGCAGCATGCGGATGATCGACGCGCTTTCGCTGGGGTAGGTGTAGCCCACCGTGTCGGGGATGTTGATGGTCGTCGCCCCGGCCCGGATGGCGATCTCGACCACGCGGCAGAGGTAGTCGGGCTCGGTCCGCGTGGCGTCCATCGGGCTCCACTGCACGTTATCGCAGAGGTTCCGCGCATGGGTGACGGTGGCGTGGATCCGCTCGGCCATCTGATCCATGTCGAGGTTCGGGATCGCCCGGTGCAGGGGCGAGGTGCCGATGAAGGTATGGATGCGCGGCCGACGCGCGTGGCGCACCGCGTCCCAGCAGCGGTCGATATCGTTCAGGTTCGCCCGCGCGAGGCCGCAGATCACGGCGTTCTGCGCCCGACGGGCGATCTCGGACACGGCGGCGAAATCGCCTTCCGACGCGATCGGGAAACCGGCCTCGATGATGTCCACGCCCATCTCGTCCAGAAGCTGCGCGATCTCCAGCTTCTCGTCATGGGTCATGGTGGCGCCGGGCGACTGTTCGCCGTCGCGCAGCGTGGTGTCGAAGATCAGGACGCGGTCCTGGTCGCGGGGGTCTGTGGTCATGGTGTGTTCTCCGGTGTCCTCTGGTCCGCCGGGCGCTGGCTACCTCCGAGCGGTCGCGCCCGCGGGCACGCTCAGAGGCGGCTAAGGAGCAGAAGCGCACGGATCACCGCGGCGCGGGGGGCGCCGGCGGGGCAGGGGATGTGCCAGGGCCGTGTCATGGCGCGCACTATACGGTCCGGCCCCGCGAAGGGAAGGCGAAAAAAGCGCGGCAGCGGCGGCGCTGCCGACCGACTTTCGCCCGGGTCGTGCGACCGTCCGCGCATCCGGGACGACCCCGCACATCCCCGTGCCGCCCTGCCCTCCCGTGCCTTCCGGCGCAGGGGCCCGTCCGCGGCCGCGAGCCACGGCCCGGATCGCCCCGGCGGCCGCCCGCGCGGTCGCGATGGCGGCCGACGGCGGATGCCCGGTCCGTCGCCGTCGGCCCCGCTGTGCCCGGCGCATCCTCCCTGCGCGGACGGCCCGGGCGCGGCCCCGGCCCGCGGGGCCGAGATCCGCATCGCGGCACGGTTCCCCATCCAAGCCCGCAGCGTAGCCCGTCTGCACCACCGGCGCGGGACGTTGCGGCGTATCCTGCGGCTGGCCTTCCGGAGGCGCCGGCCGCCCGCCCGCGGCTGGACCCGCCGCGCCGCCCGCCTAAGTCTCGGCGCCGAAGCAGGGAGCGACGGGCATGCGGGCACTGGTCATCGGCGCATCGGGCGGCATCGGGGCGGCGCTGTCCGATGCGCTGGCCGCCCGCGGGGCCGCCGTCACCCGTCTGTCGCGGTCGCAGGACGGGCTTGACGTGACCGACGAAGGCAGCATCGCCCGCGCGCTCGCCCCGCTCGCCCCGCCGTTCGGGACGATCCTCGTCGCCACCGGTGCCCTGACGATCGGGCCCCACGGGCCGGAAAAGACGATCCGCGCGCTCGATCCCGCGGCCTTTGCCGCGCAGTTCGCGCTGAACGCGACCGGCCCCGCGCTGGTCCTGAAGCACGCGCTGCGGCTGATGCCGCGCGACGCCCCCTGCCGCTTCGCGGCGCTGTCGGCGCGCGTGGGGTCGATCGGCGACAACGCGCTCGGGGGCTGGTATGCCTACCGGGCGGCGAAGGCCGCGCTGAACCAGCTGATCCGCACCGCCGCGATCGAGATTGCGCGCACCCATCCGCAGGCCGTCGTCGCGGCGCTGCACCCCGGCACGGTCGAAACCGCGCTCGGGCCGCAGTATCGTGCGGGCCACCCGTCCATCACCCCGACGCAGTCCGCCGCCGCCCTGCTCGCCGTGCTCGACCGGCTGACCCCGGCCGACAGCGGCGGGTTCTTCGACTGGAAGGGAGAGCGGATCCCGTGGTGACGCCCCGCCTGATCCTGGTGCTGGGCGACCAGCTGTCGCCCGGCCTGTCGGCCCTGCGCGCGGCGGACCGCCGGCACGACATCGTGGTGATGGCCGAGGTCGCGGCCGAAACGGACCACGTTCCCCATCACCCGCAGAAGATCGCCTTCTTCCTGTCGGCCATGCGCCATTTCGCGGCCGACCTCGCGGCAGCGGGCTGGCGCGTCCTCTACACGCGCCTCGACGATCCCGACAACACCGGGTCGATCCCCGGCGAGCTTCTGCGCCGCGCGGCGGAAACCGCCGCAACCGAGGCGATCGCCACCTGCCCCGGCGACTGGCGGCTAATCGCGGCGCTCCGCGACGGCCCGTTGCCCCTGCGGATGCTCGAAGACGACCGGTTCCTGTGCAGCCATGCCGAATTCGGCGCCTGGGCGGAGGGGCGCAAGGCGCTGCGGATGGAGTTCTTTTACCGCGAGATGCGCCGGCGCACCGGCCTTCTGATGGAGGGCGACAGGCCCGCGGGCGGCCAGTGGAACTACGACCGCGAGAACCGCCGGCCCGCCGCACCCGACCTCTTCCGCCCGCCGCCGCTGCGCTTTGTGCCGGATGCGGTCACGCGCGAGGTTCTCGACCTTGTCGAACGCCGCTTTCCGCGGAACTTCGGCCGGCTGCGCCCCTTCGCCTGGGGTGTCACGCGGGCCGAGGCGCTGGCGGCGCTGGACCATTTCGCCACGCATGCCCTGCCCCGCTTCGGCGACGAGCAGGATGCGATGCTGTCGGGCGACCCGTTCCTGTCGCATTCGCTGCTGTCGCCCTACCTGAACGCGGGCCTTTTGTCCCCGATGGAGGTCTGCGAGAGGGTCGCGCAGGAATGGCGCGCCGGCCGCGCGCCGCTGAACGCCGCAGAAGGCTTCATCCGCCAGATCATCGGCTGGCGCGAGTTCATCCGCGGCGTCTGGCACCGCGAGGGGCCGGGCTACACCGCGCGCAACGCGCTGGCCGCGTCGCGGCCCCTGCCGGCGGCCTACTGGGGGGGCGAAACCCGCATGGCCTGCGTCGCGGCGGCGGTCCGGCAGACCCGCGACCATGCCTATGCCCATCACATCCTGCGGCTGATGGTGACCGGCACTTTCGGCCTGCTGGCCGGCATCAGCCCGCAGGCGCTGCACGAATGGTATCTGTCGGTCTATGTCGATGCGCTCGAATGGGTCGAGGCGCCGAACACCCTGGGGATGAGCCAGTTCGCCGACGGGGGCGTGGTGGCCTCGAAACCCTATGCCGCATCGGGCGCCTACATCGACCGCATGTCGGACTACTGCGGCGCTTGCGCCTACCGCGTGCAGGACCGAACCGGGCCGCAGGCCTGCCCGTTCAACCTGCTCTACTGGGATTTCCTCATCCGCCACCGCGCCCGCTTCGCCCGGAACCCGCGCATGGCCCCGGTCTATCGCACCTGGGACAGAATGGCCGAGGGCCACCGCGCCCGCGTCCTGGTCGATGCGGCGGCCCTGCTAGACCGGCTCGACCGGGGCGAGCCGGTCTAGCGGGGGCAGATGGGCCGCCCCGGCCGGAGACGGGCCGCGCCGCGCCGCGCGTTCCGTGTTCGGCGCTGACCCCGCAACGCGGGGTGCCGCCGCTACTGCCGCCGCGGCCCGGGTAGCGCCCCGATACGGACGCGCCTTGCAGACGGGCGGGGCGGGCGATCGCGCAGGGCGGATCAGTTTCCGCTGCCAGTCCCCGCGGCCCCGCCGCCAGTCCCTACGGCCCCTCCGCTGCCCGCGCCGCCCTGCCCGTCCGCGCCGCCGTCGGCCGCCCCGGTCAGGAAGCCGTCGCGCCAGGTGCCCTCGGCCGTGTCGCCGCTGGCATAGCGCAGGATGCCCTGGCCGTGGCGCTTGCCTTTCAGGAAGTCGCCCTCGTAGACGTCGCCGTTGGCGTAGGTCGCGATGCCGCGCCCCTCGATCTCGCCGTCCTTCCAGTCGCCCTCGTAGCGAAAGCCGTCGGGCATGGTCAGGCTGCCGCGGCCGTGGCGGTTGCCGTCGAGGAAGGCGCCGCGGTAGACCGAGCCGTCGGGGTAGGTCGCCACGCCCTCGCCTTCGCGACGGCCCTCCACCCATTCGCCCTCGTAGCGGTAGCCGTCCGGGTAGACCATCGTGCCCTGCCCGTGGTTCAACCCGTCGCGGAACTCGCCCTCGTAGACGAGGCCCGAGGCATAGCGCGCGATGCCCCGGCCGGAGATCACCCCGTCCACCCAGTCGCCCTCGTAGGACGACCCGTCGGCATAGGTGATCCGGCCCTGCCCGTGGTGCTTGCCGTCGCGCAGCGTGCCCTCGTAGACCGACCCGTCCGCATAGGTCACGCGGCCCTGCCCCTCGATCCGCCCCTCGACCCACTGGCCTTCGTAGACGTAGCCGTCGGCGGCGCGCCAGATGCCCCGGCCGTGGCGGCGGTCGGCGGCGAAATCGCCCTCGTAGACGCCGCCGTCGGCGTGGATCATCCGGCCGCGCCCGACCCGTTCACCGTTCACCAGCGGCCCTTCGTAAACATCGCCGTTGGCATAGGTCAGTCGGCCCTCGCCGTTCATCTGCCCGCCCTGCCAGCGGCCGACGTAGGTCATGCCGTCGGGCATCGTCAGGGTGCCCTCGCCCTCGCGCACGCCTGCGCGGACGGTGCCGGTGTAGACCGACCCGTCGGCGTAGCGGATCGTGGCCTGCCCCTCCTTCACGCCCGCCACCCAGTCGCCCTCGTAGCGATAGCCGCCCGGCGTCTCCATCACGCCGCGGCCATTGGGCTGGCCGTTCAGGAACGCGCCGGTATAGACCACCCCGCCCGCGTAGCGCGCGGTGCCCTCGCCGGTCATCTGGCCGTCGGTCCAGTCGCCCTCGTAGCTGCCGCCGTCCGGGAAGGTGATCCTGCCCCGCCCCTCGGGCTTGCCGCGGGCGAAGGCGCCTTCGTAGACCGAGCCGTTGGGGAACCGCGCGGTCCCCTGGCCGCGGATTTCGCCCTCCACCCATTCGCCGGTGTATTCGTAGCCGTTCGGCAGCCGGTAGGTGCCGATGCCGTGCTGGCGGCCGTCGCGGAACTCGCCCTCGTAGACCGACCCGTCGTCGTACTGCTTGACGGTGACCTGCGCCGCCGCGGCCTGCGCCGTCAGGCACAGCGCCAGCCACGCCGCGATTCCGATTGACCGATGCCCCACGCCTTCCCCCCGGACCGACAGCGTGGGAACCCTAAAGCGAACCTGCCCGCACTGACAAGAACGCGCAGCCGGGGACGCGCGGGCGGGGGACGCCGGCGCAGCGCGATGCCGCGCCATGCCTTTCCCCTGCCCCTCCGTCTGCTAGAACACCGGGCGAGCCCCGCAAGGATGACGCCCGATGCCCGACCGCTTCCGCCTGACGCTCGCCCAGCTCGACCCGACCGTGGGGGCGCTGGCGGCGAACGCCGACAAGGCGCGCGCGGCCTGGGCGGCCGCCCGCGACGCCGGTGCCGACATGGTGGCGCTGCCCGAGATGTTCCTGACCGGCTACCAGACGCAGGATCTGGTGCTGAAGCCCGCCTTCCAGGCCCATGCCGCGGCCGAACTGGCCCGCCTTGCCACCGACTGCGCCGATGGCCCGGCGCTCGGGATCGGCGCGCCGCACCGGCAGGGCCGCAGGCTGCACAACGCCTGGCACGTCCTTGCCGACGGACAGGCGCGGGCGACCGTGCTGAAGCACCACCTGCCGAACTACGAGGTGTTCGACGAGCTGCGCCTCTTCGCGCCCGCCGACATCGCCGGCCCCTACCGGGTGGGGCCCCTGCGCGCCGGCACCCCCATCTGCGAAGATGCCTGGTTCCCCGACGTGGCCGAGACGCTGGCCGAAACCGGGGCCGAAATCCTGATCGTCCCCAACGGATCGCCCTACGCGCGCGGCAAGCACGACGTGCGGCAGGCGCTGATGGTGTCGCGCGTGGTCGAGACGGGCCTGCCGCTCGTCTATCTCAACGCCGTGGGCGGGCAGGACGACCAGGTGTTCGACGGCGCGTCCTTCGTGCTCAACCCCGGCGGCCGGCTGGCCGTGCAGCTGCCCGCCTTCGACGAGGCGGTGGCGCATGTCGATTTCGTCCGCACCCCCGACGGCTGGCACGCCGAACAGGCGGACCTCGCTCCCCTGCCCGATGCCTGGGAAGCCGATTATCGCGCGATGGTCGAGGGGCTGCGGTCCTACCTTGCGAAATCGGGTATCGGCCGCGTCCTTCTGGGCCTGTCGGGCGGCGTGGACAGCGCGCTGGTGGCCGCCATCGCCGCCGACGCGATCGGCCCCGGCAACGTCAGCGGGGTGATGCTGCCCTCGGGCTTCACGTCCCGCGAAAGCCTCGACGACGCGGCCGAGGTGGCGCGGCGGCTGGGGATCGCGCTCGACACCGTGCCGATCGAGGGCGCGCGGGCCGCGGTCGCGCAGGCGCTGGCGCCGGTCTGGGGCGCGGCCCCCCCCGGCATCGCGGAAGAGAACATCCAGAGCCGACTGCGCGGCCTGATGCTGATGGCGCTGTCGAACCGGCACGGGGCGATGCTGCTGACGACCGGCAACAAGTCCGAGGTCGCGGTCGGCTACGCCACGATCTACGGAGACATGGCGGGGGGCTACAACCCGATCAAGGATCTCTACAAGACCCGCGTGTTCGCCACCTGCCGCTGGCGCAACGCGCAGCACCGGCCCTGGATGCGCGGCCCCGCGGGCGCGGTGATCCCCGACCGCGTGATCGACAAGCCGCCGTCGGCCGAACTGCGCGCCGACCAGAAGGACGAGGACAGCCTGCCGCCCTATCCCGTGCTCGATGCGATCCTCGAGGGGCTGGTGGACCGCGACGCCGCAGTGGCCGACCTCGTCGCCGAGGGCCACGATCCCGCCACGGTGCGGCAGGTCGAGGCGCTGGTCTACGGCGCCGAATGGAAGCGCCACCAGTCCGCCCCCGGCGTGCGGCTGACCGCGCGCGCATTCTGGCTGGACCGGCGCTATCCGATCGTCAACCGCTGGCGCGATCCGGGCTAGGCGCGGCCAGCGCCCGCAGCGCCTCGATCGTGTCGATCTCGGCCGGGCCCTTGTCGCGTCGCCAGCGCAGCATCCGCGGAAAGCGCAGTGCCACGCCCGACTTGTGCCGGGGGCTCGACTGCACGCCCTCGAAGGCGATCTCGAAGACCAGTTCGGGCCGCACCCGCCGGACAGGACCGAAGCGTTCCAGCGTGTTCCGCCGCACCCAGGCCGTGATCTCGGCGAACTCGGCGTCGGTCAGGCCGGAATAGGCCTTGGCAACCGGCACGAGATCCTCGCCCGACCGCACTGCGAAGGTGAAATCGGTATAGAGCGCGGCCCGGCGCCCGTGTCCGGCCTGGGCATAGACCATCACCGCGTCGATCGTATGGGGGTCGAGCTTCCATTTCCACCAGTCGCCCCGCCGCCGCCCGCCGGTGTAGGGGCTGGCAATGCGCTTCAGCATCAGACCCTCGGCCCCGCGGTCGCGCGCCGCAGCGCGGGCGGCGGCCAGCGCACCCCAGTCCGCGAAGGGAACCGCGGGCGACAGCACGAGCGGGCCGCCCGCGGGCTGCGCCGCGGCCAGGGCCGCCAGCCGCGCGCGCCGGTCCGCGAGGGCCGCAGTGCGCAGGTCGAGGCCCTGCCATTCCAGAAGGTCGTAGGCAAGAAGGCGCACCGGCGCTTCGGCCAGCAGGCGCTTCGGCACCGCCTTGCGCCCGATCCGCGGCTGCAGCGCGGCGAAGGGCGCAGGGCGGTCGGCGCCGGCCGGCCAGACCACGATCTCGCCGTCGATCACCGTGCCCTCCGGCAGACGGTCGATCAGCGGCCCGAGGTCGGGGAAGCGGTCGGTGATCAGCTCCTCGCCGCGCGACCACAGCGCCCGCACCCCGCCGCGGCGGATCGCCTGGGCACGGATCCCGTCCCATTTCCATTCCGCCAGCCAGTCGGCCGTAACGCCGAGGGTCGCGGGGTCGGCGTCGAGCTGGCTT
This sequence comes from uncultured Paracoccaceae bacterium, assembly GCA_938028765.1. Lineage (GTDB taxonomy): Bacteria > Pseudomonadota > Alphaproteobacteria > Rhodobacterales > Rhodobacteraceae > CALIZF01. Next base: position 72,230 of record CALIZF010000003.1, read on the forward strand.
GCGAGCGCGAAAGGATAGGGCCGCGCGGCATCGCCCCCGCCCGCGATCAGCAGCGCCCAGCCGACGCGCGCGGGATCCCAGTCGCCGGTCAGCCGCTGCGCGAGATCCGCGGCCGGCAGACCGGTCGCCTCGGCCAGCGCCCGCGTCATCAGACCCTGGCTGACGCCCATGCGGAACCCGCCGGTGATCAGCTTGTTGAACAGAAACCGCCCCGGCGGATCGAGCGCGTCCCAGGCCGCGCGGATGGCCGCGCGCCGGGCCTCCGCCGGCTGCCCGGCCAGCGCGGCGAGGTCGGCGATCGTTTCGGCAAGACCCCGGTCGCGCGGCGCTGCGGGCGGCGGCAGAAGGTGCGCGATCGTCTCGGCCAGGTCCCCGGCGACCGCATAACTTTCCTCGAACAGCCAGTCGGGGATGCCCGCCGCCTCGGCCGCCCAGGCGCGCAGCTCGGCCGACGTGGCCGCCCGTCGCGGGCGGCGGTGCGACAGCAGGGCAACGGTCCAGACGCGGTCGGCCTCGGGCGCGCTGCGGAAATAGTCGGCGAGCGCCGCGACCTTCTCGGCCGTACGCGTGGTGCCGTCGAGCGCGGCGAAGAGGGCGGCGAAACGCCTCATCGCGCCGCCCCGGGTCTGCCGGCCCGTAGCACCGGGGCGCTGCCCCGGACCCCGGAGTATTTATGACAAGATGAAGGGGAAGGATCCGACCGCCGCTCCGACACGGATCGCCGCCGGACCTGGCCCGCCGCGAGGCGTTTTGCCGTCCCGGCGCTGTCCGTGGCCACTTCATCTTGTCGGAAATACTCCCGGGGGGTGAGCCGCGCAGCGGCGAGGGGGGCAGGCGGCCCCCCTGCTGCGGGTTCGGCCGGGCGGGGCGGCCTGGTCGTGCAGCCGCGCCGAGACGGCTTCAGCCGACGGCGGCCATCTCCGCGCCGCAAGGTGGACTGGCCAGACGCATGCGGGCGTCGCGCAGGCGGACGAACCGGTCGGCATCCTTCTGCACGCGGGCAACGTCCTCGTCCGGAAGGTCCGTTGCCCTCCCGAAGTCCGCGATCCGGTCGGGCGCGGGTTGGACCTTGCGCCTTTGGCGACAGCGCTGACACACGGGTTTGCGCGCCTGTCGCTCTGCATCGCCCTGGAGATTGGTCCGGGTGCTGCGGTCACGCGGCTGAGGGGGCATCGGCGCGCCGAAACGGGTTCCGGACGGCCCGGCCCCTGCGGCTTGGCACAGTGCCGCCTGATCCAGCGCCGGCCGGTCCGGACCTTGAATCCTCCGCGGCTAGCCGCCGCGCCGGTCGTCTGCCCAGGCGGCGGCTTGAGAAGAACCGCGACGGTCAGCCGGAACCGAACCGTCGCATCGGCGCGCATCGCTGGCCGACCGGCGCTGCCGTCATACCGCGCGACCAAGACCCTATCCCTGCCCGGCCGGAGCGGCGCGGCTCTGCGCCTGCGCGCCGACGCCGTGGCACCGGGCCAGTCCGTGCGCTGTCGCGGCCGGTTGCAGGTTTGCGCCTGCGGCCTGTCGGACCGCACGGCCTCCCGATGCGGCGCCCCGAGGGTC
>CALIZF010000004.1 GCA_938028765.1 uncultured Paracoccaceae bacterium
GCTGGCCGACCGGCGCGTGCGCCTCGACGCCGCGGTGGCCGAGGCCGAGGCGCGCGCCGCCCGCGCCGCCGACGCGCTGGCCGCCGCCGAGGGCGCGCTGCGCCGCGCGCAGGAGGACGACCGCGCGGCCGAACGCGCGGGCGGCACCGCCCGCGCCGCCCATGCCGCCGCCGCCGCGCGTTTCGATGCGGCCGCCGGCGCGGCAGACGAGGCCGCCGGCCGTCTGGCCGAAACCGGCGCGGCCGACCCGGCCGACTTGCTGGCCCGCCACGCCGCCGACCCAGAGACCGTGCCGGGCGCCGCGACGCTCGAGGCCGAGGTGCTGCGCCTGCGGCGCGCGCGCGAGGCGCTCGGCGCCGTGAACCTGCGCGCGGACGAGGATGCGGCGGCCGCGCGGGCGGAAATCGATACCCTCGCGCGCGAGAAGGCGGACCTCGAGGCGGCGGTGGCCCGCCTGCGCGGCGGTATCGGCGCGCTGAACCGCGAGGGGCGCGAACGGCTGCTGACTGCGTTCGAACAGGTCAACGCGAATTTCGGCACCCTGTTCCGGCACCTCTTCGGCGGGGGCGAGGCGCGGCTTACGCTGGTCGAGTCCGACGATCCGCTGGAGGCGGGGCTGGAAATCCTCGCCCAGCCGCCGGGCAAGCGCCTGTCCACGCTGACCCTTCTGTCGGGCGGCGAGCAGACGCTGACGGCGCTGGCGCTGATCTTCGGCGTGTTCCTGACGAACCCCTCGCCCATTTGCGTGCTGGACGAGGTGGATGCGCCGCTGGACGACGCCAACGTGACGCGCTTCTGCGACCTTCTGGACGAGATGACGCGACGGACGGAAACGCGGTTCCTGGTCATCACCCACCATGCGGTCACGATGGCACGGATGGACCGGCTGTTCGGCGTGACGATGCAGGAACAGGGCGTCAGCCAGCTTGTCAGCGTGGACCTGCGCCGGGCCGCGGCGCTGGTGGCCTGACCGCCGCCGCCCGCACCGCGGCATCAAGGCAAAGGTCCGTCTCGCGCAGAGCATCCGCCGCGCGCAGAAGGTCGAGCAGCGCGGGCCGCGCCGTCTGCACCGCGTGATAGAAGGCGTCAATCTCTGCCTCATCCGCGGCGGCGAGGTGCGCCTGCAGCGCGGGGTTGAACTGGTAGGCCCCCTTCGTCAGCCTGAACGGCAGCGCGGCCTTCCACGCCGCGGGGTCGGGCGCGTGGAAGTGCAGAAGCGCAAGGTCATGGTGGAACCGCCCGCCCGGCGCACGTTCGCCCTCGATCCGTGCGCCGTGGATGCTGGGCACCAGCCCCGGCACCTTTGCGCGGAAGAAGCATTTGCCGACCGTATGGCTCAGCATCCCCTGCGGCAGCAGCGCGGCATAGCGGCCGATCGCCGCCGCCGCCGCCCCGGCCGGCAGGGCGCGGCGGAAGTGGCGGGCCGACAGCGGGCCGGGCGGCAGGGCGGGGTCGTGCAGCGCCTCCCACGGCTCGACCCGCAGGATCGGCCGCTCGGGGTCGAGGTCGGCAAGGCATTCGGCCACCGGCCGGTCGGCGACCAGGAATTCGTCCGCGTCGATGTGCAGCACGAAATCCAGCCGCGTGCGGGCGCAGATCCGCCCGATGTTGCGCATCTGCCGCTGCTGGTGCAACGCCGGCCGCCGCCCGCACAGCGCGCGCCAGTAGGCGCCGTCGCACCGCACCACTGCCACGCCGCGCAGGCCCGCCGCGGCATCGGCGGCCGGATCGTCGGGGTCGTCGAAATGCAGCCAGACCCGCGCTGCGCCGAGGCCGAGGTGATGCGCAGCGAAAGCCAGCACCTGACCCACGGGCGCCCGCAGCGTGGCGCAGACGCCCCACCGCGGCAGCGCCGTCACAGCCGGTTCAGCAGCGCCCGCGTCGGCCAGGCATCCGCCGGCAGACCGAGGCGGATCTGTTCCCGCTGCACCGCCGTCCGCGTCAGCGCGCCCAGGATGCCGTCCACCGCGCCAACGTCGTGCCCGCGCGCCCGCAGCTTCTGTTGCAGGATCCGCATGTCCTCGACCGACAGGCCCGGCTCGGGGTTGCGGGCGTCGAACACCGGCGCCCCCTCGATCCGCGACGCGAAGTAGGCTGCCGTGGTGACGTAGACGAAGCTCTTGTTCCAGTCGAAGAGAACGCCGAAGTTCGGCAGCGCGAGGAACGCGGGCCCCTTGCGCCCCTCGGGCAGGAGAAGCGATGCGCGCGCCCCCGCGGGCAGGCTGCCGTGCCGCGGCCGCACGCCCAGGGCCTGCCAGTCCGCGATGCTGAACGCCTTGTCGATCCCCGATCGCGACCAGTCCATCTCGGCCGGCACCACCGCCTCGACCAGCGCGGGCTCGCCCGCGCGCCAGCCGAGCTCCTTCAGCTTGCGGGCCGCCGTCAGGATCGAATCCGGCACCGACCGCGCGAGGTCGATCCGGCCGTCGCCGTCACCGTCCACGCCGCGGCGGATGATCTCGAGCGGCAGCATCTGGACCATGCCGATCTCGCCCGCCCAGGCGCCCTTCTGGCGGGCGGGGTCGAACATGCCGCGCTGCGCGAGTTCGAGCGCGGCGAACACCTGCGGCCGGAAGAGATCGGGCCGGCGGCAGTCGTGCGCCAGCGTGACGAGCGCATTCAGGGTGTTGAAGTCGCCCTGAACTGCGCCGAAATCGGTCTCGAAGGCCCAGAACGCCAGCAGGATCCCCGGTGACACGCCGTAGTCCCGCGCCGCGCGGTCGAACACGGCGCGGTGCCGCTGCCAGTTCGTCTGCGCGTTCTGCATCCGGCTGGTGCTGATCAGGCGGCGCGAGAAGTCGGTGAAGGTCATGCGAAAGACGCCCTGCGCGCGGTCGGCGCGGATGACCGCCGGATCCTGCGCGGCGGTGCGGAAGAAGGCCTCGACCGTCGCTGCCGGGTAACCCTTCGCGCGCGCCTCGGCCTTCAACCCTTCGAGGAAGGCCGGAAACGGCCCGCCGCAGGCCGCAGCGGCAGCGACGGGGGCCAACAGGGCCATTGCAAGGACGAACGCGCGCATGAAACCTCCCCGTTGCGGACGCGGGAAAGCCTAGCAGGCCCCCGGCCGGGGGCCAACCGCGTCAGGCCCGCCGCCCCTCCTCCCCGTGATTGGGGAAAGGGGCGGGGCGACGCCGCTCCGCAGGCGGACTGGCAGGAAGCCGCGCGGGTTCACGGTGGGGCGGGAAACGGCGTCGTGCCGCGCGGCACGATCCGGCCGCAAGCTGCCGGCCCCGCCGGAACGTTGGACAAGCGCCCGCCCTCGGCCAGGATGCCGCCCACCCCGGTCGGCCCCGGCGCGCCGTCCGGGTGATCCGGCTGCGCCGGGCCGATGCCCGGCGCGCGAATCGCCCCCCCCGGCGCACCTTGCGCCGACCGCGCCGGGCCGCCGCAAGCCACCCGTCCGCTTGTCCGTGCCGCAGCGCGCGCCAGACCGGGCACGGCCGCAGGGCAGGCGGTCGGCGACGGAACCGGCGGAGCGGGGGCATTGTCCCCGCGCAGAGGCGGAATTGCCGCGGCGCGGCGACGATTTTCCGGGAAATTGCTTGATTATCCATCCCGCTGCCCCAGACTTCCAGAGGCTTGGCGGGGATGCCCATGCTTGAATTCGTGCCGCCGGAAATCCGCGAGATGCTGCGCCGGCCGCGGCGGCGCGACCGGCTGCGCGGGCGCAGCCTGCGCCTGCACCTCGGCGATGCAATATTCCCCATCCGGCGCCTCTGGGACGACGGCCTTGCCATCGACGCGGCACGGCTGACGCGCCTGCGCGGCCGGGTGGAAATCCGCGAAGGCAACCGCCGTGTCTGGACCTGCCTGATCGTCGCCGCCGAGATCGAGGGGGACGAGCTCGTCTGCAGCTTCAAGCGTCTGTCGCCCGCGCAGGACAGCGCGCCGGCCGATTACTGGCGCGGCGCGCCGGAACCGGGCGCGCCCTGACGGACTACTGAAGGTCGGCGAAGGCGTCGCGCAGGCGCGACACCGCCTCGGCCACGCGGACGCGCGGCGTCGCGAGGTTGAGCCGCATCCACCCTTCGCCCCCCAGCCCGAAGGACGGGCCGTGGCTCGCCGCGATGCCCGCCGTCTGTTCCACGCGCCGCACGATCTCGGCCTGGTCCATCCCGGTGCCGCGGAAATCGACCCAGGCGAGGTATGTCCCTTCCAGCGGCATCGACCGCACCCCCGGGATGGCGTTCACCGCCTGGTCGAACAGGCGCCGGTTGCCGTCGAGATAGGCCATCAGCGCATCGACCCAGGCGGCACCCTCGGGCGAACAGGCGGCCGTCACCATCGCCATGCCGAAGCTGTTGGGCGAGATCCCGAGCGCCTCGAGGCGCGTGCGGAACCGCGCCGCAAGCCGCGGGTCGGCGATGATGACGTTGCCGGTATGCGCGCCGGCGATGTTGAAGGTCTTGGTCGCCGCCGTCATCATCACCAGCCGGTCCGCGACATCCGGCGCCGCGACCGCCATCGGCAGGTGCCGGTGGCCGGGAAAGACCAGATCGGCATGGATCTCGTCCGACACCAGGATCAGGTCGTGCCGCACTGCAAAATCCGCGATCGCCCGCAGCTCGGCCCGCGTCCAGACCCGCCCGCCGGGGTTGTGCGGCGAACACAGGACGATCATCCGCAGGCTGGCGTCCGCCAGCCCGTCCCACTCGGCCGTGTCGAAGACGTGCCGCCCGTCCGAAACGCGCAGCGGCGCCTCGACCACCCGCCGGCCTGCCGCGCGGATGACGCGGGCGAAGGCGTGATAGACCGGCGTCATCAGCAGAACCCCGTCGCCCGGCGCGGTGAAGGCATCGACGCACAGCGCCGTGCCGTTCACCAGGCCGTGGACGGTGAACACGCCGCCCTCGGGCACCTCCCAGCCGTGCCGGTTCGCCATCCACCAGCGGATCGCGGCCAGATAGTCGCCGTCGTCGCCGAAGTAGCCGTAGATGCCGTGGTCCAGCATCCGCTGCAGCGCCTCGTGCACCACCACGGGCGGGCGGAAGTCCATGTCGGCGACCCACATCGCGATGCCGCGTCCGGGGGGAACGGCGAACAGCCGGTCCATCATGTCCCACTTCGCGCAATGCGTGCCGCGCCGGTCGATCAGTTCGTCGAAGTCCATGCCGTCCCCCCTGCCCTCCGGCCTTCCTAGCGGCCCGGCACGGGGCCGGAAAGGCCGGGGCGTTGCGCAGGCGCGCAGGACGCCTTAAGTCGGCAGCATGATCCGCCCGATCCTCCTGCACCCCGACCCGCGGCTGCGCAAGCGCGCCGAACCGGTGGAGGCGATCACGCCCGAGATCCGCGCGCTGGCTGCCGACATGCTGGCGACGATGTACGACGCCCCGGGCGTAGGCCTCGCAGCGCCGCAGGTCGGCGTGCCGAAGCGCCTTCTGGTGATGGATTGCGTGAAGGACCCAGAGGCGCCGCCGCGGCCGCTCGTCCTGATCAACCCCGCGGTGGTCTGGGCGTCCGAGGCGACGAACACCTACGAGGAAGGCTGCCTGTCGATCCCGGAACACTACGCCGAGGTGACGCGGCCGGCCGAGGTGCGGGTGCGCTGGACCGATCTCGACGGCGCGGAGCAGGAGGAACACTTCGCCGGTCTCTGGGCCACCTGCGCCCAGCACGAGATCGACCACCTCGATGGCCGGCTGTTCATCGACTATCTCGGCCCGATCAAGCGCCAGCTGATCACCCGCAAGATGGAGAAGTTCAAGCGCGAACGGGCGCGGGCCGGCGCCTGATGGCGGTGCGGCCGATCCTGCGCTGGCCCGATCCGCGCCTGCGGCGGCCCGCTGTGCCGGTCGCGGCAGTGGACGATTCGCTGCGCGCGATCTGGGCCGACATGATCGACACGATGGAGGCGATGCCGGGCGTCGGCCTCGCCGCGCCGCAGATCGGCATCGGGCTGCGCCTTGCTGTTGTCGATGCCTCGGCCGGGCGCGGGCAGGCGGTGCGTCTGGCCAATCCCGAGGTGGTCGCGGCCTCGACCGACCTTGCCGAAAAGGACGAGGCCAGCCCCTGCCTGCCCGGCGTCTCGGCGCGGCTGGCGCGGCCGGCGCGCGTCACGGTGCGCTTCCTGAACGAACGGTCGGAAACCGAAGAACGCACCTTCGACGGCCTCTGGGCCACGTCCGTGCAGCACCAGATCGACCATCTCGACGGCCGCCTCTACATCGACCGGCTGTCGCGGGTCCGGCGCGACATGGTTCTCCGGCGGGCCGCCAAGGGGGCGCGGTGATGCGGATCGTCTTCATGGGCACGCCGGATTTCGCCGTGCCCGCGCTGGAGGCGCTGGCATCGCGCCACACCGTCGCCGCCGTCTATACCCAGCCGCCCCGCCCGGCAGGCCGCGGCCAGGCCGAACGGCCCTCGCCCGTCCATGCGCGTGCCCTGGCGCTTGGCCTGCCGGTGCGCCATCCCGCGCGGCTGAAGGACCCGGCCGATCAGGCGGCCTTCGCCGCCCTCGGCGCGGATGTCGCGGTGGTGGTCGCCTATGGCCTGATCCTGCCGCAGGCGGTGCTGGACGCCCCGCGCGCGGGCTGCCTCAACATCCACGCCTCGCTGCTGCCGCGCTGGCGCGGGGCGGCGCCGATCCACCGCGCGGTGATGGCGGGCGACGCCGAAACCGGCGTCTGCATCATGCGGATGGAGCCGGGCCTCGACACCGGGCCGGTCCTGCTGCGGCGGGCCATGCCGATCGGGCCCGAGGACACCACGGGCGACCTGCACGACCGCCTGTCGGCCCTTGGCGCGGCGATGATCGCCGAGGCGCTCGACCGGCTGGACACGCTGGTGCCCGTGCCGCAGCCCGCCGAGGGGATCACCTACGCCGCGAAGATCGACAAGGCCGAGGCGCGCATCGACTGGACCCGCCCGGCCGCGGCGGTGGACCGCCAGATCCGCGGCCTGTCGCCCGCGCCCGGCGCCTGGTGCCTCGCCGGGGGCGAGCGGCTGCGCCTGCTGCGGTCGCGCGTCGCGGAGGGCGCGGGGGTCCCCGGTCGGGTTCTGGGCGGCTTCACGGTGGCCTGCGGCACCGGCGCGGTCACCGTGCTAGAGGTTCAGCGCGCAGGCCGCCGGCCCATGCCCGCGGCCGAGGCGCTGCGGGGCCTGACGCTGCCCGACCGCCTGGGCTGACCCCGGCGCGCAAACTTCCCCGTTCCCAAACGGCGGATTTCCGCCCATAGTCCGCCTGCGTCAGCGCGGAGGGGCAAATGCCCATCGTCCTTCTGATCGTCATCGGCGCCGCGGCGGGGTTCATCGCGACGCGGCTGATGAAGGTCGATGCCGATATGCCCACGACCATCGCCATCGGGGTCTTCGGGGCGCTGCTCGGCGGCCTCGTGCTGCGCGTGCTGCTGACGGTCACCGGCTGGATGGCCGGGTTCGTCGGCGCGGTGCTGGGGGCGATGCTGCTGATCTGGTTGTGGCGCACCTACGTCGCGCGCCGCTGACCCGCGGCGCGGGCCAGGTCACAGCTGAATCCACGCGGTCTTGAGGTTCACGTATTTCTCGAAGGCGTGCAGGGACTTGTCGTGGCCGTTTCCGCTCTGGCGGCGGCCCGACAGCGGCACGGTGATATCGGGGCCGCCGTAGGTGTTCACATGCACCACGCCGGCGTCGATCGCCCGCACCATCCGGTGGGCGCGCGACAGGTTGCCGGTCCAGACCGCCGCGGCCAGCCCGAACTCGGTCGCGTTCGCAAGGCGCACGGCCTCTTCCTCGGTGTCGAAGGCGGTCACGGCCAGCACCGGCCCGAACACCTCTTCGCGCGCCAGCCGCATGGCCGGCGTCACGTCGGCGAAGATCGTCGGCGCCATGTAGGTGCCGCCCGTTTCCTCGAGGATCCGCCGCCCGCCGGTGACCAGCCGCGCCCCCTCGGCCGCGGCCGTCGCCACATGGCCGAGGTTGCGTGAAAGCTGCGCCTCGGACGCCACCGCGCCCGCCTGCGTGTCCAGCTTCAGCGGGTCGCCGACCCGCATCGATTCGGCCTCGGCCGCCAGCATCGCGATGACCGCCTCGGCCACCCGCCGCTCGACCAGAAGGCGCGAGCCGGCCACGCAGACCTGGCCCGAGTTGCGGAAGATGCCCGCCGCCGACACCCTCGCCGCCGCCTTCAGATCGGGCGCGTCCGCGAACACGACGTTGGGCGACTTGCCCCCGAGCTCAAGATACACCCGCTTGAGGTTCGACCGCGCGGAATATTCGAGCAGCCGACGTCCGACCCCGCCCGAGCCGGTGAACACCAGCACGTCCACGTCGCCGTGCAGCCCCAGCGCCTCACCTGCGACGGCGCCCTGCCCGGTCACCACGTTCAGCACACCCTCGGGTAGCCCTGCCTCGGCGCAGATCGCCGCCAGCCGCAACAGCGACAGCGAGGCGACCTCGGAGGGTTTCAACACGACCGAGTTTCCTGCCGCCAGTGCCGGCGCGATCTTCCACGTGCCGATCATCAGCGGGAAGTTCCAGGGCACGATGGCACCCACTACCCCCACGGGTTCCCGGTGGACAAGGCCCAGGACGTTCGGTGCGGTCGGCGCAACCTCGCCGGGGATCTTGTCGCAGGCCTCGGCATAGTAACGGAAGGTCGCGGCGGCGCTGCCGGGTTCCGCCCGCAGCGCCATCGAGATCTCGGTGCCGTTATCGCGCACGCCCAGCACGGCCAGCGCCAGCGCCTCGGCCTCGATCCGGTCGGCGATGCGGTGCATCACCCGCTTGCGCTCGGCCGGCGCGGCGCGCGACCAGACGCCTGACGCGAAGGCGGCCCGCGCCGCCGCCACCGCGCGGTCCACGTCCGCCGCGCCCGCATCCGCGATCCTCGCCAGCCGCGTCCCGTCGATCGGCGAGGTCACGGGCATCGTCGCGCCCGAGGCGGCAGGTTCCCACCGGCCCCCGATGAACAGCGCCTGATCCGCGACGGGTTGCACGGCCAGCCGGTCGATGTCTGCCTGGTTCATGCCGTTCTCCGGAAGTCGCGCCAGAGCGTCCAGAGGTGAAGGCCGATCACGAGGACGATCGCGGCGAAGATCGCCTGCGCCACGGGTCGGTCGATCCAGTCCCACGGCGTCTTGATGCGGGGCAGCGAGGTGCGGAACTTCTCCTCGGCGATGCGGCCGAGGACCATCCCCAGGATCACCGGCACCGCCGGCAGGTCCAGCCGCTTGAGCAGGAACCCGAGGAAGCCGAAGGCGGCCGCCACGGCACAATCGGTCACCGAATTGCGGATCGAGTAGACGCCCACGAACGACAGGGCGAGGATACCCATGCCGAGGAAGCGCGTGGGCACCGCGATCAGCCGCAGCATCGGGCGCGTGAAGGCGATCACGAACGCGAGCGCCGCCACGTTCATCACGGCAAGCGTGAGGTAGAGCGCATAGACGAAATCCATCTTCGTCTGGAACAGCGCGGGGCCGGGGATCACGTTGTGGACGTAGAACACCGACAGCATCATCGCGGTCAGTTCTTCCCCCGGGATCCCCAGCGCCAACAGCGGCACCAGCGCCGCCGGCGGAACCGAGTTGTTGGCGCTTTCCGAGGCGACGATCCCTTCCGGCGCGCCTTTGCCGAAGCGGTCGGGGCTGCGCGACAGGCCGCGGGCGGTCGCATAGCTCAGGAACTGCGCCATGAACTCGCCCACGCCGGGGATGATGCCCATGGCCACGCCATAGCCCGAACCCGTCGCCGCGACACGGCCGTGGCGCAGCGTCTCGGCAACGCCCGCAAGGATGCTGCCCTCGACCTTCGGCCGCGCGGCCGCCTCGTCGCGCCCCGCCAGAAGGTCCAGCGCCTGCGCGATGGCGAAGAGGCCGAGGACGACGACGATCAGATCAACCCCCGACGAGAGCCACGACTGACCGAAGGTATAGCGCGCGGTGTAGCGGACAGGCTCGTAGCCGACGGTGGCGAGGAAGACACCGAAGAACAGCAGCGCCCCGGCTGCCAGCGACCGGCCGCGGTGGACGACCACCACCATCACCATGCCGAGGCAAGCCGCAAGGAAGATTTCGCGGCTGCCGAACATCGGCGCCACCCGCGCAAGCACCGGCGCGAAGACGGCCAGCGCCAGGATCGCGATCATCCCCCCCGCGAAGGACGCGCCGTAAGCGAGGCCGAGGGCGCGGGGCGCCTCGCCCCGCTGCGTCAGGGGCCAGCCGTCGTAGGTCGTCATCGCGTTGACGGCCGTGCCGGGCGTGTTCAGCAGGATCGCAGGGATGGCCCCGCCGTAGAGGCTGGACCCGTAGATGCCCAGCAAGAGCGTCAGCCCGACGATCGGATCCATCCCGAATGTGGCCGGCAAGAGGATGGCGATGGCAACGGGCGGGCCAACGCCGGGGATCGCCCCGATCGTCACGCCCCCCGCCGCGCCTGCGATCATGGCAAGGATCACGTCGGGCCGGCCGACCGTCGCGAAAGCCTGCACGAGGGCGTCCACCGCCGGACCCTAGAGATAGAAGACAAGGAAATTGCGGACCGCCGGCGGAAACAGCTCGTAGGCCGCCCCCCCGGGGATCCGCACGGCGAGGATCGCCTTGAACAGCACGACGATCGCCGCCCCGGTCGCCGCCGCCGCCCACAGCCACCCGCCGCGGTAGCCCAGGCGCGCCGTCAGCAAGAGGCAGAACGCGACCGTCGCCGGCAGGTAGCCGGCCAGCGGCACCAGCCAGACATAGGCCATGAACCAGCCGAGATACTCGACCGCGCGCATCCAGCCTGCGATCTCTGCCGGCAGGCCGCGTGTGCCCTGCCGGCGCAGGCGACCCACGCAGGCCAGAAGCTCGGCCGTGCCGAAGGCCAGCATTCCGCCAATGGCGACCGCAGGCCAGAGGCCGGGCTGCCGGCGGAGCGGCTGACCTGCAACCCAGGTCGTCTCGGCCCCCCAGCGCAGGGCGAGCACGACGGCGATGGCGAAGGACGCCACCGCGAACACGATCTCGGCCGGCCGGTGGGGCGGGTGCAGCGCCTCGTCCAGGCGGTCGGTCATCATTCGGCCAGGGCTGCGCCGATCACCGCGAGCGTGGCCCTGTCGGCCGCGATCTGCGCCGCCGCCGCCGCGGCGTCCTTCCAGTAGATCTGCGCGCCGGTATCGGCCGCGAACCGCTTCGCGCGGTCGCTCTCCATCGTGGCCTTCGCCACGGCCGCGATCTTGTCGCGCACCTCCTGCGGAACCTCCTTGCGCACGAAAAGGCCGTTCCACAGGACAAGGCCGAGGTCGGGCGCAAGCTCTGCCACCGTCGGCGCGCCAGGCGCCATCGGCAGGCGGTCGGCGGTCACGGCCGCAAGGATCGTCACGCTGTCGAGGCAGGGCAGCATCTGCTGGATCGTCGTCGTCACCACATCGACGTCACCCGAGGCGAGCGAATTGCAGTCGAGCGCGTCGTAGGCCGCATCAGCGGCCCAGTCGAAGCCCAGACGCTGCGCCAGCGCGAAGGCGACCTGGGTTGGCGGGATCTCGGCCCCGAAGTGGCCCAGCACCACCTCTTCGCGCCTCGCGTGCTCGGCCAGTTCCGCCAGCGTCCGGAAGGGCGCCGATTTCGATGCGGCCAGCACGAACGGATAGGTGAGGAAGATCCCCACCGGCTCGAACGGCATCGGGTTCAGCTCGGGGATGCCGATCTGGTCCCCGACCAGCGGCACGTCGATCACGAAGCTGCCGATCACCGACCCGTCGGCCGGCGCCGTCGCCACGTCCACCGCACCGGGGAACGGGCCTCCGCCCCCGCCGGGCTTGTTGATGACCGCGGCCGGTTGTCCGTAGGCCTTCTGGAAATCCTCGGCGATCATCCGCGTCAGGATGTCCTCCATGTCGCCGGGCGGCCATGGCACCACGAACTGCACCGGTCCGGTCGGGTATTCGGCCAGCGCGGGCAGGGCCGCGGCCGTCAGGAGGGCAGCGAGAAGGGGCGGGCGCATGGATCTCTCCTGTCGGTTTATTATTGTCACCTTTGGTTCAAATGTTGTTGCATCCGGCGCGAGTTTCCGTCAAGGGTTTTCCGCCGGGAAAGGAAGCGGGCGATGCGGACGGTGGAAAAGGCGCTGCGGCTTCTCGATCACTTCGACGGGCGCACGCCCGAACTGGGCCTGAGCGACCTTGCCCGCCGCGCCGGCCTCGACAAGGCCACGACGCTGCGGATGCTGTCGGATCTCGCCGCGGCCGGCCTTGCCGAACAGAACCCCGCCACGCGCGGCTGGCGCATCGGCGCCGGCGTTCTGCGGCTGGCGCGGATCCGCGAGGCGACGAACCCCGCCGCCAGCGTCCTGCGCCCGATCCTCGAGGCGCTGGCGGCCGAGACGGGCGAGACGGCGCACGCCGGCCTGCGCGCGGGGCGCGATCTTGTGACAGTCGCCGTCGCCGACAGCCCCCGCGCCGCCCGGGTCATGGTCGAGGCGGGGCTGATCCTGCCCCTGCACGCCACGGCATCGGGCATCGCCTTCCTCGCCTTCGCGGAACCGGCCTTTGCGGCGGCCGCCGTCGCCCGCCCCCTTCCCCCCTTCACCGCCACCACGCCCGTCACGCCCGAAGCGCTGGCAGCGGCCGTCGCACAGGCCCGCGCCCGCGGCTACGGCGAGGCCGACCAGACCTACGAGCCCGACGTGATCGGCCTTGCCCGCCCGGTCTTCGGCCCGGACGGCCATGCGACCGGCACCGTCGCCGTCGCCACCCCCGCCGCGCGCATGGACGACGCGCTGCGCGCGCGCATCCTCGACGCGCTGGCCCGCGCCGCCGACGCGGCCACCCGCGGCATGGGCGGGCGTGCCCCCCGAAGCCTCACCCCTGCCGCCTGAAAGGACACCGCATGCCCCGCGACGCCAACTTCCTGAAGGAAAACAACGCCCGCCACATGTGGCACCCGATGGCGCATCCGGCCGAAATGATCGCCAATCCGCCGAAGATCATCACCCATGCCGAGGGCGTGACACTGACGGACGTGGACGGGCACCGGGTCATCGACGCGGTCGGCGGCCTGTGGAACGTCAACCTCGGCTTCTCCTGCCAGCCGATCAAGGACGCGATCGCGGCGCAGCTGAGCGACCTGCCCTATTACTCGGCCTTCCGCGGCACCACGCACGGCCCGGCGATCGAGCTTGGCTATGCGCTAGCCGACTTCTTTGCCCCCGACGGCCTCGTGCGGTCGTTCCTGACTTCGGGCGGCGGGGATGCCGTCGATACCGCGCTGCGGCTGGCGCGGCAGTATCACAAGATCCGCGGCCAGCGCGACCGGATCAAGTTCCTGTCGCTGAAGAAGGGCTATCACGGCACGCACTGGGGCGGCGCCTCGGTCAACGGCAACGCGAACTTCCGCCGCAACTACGAACCGCTGCTGCCGGGCTGCTTCCACATCCCCTGCCCCTACACCTACCGCAACCCCTTCGGCGAGACCGACCCGGCCCGCCTCGCGCAGCTCTGCGCCGCCGCGCTGGAGGACGAGATCGCCTTCCAGGGGGCCGACACCATCGCCGCCTTCATCATGGAGCCGGTCCTGGGCGCCGGGGGCGTGATCCCGCCGCACGACAGTTTCATGCCGATGGTGCGCGACATCTGCGCGCGGCACGGCATCCTGCTGATCGCGGACGAGGTCATCACCGGCTTCGGCCGCAGCGGTGCCTGGACCGGCAGCCGCGGCGTGGGCGTGCAGCCCGACATGCTGTGCTTCGCCAAGGCGGTGACGAACGGCTACTTCCCGTTCGGCGGCGTGATGGTCAGCGCCGGGGTGGCCGAAGTATTCGAGAAGGACGAAACGACCTTCGGCATGATCGGCCACGGCTATACCTATTCGGCGCATCCGGTCGGGGCGGCCGCAGCGCTCGCCACCCTGCCCGAGCTCGTCCGCCACGATGTTGCCGCGAACGCGGCGGCGCGGGGGGCGCAGATGCTGCCAATGTTGGCGGCGCTGAAGGACCGCTTTGACATCGCGGGCGACGTGCGCGGCAAGGGCCTGATGATGGCGGTCGAGGTCGTGTCCGACCGCGCGACGAAGACGCCGATGGACAAGGCCACCATGGGGCGGATCTTCGAGGCGGCCTATGCGTCGGGCGTCATGCTGCGAATCTCGGGGCACAACATCATCATGTCGCCGCCCCTTGTGATCAGCCCGGCCGAGGCAAAGCGCATCGTCGCCGGCGTCGAGGCGGGTCTGGCCGCCGCCTGAACCCCCGCGCGGGTGCTCAGACCAGGACGCGCACCGGGTGCAGTTCGCCCGCACGATAATGCCCGACCGCCAGCGCCCGGCCGCGGTGGCTGGCCCAGGCGGGGTCGCCCCAGGCGATCCCGCTGGCAATCACCTGGCCGGGGTTGCCGTGGCGCAGCCGCGCTGCCCCTTCGTCGGTCGCGCGGCATTCGGGCAGGCCGGCCAGCGCCGCAGCCACGGGGTGCAGCCAGCGGTCGAGCTCCGGCGTGCCCGCCAGCCGGTCGAGCGTTTCCATGTCGATCCCGTCCGCCGCCCGGAACGGGCCCGACCATTCGCGCCGCAGCCAGTGCACATGCCCGAGGCAGCCGAGCGCGCGGCCAACGTCGCGGGCGATCGCGCGCACATAGCCGCCCCTGCCGCAGATCATCTCGAATTCGGCGCTGTCGGCGTCCGGCATCGCCACCAGGTCCAACCGTGCGACGTGCAGGGGCCGCGCCTCCAGCACGAAGGTTTCGCCCGCACGCGCACGGTCGTAGGCGCGCTCGCCCGCAACCTTCACCGCCGAAACCTGCGGCGGCACCTGCATGATGTCGCCGCGGAAGGCGGGCAGCGCCGCCTCGATCGCCGCGCGGTCGGGCCGCGTCGCCGCCGTTGCCGTGACCGCACCCTCGGCGTCGTCGGTCGCCGTCTCGGCCCCCCAGCGGATGCCGAAGCGATAGCCCTTCTCGCCGTCCGTCACCCAGGGGACGGTCTTGGTCGCCTCGCCCAGGGCGACCGCCAGAACCCCGGTCGCGGCCGGGTCCAGCGTCCCCGCGTGGCCCGCCTTCTGCGCATCGAAGGCGCGCCGGACGCGGGCCACGACCTCGGTCGAGCCGATGCCCGCGGGCTTGTCCACCACAACCCAGCCCGAGACCGGGCGACCCCTGCGCTTGCCTGCCATCCGCGGCCCTCCCTCAAGGCCGCGCGGCATACGCGCGCGGCGCCGCGCCGTCAACCGGCCGGCACGACCACGCCCACCACCGGCCCCATCGGGAACCCCGCATCCCGCCGCCCGATCTGCGGCGCATAGAGGCGCGAGATGTTGCCGTCGAGATAGAGCGCATCCCGCACGCCGAGCGCATCGCGGAACATCCGCGCGAAGGCGTCGAAATTCACCCGGCCGTCCGAGATGGCGAAATACGCCTGCGACCCGTCCGGGCTGACGCCCACCCCGTTGCGCACATAGCGCGACGGCGAGCCGGGGATGAACCGCGGATGTGGCGCGCCGTCGATCAGAAGCATCGGCCCGGACTGCGTCGCATGGCGGCAGGGCGGCGGTGCGGCGGCGAACCGGCGGCTTTCGACGACGGCGAAGCGCCCCGCCAGCACGCAGAACACACCGTTGGGCCGCATCCCGAAGTTGCCGGGGCCGGCCGCAGTGACGATCCGCGCGACCTCGCGCCCGTCCTCGATGTAAAGGCCCACGGGGCTGCGGTCGGCATGATACATGCCGGCGTTCATGGCGAACAGCAGCCGCTGCCCCGCGGCGGCCAGCGCCTGATCGATCCGGTCGAAACTGCCCCAGACGCGGCCGTCGGGGGCGGTGAGGAACAACCGCACGTCGTCGGCCGCCGTCGCGGTGCAGACGGTATAGCCCATCCCGTCGTGGCGGACGGACGCGCAGCCGGTCTCGGCCGCGGCGGCGGCGCCGGCCGCCAGCGCGGCCGCCACTGCCCCGGCCCTAGCGGTCCGCATCGCCGGGATCGGGCTCGTCGTCCCCACGCGCGTCCACGTCGCGCCGCACCGCCGGATCGTCGAACATGCGGCGCGCCGCATCCAGCCGGTCGAACGTCCGGTCGAGCGAGAACCGCAGGTCCGGCGCGAACTTGAGCGTCAGGTCGCGGGCGACGATCCGCCGGATCTCGCCCCGGTTCCGGCGCAGCGCCGCCAGCGCCGCCTCGGCATGGGCGCCGCCCAGCGGCAGGACGAAGGCGGTCGCCACCTTGAGGTCGGGCGACACCCGCACCTCGCCCACCGTGATCGAGAAGCGGTCGAGGTCCGGATCGTGCACCGCGCCGCGCGACAGCGCCTCGGACAGCGTCCGGCGGATGGTCTCGCCCACGCGCAGCTGTCGCTGCGAGGGGCCGGCGGCGGGGAAGCGGGGCTGGGCCATGCAGGTGGAGATAGGCGCTTTCCCCCGCCGCCGCAACGGCCGGGGCTTTGCGGCGGCGGGCCGGCAGGCTAGAGGCAGCGGCAGGACAGCGCGGGGGACGGGGATGGACGACAGGCCGGGCGTCGTGGTGACCGGGGCTGCGGGCCGGATGGGGCGGATGCTGACGCAGCTGGTCGCGGCCGACGCGCGGCTTCGCCTGATCGCCTGCCTGGAACGGCCGGGGCACGACTGGATCGGGCGCGACGCGGGCACCGCAGCAGGCGAGGCGCCGGCCGGCGTCATCGTGACCGACGACCCGCTGCCCGCTTTCGCCGCCGCGCGGATCGTTCTCGACTTCACCACGCCCGCCGCCAGTGTGGCCCATGCCGAGCTTGCCGCGCAGGCGCGGCTTGTCCACGTGATCGGCACCACCGGCTTCGAGGCGGCCGACCTCGTCCGCCTGTCCGCCGCCGCGCGGCACGCGGTGATCGTGCGGTCGGGCAACATGAGCCTCGGCGTCAACCTTCTGGTCGGGCTGGTGCGGCGGGCGGCAGCGGCCCTCGGCCCGGACTGGGACATCGAGATCGTCGAGGCGCACCACCGCATGAAGGTCGATGCCCCCTCGGGGACGGCGCTAATGCTGGGCGCGGCGGCAGCCGAGGGGCGGGGCGTGTCGCTGGACGAGGCGGCCGACCGCGCACGCGACGGCATCACCGGGCCGCGCCGCCCCGGCGCCATCGGCTTTGCCAGCATCCGCGGCGGCGACATCGTGGGCGAACACGACGCGATCTTCGCCGGACCGGGCGAGCGTCTGGTGCTGCGCCACGTCGCGACCGACCGTGCGATCTTCGCCCGCGGCGCGATCGCCGCAGGGGTCTGGGGACTGGACCGCAAGCCGGGGGAATACACGATGGCGGACGTCCTCGGTCTGTAGAAGGCTGCGCCCCCGCCCCTGCAAGGCCCCGGGCGCCGGACCACACGTTCGGTCGGCGCGGGCGTCAGCCGCCGCGCTGCCCGAACAGCCGATACCACGCCCAGTCGGGCAGGAACTGGCCGCCCCGGAACAGCAGCGAGAAGGCGAAGGGGAAGCTGATCTTGAACCGGTCGGTCCGCATGAAGTCGAACATCACGCGCGCGGCCTCGTCGGGTTCCATGATGAAGGGCATGGAAAAGTCGTTCTGTTCGGTCAGCCGGGTGCGGATGAAGCCGGGGTTGGCCACCTG
The DNA here is from genome assembly GCA_938028765.1 of uncultured Paracoccaceae bacterium. Classification (GTDB taxonomy): domain Bacteria; phylum Pseudomonadota; class Alphaproteobacteria; order Rhodobacterales; family Rhodobacteraceae; genus CALIZF01. Next base: position 17,469 of record CALIZF010000004.1, read on the forward strand.
CACCGCGATGCCGCTGCCGCGCAGGTCGGCATACATCGATTCGGCCAGCACCATCGTGCCCGCCTTGGACGCGGCATAGCCGATCGCGCCCGGCAGGCCGCGAAAGCCCGACAGGCTGCCGGTGATCACGACATGCCCCCGCCCCTTCGCCACGAACCCCGGCACGACCGCGCCCATCACACGGGCGCAGCCGGTGAGGTTCACGTCGCACATCGCCGCGACGCGGTCGGCGTCCCAGTCCTGCGCGCGGGTGGGCCAGTAGAGGCCGGCGAGGAACACCACCCCGTCGAGGTCGCCCGCCGCCGCCGCCGCGGCGCGGACCGAGGCCATGTCGGCCACGTCGCAGGGCACGGCGAGGCCCCCGCCCATCTCGGCAACCACCGTCCGCAGGCGCCCCGCGTCGCGCGCCGAGACGATCACCTCGGCCCCGGCCTGCGCCAGACGCAGCGCCAGCGCGCGACCGAGGCCCTCGGACGCGCCTACCAGCCAATAGCGCTTGCCGCGGAACGACCTCACGCGGCTTGCCGGAGGTTCGTGTTGGCGGGGCGCATCGTCGCCACAAGCTCGGCCACCTTGATGCCGAACTTGCGGAACTGGCTGCGGTTGATGATCGTCCCGTTCTCCATCAGATACATCCAGTCGGTCACCGCCAGCACATGCCCGCCCGCCTCGGCCGGCAGGCGGATGTTGTAATCCAGCCGGACCGCGGCCCCTTCCTGCCGGCCCCTGCCGGTGCCCACGATGTCGTCGGCCTCGGCCCGGATCGCACCGTCGTTGGCGACCGTCAGGCGCCAGGCGCGATCCTGCACCGCCCCGCTGTCGTAGCGGAACCGTTCGGTCAGGGTGCCCCGGTTGCCGTCCCAGGTTCCTTCCATGTCCGCAACGAAGCGCGACGTGACGCGGCCCGTGGGGCCGTAGATCACGCCTTCGCACAGGATGGGGCCCGACAGATGGCGACGGACGTCGAAGTCGGGGCCACGGCCCTTCCAGTGGCGGGTCTCCTGCCCGCGGAAGCCCAGCCAGCGGGACTGGGCGGCCACAAGCGCCAGCGTCAGGACCACGCCGAGCAGGAATTCGGCAAGCGGGATCATGGGCGATCCTCCTCAATTGGTGTAGCGGCGAGAAGGGCGATGGCTGCAACCTTCAGCGCGCAGGGGACGAGGGCGTAGAGAACGGACAGCATCGCCAGCGCCGCGGCCGGGCTGTCGGCGCCGGGCACGAACCCCGCCGCCTGTAGCAGCGGCAAGAGCGTGACGGCGGCGAAGGCCAGCGTGAACTTCGACACGAAGGACCACAGGCCGAAGGCGCCGCCCGCATCGGGTGCAACCCCGGCCATGCGGCGGGCGAAGATGGCGGGCAGCAGCGTCATGTCGGCGCCGAGGGCGGCGCCCGAAGCGGCGCAGATCACCGCGAAGGCCGCGACATCGCCCGCGCCGAGGGTGGCCGCGAACGAGAAGGATGCGATCGCAAGGCCCATGCCCGCCATCAGCGCCCGCTTCGCGCCGCAGCACGCCGCGGCGCGCGACCAGCCGGGGGCCGAGGCGGCGGCGGCAAGGAAAAACAGCAGGAGCAGCGGCCCCTCCATTCCCGGCGCGGCGAGGCGGCTTTCGACAAAGAACAGGAACAGCGTCGAGGTGACCGCGACCGGTGCTGCATTCACCAGCGCAAGGACCAGAAGCCGCCGCGCGATCCGGTCGCCCAAAACGGGACGCAAGAGCGCCCGCAGGCCCGGCCCCCCGGTGCCGCCGCCGCGCCATTCCCCGCGCATCGCGGCAACGGCGACCAGCGCAAGGACGGCGAAGGCCAACGCGAAAGCGGCGAAGGGCCGGTCCGACAGGCCCGCGAAGGCCACCGGTGCCACCGCCGCGGCCGAGATGCCGAGCAGCGCACCGGCTTCGCGCCAGCCCGCCAGCCGCACATGTCCGCCGGGGCCCAGGGTGCCGGCCTTGGCCACGCCCTCGGCATAGAAGGCGATGGTAAGGAACGAGAAGGCCGAGAACAGCGCGGCCAGACACAAGGCGAACCACAGCAGCGGTGCCACCGGCGGCGGCACGGCGAAGAGCGCGACCATCGCCCCGGCCATCACGGCCGCCGCACCGGCCACCGTCGCCCCGCGCCACGCCCGCGCGCGTTCCGCCAGCCAGCCCAGCAGGGGATCCTGCACCACGTCGATCAGGCGCAGCGCGAACAGCACCGCGCCGAGCGACGCAAGGCTGACGCCGTAGGCATCGACATAGAACTTCGGCGCATGAATGTAGATCGGCAGCCCCGCCGCCGCGATCAGCGCGCCGAAGCCCGCCCAGGCGCCCAGCCGCGGGCGCGCGGCCGACAGGGGTGCCGCGATGGTCACCGCGACACCTCGTGCGCGGGCGGGACGGGGCGGCTGCGGAACGCGACACCCCGCCGCATCAGCCGCAGCGCCTGCCAGTGGATCAGCGCCAGCACCCGGCGCGAGCCCAAGGGGCGGCGCAGGCAGGCGCCAAGGATGCCACGGGCGGTCAGCGGCCGCCGCGTCCCGGTCAGGTTGGTGTAAAGGCCCCCGCCCTCGGTCGCATAGTCGATCCAGATCCCGACGCGCTCGGGCCGAATGTCGAAACGGAAGCGGTAGGTGCCCGCGATCGGCTGGAACGGCGAGACGTGGAAGATCTTGCGCGCCGTCACCGTGTCGGCCGGCGTCAGCGGCGCAAGGTCGTCGCGATGGCACAGATAGCTGTGCCGGTCCCCGTAGGTGTTGGTCACCTCGGCGATCACCACCCTCAGCGCGCCGGCGGCATCGTGGCAGAACCAGAACGACACCGGGTTGAACACATGCCCGAGGATCCGCGGCTGCGCCATCAGCAGGACCCGCTCGCCGCCGGGCAGGCCGCGGTCGGCCAGCACGGCGCGCGCCCAGGCGACGCCCCGCCCCTTGCCGGGCGGGCCGCCGTGGTCGGCGTCCCAGAGGCTGGCGAGGTTCGCCCGGTTGCGGCCGAAGAGGCGCGGAAAGGGGCCATCCGCGTCGGGATCGATCAGGACGTAATCCACGCCATAACGGAACGCGTTCGTCACCGGGCCCTTGCGGCCGTGGAAGGTGGTGCCCGCGACGTGCTCGACCGCGGTCATGCGGCGGCGCGCGCGGTGCGCGCCTCCATCCCTTCGACCACATCGACGGCCGAAGCAAACCCGTCCTCGTGGAACCCGTTGCGCATCCAGGCGCCGCAGAACCACGTGCCGCGGGCGCCATTGAAGCCGCGGATGGCCGCCTGCGCCCGCAGCGTGCCCAGGTCGTAGACCGGATGCCGGAAGGTGGTCGTGTCGTAGATCAGCTCGGGCCTGATCGCGCGCGTGGTGTTCAGCGTCACGAACAGGGGATCGTCCTTCGGGATCGGCTGGAGGCTGTTCATCCAGTAGGTCAGCCCGATGCGGTCGGGCCGTTCGCCCCGCCCCTCGGTATAGTTCCAGGACGACCAGGCAGCGCGGCGGCGGGGCATCAGGCTCGCGTCGGCATGCAGCACCGCCTCGTTCGGCTGGTAGCGCACCAGCGACAGCGCGCTGCGTTCCTCGGGGGCGGGGTCGGCCAGCATCGCCAGCGTGTCGTCGGCGTGGGTGGCGAAGACGACCTCGTCGAACGCCTCCCACTCGCCGCCGAAGGGGCGGACCTGCGGCGTGCCGCCCGCGCGACGCACGGCCGCAATGGGGGCGCCGGTGCGAATCTCCACCCCGGCGCGGACCAGCGCCGCCTGCAGCCGGCGCACGTATTCGACCGACCCGCCCTCGACCGTCCACCACTGGTGCTGTCCGGTGTAGCTCAGCAGCGCATGGTTGGCGAAGAAGCGCAGCATCGCATCCGCCGGGAAGTCGAGGATGCCGCGCGTCGGGGTTGACCAGATCGCGCCCGAGAACGGCAGGATGTAGCAGTCGCGGAAGCGCGCGCCGGTGCCGAGACGCTCGAGCAGCTGCCCGATCGTCATCGCCGGGTCGGTCGCGGCGATGCCGGGCGCCTCGCGGTTGAAGCGCAGGATGTCGCGCAGCATCCGCCAGTAGCCGGGATTGGCGATGTTCCGCCGCTGCGCGAACAGCGCGTTGAGGTCGCGTAAGGCATACTCGAACCGCCCCCCGTCGATCGAGGCGGCAAAGCTCATGTCCGACTTCGCCACCGGCACGCCGAGGTCGCGGAAGAGGCGCGTGAGGTTCGGGTAGTTCACCGTGTTGAATACGATGAACCCGGTATCGACCGGCTGATCCCCGCGCTTGCCGGCGATCACCGTCCGGGCATGGCCGCCGAGCCGCCGCTCGGCCTCGTACAGGACGACGGAATGGCTGCGCGACAACAGATGCGCGGCCGCCAGGCCCGAGATCCCTGCGCCGATTACGGCGATGCGGCGTGGGGCGGGCCCGGTGGTTTCGAACGGCATGGGTGGTCCTTTCAGGCAGGTCTTGTGACGGATACGCGGCACCGCGGGGCGCGGATCATTTCTCTACTGTCCAGTGATCCAGACAGTTTCAGGCGGCGTAAGAGACGCATGACACTCGATGCCCGGAGGGTCGAAATTCCGGGTGCGCGGCCCGAAACGCCCGACTATGGTGCGCCCGGCGTCGTGCATGCCAGACGGACCCAAGGGCGGACGGTGGAGAACGGATCGGCGGAAGAGGACTGGACGGCGCTTCTGATCCGCGTGCGCGACCGGCAGGACCGGGCTGCTTTCGCCCAGCTCTACCGACATTTCGCGCCGCGGGTGAAGGCCTTCCTGATGAAGGGCGGCACGGGCGAGGCGCTGGCCGAGGAATGCGTGCAGGATGTCATGGCGACGCTCTGGCAGAAGGCCGCATTGTTCGATCCCGCCCGGGCCAGCGTGGCGACCTGGGTCTTCACGATCGCCCGGAACCGGCGGATCGACGCGCTGCGCCGCGCGCGACCCGAACCGGAGGATCTGGACTGGGGTCCGGCCGGGGACGAACCCGACCAGGCCGAGGTCTATGAGGCGGCGCAGGAGACGAAACGGCTGGGCGAGGCGATCGCGCGGCTGCCCGACAAGCAGAGGGTTTTGATCGAACGGGCCTATTTCGGTGAACTGTCGCATACGGAAATCGCGGCGGAGACCGGTTTGCCCCTTGGCACGATCAAGTCCCGCATCAGATTGGCACTGGAACGGCTGCGCCAGCAGCTCGGATGACCCGAAGGCACCGGAAGGCACGTCATGACGATCAGGCATCATATCCCCGACCGGCTGCTGATGGCCTATGCGGCCGGCCAGCTGCCCGAGGCGTTCAGCCTGGTGATCGCCACCCATGTGTCCGTCTGCGACGTCTGCCGGGCGCAGCTGGCCGCCTACGAGGCCCTCGGGGGCGCCGTGGTGGAACGCACCGAGGGAATCGCCATGCGCGATGGCAGCCTCGAGGCGCTGATGGCGCGGCTCGATGCGCTGCCGCCGGTGTCGAAGACGGTCGCGCGGCCGCGCGGCAGCCTGCCCGCGCCGCTGATGGACTACATCGGCGGCGACCTCGACAGCGTGAAGTGGCGGCCAATCGGCATGGGCGTGCGGCAGGCGCTCCTGCCGACCGACAGATCGGCCACGGTGCGGCTGTTGCATATTCCCGCGGGCGCGCCGGTGCCCGATCACGGTCACCGCGGCCTCGAGATGACGATGGTGCTGCGCGGCGCCTTCCGCGACCAGCTTGACCGGTTCGGCCCCGGCGATGTCGAGGTGGCCGACACCGAGCTGCACCACACCCCGGTGGCCGAGCAGGGCGAGGATTGCATCTGTCTCGCCGCGACCGATGCGCCCCTGCGGTTCACGGGCATGGTGCCGCGCCTGGCGCAGAAGTTCCTGCGCATCTGATCAGGTTCGGCCGAACAGCCGTTCGAGGTCGCTCAGCCCCAGCCGGATCCACGTCGGCCGACCGTGGTTGCACTGGCCCGAATTCGGCGTCGCTTCCATCTCGCGCAGAAGCGCATTCATCTCGGGACCGGTCAGCGCCCGCCCGGCGCGCACCGAGCCGTGGCACGCCATCCGCGCCAGAATGACGTGCATCCGGTCGGCGATCCCCTCCGTCGGCCCGCGGTCGGCCAGGTCGTCCAACACGTCGCGCACCAGCGCGCGGGGGTCGGCGGGCCCCAGGGCGGCGGGCAGCGCGCGCACGATGACCGCGCCCGGCCCGAACGGCTCCACCACCAGGCCGGCGCGCGCGAGATCCGCCGCTGCCGCGGCAAGGTTTGCGCAGGCGTCGTGCGGAAGCTCGATCACCTCGGGGATCAGGAGGGGCTGGGACGCGACGCCGCTGTCGGCCAGCTGCCGCTTCAGCCGTTCGTAGACCAGCCGCTCGTGCGCGGCGTGCTGATCGACGATCACCACGCCGTCCGCCGTCTGCGCGACGATATAGGTGCCGTGAAGCTGCGCGCGGGCGGCACCAAGTGGGTAATGCTCTGCCGCATCCCCGGGCGGCGGCTCGACGCGGGCCGCCGGCGCCTCGGCCAGCCCCGCGCCCGAAAGGGGCGCCTGCCAGGCGGCGGCGCGGGCCACGGCGGCCGGCGCCGGGCGCGCGGGGATCGCCCAGCCCGCGCCGCCGGGCCGCGCGGCCCCGAGCGCAAGGCCCGTCAGCGACACCGCCGTGCGCTGCCCCGCCCCCGCCAGCGCATGGCGCAGCGCGCCAAGGATCAGCCCGCGCGGCAGGCCGGGATCGCGGAACCGCACCTCGGCCTTGGCGGGATGCACGTTCACGTCCACCGCAAGGGGATCGCAGGTCAGGAACAGCGCGGCCGCCGGCCAGCGCCCCGACGGCAGAAGATCGCCATAGGCCGCACGCACCGCCGACAGCATCAGCCGGTCCTGCACCGGCCGGCCGTTGACGAAGAGGTGCAGCGCGACATTCGCGCCTCGCGAATAGGTGGGCAGCGCGGCAAAGCCGGTCAGGCGCAGCCCGTCGCGTTCGGCGTCGATCGGCAGCGCCGAGTCGACGAAGTCATTGCCCAGAACGCGGGCCAGCCGCCTGCGAAGCGCGCCGAAAAGGTCGCCCGGCTCGGGGTCCAGCTGCAGGATGGTGCGCGCGTCCTCGGTCACGTCGCGCAGCGCGAAGCCGGTTCCGGGGGCCGCCAGCGCCAGCCGGCGCAGCACGTCGGCGATGGCCTGCGCCTCGGCCCGGTCGGTGCGCAGGAACTTCAGCCGCGCGGGAGTCGCGGCGAAGAGGTCGGCCACCTCGACCGTGCAGCCCTGCGCGGCCGCCGCTGGCCGGACGGCACCGACCCGCCCGCCCTCGACGGTGATCGCCGCCCCCTCGTGCCCGGCGGCACGCGCCGTCAGCGTCAGCCGCGCCACCGCGCCGATCGAGGCGAGCGCCTCGCCCCGGAAACCGAACGACCGGATGTCGAAGAGGTCGTCCGCGTGAAGCTTGGAGGTGGCGTGCCGCGCCACCGCCAGCGGAAGGTCGGCCGGCACCATCCCGCAGCCGTCGTCGGTCACGCGGATCAGCGCCTTGCCGCCGAGCGCATAATCCACCCCGATCCGCCGGGCGCCGGCGTCCAGCGCGTTCTCGACCAGTTCCTTCACCGCCGAGGCGGGCCGCTCCACCACCTCGCCGGCGGCGATCCGGTTCGCCGTCGCCGCGTCCAGCTGGCGGATGACGGGCCGGGTGGCGGAGATGTTGTTGGCGGCAGCGTTCATGCCACCATGGCTAGCACAGACAGGCCGGTCTGCCTACTGGCCTTCCAGCCCCTCGGGCTGGCCGACGACCACGAATGTCAGCCGGGCGGGGTCGAAAAGACGCGCAGCCACCCGGTTGGCGTCCGCAAGCGTGATCGCGCGCACGCGGTCGTTCCGCGTCAACGGGTAGTCGGGCGGCAAGCCCTGCATCCGCATCCCCACGAGGATTTCAGCGATACGGGCATTGCCGTCGAAACGCAGGGGGTAGGACCCGGTCATCCAGGTCTTGGTGGCGTCGAGTTCCTCCTGTGTGATGCCTTCGCGCGCGATCCGGCCCCATTCGGCCCGGATGACGGCGATGGTCTCGGCCGCGGTCGCGTTGGCGGTTGACACCCGACCGGTCACGGTCGCGCCGTATTCGCCGGCGGCGTTGGCGGCGTAGATCCCGTAGGTCAGCCCCCGCTTTTCGCGCACCTCGGTCGTCAGGCGGGTGCCGAAACGACCGCCGCCGACCACTTCGGCAACCAGCGCGGCGGTCAGCGCGTCGGGATCGTCGCGGGGGATCCCGGCGTGGCCGAAGACGATCACGGACTGCGGACCGGGGAAGGGTTCGACCACGATCCCGCCTTCCAGCGCGGCCTGCGCCACCGGGGGCAGCGGCGCACCCTCTGCCGGCAGGTCGCCCAGCAGCCGATCCAGCAGCGGGCCGAGTTCGGCCGCGCCGATGTCGCCCACCACCGCCACCACCACCCGGTCTCGCGCCAGCGCGCCGCGGTGCGCCGCGATGATGTCGTCGCGCGTCAGCGCCGCCACGCTGTCCGGCGTGCCGCTGCCGTTGCGGCCGTAGGGATGGTCGGGGAAGGCCAGCGCCGCGAAGCGATCGCCCGCGATCGCCTGCGGGCGGCGGGCATCCTGCCGCAGGCCCGACAGCACCTGCCCCCGCACCCGTTCGATCGCCTCAGGGTCGAACCGGGGCAGGACGAGGGCCTGCCGCAGCAGCTCGACCGCCGCATCGCGGTTCTCGGTCAGGAACCGGGCCGAGACCGACACCGCGTCGCGCCCGGCGTCGAAGCCGAACGATGCGGCCAGATCCTCGCGCGCGGCGGCAAAGCCGGTCGCGTCCCGGTCGCCTGCGCCTTCCTCGAGCAGCGCGGCCATCAGGTTGGTCGCCCCCTGCACCGCCGGCGCATCGAGGCTGGTGCCGCCGCGGAAGCGGATTTCCATGGCCACGAAGGGGATCCCGCGCGCCTCGACGAGCCAGGCGGTGATGCCGCCGGGCGAGGTCACCGTCTCGATCGTCAGGGCTGCGCGGGCGGGCGTGGCGACGAGCAGCACCAGAAGGACAAGCGCGCGGATCACGATGCGTCCTTCCGGTCGAGGTGGCCGGTCACGGCCCGTCGCAGGTCCAGCACCTCGCGCGCGGACCGCATCACGTCGGCCGGTGTCACGGCCTGTAGCGCCGCGGGCCAGCCCTGCACGTCGTCGAGCGTCAGGCCGACCGCCAGCGCCTCGCCATAGCGACGGGCGAGGCGGCCGATGTTGTCGCGCGCGTAGATCTCGGCCGCGCGCATCTGCCGCAGGATGCGATCGAAGGCGGCCTGATCCACGCCGCCGGCCATGAACTGCGCCAGCGCCGCATCCAGCGCCGCCTCGGCCTCGGCGAGCGTCACGCCCTCGGCCGGCACCACCGCCAGCGTGAAGGTCGACTCGTCAAGCGCCGTCGCATCGTAGAAGGCATCGACCTGCACCGCCACGCGGGCGTCGTGCATCAGCGCCCGCCCCAGCACCGATGTCGCCGGGCTGCCGCCCAGAAGTTCCGCCAGCACCGTCAGCGCGGCTGCCTGCGCCTGGTCGCCCGCGCGGCGGGGCGGGGCAAGGTAGCTGCGCACGAGGTAGGGCTCGCCCACCCGCACGTCCGCCATCAGGACGCGCCGTTCGGCCATCTGCGGCGGCTCGGCCGGGCGGACGCGGGGCGCGATCCGGGGGTTGGGCGGGATCGGGCCATAATGCTCTTCGGCCAGCCGCCGCACCGCATCCGCCGTCACGTCGCCGGCGACGACCAGGATCGCGTTGTTCGGGCCGTAGTGCGCGGCGTAAAAGGCGCGCGCGTCGTCGGGCGTCAGCCCCTCGATCTCGTGCCGCCAGCCGATGATCGGGCGGCCGTAGGGATGGTTCAGGAACTGCACCGCGCGGCGCTGTTCGCCGAACACGCCGCCGGGCGTTGCGTCCACCCGCTGGTTGCGTTCCTCGAGCACCACCGAAAGCTCGGTCCGCGCCTCGTCCTCGGGGATGGCGAGGTTGGCCATCCGGTCGGCCTCCATCGCCATCACGATGCCGAGGCGGTCGGCGGCGATGCGCTGATGGTAGGCGGTATAGTCCCACGAGGTGAAGGCGTTGTCGGTGCCGCCCTGCGCCTCGATGCGGGCCGAGAACTCGCCGGGGGCCATCGTATCGGTCCCCTTGAACATCAGATGTTCGAGATAGTGCGCGATGCCCGACTTGCCCGGCGGCTCGTCCGCGCTGCCGACCCGATACCACACCATGTGCACCACCGCCGGGGCGCGCGGGTCCTCGATCACCACCGCCTGAAGGCCGTTGGCGAGCGTGAAGCCCGTCACGCGATCCGCCGCGGCGGCGGGCAAGGCCAGAAGTATCAGCGACAGCGCGATGCGCAGCATGGGTCTGCCTTTCCGTTGCCTCGCGGAATGTCGCGCGCGCAGCGGGCCGCATCAAGGCGCGGCGGCGGGGCGGAACGCCGTTGTGATGTCAGGCTCAGCGGCGCGCGGGCACCGTCGCGGGATCGGGCGGGGCCGCCGGCGTCCGCGCACCGGCATCGCGGAACCGGTCGAGTTCGCGATACTGCGGCACGCCCTGCCGGGCGTAGGCACGGTTGTAGACGTCGGTGCCGAACAGCCGCTCGAGGAACCGCGGCCGGTTGCGCCGGCGGAATTCGGCATCCTCGGCCGCCAGATCCGCGCGCACCGTGGGCGAGACGCCGAACCGCGTCCCCGCGGCCAGCAGCGCCGCATCGCCCCCGCCCGCCCCCGGCCGGCCGCCGAGCGCGATCACCGCATCGTCGAGCGGGGTGGGGTCGGTGCGGTTGGTGCCGCCCGGCGTCGGTTCGGGCAGCGCCCGCAGGTCCGCGGGCATCTCGAGCGGCTTCGGCGGCACGATGGCGAATTCGTCGGGGCCGGCCCCCGCCCGGCGGTCAGACCGCAGGCGCACGTCGTCGCGCGGACTGCAGGCCGCCAGCGCCAGCGACCCGGCCAGCGCCAGAAGGACGATCCGCGTCCCCGCCCCTTGCGCTGCCATCCCGCCCTCCGTCGCCGTCCGTCCCGCCCTTCTAGCGCAAGGCGCCGGCGGCGTCACGCGGGTTTGCCCCGACCGCCGCCGGCGAAGAGCGCCAGCCCGATCGCACCGGCGAAGATCGCCACGTCGGCGATGTTGAAGGCGAAGGGGTTGTCGATGCCGCAGCACGACATGTTCAGGAAGTCGGCCACCGCGCCATAGAGGATCCGGTCAACCGCGTTGCCGAGGGCACCGCCGACCAGAAGCCCGGCCGATACCTGCACCATCGGCCGGTGCCGTTCCCGCCGCGCCCAGACCCAGACCGCGGCCGAGATCGCCAGCGCCAGCGCCACGAGGCCCCAGCGCAGCCAGTGGTCGTGCCCGGCGAAGAGGCCGAAGTTGATGCCCCGGTTCCACGCCATGCGCAGGTTCAGGAACGGCGGCCACACGTCGATCGCCAGCACCCGGTCGAGCGCCAGCCGATGCACCACATGGTATTTCAGCGCCTGGTCGGCGGCGAAGACCGTCAGCGCCACGCCGCCCGCCAGCCCCATGTCAGTGCCTGAAATGCCGCTGGCCGGTGAACACCATGGCAAGCCCCGCGGCGTCGGCGTCCGCGATCACCTCGGCGTCGCGCATCGACCCGCCGGGCTGGATGACGGCGGTCGCCCCCGCCTCGGCCGCGGCCATCAGGCCGTCGGCGAAGGGAAAGAACGCATCCGACGCCACCACGCTGCCCTTCGTCGGCGGCTCGGCGAGGCCGAGGGCCGCGGCCATGTCCTGCGCCTTGCGGGCGGCGATCCGGGTGCTGTCCACCCGGCTCATCTGCCCTGCGCCGATGCCGACCGTGGCCCCGCCCCGGGCATAGACGATGGCATTCGACTTCACATGCTTGGCCACCCGCCAGGCGAACAGCAGATCCGCCAGTTCGTCCGGCGTCGGCGCGCGTGCCGTCACCGTGCGAAGGTCGGCCGCCGTCACCTGCCCCGCGTCGCGGTCCTGCACGAGGAACCCGCCCGCAACCTGCCGGAACGCCAGACCCGGCGCCGCGGGATCGGGCAGACCCGTCGTCAGCAGCAGCCGCAGATTCGGCTTCGCGGCGAAGACCTCGAGCGCCGCCGCGTCGGCGCCGGGGGCGATCACGACTTCGGTGAAGATCGCCGCGATCCGTTCGGCCGCGGCGCCGTCGAGCGGGCGGTTGACCGCGACGATGCCGCCGAAGGCCGAGACCCGGTCGCAGTCGAAGGCGCGCCCGTAGGCCTCGGCCAGCGTCGCGCCGAGGGCGGCGCCGCAGGGGTTGGCGTGCTTGACGATGACGCAGGCAGGCGCGTCGGGGCCAAGTTCGGCCAGCGCCTCGAAGGCGGCGTCGGTGTCGGCGATGTTGTTGTAGGACAATTCCTTGCCCTGCACCTGCCGCGCGGTGGCGACGCCCGGCCGGCGGCTGCCGTCGCGGTAGAAGGCCGCGGTCTGGTGCGGATTCTCGCCGTAGCGCAGGGTCTGCGCAAGGCGGCCGGCGAAGGCACGGTGGCACGGCGCGGCCTCGCCCGCGTGGCCGGCCATCCAGGCCGACACGGCCGCATCGTAGGCAGCGGTGCGGGCGAAGGCGGCAGCGGCCATCCGGCTGCGGAACGCCATCGTCGTGCCGCCGGCGTCCAGTTCGGCGAGGAAGGGGGCATAATCGGCCGGATCGGTCAGCACGGTGACGAAGCGGTGGTTCTTCGCCCCCGCCCGGATCATCGCCGGGCCGCCGATGTCGATCTGCTCGATGCAGTCGGCGGGCGCAGCACCGGCGGCCACGGTCGCCTCGAAGGGATAGAGGTTCACCGCCAGCACGTCGATCGGCCCGATCCCGTGCGCGGCCATCGCGGCCGCATGGGCGGGATCGTCCCGTAGCGCCAGAAGGCCGCCGTGCACGGCCGGATGCAGCGTCTTGACGCGGCCGCCCATCATCTCGGGAAAGCCCGTCAGGTCGGCCACGTCGCGCACCGGCAGGCCCGCGGCACGCAGTTCGCCCGCGCTGCCGCCGGTGGACGCAAGCTCTACCCCGGCGGCGTGCAGGGCGCGCGCGAGGTCCAGAAGGCCGGTCTTGTCGGAAACCGACAGCAGCGCGCGGGCGGGGCGGATTCGGTCAGGCTCGGTCGTCATCGAAAGGGTCGTCCGGTTCGGTGTCGCGGATGGCCAGCGGGGTATCCTGCGCCTTGGCCAAGGTCCACCCCGCGCTGACGGCATAGTCGGCGGCAATGCCCGACAGGACGATCTGCCGCGTCGGCCTGGGCTTGAGCCGCCCGCGCTCGAGATAGACCGACGGTTCCAGCGCCAGCCCAGTCGTGCCGTCGTGCCGGAACACCCAGACCTCGCCCGACCGCAGCAGAAGCGACACGGCGGTGCCGCCGAGGTCGAGCGATGCCTCGACATCGGGATGAAGGTGGAACCGGATGTCGAACCGCACGCCGGCCAGCCGCAGCGCCGACATCACCGCATCGAACCGCTTGCGTTCGGCTCCCGTGACGGCGCCCAAGGTATCCTCGCCGGTCAGCACCCGCCCGTCGGCCGACAGTTCCAGCGACCGGATGTGCGACAGGCCGTGCGTGGCCGACCAGCCGTCGTGCGACAGGATCAGGCCCCGCGGCCCGCGCCCCTCGGTGCGGCGCAATTCGGTCACCTGCGCGCGTTCGGCCAGTTCGTCGCCCGCACCGAGGCGCGAGGACGAGAACCCCTCGAGCGCCAGCGTGGAATGCGAGGCGGTGGCGCGCCCCGCCCGCGCCCATTCCGGGCCGAAGGCGCGGCCGTCGCCGCAGGATACGATGACGGGCCGCCGGCCCGAGGTCAGCTCGAAGGCGAGGCTCGAGGCGTGGGCGCAAAGGCTCGCCCGGCCCGCGGGCGGCGCCTTGGCGTCCACGATCACGCTGGTGCGCCCGGCCGACAGCCGGGCAAACCCCATCGCAAGGCCCGCCGACAGCGCCGGCCGCACGCCCGACGCCGCCAGCGCGGCCTCGAGCCGCCCCTCGAGCCCGCGACCGCCCCCGTGGAACCGCGCAAGCCCCCCGTCGGCATGGCGCAGCGCGCGCAGCGCGGGCGCGATGCGCTCGATCGCGGCGCGGTGGTCGGGCGGCACCGTGCGGCCGGAGGCGGCCAGCGCCTGCGCTGCCCAGATCAGCAGGCTGAACACCTCGAGCAGGTCCTCGGGGTTGCGGGTGGGGATGCCGCCCTCGGCGTCGATCTCGCGCGCGCAGTCGCGCGCCAGCGCCGCGACGGCGCGGTCGGCCCGCCGGTCCATCCCCTCGAGCGCCAGGGCCGCCACGATCAGGCCGCACAGCGCCTCGAAGCGGGGCAGCCCGGGCGCAGCCTTCGGCCAGCGGTGGGACAGGAAGACGACCTGCCGGCTGATCGCGCGCCACCAGGCCGCCTGCGCCTCGGCCGGTTGCGCGGTCAGGAGGAAGGCCGCGTGGTTGACCCAGCGGATCAGCCGCCGCCCGACCAGATCCGGCGACCAGCCGGGGCCGGTGCCGCGCCCGAAACGGTCGATCCAGCCCCAGCACCAGGCCTGCGCGAGCGCCCGGGCCGGCGCGTCGCCTGCGGCGGCCAGATCGTCGAGCCAGGCAAAGCCGTGCGCCGCCGCGGCAAAAGCGGGGTCGGGCGAGGCCGCATCCCAGATCGGCCGTCCCGGCGCCTCGACCAGGAACCCGCCCAGCAGGTAGTTGCCCGCGATCAGCTGCCGCGCCCGCGAGACGAGGCCGATCGACCGCGGCTCGGGCTGCGAGACGAAGGCGCGCGCGGGTGCCGGAAGGCCGGCTGCCAGCGCGTGCAGGCGCTGCGCGGCATCCGCCAGAAGGCTGCCGCGCGCCCTGCCCGCTGCCCGATCCGTCGTCGCCATCGCCTGCCCCTGGGGTCTTGCGCCCCCGCCCGGCACCATAGCCGCGGCGCGCCGGCCGCGCCAGCGGCGGCGCGGGCCACCCTCGGCCCCGCCTCAGCCGCGCGCGAGGCAGGCGATGAAGAACCCGTCGATCCCGCCCCGGTCCGACCACATGTCGGGCCGCGTGCGCACCCAGCCCTCGGGCCGGCGCGCGCCCTTGGGCAGGCCTGCCGGATCGGCCGGGGTCAGGCTCAGCGCGGGGTGGCGCGCCAGCGCGCCGCGGATCTGGTGCTCGCCCTCCTCCGGCAGGAGCGAGCAGGTCGAGAACACGATCCGCCCGCCGGGCCGCACCAGCGCCACCGCGCGGTCGATCAGCTCGGCCTGCAGCGCGGCCAGCGCCGGCAAGTCGGCAGGCCGGCGCACGAAGGGCAGGTCCGGGTGGCGGCGGATCGTGCCGGTGGCGGTGCAGGGCGCGTCGAGAAGCACCGCATCGAACGGCCCGCCCTGCCAGTCGCGCGCATCCGCGGTCACCAGCGCCGCGGTCAGCCGACACCGGGCGAGGTTCCGGGCAACCCGCTCCATCCGCGCGGGGGACTTGTCCAGCGCGGTCACGGTCGCGCCCGCGGCGGCAAGCTGCAGCGTCTTGCCGCCGGGGGCCGCGCACAGGTCCAGCACCGCCTCGCCCGGCTGTGCTGCCAGCAGGCGGGCGGGCAGGGCGGCGGCGGCGTCCTGCACCCACCAGTCGCCCTCCGCATAGCCCGGCAGGGCCGAGACCTGCCGCGCCTGCCGCAGGCGCAGGCTGCCCTGCGGCAGACGGTCGGCCTCGAGCGCGCGGGCGATGCGGCCGGCCGCGGCCGGATCCCGCGGTGTCACGTCGAGCGGCGCGGGGCCTGCGTGCGCCGCCTCGATCGCGGCGACGGCGCGCCCGCCCCAGGCCGCGCCCAGCCGGTCGCGCAGCCAGCCCGGCAGGCGCTGCGGCCCCTGGCCGGCCAGCGGATCCGCCCCGGTGGCCAGCTGGCGCAGCACCGCGTTCACAAACCCCTCCGCCCGCGCCTTCGGCGCCGCCGCCCGAGCGACGGCCACCGCCGCGTCCACGATCCCGTGTGCCTCGGCCGGCCGTTCGGACAGTTCCGCGACGGCAAGGATCAGCGCGGCCCGCACGGCCGGCGCGGGCGGACTGCGGACAAGGGGTGCGAGCACCGCCTCGGCAGGCCCGACGCGGCGCAGCGCGGCGCCGGCGAGCCGACCGGCCCGCGCCCGGTCCGCCGGCGACAGGCCCGCCAGCGGCCCCGCCGGATCGCCCGTCTGCCGGTCGAGGCTGCGCCCCTCTCCGAGAACGCCCGCGATCAGGCGGGCGGCGGCCAGACGCGCCGACAGGGAATCGCCGGACGCACCCCTGTCTGCCGTCATCGCCGGGGCCCTGCCGCGCCGGCCGGCTTGCCCGGACCGTCCGCCCGCGTATATCCAGTAGTCTGCATCGTCAGAGGCCGCAGCCATGACCGACCCGACCCCGCCGCAGACCGACCGCGACCTTCCGCCCGCTGCGCGCCGCGCGCTGGCCGAGGCCGAGGAACGCCGGCGCAAAGCCGTCGCAACCCCGCTTCCGCCCGAGGTGGGCGGCCGGAAAGGCCCCGAGCCGGTGCGCTACGGCGACTGGGAACGCAAGGGGCTTGCAATCGACTTCTGACCGCGGTCAGCGCAGGCGGAAGTCGGCGTATTGCCCTTCGCCGCGGTCGGCGATGAAGCGAAGGCGCGCACCGCGCTGTTCCACGACCTGGCAATTCGGCCCCAGATCGCGGTCGCCCCAGATCAGCGTGCGGCAAAAGAGGCCGTCGCGCCAGTTCCACTCGCCGCGGACAGGCGTTCCGGCCGCCTCGCCCTCGATCGCGCCGGTCGGGCTGACGCGCAAGGTCACGCCCGCGATGCCGGCGATCCCGGTCAGTTGCAGCGCCCGGTCGCGCACCAGCGCGATGAACTGGTCGCGCGATTCCACCCGCGCTGCGGTGTCGGCCATCGCGGCGACCGGAAGGGCCGCGGCGACGGCGATGGCTGCAAGGTTCCGCATGATCCCAACGCTCCAGCAACTGTCCTGCACGCATACGCAGGCCGCACCGAAACGGTTCCGCCCGCCGCTTCATTCCCATATCACATCCCCGAGAAAGATGTAGCCTGCGCCGTAGATCGTCTTGATCAGGCGCGGGTTGCGCGGATCTTCGCCCAGCTTGGTGCGCAGCCGGCTGATCCGCACGTCCATCGCGCGGTCGAAGCTTTCGCCGGCCGTTCCGCCGAAGCGTTCCTGCATCTGCGCGCGGGTGACGAGTCGGTTGGGATTTTCGAGGAACAGCCGCAGCACCTCGCCCTCGGCCTGGCCGAAGGGGTGTTCCGCGCCGTCCGGCGCGGTCAGCAGGAAGCGGTCGAAACGGGCGGTCCAGCCGGCGAATCGCGCGGTCTGCGGCACCCGCGCGCCGTCGCCCCGGCCCCGGCGCAGCCGCGCGCGGACGCGGGCGACGACCTCGGCCGGTTCGAAGGGCTTGATGATGTAGTCGTCCGCCCCGAGCTCCAGCCCCGCGACACGATCCTGCACCTGCGCCCGGCCCGACACGATGATGATCGCCGCCCCCGACTCGAGCGCCAGCCGATGCACCACCGCCAGCCCGTCCCGGTCCGGCAGGCCGAGATCGACAAGGCAGACGTCGGGCGACGCGCGCTTCAGCGCTGCCTCGAACTCGCGCGCGCGGGCGAAGGCCAGCGTGCGGAACCCCGCGTCCTCCAGCGCGTCCGACAGGATCCGGCGGATCTCGGGTTCGTCGTCGAGGATAGCGACGAGGGGGCGCGTCATGCCGCCGCGTGCCCCAGGGCCGCGGCCAGCGCTGCGGCTTCGACCGGCTTGGACAGCACCGGGAACCGCCGCGCGGCGCGGGCGCGCAGCGGATCGGCCGGGGGCAGCGCGGTCATTAGGCACAGCCGCGCGGGATGGCCGCGATCGGCCAGACGCTCGCACAGGTCCACGCCGGACAGGCCGCCGGGCAGCGAGATGTCGCTGACCACGGCCGCAAGGCCCGGCAAGCGGGCAAGCGCCTCGGCCTCGGCCGCCGAGGCTGCCTCGACCACGCTGTGGCCAAGGTCGCGGATCAGGCGGCGCACCGTTTCGCGGATGTCGGCGTCGTCCTCGACCAAAAGGACAAGGGCGCCCGCCTCGGGCGGCCGTGCGGCGCGGCGCAGCGGCAGGCGCAGCGCCACGCGCGCGCCGCCGGCGTCCCGGTTGGCCAGCCGCAGCGTGCCGCCCGCGATCTGCGCAAGGTCATAGACCATGACCAGACCGAGGCCCGACCCCGCGCCGCCCTTCGTCGTCCAGAACGGATCGACCGCACGCGCCAGCGCCTCGGGCGAAAAGCCCGGCCCGTCGTCCTCGACCGCGACTTCCAGCCAGGTCTCGCCGACCGCCCGCACGGTGACGGTGATGCAGCCGGAAGGCCCTCGCGACAGGATCGCGTCGCGCGCGTTCAGCACGAGGTTCAGGATCGCATCCTGGACCGCGCCGGCGTCGAGCAGCACCGCCCCGTCCACGCCGCCGTCCACGAGGCGCAGCGCGATCCCTTCGGGCAGCGTGGCGGACGCCAGGGGCCGCAGGCTGTCCAAGAGCGCCTTCAGCGTCACCGGCGCAGGCCGCAGGTCGCGCCGGCCCGAGATCGCAGCAATCCGGTCGAGAAGCGCGCCCCCGCGGCGTGCAGCGGAAACGGTGCCGCCGATCAGCTCGGCCGCCTCGGCGGGCATCGGCAGGCGCGCCAGCCGGGCCTGAAGCCCGAGGATGATCGTGAGCAGGTTCGAGAAGTCGTGCGCAAGGCCCGAGGTCAGTTGCGCCGCGATCTCACGCTTGCGGGTCTGCATCAGCGCAGCGCGGGCCTGCGCCTCGGCGGTGACGTCCATCGACAGGATATAGACGCCGTTCACCGGCCCGTCGCCCACCCGGTCGGGGGTGAAGGCCCCGCGGATGCGCCGGCCCGATTCCTCGTCGGTGAATTCCAGCACCGACGCCTCGCCCGTCAGCGCGCGGCGCAGATTGGGCTCGATCGCGGCGAAGGTCGCGGGCCCGAGCGCCTCGCGCCCCGTCAGGCCAACGATGTCGGCGGGCCGGCCGGGCAGCACCGATCCCAGCCGGCGGTTCGAGAAGGTGTAGCGCAGGCTGCGGTCGACATGTGCGATGTGGGCCGGCATCATCTCGGTCGTCAGGCGGGTGCGCGCCTCGATCTCGGTCAGTTCGCGCTTGGCCTCTTCTAGCGCGGCGATGGTCGCGGCCAGTTGCCGGTTGGCGTGCCCCAGCCGTTCGGCATGGGCCAGAAGGTCGGCCGACAGCGCTTCCGACCGGGTGCGCAGCAGCTGTTCCTGCAGCTTGATCTCGGTGATGTCGGTATAGACGGTCACCCAGCCGCCCTGCGGCAACGGCGCGCCCTCGACCGAGACCCACCGGCCATTGGGGCGCGGCCGTTCGAGGTAGTGCGGCACGAAGGCGCGGGCCGCCTCGACGCGCGCGCGCACCGCCGCCTCGGGGTCGTCCACGGGCCCGTATTCGCCGCGGTTGACGAGGTAGCGGATCGTGTCCTCGAACCCGGCGCCGGGCGTCACGAAGGCATCGGGCAGATCGAACATCTCCTGATACCGGCGGTTGCACACGGCCAGCCGCAGGTCGCGGTCGAAGATCGACAGCGCCTGCTGGATCATGTTCAGCCCCGCGCGCGTCAGCGCGGCGCGCGCCTCGTCGGTCAGCGGCATGGCGGCCCCTCCTCTGCGTGGCTAGCACCCCGGCCGGTCGCGGAAAATCCCCCGTCTTCCGTCACACTTCGCAAGAATTGCGCAAAAGTCGCGCAACCTTCGGTCGGAATCCTCGAACTCCGGCAGCGCGGAATCGCGTGCCAGGGCGCCGCAATGCCGGCGCAGGGAGGATGGATGGCCGTCGACACCGTGCCAGCGGATCTGTGCTCGATCCCCGCGCTGATGGCGCGCAACGCCCGCCGCTTTCCGGGCCGGACGGCCTACCGCGAAAAGGAATTCGGCATCTGGCAGAGCTGGACCTGGGCCGAGGCCCTGGACGAGGCGCGGGCGATCGGGCGCGGTTTCCTCGCGCTCGGGCTGAACCGGGGCGATCACGTCGCCATCATCGGACGCAACCGGCCCGCGCTCTACTGGTCGATGGTGGCCGCGCAGATGTGCGGCGCCGTGCCCGTGCCGCTCTACCAGGACGCGGTCGCCGAAGAGATGGCCTATGTGCTGGACCATTGCGGCGCGCGCTTCGTCGTGGCGGGGGACCAGGAACAGGTTGACAAGGTGCTGGAGGTCCAGGACCGCCTGCCGGCGATCGAGCAGATCGTCTATGCCGACAAGCGCGGGATGCGGAAATACGATCATTCCCGCATGAACTGGCTGGCCGACGTCGCGGCCGAGGGACGCGCGGCGCAGGCGCGGCTCGACCCGGAACTCGACCGCAGGATTGCCGAACTGACCTTCGGCCATACCTGCGTGATGCTCTACACCAGCGGCACGACCGGCAAGCCCAAGGGCGTGGTGCTGTCGAACCGCAACATCATCGAGACGTCGCGCGCCAGCTGCGACTTCGACCGGCTGACCGAGCGGGAAGAGATCCTCGCCTATCTGCCGATGGCCTGGGTCGGCGACTTCATCTTCTCGATGGGCCAGGCCATGTGGGCGGGGTTCTGCGTCAACTGCCCCGAATCCGCCGCCACGATGATGACCGATCTGCGCGAGATCGGGCCGACCTACTTCTTCGCACCGCCGCGCGTGTTCGAGACCGCGCTGACATCGGTGATGATTCGCATGGAGGACGCGGGGCGGCTGAAGAAGTGGCTGTTCCGCACCTTCATGGGCGTGGCGCGCCGCGTCGGGCCGGCGATCCTCGACGGCAAGCCGGTCGGGTTGGCGGACCGGATCGCCTACGGGCTGGGTTCGGTGCTGGTCTACGGGCCGTTGAAGAACACCATGGGCTTCAGCCGGATCCGCGTGGGCTATACCGCGGGCGAGGCGATCGGGCCCGAAATCTTCGAATTCTACCGCTCGCTCGGCATCAACCTCAAACAGCTCTACGGCCAGACCGAGGCGAGCGTCTTCATCACCCAGCAGCCCGACGGTCAGGTGCGGTCCGACACGGTGGGCGTGCCCTCGCCGGGGGTGGAGGTGCGGATCGCCGAGACGGGCGAGGTGTTCTACCGCAGCCCCGGAACCTTCGTCGAATACTACAAGAATCCCGAGAGCACGGCCTCGACCAAGGATGCCGATGGCTGGGTCGCCACTGGCGACGCGGGCTATTTCGAGGAGGGCACGGGGCATCTGAAGATCATCGACCGCGCCAAGGACGTGGGCCGGATGGCCGACGGCAGCCTGTTCGCGCCCAAGTACGTCGAGAACAAGCTGAAGTTCTTCCCCTCGATCCTCGAGGCGGTGGTGTTCGGCAACGGCCGGCCCTGGTGCGTCGCCTTCCTGAACATCGACCTGACCGCGGTCGGCAACTGGGCCGAGCGCAACAACATCGCCTATGCATCGTATCAGGAACTGGCCGGTCACCCGCGCGTGCTCGACATGATGCAGGGCCATGTGGAGGAGGTGAACCGGTCGCTGGCCGCCGACCCGACGCTCAAGGGTTGCCAGGTGCGGCGGTTCCTCGTGCTGCACAAGGAACTCGATGCCGATGACGGGGAACTGACGCGCACCCGGAAGGTTCGCCGCCGGATCATCGAAGAGAAATACGCCGACCTGATCGCCGCGCTCTACGATGGCTCGACGCGCGTCAGCACCCGCACGGAAGTGACCTACGAGGACGGGCGGAAGGGCACCATCGCCGCGACGCTGGAAATCCGCGACGTGGCCGGTGCGGGCCCCGACGCGCGGAGGAAGGCCGCATGATGCGTCAGGCCCGCCGACCGGCTTGGCCGATGACGTCCGCCCCCGGCGACGGCTATCATGCCGCTGCCGGGCGGACGGTCCGGCGCGGGCGGCCGCTGCGGGCCGCCGGACGGCGGAAGGACCGGGCCATGGACCGACGCGGGCAGGACGGCAGGGCGGCGGTGCTGGCGGGTGTGCTCGCCTGCCCCGATTGTGGCGCGGCGCTGGAGGCGCCCACTGTCTGCGGCGGCTGCGGGCGCAGCTTCGGAGAGCGCGACGGGTTGGCGGACCTGATGCCGCAGCGGGCGCGTAGGGTGTCCTTCGTGCTGGCGCCCGCCGACGCCGACCCGGGCGCAATCCCCGCGGACATCCTGCGCTTCCCCGTCCGCCACGGGCAGCCGCGGGGCGGCACCTACCACCTCGACCGCGCGCACGCGGACATCCTGTCGGGCCTGCCCAAAGGCGCCCTGGTCTTGGAAACCGGCTGCGGCGGCGGGCAGATGCGCGCCTGGGCGACGGCGCGGGGGCTGCGCTATCTCGGCACCGATGTGGCGACGACGCGCGTGCACGGCTGGCTGCAGGCGCACGGCGGGCCCGACGTCCTGTGCGACGCCCACGCGCTGCCCTTGCGCAGCGGGGTGGCAGACGCCGTCTATGCCGCCGCCGTGTGGGAGCACCTCGCCTTCCCCGCCGCCGCCGCGCAGGAGGCCGCCCGCGTGCTGCGCCCGGGCGGCTGGTGCCTCGGGTCGATGTCGTTCCTCGAACCCTGGCACGACGAAAGCTATGCCCACATGACGCCTTGGGGGGTCCATGCGACCCTGCGCCTTGGCGGGCTCGAGCCAGTGGCGATCTGGCCCGAAGAGCGCTGGTCGGGCTTTCGCGCTCTGCTCGAGATGGGCAACAGGGCGACGCGCCCGCTGCGCCCGCTCGCCGCGCTGATGAACGCCTGGTATCGCGCGCCGAAGGCGGCGCAGCACTGGTGGCGCACCCGCCGCCGCGCAAGCCCGCAGGATCTGATCCGCCCCATCGCCGGGGTGGCTGGCGCGGTCGCCTGGATCGCCCGCAAGCCGGAGGAAGCCGCATGAAGGTCGACGGTCCAAGGCCTATGGCTGGCGCGATCGTCGCGCTCGCCGGGCTTGCGGTCGCAGTGGTGCTCGGGCGCCTTGTGCCGGAACACGCAGCGGCCGTGTCGGGCGGGGTCACCGGCGGGTTCGGAATTCCGGCGGCAGCGCTGGTGTCGGGCGGGGTCCCGGACGGGCGGTTGCCGGTGTTCCTCGGCGCGCTGGTCGCCTACGGCGTCGCCGCCGCTTTCGTGGCGAGGATCTGATGCGCGATACCACGGCAGAAGGATATGTCACCGCCGACGGGCGCCGGATCGGCGGCGTGCTGATGGAGATGCGCAACATCACGCTGCGTTTCGGCGGGGTGAAGGCGATCACCGACATCTCCTTTGACATCCGCGAAGGCGAGATCCGCGCGATCATCGGCCCGAACGGCGCGGGCAAGTCCTCGATGCTCAACGTCATCTCTGGCTTCTACGTCCCGCAGGAGGGCGAGGTCTGGTTCCGCGGGCAGCGGCGGCCGCCGATGAAGCCCTATCAGGTCGCCCGGATGGGGATCGCCCGCACGTTCCAGAACATCGCGCTGTTCGAGGGGATGAGCGTCCTCGACAACGTGATGACCGGCCGGCTCACCCATGTGCGGTCGGGGATCCTCGACCAGGCGATCTGGTGGGGCCGGGCCGAGCGGGAAGAGGACGAACACCGCGCGAAGGTCGAGCGCATCATCGACTTCCTCGAGATCCAGCACATCCGCAAGACGCCGGTGGCGCGCCTGCCCTACGGCTTGAAGAAGCGGGTGGAACTTGCCCGCGCGCTGGCGGCCGAACCCAGGCTCCTGCTGCTGGACGAGCCGATGGCCGGCATGAACGTCGAGGAGAAGGAGGACATGTGCCGCTTCATCCTCGACGTGAACGACGAGTTCGGCACGACGATCTGCCTGATCGAGCACGACATGGGCGTGGTGATGGACCTCAGCGACCGCGTGGTGGTGATGGACTACGGCAAGAAGATCGGCGACGGCCCGCCCGACGAGGTGCGCCGCAGCAAGGCCGTGATCGACGCCTATCTCGGGGTCAGCCATGACTGAGGGGGTCGCATGATGCCGGATGTGGTCTTCTACACCGCCGAGGTGATGGTGAACGGCCTGATGGCCGGCGTCCTCTATGCGCTGGTGGCACTCGGCTTCGTGCTGATCTTCAAGGCATCCGGAATCTTCAATTATGCGCAGGGGGTGCTTGCGCTCTTCGCCGCGATGACGCTGGTCGGGATCCAGAACGGGCAGGTGCCGTTTGCGCATCTCGTCAACGCCGTGTTCGGCACCAAGGTGCACCATTTCGGCTGGACCGTGCCCTCGCTGGCCGCCATCGCGCTGACCGCGCTGGTCATGGTGGGCCTCGCGATCGCCGTGGAACGGCTGGTGCTGCGGCACCTCGTCAACCAGGAACCCATCATCCTCTTCATGGCGACGATCGGCCTTGCCTACTTCCTCGAAGGCCTTGGCGACGTGATGTGGGGGGCCGAGGTCAAGCGGCTGGACGTCGGCCTGCCGCAGGGCATGTCGGGCCTCATCGACGAGGTGACCTTCAACTGGTTCGGCTACGGCTTCTTCATCGACCGGCTGGACATCGCGGCCACCGCGGTGGCGGTGGCGCTGGTCGTGACGCTGACGCTGTTCAGCCAGTATTCCAAGCAGGGCCGCGCCCTGCGCGCCGTGGCCGACGACCATCAGGCGGCGCTGTCGGTCGGCATCTCGCTGCGCTTCATCTGGGTGCTGACCTGGTCGATCGCCGGGTTCGTGGCGCTAGTCGCGGGTATCATGTGGGGGCAGAAGTCGGGGGTGCAGTTCAGCCTGTCGCTGATCGCGCTGAAGGCGCTGCCGGTCCTGATGCTGGGCGGCTTCACCTCGATCCCTGGCGCCATCGTCGGCGGACTGATCATCGGGATGGGCGAGAAGCTGTTCGAGTTCTTCGTCGGCCCGATGATCGGCGGCGCCACGGAAAACTGGTTCGCCTACGTTCTCGCGCTCATCTTCCTCGTGTTCCGGCCGCAGGGCCTGTTCGGCGAGAAGATCATCGAAAGGGTGTGACATGCGCAAGCTGCTGGCCATCCTCAACGTCGTGGCCTGGGCGGGGTTCTGGGCCTTCGGCTTCCTCGCGCTGGCGGGAGCGGACGACTACAGCGCGGGCCAGCTGACCGTCGCGGCCCTGCTCGCCGCCGCCGGGCTGATCGGCGGCACCGCGACCTGGATCCTTCTGAATCGCGAGGCGAAGTGATGCTTTACCGCGAGGCAGGCGACTTCAAGACCAGCTACCGCGACGACGCGCAGACCTTCCCCATCGCGTTCGACCGCTGGCGCTACTATGCCGTGCTGGCGGTGGCCTTCGGCGTGATCCCCTTCGTGATCAACGACTACTGGGCGAACGCGATCCTGATCCCGTTCCTGATCTACGCCATCGCGGCGATCGGGCTGAACATCCTCACCGGCTATTGCGGTCAGGTGTCGCTCGGCACCGGCGGGTTCATGGCCGTGGGGGCCTATGCCACCTACAAGCTGATGACGGCCTTTCCCGACGTCTCGATCCTGATCCACATCCTCCTTGCGGGCGGGATCACCGCCGCGGTCGGCGTCCTGTTCGGCCTGCCGAGCCTGCGGATCAAGGGGTTCTACCTCGCCGTCGCGACGCTGGCCGCGCAGTTCTTCCTCGTGTGGCTCTTCAACAAGGTGCCGTGGTTCTACAACTATTCGGCGTCGGGCCAGATCTCGGCGCCGGAACGGACGTTCCTCGGCATCGCGCTGACCGGTCCGGCCTCGCCCGCATGGGCGGCCTACCTGACGTGCCTTGTGTTCTGCGTGGCCCTCGCCTGGCTTGCGCGCAACCTGACGCGCGGGCCCCTCGGGCGGCAGTGGATGGCGATCCGGGACATGGACATCGCGGCCGAGATCATCGGCGTGAACCCGCTGCGCGCCAAGCTGACGGCCTTCGCCATCTCGTCGTTCTTCGTCGGGATCGCGGGCGCGCTCTTCTTCGCCGTCTACCTCGGCGCGGCGGAGGTGGGCGAAAGCTTCGGCATCCAGAAATCGTTCCTCGTCCTTTTCATGATCATCATCGGGGGGCTCGGGTCGATCTTCGGCAGCTTCGCGGGTGCGGCATTCCTCGTCCTGCTGCCGGTGCTGCTGAAGAACACGCTGGTCGGCGGATTGGGCTGGCCGACCGACCTTGCCGCGCATCTCGAGCTGATGATCGTCGGCGCGCTGATCATCGTGTTCCTGATCGCCGAACCGCACGGCATGGCGCAGCTGTGGCGCGTGGCGAAAGAGAAACTGCGTCTGTGGCCCTTCCCGCACTGAAGGACGGGCGGGCGATGGTGAACCCCAAGGGAGGATTTGGAATGAGACTGAGACTTTCGGCCATCCTCGCGGCCTCGGTGGCGCTGGTCACCCCGGCAGCGGCGGAACTGTTCTTCCCCTCGCTCAGCTACCGCACCGGGCCCTTCGCGGCCGGCGGCATCCCGTTCGCCGACGGCTATGCCGACTATTTCACGTTGCTGAACGAGCGGGACGGCGGCATCGGCGGCGTCCGCGTCCGCGTCGCGGAATGCGAGACCGCCTACAACACCGAAAAGGGTGTGGAATGTTACGAGGCGATCAAGGGCCAGTCGCCCCTGGTCATCCAGCCCCTGTCCACCGGAATCACCTACCAGCTGATCCCGCGCGTCACGCAGGACGGGATTCCCATGCACACCATGGGCTATGGCCGGACCTCGTCCAAGAACGGCGCGGTGTTCAGCCACGTCTTCAACTATCCCGCGAACTACTGGGACGGCGCGTCGATCATCGTCAACTACCTGCTCGACCAGAACGGCGGGAACCTGAACGGCAAGAAGATCACGCTGCTCTACCATAACTCGGCTTACGGGAAGGAGCCGATCCGGACGCTGGAGGAACTGGCCAAGAAGCACGGCTACGAGCTGACGTTGCTGCCCGTCGACAGCCCCGGCCAGGAACAGAAGTCCCAGTGGCTGCAAATCCGCCGCGACCGGCCCGACTACGTGCTGATGTGGGGCTGGGGCGTGATGAACCCCACCGCGATCCAGGAGGCGATCAACATCCGCTTCCCGATGGAGAACTTCATCGGCGTCTGGTGGTCGGGGTCGGAGAACGACGTGAAGGCGGCGGGTGCGGCGGCGGCGGGCTACAAGTCGCTGAACATGCACCGGACCGGGACCGACTTCCCGCTCTACGCCGACCTGCAGAAATACGTGATCGGCGCCGGCAAGGCCGCCGGTGCGGGCGACCAGGTGGGCAGCGTGCTCTATTCCCGCGGGCTCTACGCCGCGATGCTGGCGGCCGAGGCCGCCCGGAGGGCACAGGAAATCCACGGCACCCCGAACATCACGCCCGCGATGATGCGCGACGGGATGGAAGCGCTCGAGATCACCGAGGCGCGGATGGCCGAGCTTGGCCTGCCGAACTTCGGCCCGACCTTCAAGGTCACCTGCGAGAACCACGGCGGGTCCGGCATGGGCCTGATCCAGCAGTGGGACGGGCAGAAGTGGAATGTCCTCACCGACTGGATCGAATCCGACAAGGCGGTGATCGACATGCTGGTGGCCGATGATTCCGAGGCCTTCGCCAAGGAAAACAACATCGCCAAGCGCTGCAACTGACCGACGCGAACGGGGGCGGCCCTGCCGGCAGGGCCGCCCCTCACGCAGACCGGAGGCCCCGATGCTCGACGCCGCCCCTGCCCAGAACGCCGCCGCCACCGGAACCGAGACGGTGCTGGAGGTGTCGAACATCGAGGTCATCTACAACCACGTCATCCTCGTGCTGAAGGGCGTCAGCCTGAAGGTGCCGAAGGGCGCGATCACCGCGCTTCTCGGCGGGAACGGCGCGGGCAAGTCCACCACGCTCAAGGCGATCTCGGGCCTTCTGGCATCCGAGCGGGGCGAGATCACCAAGGGCGCCGTCACCTTCCGGGGCGAGCGGATCAACGGCGCGAACCCGGCCGACCTCGTCCGCCGCGGGCTGATCCAGGTGATGGAGGGGCGGCACTGCTTCGAACACCTGACGGTCGAGGAAAACCTGCTGACCGGCGCCTATACCCGAACCGACCGGGCGGCGGTGGCCGAGGACCTCGAGATGGTCTATGCCTATTTTCCGCGCCTGAAGGAACGCCGGCGCAGCCAGGCGGGCTATACCTCGGGCGGCGAACAGCAGATGACCGCGATCGGGCGCGCGCTGATGAGCCGGCCCGAGACGATCCTTCTGGACGAGCCGTCCATGGGCCTCGCGCCCCAGCTGGTCGAGCAGATCTTCGAGATCGTGCGGCGGCTGAACGAGGAACGCGGCGTCACCTTCCTTCTGGCCGAACAGAACACAAACGTCGCCCTGCGCTATGCGCATCAGGGCTACATCCTCGAATCCGGGCGCGTGGTGATGGAAGGCGATGCCGCGTCGCTGCGCGAGAACCCGGATGTGAAGGAATTCTATCTCGGCATGTCCGACAAGGGCCGCAAGTCTTTCCGCGACGTGCGGTCCTACCGGCGGCGGAAGCGGTGGCTGGCGTGACCGCGCCCGCCCGCCACGGCGCAACAGGCGCTTTCCGCGTCCCATCGGGACGGGTGATGGAGGGGGGCGACCCCGCAGACGAATGACCAGTTTCTTCGACGACCTCGAAACCCGCTCGGCCGACGCGCGCGCCGCCGCCCTGGCCGAGGCGCTGCCGCGGCAGATCGCCCGGGCCAAGGCGCTGGCGCCCGCGTTTTCGGCCGCGCTGCGGGACGTGGACCCCGAGGCGGTGCGCGACGCCGCGGCGCTGGCCCGGCTGCCGGTGACCCGCAAGGCAGACCTTGTCGCCGCGCAGGGCGCGCAGCCGCCCTTCGGCGGCTTTGCGGCGCTGCCCGTGTCGGGGTTCGATCACGTGTTCCAGTCGCCGGGGCCGATCTACGAACCCGGCCGCACGGCACCGGACTGGTGGCGCCTGGGGCGGTTCCTGCACGCGACCGGGATCGGGCGGGGGGATGTGGTGCAGAACTGCTTTTCCTACCACCTCGTGCCGGCCGGCATGATGTTCGAGAATGCGGCCCGCGCGGTCGGCGCCACGGTGCTGCCCGCCGGCACCGGGCAGACCGACCTGCAGGTGCGCGCGGCGGCCGATGTGGGTGCAACCGCCTATGCCGGGACGCCGGATTACCTGAAGGTTATCCTCGACAAGGCCGACGAGGCCGGGGTTGCTCTGCGCATCGCCAAGGCCGCGGTCGGCGGCGGCGCCCTGTTCCCGTCGCTGCGCGCCTTCTATGCCGACCGCGGGATCGTCTGCCGGCAGTGCTATGCGACCGCCGATCTCGGCAATATCGCCTACGAATCCGCGGCGATGGAGGGGATGATCGTGGACGAGGGCGTGATCGTCGAAATCGTCCGTCCCGGCACCGGCACGCCTGTGCCTGACGGCGAGGTGGGCGA
Source organism: uncultured Paracoccaceae bacterium (assembly GCA_938028765.1). Classification (GTDB taxonomy): domain Bacteria; phylum Pseudomonadota; class Alphaproteobacteria; order Rhodobacterales; family Rhodobacteraceae; genus CALIZF01. Next base: position 46,644 of record CALIZF010000004.1, read on the forward strand.
AGTCGTCGTCACCACGCTCAACCCCGACTATCCCCTGATCCGCTTCGCCACCGGAGACCTGTCGGCGGTGATGCCGGGGGTCAGCCCCTGCGGACGCACCAACACCCGCATCCGGGGCTGGATGGGCCGGGCCGACCAGACGACAAAGATCAAGGGCATGTTCGTGCGACCCGAACAGGTGGCAGCACTGGTCGCCCGCCACGCCGAGGTGGCGCGCGCCCGCGTCATTGCCGACCGCGAAGGCGAGATGGACGTGATGACCGTGCAGATCGAGACGCGCGCCGGAAACCCTGCGCTTTACGAAGGCACGATCCTTGATACGCTGAAGCTGCGGGGTCGGGTCGAGCTGGTGCCGCCGGGGTCGCTGCCGAATGACGGCAAGGTGATCGAGGACCGGCGCACCTACAGCTAGACACGTCCCCGGCGCTCAAGGTCGGGAGGTGCCGATGCTGAGGGTTCTGATCGCGCTGGCGCTGATCGCACTGGCCCTGCCGGCGGCGGCCGAGCGGACGGCCCTGATCGTGCTGAACGGCTCGGCGACCGAGGCCGACGCGGAGGCGATCCGCGACCGCCTGCGCAACCGCGGCTTCGCCGTCGCCGCCCTGCGTGGCGCCACGTCCGATGCGATGCGCCGCACACTGGCCGCCAGCAGGACCGAGGGCCTCGAGCGGTTGGCCGTCGTGCTGACGGGGCGGTTCGTCCACAGCGCACGGGGGGCCTGGTTCATCGGCGCAGGAGCCCCGCCCGTGGTGACGCTGGCGACGGTCGAGGCATCGGGGATCAGCCTCGTGACGCTGGCCGAGATCGCGGCGCAGACGCCCGGCGGCGCGGTGCTGGTGCTGGGCGAGGCGATCCCGGCAAGCGCATCGACCGGCCCCGGCCTGTCGCCCGGCGTCGGCCCGGCGGCGTGGCTGCCGCCCGGCGTGGCGCTGGTGCGCGGAAGCGATCCTGCGGTCACCGCCTTTGCCCGCGATTCGCTGCCACTGGCCGGGCTGCCGCTCGCCTCGCTGGTTGCCGCGCGCCCGGGGCTGTCGCTGACCGGTCCTGGCGGACAGGCGTTCGTGCCGCCGCCGGCGGCGACGGCCGAGGAAACCGACTGGGCCGCCGCACGCAGCGCCGGGACGGAAGCCGCTTACGCGACGTTTCTACAGCGCTGGCCCTTCGGCCGCCGCGCCCCAGAGGCGCGGGCGGCCATCGCCGCCCTGCGCGCCGACCCGGCTGCGCGCGAAGCCGCGCTCGGCCTGACCCGCGACGCGCGCCTTGCGGTGCAGCGCGCGCTGACTGAGCTCGGCTACGACACCCGCGGGATCGACGGCGTCTTCGGCCCCGGCACGCGCAGCGCCATCGCGGCCTGGCAGAGGGCCACCGGGCGCAGCCCGAGCGGATATCTCGACGGGCCGCAGGTCGCTGCGCTGCAGGACGACGCCGCGCGCGCCCGCGCCGCGCGCGAGGCGGCGGACCGCGCCTACTGGAACGGCATCGCCCAGTCGAACGATCCTGCGGCGTTCCGGTCCTACCTCGACATGTTCCCCGCAGGCCTCTTCGCGCTGATCGCGCTGGAACGGCTGGCGGCGGCCGAGGCGCAGACGCAGGCCGGGCGGGATCAGGCCGCCTGGGACCAGGCGCAAGCGGCAAACACGGCGGCGGCCTATCGCGCCTACCTCGCCGCCTGGCCGCGGGGCCGCTTCGCCGCCGAGGCGCAGGCGCGCCTTGCGGCGCTCGACGGCACCGCGGCCGACCGGTCGGCCTGGGACCGCGCCCGGCGGGCGGATACGGTCGCGGCCTACGAGGCCTATCTGGCGCTATGGCCGCGCGGCGCCTTCGCGGCGGAGGCGCGCGAGCGGATCGCCGCGTTGCAGGGCGGGGCCGACCAGGCGATGTGGAACCGCGCCCGGCAGGCCGACACGATCGACGCCTATCAGGCCTACCTGGCCGACTGGCCGCAGGGCCGCTTCGCCGCCGAGGCCCGGCAGCGGATTGCGGCGTTGCAGGGCGAAGCGACCGACAGGTCGGCCTGGGACCGCGCCAGGCGGGCGGACACGGTCGAATCCTATCGCGCCTATCTGGACGCATTTCCGCGCGGATTGTTCGCCGCCGAGGCGCGCGACCGGATCGCGGGGCTGGCGGCGGAGGCGGAACACCGCGCGTGGGACCGGGCGCAGCGACAGGACACGCCCGCGGCCTACCGCGGCTACATCGAGCGGTTCCCGAACGGCCCCCATGTCGCCGAGGCTCTGGCGCGGATCGCCCAGCTTGGCGGCCGGCCCGCGGACGAGATCGGCGAGGGCGACGACCGAACCCGGCTGCAGGTCGAACGCGCGCTGGCCGCCGCCGGGTTCGACCCTGGGCCTGTGGACGGCACCTTCGACCGGCGCACCCGTGCGGCGATCCGCGGCTGGCAGGAACGCTTCGGCGAGCCTGTCACCGGGGCCCTGACCGGCCCGCAGGTGATGCGGCTTTTGGGGTCGGACCAGCGATAGCCGACGCGGAAGGGGCCGCCGGTCGCCCGGCGGCCCCTTCCGGCCGTGAACAGGTCTTCAGCCCTGACGCGCCTTGTAGCGCTTCTGGGTCTTGTTGATCACATAGACGCGGCCCTTGCGGCGCACGATCTGACAGTCGCGGTGCCGCTGCTTGAGCGAGCGGAGCGAGTTCGCCACCTTCATCTTCGCCTCCTGTCGCAGCGCCGAAGCCGGGCCGCCTTGGTCTGTGGCCCTTGCGGGCGCAGTGGTGGGCGCGACAGGGATCGAACCTGTGACCCCTACGATGTCAACGTAGTGCTCTACCGCTGAGCTACGCGCCCGGCCGCCGCCCCTTTCGGGGCAGCGCCGATCCGGCCTTCGTATAGGGGGTTGCCGCTGGCGCTTCAAGGGCTTTCGACAATGCCGGCCGACGCGCTATGTAGGCATGGGGAGGGTCCAAATGACCGACGCTGCCTTCGATCTGCACCGGCCGCTGCGCGCCACCTCGGCGGTCGTGTTCGCGTCGCCCCATTCGGGCCGCCACTATCCGCCCGAACTGATCGCCGCCAGCGGGCTTGAGGGGCCTGTGCTGCGGTCGTCCGAGGACGCCTTCGTGGACGACCTCTTCGCGGTGGCGCCGTTGCTGGGATCGCCGCTGATCGCGGCGCGGCTGGCGCGGGCGTGGATCGACCTCAACCGGGCGCCCGACGAACTCGACCCCGCGCTGATCGAGGGCGTGGCGCGGGGTGCGAGCAACCCGCGGGTCGTCTCGGGCCTCGGGGTGATCCCGCGGGTGGTGGCGAACGGACGGGCCATCTATCGCCGCCGTCTGACCCGGGCCGAGGCCGAGGCGCGCATCGCAGCCGCGTGGACGCCCTATCACGGTGCGTTGCGCGCGCTGATCGAGGAAACCGCGATGGCCTTCGGCGCGGCGGTGCTGCTTGACTGCCATTCCATGCCGCACGAGGCGATCGCCACCCACGCCCGACCGGGCCGGCCGCTGCCGGACGTGGTGCTGGGCGACCGCTATGGTGCCGCCGCCGCGTCCGACATCGTGGATGCGATCGAGGCCGCCTTCCGCCGGCAGGGTTTCACGGTGGCCCGCAACGCGCCCTTTGCCGGCGCTTACGTGGCGCAGGCCTATGGCCGGCCGTCGCTGAACCGCCATGTCGTGCAGGTCGAGATCGACCGTGCGCTCTACCTCGACGAGGCGCGGGTGGAACCGGGACCGGGCTATGCCGAAACCCGGCGGCGGCTGGCGGCGGTGGTTGCGGAGCTGGTCGAGATCGGCCGCCCTGTCGCTGCGCCGCTGGCGGCCGAATAGCGCGGAGCCCCCCCGGGGCGGTGGTGGTGGTCACCGCAGCGCCCGGCCCTTCAGGATCGCGTCCTTGCCGAACCGGGCGCGGATCCGGTCCGCCGCGCGTTCTGCCGCTGCGCGGCGGGCCGCCCCGGGATCGAGCAGATCCCCCTCCGCGCGCCCTGCGGCTTCGGGCGCGAGGTCGGACAGGGCGATCCCGATCAGGCGGAACGGCCCCGGGTCTGGGCGCTGGTCGAAGAGGGCGCGGGCGGTGCGGTAGAGACGATCGGCGATCTGGCTGGGCGCGGGCAGCGTGGCGCGCCGGGTCAGGATGGTGTGGTCGGCCCGTTTCAGCTTCAGCGTGACGGTCCGCCCGGCAAGGCCTTTCGCCTTGGCGCGATCCGCCACGCCTTCGGCCAGCCGCCAGAGGTGGCCGTCGATCAGGTCGGGGTCGGCGGTGTCGGCATCGAGCGTGGTTTCCCGCCCGATCGATTTCGGTGCCTCGTGCGGGTTCACGCGCCGGTCGTCCTCGCCGCGGGCCAGCGCGTGCAGGCGCGCGCCCCACCGCCCGAAGCGCGCGGTAAGATCGGCAAGGGTCCAGCGGCGCAGGTCCGCGAGCGTGCGGATGCCCGCCGCCTCCAGCGCCGCCTGGGCGGCGGGGCCGACGCCCCAGAGGATCCGGACGGGTTTCGGGGCGAGGAAGTCTGCCGTCTCGGCCCGGCCGATGACCGCAAAGCCGCGGGGCTTGTCGAGGTCCGACGCAATCTTGGCCAGGAACTTGTTGTGCGAAAGGCCGATCGAGACGGTGACGCCCACCTCGCGCTCGATCTCGCGGGCGAGGCGCGCCAGCAGCACCGCGGGCGGTGCGCCGTGCAGCCGCTGCGTGCCGCCGAGGTCGAGGAACGCCTCGTCAAGGCTGAGCGGCTCCACCGCGGGGGTCAGCGCGTCCATCAATGCGCGGATAGCCCGGCTGGCTTCGACATAGGCGGCCATGCGGGGTTTGACGACGGTCGCCTCGGGGCAGCGCTTCAGCGCCTCGAACATCGGCATCGCCGACCGGACGCCCTTCAGCCGCGCGATGTAGCAGCATGTCGAGACGACGCCGCGCGTGCCGCCGCCGACGATCACGGGCAGGTCCCGCAGGGCCGGGTTGTCGCGTTTCTCCACCGCCGCATAGAAGGCGTCGGCATCGAGGTGGGCGATGGTCAGGGCGGCAAGCTCGGCGTGCGCAACCACGCGCGGCGACCGGCAGGCGGGGCAGCGGGCCGCAGGCGCTTCGGCAAGGGCCAGGCAATCGCGGCAGAGCATGGGCATGGCGGCACGGAGGATGCACCGCGCGCCGGGGGCATGTCCATCGAAGCCGAAGGGCTGGGGTGGCATCCGCCCGATCCGCGCAGGCCGGCCGTTTGCCCGCCGCGGCCAATCCGGCAGGCTTGACGCCGGGCAACGCGGGCGCAGGCTGGCGCGGGCAGATTCGGGAGGAGCGGATGGAGGATTTCCTGGGCGCGAATGCGGTCTGGATCGCGCTGGCGGTCGTCATCGTCCTCGCCGTCATCCTCGGCGTCAGGATCGTGCCGCAGAGCGAGAAGCACGTGGTCGAGCGGTTCGGGCGGCTGCAGAGCGTGCTCGGGCCCGGGATCAATGTGATCGTCCCGTTCATCGACACGGTGAAGCACCGGGTGAGCGTCCTGGAGCGGCAGCTGCCGAACGCCAGCCAGGACGCAATCACCACCGACAACGTGCTGGTGAAGGTCGAGACGAGCGTCTTCTACCGCATCACCGAGCCGGAGAAGACCGTCTATCGCATCCGCGACGTGGACGGTGCCATCGCCACGACGGTGGCCGGGATTGTGCGGTCCGAGATCGGCAAGCTGGAGCTCGACCAGGTTCAGTCGAACCGCGCGCAGCTGATCGAGCGGGTGCGCGAGCAGGTGTCGGCCATGGTGGACGACTGGGGTGTGGAGGTGACGCGCGCCGAGATCCTGGACGTGAACCTCGACGATGCGACGCGGGCGGCGATGCTGCAGCAGCTGAACGCCGAACGCGCGCGGCGGGCGCTGGTAACTGAGGCCGAGGGCAAGCGGCGGGCGGTGGAACTGGCGGCGGACGGCGACCTTTACGCCGCCGAGCAGGAGGCGAAGGCACGCCGGGTGCTGGCCGATGCCGAAGCCTATGCGACCGGGGTGATCGCGGCCGCGATCAGGGAGAGCGGCATCGAGGCGGCGCAATATCAGGTGGCGCTGAAGCAGGTCGAGGCGCTGGTCAGCCTGGGCGAGGGCCAGGGCAAGCAGGTGGTGCTGCTGCCGGCCGCCGCCATGGACGCCTTCGGCGAGGCGTTCCGGATGCTGAAGGGTCGGGCGTCGTGACCTGGTGGGTCTGGGTCGTCGCGGGGCTGGCCGTCGGGGCGATCGAGCTGCTGGCGCCCGGCTATGTCTTCGTGGGCTTCGGCCTCGGCGCGGTGGCGGTCGGCGCGCTGGTGGCGGCGGGCGTCATGACGCCGTCGCTGCCGGTGCAGGCGGCCGTCTTTGCCGTGCTGTCGGCAGGGGCCTGGCTGGCCCTTCGGGCGATTCTGGGCGTGCGGCGCGGGCAGGTGAAACGGATCGACCGCGACATCAACGAGACCTGAGCGCCCCGGGCAGCAGGGCGTCGGGCGGAGGCCTGTCGGCCTCGCCCTTCACCAGCCGGGCGGCGGCGCTGGCCCGGACCGCCGGCACCCCCAGCCGGAACACGGGGCCGGAGCCCGGGATGCGCGCGGCCCGGACGGCGGGGACCAGCGACGGGCCGCGGTTGGCGACGAGGCAGAGGGCCATGACCAGCCCGCAGGCGACAGAGACACAGGTCCGCAGGCGCTTGCCAGCGGTCTGCCGCGCGGGCAGCACGTCAAACCGGGTGAACTGCACCGGCACCATGACCGTGAGGGCCGCGAAGAACAGCGCGGTGGCGCCGTGGTAGGCGGTTATGGAACAGGCAGGGCCGGGCACGGCCGCATCGGGGCAGACCGGAACAATGGCGAGGCCGAGTGCGCCGGCCCCGGCGACGGTCGTCGGGCTGGCATCCGTCATCCGCCGCCGGACCGGCGTGTCGAAAGGCGGCAAGATGTGGTCGCACGGGCTGGGCGGGTAACCGCGGTAGCAGAGCAGGAAGATCCCGATCGTGGTCATCGTCCCGGCGAACAGCGCGGCGGTGTTCGGCTGCCAGAAGCGCATCGCGAGATGGAGCGGCGCAGGTCGCCCGCACCGAGCCCCGCCGTCGGCACCAGCAGAAGGACCGGCGGCGCACCCCCGCGCAGGCCGGTGGAAATCGGCGGCCGCTTCTGTATCGGCGAAGCGGATCTTGTGGGGCATCTGCGCGCGGCGGCTACGCCGGCCCAATCGCGGGGACCGCGATGGCCGATGCCCGCGGGATGAACCATGCGCCCGGCGGCCGCCGGTTCGGCCGTTTCGGCACGGCGCCCTGCCCCGTCTGCCAGCCAGCGAGGCGCCGGGGGCAGGATGCCATGAGGAGGCCACGGGGCCCGGGCGACCTCGGTCGCAGCTGTCCGCGGTTACGACCATCGTGCAATTTCGCTTGCCGCCGTCCCGCCCGATGATCCGGGCGGCGCGGGGCCGGCGCGCCGAGAGGCGCGGCCCGTCCGCCGCCTGAACCGAGGGAGGGAACCCGATGAACCGATTTGCCGTCGCGGTCGCCGCGGCGATCGCCTTGGGCGTGCCGGCATGGGCCGACGTGACCGAAGCCGACATCGCAAACGACGCTCTGACCACCGCAGATGTGGTGACCAACGGTATGGGCCGGGCGCTGCAGCGCTACAGCCCGCTCGACATCCTGAACAAGCAGAACGTGCGCAAGCTGACCCCGGTCTGGGCCTTCAGCCTCGGCGGCGAAAAGCAGCGCGGGCAGGAAAGCCAGCCGCTGGTGCGCGACGGGGTCATGTACATCACCGGCTCGTACAGCCGGGTCTATGCGATCGACATCGCCACCGGCCGCGAGATCTGGCAATACGACGCGCGCCTGCCCGAGGGTATCCTGCCCTGCTGCGACGTGGTCAATCGCGGCGCCGCGCTCTACGGCGACAAGCTCTACTTCGGCACGCTCGACGCCCGAATCGTGGCGCTGAACGCCAAGACCGGCGCGGTCGTCTGGAACAAGCGCATCGCCGACTACAAGGAAGGCTACAGCTTCACCGCTGCGCCGATGATCGTGAACGGCCTCGTCATCACCGGCAACTCGGGCGGCGAGTTCGGCATCGTCGGCGCGGTCGAGGCGCGCGATGCCGAGACGGGCGAGCTCGTCTGGCGGCGGCCGGTGATCGAGGGGCACATGGGCGAGCTGAACGGCAAGCCCTCGACCATGACCGGCACGCTCAACGCCACCTGGCCCGGCGACATGTGGAAGACCGGCGGCGGCGCGACCTGGCTCGGCGGTTCCTACGATATCGAGACCGACACCATCGTCTATGGTGCAGGCAACCCCGCCCCCTGGAACAGCTGGCTGCGCGACGCCGGCCAGAAGGACGACGGCTCGGGCGACAACCTCTATGCCGCCAGCCGCATCGGCCTCGATCCGGCGACCGGCGAGATCAAGTGGCACTTCCAGACCACCCCGCGCGAGGGCTGGGACTATGACGGTGTGAACGAGGTGATTCCCTTCACCGCCGCCGACGGGTCCAAGCTCTTCGCCACGGCCGACCGCAACGGCTATTTCTATGTCCTCAACCGCGAGGATGGCCGGTTCGTGCGGGGCTTCCCCTTCGTCAAAGATATCACATGGTCCTCGGGGCTGGATGCCAACGGCCGGCCGATCTGGAACGAAGCCAACCGGCCGGGCGATCCGGCCAAGGCGGCCGACGGCCAGAAGGGCGAGGTGATCTTTGCCGCGCCCTCGTTCCTTGGCGGCAAGAACTGGATGCCGATGGCCTACAGCCAGCGCACGGGCCTCTTCTACGTGCCGTCCAACGAATGGGGCATGGACATCTGGAACGAGCCGATCACCTACAAGGCCGGCGCGGCCTATCTGGGTGCGGGTTTCACCATCAAGCCGCTCTACGAAGACCACATCGGCAGCCTCAAGGCGATCGACCCGATCACCGGCGAATGGAAGTGGGAATACAAGAACGCAGCGCCGCTGTGGTCGGGGGTGATGACGACTGCCGGGGGGCTGGTGTTCTTCGGCACGCCCGAGGGCGAGCTCGTGGCGCTTGACGACGAGACGGGCGAGAAGCTCTGGAGCTTCCAGACCGGTTCGGGCGTGGTCGGCCAACCGATCACCTGGGAACAGGACGGCGAGCAGTATGTCTCGGTGATCTCGGGCTGGGGCGGCGCGGTTCCGCTGTGGGGTGGCGAGGTGGCCAAGAAGGTGAGCTATCTCAACCAGGGCGCGATGCTCTGGACCTTCAAGCTGCCGCGCGAGCTGGCGCAGAACTGAGCCGACGCAAGATCTGACGAGGGGGGCCGTCCGGCGCAGCCGGGCGGCCCTTCGCCTTGGGGCCTTGCGACCTTTGTGCAATTCTCCTGCGCGCGAAGGGGACCTAGCGTGCAGGCATGGTCCGCGTCCGCCCGTCCTGCCGTGTCCCGTCGCCGCCCACGCGCGCTCCACGCGGACGCGCTGGCGTCTGCGGCGGCCCCGGGTGGCTGCGGACCGCCGCGACACCGGCGGGCACGCTTCGGGGGGTGCTGGCGGGCCTTCTGGCGTGGCTTCTGGCCCTCGCTTCACCCGCCGCAGCCGACCCGCTGCCGCGCGAGGCCATCGCTGCGCTGGTCATGCCGCCCTTTTCGGTGGGCGAGCCGGTCAACGATCGGGGCGTCTGGCAGCTTCTGAACTCGGGCGGGGCACATGCGGGATACGTCTTCGAGACCGAGCCGCTTGCGCCCTTGCCCGGCTTCTCGGGGTCGCCGATCAACGTGCTGGTGACGCTCGACTTGGCCGGCAATTTCCTCGACGCCCGCCTGATCAGCCATAACGAGCCGATCTTCGTCTCGGGCCTTGGCGAGGCGCCGTTCCACAAGTTTTTCGAGCAGTACCGCGGCCATTCCATCGCCACGCCGATGGTGGTGGGTTCGCCCTATGGCACGAGCGGCGCGGGAAGCGGCCTTGTGGCGCTCGACGGGGTGACAAAGGCCACCGCGAGCGTGCGCGTCGCGCATGAATCGATCCTTGCGGCGACACTCGCCGTGGCGCGCGAAAAGATGCAGGGGGTGGCCTCGGCGCCCCCTGCCGCGCCCGACCCCGACCATGACGAGGCGCTGACCTGGGACGATCTCGTGGCGCAGGGGATCGCCCGCAACCTGCGCGTGACGAACGCCGAAGTGGACAAGGCCTTTGCCGGCACGCGCTTTGCCGACGCCGATCCCGAGGCGGCCGCCGACCCGGCGGGGCTCTACCTCGATCTGTGGCTGATCGACATCGGCCCGCCGGCGGTGGCGCGCGCCGTGCTCGACCGCGACGGGTTGCGGGAACTCGAGCGGCTGCGCCGTGTTGCGCCGCAGGACGAGCCGCTGCTTGTGATCGATGCCGGCCGCCACGGCCTCGTGTCGGCCGATTTCGTGCGCAACACCGCCCCCGACCGGCTGACCGCGGTGCAGGACGGGTTGCCGGTGGCGCTGCGCGATGCAGACCTCGTGTTCGACACTGCACCCGGCGTGCCGCTCGGGGCGGCGATGGTGCTGCGCACCGACCGGCGGCTGGGCTTTGACCCGACGCGCGACTGGGTGTTGCAGGTGCAGGCGGTGCGCACCCGCGGCAGCTTTCAGCCCGAGGTCGGTTCGGTGCACCTTGACCTTGTCTATGCCGCGCCCGAGCGCTTCTTCCTGCGTGCCGAGCCGCCCCGGCCGCTTCCGCCCTGGCGGGAAGCGCTGTGGAACCGGCGGGTCGATCTCCTCGCGCTGGCAGCGGTGCTCGGCGCGGTGTTCCTGCTTCTCGGGCCGGGCGAGAAGCGGCTGGTCCGGCTGGCCGCCTTCCGGCCCGCGCGTCTGGCAATCCTTGCCGGGGTGACGGCGTTCGTCGGCTACTGGGGGCAGGGGCAGCTGTCGATCGTGACGGTGCTCGGGGCGATCCGCGCGGCCTGGGATGGGGCGAGCTTCGCCTTTCTGCTCTATGATCCCTTCTCGCTGATGGTCTGGGCGGCGGCGGGTATCGGCTTCGTGCTCTGGGGTCGGGGGCTTTTCTGCGGCTGGCTCTGTCCATTCGGCGCGCTGCAGGAATTCGCCCATCACGCGGGGCGCGCGCTGCGCCTGCCGGTGGCAGAGCCCTCGGCGGCCTGGGACCGGCGGCTGAAGTCGGTGAAATACCTCCTGCTGGCTGGGCTGGTGGCCACCGTGTTCCTGGCGCCGGGGCAGGTCGATACCGTGGCGGAGCTAGAACCCTTCAAGACCGCCATCACCACCCATTTCGTGCGGCCGGCGCCCTACGTCGCCTACGCGGTGGCCTGGCTGGTGCTGGGCGCCTTCACCTTCCGTGGCTTCTGCCGCTACGTCTGCCCGCTCGGCGCGGTGATGGTGCTGGGGGGTCTTTTGCGCCGCCGCGACTGGATCGCGCGGCGCGCCGATTGCGGCGCGCCATGCCAGCTTTGCCGCGTGCGCTGCCGCTACGGGGCGATCTCGAGGTCGGGGCGGGTGGATTATGCCGAATGCTTCCAGTGCCTCGACTGTGTGAAGATCCATGACGACCCCGGCCTCTGCGTGCCGCGGGTGCTGGCCGCGCGCGGCCGGCGCGGCGCGACGGCCGTGCCCCCGGCGGCGCGGCCGATTGCAGCGGCGGCCCCTGCCGGAGCGGCGGCGCCATGACGCGGTTGCCGCGCCGGCGGGTGCTGCGACTGGCCGCCGCCCTGGTGGCGCTGCCCTGGGCGGTGCGGGCGGCAGGCCCGCAGGTCTGGCGCGGCCGTGCCTTCGGGACCGAGGCGCAGGTCATCCTGCACGCGCCCGAGGCCGAAGCGCGCGCGGCCTTCGCGGCGCTGGCCGACCTCGTTCGGCGGATGGAGGGGCTGTTCAGCCTGCACGATCCCGTCTCGGCCCTGTCGCGCCTCAACGCCGCCGGCCGGCTTGCCCCTGCGCCGCCTGAAATGTCGGCTTTGCTGGGCCTTTGCGCGCGCGTGCATGACGCGACAGGTGGGCTTTTCGATCCCACGGTGCAGCCCCTGTGGCAGGCGCTGGCGCGCGGCGGAGACGCGGCCGCAGCGCGGGCGGCGGTGGGCTGGGGCAGGGTGCGGCACGGGCCAGACGGCGTCGTGCTGGCCCCCGGCCAGGCGCTGACGCTGAACGGCATCGCGCAGGGGTTTGCCGCAGATGCGGCGCGCGCGCTTCTTGTGGCGCGTGGTTTCGACCGGGTGCTAGTGGACCTCGGCGAATTCGCCGCCAGCGGCGGGCCCTGGCGGCTGGGGCTCGAAGACCCGAACCTCGGCCTGCACGGCAGCCGCACCATCGCCGACAGCGCCGTGGCCACGTCGAGCCCAGCTGCGCTCATGCTGGCGCCGGATGTGGCGCATATCCTTCACCCGAAGGGCAGCTCTGCGCCGCTATGGTCGAGCGTGACCGTCGAGGCCGAGAGCGCCGCCCTTGCCGACGGGCTGTCGACCGCGGCCTGCCTGATGCCGCGCGACGCGCTTGCCGCGCTTGCCGGTCGGGTCGCCGGGCTGCGGGCCGTGGTGGCTGTCAGCCCGGAGGGCGAGGTCGAGACGCTCTAGCATGCCGGCCGTTGCGGAACCGGGCGCAGCGGCCCGCCGGATCAGCGATCGGGCGGGGTAAAGCTCAGCCCGAGCGCCGTATGAGCAGCGGCGATGCGCCCGTCTTCCAGCGCCGCGCGGATCGCGTCATCGGCGGCATAGGCAAGGTCGCGGTGCGACTGGTGCACCGCAAGCCCGAGCGTCCAGGTCCCGCGGGCGAGGCCGGGCATATGGGGCACATGGACAGCCAGATCCGGACGGTCCCGCACGCCCCACTCGAGCTGCCCGCGCGCCCCCATGGCGGTGCGCACCTCGCCCTCCGCCAGCGCCGCCACCGCCTGCGCCGTGGTCCGAAAGCGGCGGATGTTGGGCATCAGCAGCCCGCGACCGATGCCCGACAGGTAAAAATCGGCCAACGAATCGTTTTCGACCGCGACCGATGCGGTGCGGAAGCTGCCCGGGCCCGGCCCCTCGTCGGGATAGTCGGCGCGGCGATAGGCCACGGCCAGCGTCTCGACCGAATACTGGCCGGTGAAGACGACATGTTCGATTCGGCAAGCAAAGGCGCTGTCATAGGGCACGCGCAGCATGACATTGGACACCCGCCCGCCGACGACGGACCCGCGCCAGACGTAATTCATCAGGTCGGCCTCGACCGTCTCGCTCGCCTGCACCAGACGGATGCGCGCCTCGACCCCGAGCGCCTCGGCGACAATGCGCGCCACCGCCACATCGACACCGCGCGGTCGGCCGGCCTCGAGCCAGGAATAGGGCGGCAGGTTCTCGTAGAGCGCGAATTCGGCGAACCCGCGTTCGACGATCTCGTCGAGCGTCTGACCGACGAAGCTGCGCGGCGTGTTCTGCGGCCGCGGTCCCGGCGCAACATCGGCGCAGCGCGCAGCCTGGGCGAGGGCACGACCGGGCAGGACGACCGCCGCCGCCCCGCCCGCGACCCCGGCCAAGAGTTTCCTGCGGTGCATCCCGCCCCCACTTCCGCCCTGACGCGTTGCGCCTGATCAGTGCGCAGCCGACAGCCCGACGGTCAGCGCCTCGGCCGCCTTTTTCCACGATCCTTCGGTCCCGTCGAGCGCCAACGCGGCCTGGCGCGCGATCGAATCCGCCACCGGCGCGCCCGACAGCGTGGGCAGCGTCTCGGCGATCGCCGAAAGCTCGGCCTTCAGCGCCGCGACATCGCCGGTGCCGGCGGCGAGCGCGTCGCGGATCTCCTTCAGCCGACCGGCGATCTCGTCCATCGCCGCATCGTCCGGGCGCGTTTCGATGTAGGTGCGGATCGCCCAGGCAGCTTTCTGGTCGAGCAGCCCCTCGAATGCCGGCATCTTGGTCACCCCGTCCTGGGTATAGCCGTGGCGGAAGCGCTCGACGAACCATTCGTCGCCATAATCGGCGGCCTCGAGAAAGCGCAGATCCGGCGCAAGACCGCCCGAGACCGCGCCCAGTCCGTGGCAGCGCGCGCAGTTCTGGTTGTAGCCCGAGGCACCAATCTCGATGGCGGTCGCCCAGACCTCGGGCCCCATGTCCCGGTAGGGGTTGAGGGTCAGCCAGTCTTCGCCCACGTCCGGCAGGGCCGACGTGTCGATCGGCTGGGGCGTCACGTCGCCATGGCCGAGCACAACCTGCCCCGACAGCATCGCGACGGCGGCGGCAGCCAATCCGAGGGTGCAGAGTCTGATCCGGTTGCCCGTGTGCATGCGATCCTCCCACGGCCGGGCTCCCCCGCCCGGCTTCCATCCTTGCATATCGGCCCCGCGCCCCCGCCTCCATGCGACCTTGGTGCGAAACCTCGCCAGGTTTCGACCATGGTCGGACTTCGCGTTGCGCCGGCGCGATGCGACTGTGCGATCCGGGAGGAACAGATGCGCTGGAGTCACGTCTGCGCCGCCGCGGCGCTTGCGTCGGCGTTGCTCGCAGAGGTCGCGTCGGCCGACGTGTCGGTTGCCGTCACCTATCTGCGGCAGGAGGTCGAGCGCCCCCCCGTGCTGTCGGGGCTCGACCCGGTGCCCGAGGACCTCGGCCTGGCCGGGGCGGAGCTGGCGCAGCGGGACAATGTCTCGACCGGGCGCTTCCTCGGCCATGACTACAGTCTTGAGGTGGTCAGCGTCGCCCCCGGCGGCGACCTGCTGGACGCGGCGCGGCAGGCGCTTGCCGCCTCGCCCCTGCTGCTCGTCGAGGCGCCGGCGGCCGATCTTCTAGCCGTCGCCGACCTCGCCGAGGCGCAGGGCGCGCTGATCATCAACGTCGCCGCGGGCGAGGCCACGCTGCGCGGCGCCGATTGCCGGGCCAACGTGCTGCATGTCGCGCCCGAGATGGGGATGAAGGCCGACGCGCTGATGCAGGTGCTGCAGGGGCGGCGGTGGACGGATACGGTGATGATCGTGGGCCCCACGGCGGCCGACCGCGCGCTGGCCGCCGAATATCGCCGCGCTGCGGCCAAGTTCGGCATCCGCATCCGCGCCGAAAAGGACTGGACCTTCGACACCGACCTGCGCGAATCGACCTGGGCCGAGATGCCGCGCTTTACCCAGGACCTGCCCGACCATCACGTGCTGCTGGTGGCCGATGCGGCCGACGACTTCGCCCGCTATGTGCTGCACAACACCTGGCGGCCGCGACCCGTGGCCGGGGGGACGGGGCTCGTGGCGGACAGCTGGGCGCCGGTGGTCGAGGCCTGGGGTGCCGCCCAGCTGCAGCGCAGGTTCGAAAGGGCGGCGGGGCGCAAGATGCGCGGGGCGGATTTCGACGCCTGGACGGCGATTCGCGCGCTTGGCGAGGCGGTGACCCGCACCGGCGCTGCCGATCCTGCGGCCTTGCGCGCCTACCTTCTGTCGCCCGATTTCGCGCTCGACGTCTTCAAGGGCCGGCCTGCCAGTTTCCGCCCATGGAACGGCCAGCTGCGCCAGCCCATGGCGGTGGCCAACGACCGCGCGCTGGTGCTGATGGCGCCGGTCGAAGGCTTCCTGCACCGGGTCAACGAACTCGACACGCTGGGCACCGACGAACCCGAAAGCGCCTGCCGCGCCTTCGTCCGCTGACCCTGGGCCCGAAACGGAGACGACGATGCGCAATGCCGCCGCCGCCCTGATCCTCGCCCTTTCCGCCGCGACTGCCGCCGCGGCGGGCGAAATCTGGGTGACCAACGAAAAGGACAACACGATCAGCGTCATCGATGCCGACAGCCTCGAGGTGGTGCGCACCATAAGGACCGGCAAGCGACCGCGCGGCATCCTCTTCAGCCGCGACTTCAGCCGCGTCTATGTCTGCGCTTCCGACAGCGACGCGGTGCAGGTGATCGACCCGGCAACTGGCGAAATCCTGCACGACCTGCCTTCGGGCGAGGATCCCGAGACCTTTTTCCTGCACCCCGACGACCGTCACCTCTACATCGCCAACGAGGACGACGCGATCACCACGGTCGTCGATGTGGTAGCGCGCCGGGTGGTGGCGCAGATCGACGTCGGCATCGAACCCGAGGGCATGGCGGTCAGCCACGACGGCCGCATCGCCGTCACCACCTCTGAAACCACGAACATGGCGCACTGGATCGACACCGCGACCCACAGGCTTTTCGCCAACACGCTGGTGGACAGTCGCCCCCGGCACGCCCGCTTCACCGCCGACGATGCCGAATTGTGGGTGTCGTCCGAGATCGGCGGCACGGTGACGGTGTTCGACACCGCCACCCAGACCGAGAAGGCCAAGATCCGTTTCGCCATCCCCGGCGTGCATGCCGACCTCATCCAGCCCGTGGGCTTCGAGTTCACCCCCGACGGCACCACCGCCTTCGTGGCGCTGGGTCCGGCGAACCACGTCGCCGTGGTCAATGCCCGCAGCTTTGCGGTCGAGGGCTATATCGTCGTCGGCCGCCGCGTCTGGCATATGGCCTTTTCGCCCGACTATCGTCGCCTGTTCACCACCAACGGCGTGTCGGGCGATGTGACCGTGATCGATGTGGCGAAACGCGAGGCGATCCGTTCGGTCAAGGTCGGCCGCTTTCCCTGGGGGGCCGCGATGCGGCCGGTCAAGGGCGCTGGGTAACGCCACGATTCGCAGAGCAGAGGGAAACAGGACATGAACCGCACCATCCCTGCCGCGCTGGCGGCGGCCGTGCTTGCGCTGCCGGCGCTGGCGCAGACCACGATCACCCTGGGGCCCGCGGGCCTTCTGTCGCGCGAGAATCGCCAGAAGCTCGAGCCTCTGACGCTGGGCGCGGGCCAGCCGCTGGCCGCGGGGCCGATCCGGCTGAAGTCGGGCTTCTACTACAAACTGCCCATCGTCTCGGACGGCAGCCAGGAGCTGCAGATCGCGGCGCCCGAGTTTTTCCGCGCGATCTGGATCGACGAGGTGGTGATCAACAACATCGAGGTGCGCCCGCTCGGGCTCGACTCGCTCGAGTTCGACGACGAGGGCGAGGCCGAGATCGGTTTTGTCGCCATCAAGCCGGGCACCTATACGATCCGCGTGCCGGGGACGGAGGCCGAATCGATGCGCGTCGAGGTGACGATCGAGTGACCGCAGCGCCGCCGGGGCTGGAGATCGAGGGGGTCCGCTTCGCCTACGGCGCGCGGCGGGCGCTGGAGGATGTCTCGTTCTCGGTGCCGGGCGGGACATTCTGCGCGTTGCTCGGCCCGAACGGCGCGGGCAAGTCAACGCTGTTCGCGCTGATCTCGGGGCTGTTCGCGTCGCAGGGGGGGCGCATCGCGGTGGCGGGCCAGGACGTGGGCCGCGCGCCCGTGGCGGCGCTGCGTCGCCTCGGCATCCTGTTCCAGTCCTCGGCGCTCGACCCCGATCTCGGCTGCGCGGCCAATCTGCGCTACGCCGCCGCGCTGCATGGTCTTGCCGGGCGGGCCGCCAGCGCGGCGGTGGCCGCTGCGCTGGATCGGGCAGGGCTGGCCGAGCGGGCGCGGGATCAAGTGCGCACGCTTTCGGGCGGGCAGCGCCGCCGGCTCGAGATTGCGCGGGCGCTGATGCACGGGCCTGCGGTGCTCTTGCTCGACGAACCCACGGTGGGGCTCGATGCCGCGGCGCGGGCCGAGGTGGTCGCGCATGTCCACGCCCTTGCGCAACAGGAGGGTATCGCCGTGCTCTGGGCCACGCATCTGACCGACGAGGTGCATCCGGGCGACCGGCTGGTGATCCTCGACCGCGGCCGGTTGCGGGCACGGGGAACGGCGGCCGAGGTGGCGGGGGGGCGCGATCTGCGGCAAGTGTTCCTCGCGCTGACCGCCGCCGGCGCGGCGGCGGAGACGGCTGGATGAGCGGCGCGCTGGTCGCGCTCGCCGGGATCGTGCGCCGCGATCTCGCGCGGTTCCTGATGCAGCGCGGGCGGCTCCTTGCGGCGCTGGTGCGGCCGCTGGTGTGGCTTCTGGTCTTTGCCGCGGGGTTCCGCATGGCGATCGGCGTCTCGATCACGCCGCCCTACGCGACCTACATCATCTACGACGTCTACATCGTCCCCGGCCTTGTCGGCATGATCATCCTGTTCAACGGGATGCAGTCGGCGCTCGGCCTTGTCTGGGAGCGCGAGCTGGGTTCGCTGCGGCTGTTGCTGACCGCGCCCTTCCCACGCTGGTGGCTGCTGTTGTCCAAGACGGTGGCGGCAGCCGTGGTGTCGATCCTGCAGGCGCTGGTCTTTCTGGCTATCGCCGCGGCATGGGGGGTCATCGCGCCCTGGCAGGGCTATCTTTTCGCGATCCCGGCGATGTTCCTGCTCGCGCTGATGGTGGGCGCGCTCGGGCTTGCGCTGTCGGCGCTGGTGCCGCAGCTCGAGAACTTCGCCGGCGTCATGAACTTCGTCATCTTTCCGATGTTCTTCCTCTCTTCTGCGCTTTACCCCGTCTGGCGCATGGCCGAGGCGAGCCCGTTCCTGGCCCGCCTCTGCGCATGGAACCCCTTCACCCACGGGGTCGAGCTCATCCGCTTTGCGCTGTACCGCGAGCTCAACGTGCAGGCGCTTGCGGCGCTGCTGCTTGCCACAGCCGCGTTCGGGGCGGCTGCGCTATGGCTCTACGACCCTGCCCGCGGCACCCTGCGACGACGGTCCTGAGCCATGCCACCTTGGTCTATACGACCATCGCCGGACTCGACAGGCCGCGCCGCGCACAGCTAGCCTTGGCCTACCGACCGTGGAGGAGGAGGTCCCGATATGTCCTGGAAGAAGCCCATCGTTCGCGAAATCGCCTGCGGCATGGAGATCAACATGTACGGCCCGGCCGAAGACGACCGGCGCGACGACACCGCGTTCTGACGCCGGCGATCTTGCGCGTCCGCATTCTGGGTGCGGGGGCCGGGGGAGGGCTGCCGCAGTGGAACTGCGGCTGCCCTGCCTGCATCGATGCGCGCCGGGGGATGATCGCGCCGATGACGCAGTCGTCGGTTGCCGTATCGGCCGACGGCGGCAGCTGGGCGGTGATCAACGCCTCGCCCGACCTGCGGATGCAGCTTGCTGCCCAGCCGCCGCTGCATCCGCGCGGGCTGCGCGACAGTCCGGTGGCTGCCGTTGTTCTCACCAACGGCGACATCGATCACGTCGCCGGCCTGTTGTCGCTTCGCGAGGGCGCGCGCTTCGTGCTGCACGCCACGCCGGCCGTGCTGGCCACCCTGCTCCACGACCGGGTCTTCGGCGTGCTCGACCCCGCGCTGGTGCGCCGGGTGCCGATGCAGCTCGACCGCCCGTTCGACCTTCTGGGCCTGACCGTCACCCCTTTCGCTGTGCCGGGCAAGGTAGCGCTCTATCTCGAAAGCGACCGGTCCGACCCCGCGGCCCTGGGCGAAGAGACGGTGGCGCTCGACATCCGCGGGTCCGGCCGGCGCATGATCTACATGCCGGCCTGTGCGGCGCTGCCCGACTGGCTGGTGGACCGGATGCGGGGCGCCGACCTGATCCTGTTCGACGGCACGGTCTTTCGCGACGACGACATGATCCGCGCGGGCTGCGGCACCAAAACCGGTGCGCGCATGGGCCATGTGGCGATGGACGGGCCGCAGGGAAGCCTTGCGCGCCTGGCCGGGCTGGCGGCGCGGCGCGTCTTCGTCCATCTCAACAACACCAACCCCGTGCTGCGCCCCGGTCCCGAACGCGACGCCGTCCTCGCGGCGGGGTGGGAGATCGCGGCAGACGGGCAGGAATACATGCCATGAGGCAGGTCCGATGAACGCCCCGATGACTGTCCCCGACGATGCCCCCGTCGATGTTCCCGACAGCCGCGCCGCCTTCGAGGCGCGCCTGCGCGCGGTGGGTGCGGACCGCTACCACGACAAGCATCCGTTCCACGCGCGCCTGCATGGCGGCCAGTGCACCATGGCCGAGGTACAGGCCTGGGTGATCAACCGCTGGTATTACCAGAGCCGCATTCCGATGAAGGACGCGGCGCTGATGTCGCGGCTCGAGGACCCGGCGCTGCGCCGCATCTGGCGCTCGCGGCTGGAGGATCACGACGGCGGGTTGGAGGCGGGCGGCGGCATCCGCCGCTGGTTGCGCCTCGCCGAGGGCGTGGGGCTCGACCCCGCCTATGTGGCCTCGGGCCGCGGCGTGCTGCCGGCCACGCGCTTTGCCGTCGATGCCTATGTGCACTTCGTGCGCGAGGCACCGCTTGTGGCGGCGATGGCCTCGTCCCTGACCGAGCTTTTCGCCCCGGCGATCCACGAGCGGCGCATCGCGGGCCTCCTTGAGCACTACGCCTTCGCCAACCCCGAGACGCTGGCCTATTTCCGCCAGCGGTTGAACGAGGCGCCGAAGGACGTGGCCTTCACGCTGGCCTGGGTGCTGGACAACGCGCGCAGCCGCGCCGACCAGGACGCGGCCGTGGCGGCGCTGACCTTCAAGACCGAGGTGCTCTGGGCGCAGCTCGATGCGCTCTGGCACGCCTATGTCGCGGGCAACATCCCGCCCGGCGCCTGGCGGCCGGGCGACGGCGGGCGGGGATGACCGGCCCGGTGCTGAGCGCCGAGATCGTGCCGCGTCTGCCGCGCGGCGTGCGCCTGCACGACGACCGGGTGCGCGGCTGCCCGGTGCTGCTGGGGCCGGAACGCGCGGTGATGCTCGATCCGGTGGGGGCGGCGATCCTTGGCGAGCTGGACGGGGCGCGCAGCCTAGGCGAGATCGCTGCCCGGCTGGCCGAACGGTATGCCGCCCCGGCCGAAGAGATCGGGGCCGACGTCGCGGCCTTTGTCGCCGATCTGGCCGAGCGGCGGCTGGTGGAGCTTGGGAATGCCTGACGACGTCGCCCGCCAGGTCCCGCCGCCACCCGTCGCGCTATTGGCCGAGCTGACGCACCGCTGCCCTCTGTCCTGCCCCTATTGCTCGAACCCCGTCGAGATGGTTCCGCGCGGGTCCGAGATGAACACCGCCGACTGGGCACGGGTGTTCGACGAGGCAGCTGCGCTCGGCGTTCTGCAGCTGCACCTGTCGGGGGGCGAGCCTGCCGCGCGCCGCGATCTGGAGGATCTCGTGGCGGCGGCGCGGGGGGCAGGGCTCTATGTCAATCTGATCACCTCCGGCCTGGGACTGACCGAGGCGCGGCTGGATGCGCTGGAGGCGGCGGGGCTCGACCATGTGCAGCTGTCGTTGCAGGGGGTGCGGCCCGAGGTTTCCGATCGCATCGGCGGCGTTGCGGGCGCCTTTGACCGCAAGATGGCGCTGGCGCGCTCGGTCGTGGCGCGCGGCCTGCCCCTCACGCTGAACGCAGTCATGCACCGGCACAACCTCGACGATCTGCCCGCGACGATCATGCTGGCCGAAGCGCTTGGCGCACGGCGCATCGAGGTTGCTTGCGTGCAGTTCCACGGCTGGGCGGCGATCAATCGGGCCGGCCTGATGCCGACGCGGGCGCAGACCGAGGCGGCCAAGGCGACGGTGGCGGCGGCGCGGGCGCGGCTGAAGGGGCGGCTGGTGATCGACTTCGTGCCGCCCGACTATCATGCGGACTTCCCGAAGTCCTGCATGGGCGGTTGGGGCAGCACGGGGCTGAACGTCGCGCCCGACGGCACGGTTCTGCCCTGCCACGCCGCGCAGAGCATCCCGGGGATGACCTTCCCGAATGTGCGGGAGGTGCCGCTGGCCTTGGCCTGGGCGCACAGCCCCGCTTTCAACGCCTTCCGTGGCACGGACTGGATGCCCGAGCCCTGCCGCAGCTGCGACCGGCGCAGCATCGACCAGGGCGGCTGCCGCTGCCAGGCGCTGGCGATCCTCGGCGACGCCGCCGCCCCCGACCCGGTCTGCCGCCGGACGCCCGGCCGCGCGCAGCTCGACCGGCTGCTGGCCGGACTGCCCGGCCCCGAGGCGGCACCCGCACCCCTGACCCCGCGCGCCGCCGTGCGCTGAGCGGCGCCGGAGGGGCAGGCAAGCCCGCAGCGCGGGCATGCCGTCGCGGGCGCGGGATGCCCGGCCATCGGATACTGTCCCATGGCGTGGTGCAGCTGTGCTCGCCATCGCCGTGATGCAGGGCGCAGACCTTCCCGAACAGGATGCTGCGGCGGGCAGGCTGCCGACGCGCCACACCGCCACCGGGGACACGACCCGGGCCACGCCGCCGGCCCGGACCGTGGCGCAAGACACCAGACTGGCATGATGCGACCGAAGGTTGCTGGCGGGGGCCGGATCGGGCAATCGCAGGCCCTTCCGCCGGGCCCCGCCGAGTGGACCGGCCGCGGCGCGCGCGCCCGTGCCGACGGCAGCAGTGGCGGGTCAGGGAAGGCTGGCGGCGATGGCGCGGGCAGCGGCAGCAGGGTCGGGCGCGGCCCAGACGGGGCGGCCGACCACGATGTGGTCAGCGCCGGCGCGGATCGCGGCTTCCGGGGTGACGATGCGCTTCTGGTCGCCGGGATCTGCCCCCGCGGGGCGGATGCCGGGCGTGACGATCAGCCGACCTGCCGCCTGCGGCAGGGCACGGATTGCCGCCGCTTCCTGCGCGCTGGCGATCACGCCGTCAGCGCCCGCGTCGAACGCGGCGGCGGCGCGGGCCAGCGCGATCTCGGCCACGGTGCCGGGGCGGATCTGGCCTGCGTCGAGGTCAGCGCGGTCGAGCGAGGTCAGGACGGTGACGGCAAGGATCTTCGTGTCGCCCTTGGCGGCCGCCGCCGCGCGGACCACCTGCGGATCGCCGTGCACGGTGAGGAAGTCGAGCCCGAAGGCGGACAGGCCGCGCACCGCCGCCTCGACGGTCGCGCCAATGTCGTAGAGCTTGAGGTCGAGGAACACGCGCTTGCCGCGCTCGTCCTTCAGGTCGCGCGCGAGCGCGAGGCCCCCGGTGGTCAGCATCCCCAGGCCGATCTTGTAGAAAGACACCGCGTCACCCAGCCGGTCGGCCAGGGCGAGGCCGGCGGGCGCATGGGGCACGTCGAGGGCGACGATCAGTCGGTCGTCGGGCAGCCGGCCGTCGGGCGCCGGTGCACGCGGCTCAGCCGGCATGGGGGCAGGTCTCGGGCTTGAGGTCGATGAGGGGGGTGCCGTCGAGACAGTCGAGCCCGCGGACGGTCAGAACGGGCCCGTCCACCGCGAGGACCGCGACGGTCGAGACGGCGACGGGGTTCGGCCGGTTGGGCGACCGGATGGCGAAGGTCCCCGTCGGGCCGCGATGACCGGGGCTCTGGCGCACCAGATCGCGCCGGGCGCGGTGCATCCAGTAGAGCACCTGGAGCCGCTGGCCGGGCGCCACCCCGTCGAGCGCCCCCTGCCAGCGCGGATCGAGGACGATGCGGCAGTCCGGGCCGCCGACCGGGTCGCCCCGGCGCGGGCACTCGGCACGGCTCGCCCAGGGCGTCTCGATCCGGCCGATGAACCACAGCGCGGCGTCGGTGCCGGCGGGGGGCTCTGCCGTCTCCTCCCCTGGGCGCAGGCGGGTTTCGTCCGGGTCGCGGGGCATGGAGGGCGCGCCGGTCACGAGGCGGCCACCAGGGCCCGGTAGAGCTCGCGCAGCCGCGCCGTCACCGGCCCCATCTGTCCGGTGCCGATGGTGCGGCCGTCGATCGAGCCCACGGGCGTCTGCGCCCCGAAGGTGCCCGTCAGGAAGGCCTCGTCGGCGGAGTAGGTTTCGACCAGCGAGAAGTTCCTTTCGAACACCGGGATGCCGTTCGCGCGGCAGAGGTCGATCACCTTGGCGCGGGTGATGCCGGGCAGGCAGTAGTCGCCGGTCGAGGTCCAGACCTGCCCCTTACGGACGATGAAGAAGTTGCAGGCATTCGTCGTGTTCACGAAGCCGTGAACATCGAGCATCAGCGCCTCGTCCGCGCCAGCCTTTTCGGCGGCGATGCAGGCAAGGATGCAGTTCAGCTTCGAATGCGAGTTCAGTTTCGGATCCTGCGTCATCGGCAGACCGCGGATGTGCGGCACCGTGGCCAGCCGGATGGGGCGCGGGATCTTCGGTCGCGAATGTTCCATGATGATGGCGACGGTCGGCCCCCGCTGCGACAGCCGAGGATGCTGGAAGGGCCGTGTCTTGGGTCCGCGCGTGACCATCAGGCGGGCGTGGGCGTCGGTGGTCATGCCGTTCGCATCCTGGGTGTCGCGCAGCGCGCGCGCGAGGTCGCCCTTCGTCATGCCGATGTCGAGATCGATCGCGCGCGCGGCTTCGAACAGGCGGTCGAGGTGTTCGTCGAGGAAGGCCCAACGCCCGTCGTAGAGGCGGATCCCCTCCCACACCCCGTCGCCCAGCATGAAGCCCGAATCATAGACGCTGACGAGCGCCTCGGCCTTCGGAACGATGCGGCCGTTCAGCCAGAGCCGGATCGTTTCGTTGCGCGCGTCCTCTTCGGCCGCGTGGCTGAAGGTATCGTCGGGGGTCATGCGGAAGCCCTCCCTGCAACGTGAGCATAGAGGGCGGGCAAGGCGGGTTAAAGGGGCCTGCGGCGATGGAGGAGGATGCCATGCGGTGGGTGCTGGGCCTGATGCTGGCGGCGCTGACGCTTCCGGCGGCGGCGACCGAGCGGGCGATCCTGGCGGGCGGCTGCTTCTGGTGCGTCGAGGCGGATTTCGAGAGCGTGCCGGGGGTGCTGTCGGCGGTGTCGGGCTACACCGGCGGGACGGTGGAGAACCCGACTTATGCCGCGGTCAGCCGCGGCGGGACGGGGCATTACGAGGCGGTCGAGATCACCTTCGATCCCGCGGTGATAGGATACGACCGGATCCTTCATCTCTTCTTTCGCAGCGTGAACCCGACCGATCCGGGCGGCCAGTTCTGCGATCGCGGCGACAGCTACCGCACGGCGGTCTTCGTGCTCGGCGCGCGCCAGCGGGCGGCGGCCGAGGCGGCGAAGGCCGCAGCGGAGCGGGACCTCGGTCGGCGGGTGGTCACGCCAGTGCTGGAGGCGACGCGGTTCTGGCCGGCCGAAGCCTATCACCAGGATTACTGGCGCAGCGAAGAGATCATTCTGACCCGGTTCGGGCCGCGGCGGAAGGCCGTCGCCTATCAGCTTTACCGGGCCGCCTGCGGCCGCGATGCGCGGGTGCGCGATCTGTGGGGGGATGCCGCCGCGTTTGCGAAATGATCAGCCGCGGGCGAGGACGGCATCGACCTCGGCCGCGGTCGGCATCGCGGCGGCCGCGCCGGCGCGCGTGACCTGGATTGCGGCGGCGGCAGCGGCGCGGCGCATCGCGGCGGCGGGCGGCAGACCGGCATCGAGCGCAGCCGCCAGCGTGCCGGTGAAGCAGTCGCCCGCACCGGTCGTATCAACCGGCGTCACCGGAAAGGCGGGCACATGCAGGGGCGGCCCGTCGGGCGGCCGCCAGTCCGCCCCGGCTGCGCCGCGGGTGACGACCATCGTGCAGGCGGGCGCGATGCCCGCGGCCGCCAGCGCCGCAGCCTCGCCCGCGTTGAGGACGAGGATCGCGACATGCGGCAGGACGGCCGCCGTCGCGGCGGCATCGAAGGGGGCGGCGGAGTAGATGACGCGCAGCCCCCCGGCGGCGGCGCGTGCGGCGGCCTCGACCTGCCGGTCGGTCTCGTTCTGCAGCATCAGGGTGTCGCCGGGCCCTGCGGCGTCAATGGCGGCGGCGATGGCGGAAGGACTTTGCGCCGCATTGGCGCCGGGGTGGATCAGGATGGCGTTCTCGCCCGCGTCGTCCACGGCGATGATGGCATGGCCGGTGGCCGCGTCGAGGGAGGCGACATGCACGCAGTCGACCCCTGCGGCGGCAAGTTCGGCAAGCGTCCAGGCCCCGTCGGCCCCGATCGCCCCGATGTGGCGGACGATTGCGCCCTGCCGGGCGGCGGCGACCGATTGGTTCGCGCCCTTGCCGCCGAGGCCGCGGGAATAGGCGGTCGTCGCCAGCGTCTCGCCCGGGACGGGGATCCGGGGAACGCGGTAGACGTGATCGACGTTGATCGAGCCGAGACAGAGGATCATGCGGCCGAGCCTAGCGGGGCGCGGCGTCGCCCGCTAGGGTCGCCGGCGCAACGCGGGAGGGGCGGGTGGGCGACGACGGCGTGACGCCGATGATGGCGCAATATCTGGAGATCAAGGCCGAGGCGCGCGATGCGATCCTGTTCTACCGGATGGGCGACTTCTACGAGATGTTCTTCGAGGACGCCGCCCTTGCCGCCGCGGCGCTGGACATCGCGCTGACCAAACGGGGTCAGCATCTCGGGCGCGACATCCCGATGTGCGGCGTGCCGGTCGTGTCGGCCGAAGGTTACCTCATGCAGCTGATCGGCAAGGGGTTCCGCGTCGCGATCGCCGAGCAGGTCGAGGACCCGGCCGAGGCGCGCCGGCGCGGCTCGAAGGCGGTGGTGCGGCGCGAGATCGTGCGGGTCGTCACCCCGGGCACGCTGACCGAGGACGCGCTGCTGGAGGCGCGGCGCGCGAATTGGCTGTGCGCCTGGGCCGAACTGCGCGAGGAAGGAGCGCTGGCCTGGGCCGACATCTCGACCGGCGAGGTGCGCGCCGCAGCGGTCGGCCGGCCGCGGCTGGCGGCGCTGCTGGCGCGGCTGGCGCCGCGCGAGCTGCTCTTGGCCGAGGGTGGCGATGGCGGGGTAGAGCGGCTGGCGGCCGAGCTGGGCATCGCCGCGGCACCGCTGCCGCGGGCGTCCTTCGACAGTGCGGCGGGCGCGCGGCGGCTGGCCGCAGCCTTTGGCGTGGCGGGTCCGGAGGCGTTCGGCGACTTCGGCCGGGCCGAGATCGCGGCGCTCGGCGCCCTGATCCAGTATCTGGAGCTCACGCAGCGCGGACGACTGCCGCTGTTGCGTCCGCCGGTGCGCGAACGGCTGGGCGAGGCGATGCAGTTGGACCCGGCAACCCGCCGGAGCCTCGAGATCTCGACGGCGCAGGGGGGTGGGCGCGAGGGTTCGCTGCTGGCGGCGGTCGACCAGACGGTGACGGCGGGCGGCGGGCGGTTGCTGGAGCGGCGGCTGTCGGCGCCCTCGACCGATGTCGCCGTCATCCGGGCGCGCATCGCGGCGGTCGGGCGGCTGGTCGAGGCCCCGGACCTGCGGGCGGCGCTGCGGGCGGCGCTGACGCAGGTGCCGGACATCGACAGGGCGCTCGCGCGGCTGGCGCTGGACCGCGGCGGCCCGCGCGACCTCGCCGCGCTGCGCGACGGCCTGCGCGGGGCGGCGGCGGTGGCGCGGGTGCTTGCGGAGGCGGACGGGGTGCTGGACGACCCCGCGCGGCTCGGTTGCGCGGGCAGGCTGGCGGCGGAACTGGAGCGGGTTCTTGTCGCCTCGCCTCCGGTGCAGCTGCGGGACGGCGGGTTCGTGGCGGCGGGCGTCGATCCGGACCTCGATGCAACGCGGGCGCTGCGCGACGAATCGCGCGGCGTGATCGCCGACCTGCAGGCGCGCTATGCCGCGGAGACCGGCATCGCCAGCCTTAAGATCCGGCACAATCACGTGTTGGGGTATCACATCGAAGTCTCGGCGGCGCAGGGACCGAAGCTGCTGGCGGAACCCCATGCCGGGCGGTTCGTCCACCGGCAGACGACGGCGCAGGCGCTGCGGTTCGCCACGCTGGAACTCGCGGAACTCGAATCGCGGATCGTGAACGCGGCGGCCCATGCGCTGGACCTCGAGCGGGGATGGTTCGACCGGCTGCGCGCGGCCGCGCTGGCCGAGGCGGCGGCGCTTGCCGGCGTGGCGCGCGCGCTGGCCGAGGCGGACGTGACCGCCGGCTGGGCGGAAGCAGCCGCCGAGGGCGACTGGTGCGCGCCGGTGGTGGACGACAGCCGCGCCTTCATGGTGGCCGCCGGCCGGCATCCGGTGGTGGAACGCGCGCTGCGCCGGCAGGGGCAACCTTTCGTCGCGAACGACTGCGCGCTGACAGCCGGGGATACGCCCGCGATCTGGTTGGTCACCGGGCCGAATATGGCGGGCAAGTCCACCTTCCTGCGGCAGAACGCGCTGATCGCCGTGATGGCGCAGGCGGGCGGATGGGTGCCGGCGCGGTCGGCGCGGATCGGGGCGGTCAGCGCGGTATGGAGCCGGGTGGGGGCGGCGGACGACCTTGCGCGGGGGCGGTCCACCTTCATGGTCGAGATGGTGGAGACGGCGGGCATCCTGAATCAGGCCGACGACCGGGCGCTGGTGATCCTGGACGAGATCGGGCGCGGCACGGCGACCTGGGACGGGCTGTCGATCGCCTGGGCCGTGCTCGAGCATCTGCACGCGACGAACCGGTGCCGCGCGCTGTTCGCCACGCACTACCACGAACTGACCGCGCTGGCCGCGCGGCTGCCGGGCGTCGCGAATGCGACGGTGGCGGTGCGCGAGTGGGAGGGATCGGTGATCTTCCTGCACGAGGTGCGGCCGGGTGCCGCCGACCGCAGCTATGGCGTGCAGGTGGCGCGTCTGGCGGGACTGCCGGCGACCGTGATCGACCGCGCGCGGGACATCCTCGAGCGGCTCGAATCCGGCGGGCACGGCGCAGGGGCGGGGCGGGCGGCGGCGATGGAGGATTTGCCGCTGTTCGCGTCTCGGCCCCCGGCCCGCACCCCGACCGCGCTGCCGCCGGGCGCGGCTGCGGTGCTGGACCGGCTGCGCGACGTCAACCCCGATGACCTGAGCGCGCGACAGGCGCTGGCGCTGCTATACGAGCTGCGCGGGATGCTGGAGGGGGATGTTTGACAGAATGTCAGCCTTCGGCGGGCATCGACGAGACGCCGACCTGTGCGGGCCGCAGAAGCCGGTCGTGCAACATGAAGCCTTCGGCCATGACCTGGATGATCTGGCCGGCGGCGGTGCCGGGGACCGGTGCCTCGAACATCGCCTGATGCTGCTGAGGATCGAAGGCATCGCCCACGGCGGGGGCGACGATGCGGATGCCGTGGCGGGCGAACACCGCCTGCAGTTCGCGCAGGGTGAGCTCGACGCCCTCGATCAGCGCGGCCCGGGCATCGGCGCCCTCGCGTCCCGCCGCGTCGCGCGCGGCATCGAGGCCGCGGCGCAGGGCGTCGTGCACGGGAAGGAGATCGCGGGCGAGACGGGACGATCCGTAGGCCTCGGCCTCGCGGCGGTCGCGATCGGCGCGCTTGCGCGCGTTTTCGGCGTCGGCCAGCGCCCGCATCCAGCGGTCGCGCAGCTCGTCGCGCTCGGCGCGCAGCGCATCGAGTTCGTCGGCGTCGATATGGGCATCCTCGCCCGCGGGCGGCGTCGCGTCGGCGGCGGTCGCATCGGTCATGGCGGTGTCGTTCCGGTCCTGCTGCATCGAATCCTGCGCCTCTGTGATCACATTTGCCGGTCGGATACCAGCCGGCCGACAAGCTGCGCCGTATAGTCCACGATCGGGACGATCCGGCCGTAATTGAGCCGCGTGGGGCCGATCACGCCGATCGCGCCCACTATCCGCCGCTCGGCGTTCATATAGGGCGAAACGACGAGAGCGGAACCCGAGAGGGAAAAGAGCTTGTTTTCGGACCCGATGAAGATCCGCACGCCCTCGCCCTCTTCGGCGAGGGCCAGGAACTCGGCGATGTCGCGTTTGCGTTCGAGGTCGTCGAAGAGGCGGCGGATGCGCTCGAGATCGGGGCCGGGATCGACGTCGGGCAGAAGGTTCGCGCTGCCGCGGACGATCAGCCGTTCCTGCGGCAAGCCGGCGTTTTCCCACAGCACGAGGCCGGATTCGACGAGTTCGCGCGCGAGGCTGTCGATTTCCTGCCGCCGGCGGACCATGTCCGCGGCGACCTGCCGGCGCATCTCGGCCAGGGTGCGGCCGCTGGCGACGCTGTTGAGGAAGTTTGCCGCCTCGCGCATGGACGATGGTGTCTGACCGGGCGGCGGGGCGAAAAGCCGATTTTCGACATGGCCGTCGGCGAAGACGAGAACCGCGAGCGCCCGATCCGGCCCGAGTGGGACGAAGTCGACGTGGCGCACCGGTGCCTCGTGCTTGGGCGTCAGGACAAGGCTGGCTCCGCGGGTGAGCGCGGAGAGCGTTTCGCCCACGCGATCGAGGAGCACGCCGACATCGGGGCTGTCGGCGGCCGCCGCCGCCTCGATGCTGGCGCGGTCGGCCGCGTCGGGCTCGCAGAGTTCGAGGAGCCCGTCGATGAAGAGCCTGAGCCCGAGCTGGGTGGGAACGCGGCCGGCCGACACATGCGGGCTGTCGAGAAGCCCGAGGTGCTCGAGGTCCTGCATCACGTTGCGGACCGTCGCGGCCGAGACCTTTTCGGACATGGTGCGTGTGAGGGTTCGCGAGCCGACCGGATCGCCCGAAGCGAGATAGCCTTCCACCACGCGACGGAAGACTTCGCGGCTGCGGGCATTGAGATCGGCAAGGAGCCTCGGGTTCTCGGGCATGGCGGGTCGTTTTTCGGGCGGTCCCGGGGGATTGTCCCGGGAGGGCACAGGACCATATCGGCAGCGGTGCGGGATCGTCAATCGGGGTTGCGCGCGCAACGGACCGGCGGATAGTGAGCCCGTATCGTGCAGAGGACGGAGGATCGACGATGCGGCCATCGGGCAGGGCGCTGGACGCCTTGCGAGACGTGCAGATCCTGCCGCATGCCGTGAAGCATGCGGAGGGATCCTGCCTGATCGAGATCGGCGACACCCGGGTCTTGTGCACGGCCACGGTGGAGGACAAGCCGCCACCCTTCCTCAAGGGCACTGGCCTTGGCTGGGTGACGGCAGAGTATGGGATGCTGCCCCGGGCGACCCACACGCGCAACCGCCGCGAAGCTGCTGCCGGGCGGCAACAGGGGCGCACCGTCGAGATCCAGAGGCTGATCGGTCGGGCCTTGCGCGCCGGGGTGGACCGGGCGGCCCTGGGCGAGCGGCAGATCGTCGTCGACTGCGACGTGCTGCAGGCCGACGGGGGGACGCGCTGCGCGGCGATCACCGGCGGATGGGTTGCGCTGCGGCTGGCGATCGACCGGTTGCTGGCAAGCCGCGCAGTCGCGACCGATCCGGTGATCGATCACGTTGCGGCCGTCTCATGCGGACTTTACGGCGGGCAGGCCGTGCTCGACCTCGACTACGCCGAGGACAGTGCCGCGGAAGTGGACGGGAACTTCGTCATGACGGGACGGGGGGCGCTGGTCGAGGTTCAGATGTCGGCGGAAGGCGCAACCTTCGACCGGGCGGAGCTCGACCGTCTTCTGGCGCTTGCGGCGGCTGGGACGGCGCGTCTGGTGGCCGCACAGGCGGCAGCGACGGGGGCACGATGACTGCGGCAACTGTGACGGGCCGACGGCGGTTTGCGGGGGATCGCTTGATCATAGCGACGCACAACCTTGGCAAGGTGGAGGAGTTCGCCGCGCTCTTTGCGCCGCGCGGCATTCGCCTGGTGTCTGCGGGGGCGCTCGGCCTGCCCGAGCCGGTGGAAACGGAAGAGACTTTCGCGGGAAATGCGCGGCTGAAGGCATTGGCGGCTGCAACGGCCGCCGGTGGGGTCGCGCTGGCGGACGACTCCGGGATCGCGGTGGATGCCCTGAACGGGGCGCCGGGCGTCCACACGGCAGACTGGGCGACATTGCCGGACGGATCGCGCGACTTCGTGGCGGCGATGCAGAAGGTCCACCGGATGCTGGTCGCATCGGGTGCGCCGGAACCCTGGACCGCACGGTTCTGCTGCACCCTGGCACTGGCGTGGCCGGACGGGCATGTGGAAACCGTCAGCGGCACGGCGGAGGGCGCCGTGGTCTGGCCGATGCGCGGGCGGCAGGGGCACGGGTTCGATCCCGTGTTCCAGCCTACGGGTGAAACGCGCACGTTTGCCGAGCTGACGCCAGCGGAGAAGAATCAGCGCAGCCATCGCGCTGCTGCGTTGGCGCAGCTGCTGGACGCCTGTTTCACGTGAAACATGACGCCGAGACCACGCGGTTCGGCCTTTATGTCCACTGGCCGTTCTGCACCTCCAAATGCCCCTACTGCGACTTCAACTCGCATGTCGCAGCCGAAGTCGACATGGGCCGGTGGCTTGCGGCCTATCAGGCGGAGATCGCGCGCGTTGCCGCGGCCACCGGTCCACGCGTGCTCTCGACCATCTTCTTCGGGGGCGGCACCCCGTCCTTGATGTCTGCAGACCTGGTCGCGGCTGTGATCACCGCGGCGCGGGCCGCGTGGACACCAGCCAACGACCTCGAAATCACGCTTGAGGCGAATCCGGGGTCGGTCGAAGCAGGGCGGTTCCGTGATTTTCGCGCTGCCGGCGTCAACCGCGTATCGCTCGGGGTGCAGGCGCTCGACGACGCAGCACTGCGTCGCCTGGGTCGCACTCACGGAACGGCTGAGGCGCTTGCCGCTGTCATCACCGCGCAGGACACATTTGAGCGCGTGAGCATTGACATGATCTATGCACGGCAGGACCAGACGCCGGCCGACTGGATCAACGAGCTGCGCCGGGCTCTCGCGCTGGGTACAGGGCATCTGTCGCTGTATCAATTGACCATCGAAGACGGCACCGTTTTTGCCGCCCGCCGGACACGCGGACTGCTTCCAGGCCTGCCGGATGACGACCGCGCGGCCGAGATGTTCGACGCGACGCAGGCCTTGTGCGAGTCAGCCGGGATACCGGCTTACGAGATCTCCAACCATGCCCGCGCAGGCGAGGAATGCCGGCACAACCTCGTCTACTGGCGCGGCCAGGAATACGCCGGCATCGGGCCGGGAGCGCACGGCCGATTGAACCTGCCCAGTGGAAGGTCGGCCACCGAAGCCATTCGGGCCCCCGGCGCTTGGCTGTACGCTGTCGAGCGACGGATGAGCGGCGAGGCATCGTGCACTTTACTGTCCGCACGCGACATCGCTGTGGAACGGATGCTGATGGGTTTACGCCTTCATGAAGGCCTGACCTTGGCGGCCATCCCGACGGAGCTTCGGCCATCCGAGGCCATCATTGCGGAGTTGGTCGACAGCGGCCTGCTCTTCGATGAACCCGGCCGACTGCGCATCACGCCGTCAGGGCGCCTTCTGACCGACCGGATTACAGCGATGCTGCTCCCGGAGCCGACCTAGGCACGCGCGCGAACGCGTGACAGCGCCTCGCAGAGCGCATCAAGGTCTTCGAGCGTGCGGTAGGCAACCGTCAGCGTCCCGCCGCCGGTCAGCGCGGGATCGTGCCGGATCCGCACACCCATCCGCAGCGCCGCGGACAGATCCCGCTCGAGCGCTGCAGTGTCCGCATCTTTCTGCTGATCCGGCTTGCCGGCAACGCGCCCAGACGGTGCCTTCTGCCGCCTTGCGAGCGCCTCGACATCGCGCACCGTCAGATTTTTCGCCACGGCAAGCGTTGCCACGGCAGTTGGATCCGCGAGGCCGAGAAGGGCGCGCGCGTGGCCGGCGCTCAGGCGGCCGTCCCGCAACATCTCGAGCACCGGCTCGGGAAGCATGAGAAGCCGCATTGCGTTAGCGACATGGCTTCGGCTTTTCCCAAGCGCCTCGGCGATGCGTTCCTGGGTGTGACCGAAACGGTCGGTCAGGGTCCGATATGCCAGAGCCTCCTCGACCGGGTTCAGATCGGCGCGCTGGATATTCTCGACGATCGCGACCTCCAGAACCTCCTGGTCCGAATAGTCCCGCACGATGGCCGGCACCTCGTGCAGCTGTGCCTGTTGTGCTGCACGCCACCGTCGTTCGCCTGCAACAATCTCGTATCCCGCGCCGGCGGGATTCGGACGCACGATCAGAGGTTGAAGCACGCCCTTGTCGCGGATGGACCGGGCGAGCTCTGAAAGCTGGTCGGGATCAAAATCGCGCCGGGGCTGATCGCGATTTGGAACGAGAAGGTCGATCGGCAGGATCGAGACACCCCGGTCTGCGACCGAGATATCGGCCCCGTCGCCGGCGACATCTGCCATCAGTGCAGACAGCCCCCGACCCAATCCCCGTCGATCGCTCTTCCGCTCGGTCATGCGACGGTCCTTTCCTGGATGTGGCCGATCCGGCTCAGATACTCGGACGCCAACCTACGGTAGGCTTCGCTTCCGCGCGACGTGCGGTCATATCTCAACACAGGCATGGCGTGCGACGGCGCCTCACTTATCCGCACGTTGCGCGGAATGACGGTGGAGAACACCAGATCGCCGAGCGTTTCGCGTGCGTCGGTCTCAACCTGCTGTGCCAGATTGTTCCGCGTATCGACCATCGTCAGCACAACGCCATCGATGCGAAGTTTCGGATTCGCCGTCCGCCGAACCTCGCGAATCGTCAACATCAATTGCGATAGGCCTTCCAATGCAAAGAATTCGGCTTGTAGCGGAACCAGAACCGCATCTGCGGCCACCATTGCGTTGACGGTCAGCAGGTTGAGGGAGGGCGGACAATCGATCAGGACCAGATCGAAGGCCAAGTCAGCCAGTGCAGGGCGGCGGAGCGAATCGCGGAGCAGAAAACTGCGCTTCTCGCGGCCGAAAAACTCGAGATCGGCAGACGCGAGGTCCGTGGTTGATGCAATCACGGAGAGTCTGTCGATTGACGTCGGCAAGACCAGTGACGCCAGGTCCTCTTCACCAGCCATCAGTTCGAAGCTCGTCTGATTGCGGCTTGCAGCCGGGATCCCAAGCCCTGTCGAGGCATTGCCTTGGGGATCGAGATCGACGACCAGCACCCGAAGGCCCGTGTCAGCAAGCGCGGTAGACAGGTTGATGGCGGTCGTGGTTTTTCCGACGCCGCCTTTCTGGTTCGCGATCGCAACAATGCGCGTCCGTTGGCCGTCTGCAAGCTCAGGCATCGCGGATCTCCGTCACTAAAAGAACCACCGCACCCGGTTCGGTCGCGCTCGGCTGCGCGGCACAGTCGAACGCGTACCGTTTCCGTGCGTCGCGATACTCGTCGCCATGCCGATTGCCCTTCGGCAAGAGCGCAACGCCATTCGGCGAAAGGTGACGACGCACCAAGGGAAGCAATGACCGAAGCGGCGCAACTGCCCGGGCGGATACGACGTCCGCGCCGATCGGAGGCAAGGCCTCGGCACGTTCTGCCTCGACGTGAACCGTGACCCCCATCGCACGAGCTGTCTCTCTCAGGAATACGGCCTTTCGCCGGTCGCTTTCGACCAGGATCATCTCGACCGCAGGCATTCGATCAGCGAGGCAGGCAGCCACGACAAGACCCGGGAAGCCAGCGCCGCTCCCAAGGTCTGCCCAGCGCCTGACAGCCTGCGGCGCAAGACGAACCAGTTGTGCCGAATCGAGGACGTGCCGCTGCCACAGTTCCGCGATCGAGGATTCCGCCACAAGATTGATCCTCGGGTTCCAGCGCCTCACGGCATCGCACAGAATGCGGAGACGGGCCTCAGTTTCACGTGAAACACCCGGCGTGACCTGCTCCATCACGCTCGCGCTCGCTGAGCATTTTCACGCCGCGCCCGCGTCAGCAGCAACAAAAGTGCGGCAGGAGTCATCCCCTCGATCCGCGCTGCCTGCGCCAAATTCGCGGGTCGTATGCGCATCAACTTTCCACGAAGTTCTTCCGACAGACCCGCAATCGACCCAAAGTCCATGTCCTCCGGCAACGCCTGTCCTTCATCACGGCGAATCGCCGCGGCAGACGACGCCTGCCGCTCAACAAACGTCGCATACAACGCTTCGCGACGAAGCTGACTGACCGCCTCCGGCGGGATCGCCGCAGCCTCAGGTTCGAGAACAGCTAGCGTCTCTTGCGAAACCGCTGCAAAACCAAGACACTCCAAAAGATTTCGCGACCTGCCGTCAGCGCTAACAGGTATCCCAGCGCTTGCGAGGATTTGCGGCGAAAATCGTCGCGCAGACAGGACCCGGCGCGCCTTTTCTAGTGTGGCGATCTTCTTGTCGAATGCTGCCAGACGGGCGGCCCCGACAAGGCCGACGGCCGCACCCATCGGTGTCAGGCGCTGGTCTGCATTGTCTGCCCTCAACGTCAGCCGATACTCGGCGCGCGACGTGAACATCCTGTAAGGTTCGGTCACGCCCCGAACCGTAAGATCATCGATCATCACACCGATATAACTCTCGGTGCGCGACAGAACGATCGGCGCCTCCCCACGCGCATGACGTGCCGCGTTCGCGCCGGCGACCACCCCCTGCGCCGCGGCCTCCTCATAACCGGTGGTCCCGTTCACTTGCCCCGCGAAGTAAAGACCCTCAATTCCCCGAACCGCAAGCGACCGGTCAAGCGCACGCGGATCGACATAATCGTATTCGACTGCGTAGCCCGGTGCGGTCAAACGGACCTGCTCGAGCCCTCGAATGCTGCGTACGTAAGCCTCCTGCACATCTGCCGGCAGCGATGTTGAAAGGCCATTCGGATAGACCGTGTCATCGTGCAGGCCCTCGGGCTCCAGGAAAACCTGATGCGACTCCTTGTCGGCAAAGCGTACGACCTTGTCCTCGATCGACGGGCAGTATCGCGGCCCCACCCCTTCGATACGTCCCCCATACATCGCTGATCGTCCCAGATTCGCCCGCACGATGTCGTGAGTCCTCCCGTTCGTGTGGGTGATCCCGCAGACAACCTGCGGCACGACAGGACCGGACGACAGGAACGACAACATCACCGGATCCTCGTCGCCCGGCTGCCGCTCGAGCCGCCCCCAGTCGATGGTTCGCCCGTCCAGTCGTGGCGGCGTTCCTGTCTTCAATCGCCCGCGCGGCAGGTCTAGCGCAGCAAGCCGCGCCGCGAGTTTCTCGGACGCCGCGTCGCCGACTCGGCCGGCCGGTCTGCTGACATCACCAATGTGGATGACCCCGTTCAGGAATGTCCCAGCCGTCAGGACGACGGCTCGTGCGCCAAGAGACGTGCCATCCGCAAGCACGACGCCGGAGATCCGGTTGTCACGTTCAACCAGGTCGACGACCTCGCCCCGAATGATGGTCAGCCCGGACAATTTGCCAAGAAGGTCCTGGACCGCAGCCCGAAACAGCGACCGGTCCGCCTGCACGCGTGGCCCTTGCACAGCGGGGCCCTTGCTTCGGTTCAACAACCTGAACTGTATACCTGCCGCATCCCCGGCACGACCGATGATGCCATCCAGGGCGTCGACCTCCCGCACAAGATGCCCCTTCCCGAGCCCACCGATCGCCGGATTGCAGGACATGACTCCAATCTTGGCAGGGTCGAGCGTGACCAACCCGACGCTTGAACCCATCCGGGCAGCCGCAGCAGCGGCCTCGGTTCCGGCATGACCGCCGCCAATGACGATGACATCAAACTGTTTCACGTGGAACACCGCGCCATGCTCCTACTTGCCGATGCAGAACTGCGAAAAGACCGCCCCCAGAACCATCTCGACATCCACCCGCCCGGCCAGCGCCTCGA
Organism: uncultured Paracoccaceae bacterium; assembly: GCA_938028765.1. GTDB lineage: Bacteria > Pseudomonadota > Alphaproteobacteria > Rhodobacterales > Rhodobacteraceae > CALIZF01. The sequence goes on from CALIZF010000004.1 coordinate 83,724, forward strand.
TCGCCGCCAACGCGCCACGGATATCCTCCGCCACCAGCTCGGCCACCTGCCCGCGATCTAGCCCGATCATCGCCGATTCCAGAAGCCCCTTCGCCCGGAAAACCGCCGCCCGTTGCCGCTCCCGCGTGACCAAACCGCCGACGGCTACCCGCGCCGACAGGATCGATGCAATCCGCTCCAGCAACGCATCCACCCCGGCGCCCGTCGCCCCGGAAACCCCCTCACCCTCGCCCGGATCCCCGTCCGCCTTGGCACGCAAGACGATGTCCGACGCACTCGGGCACACGCCCTCCGGTAGGCGCCCGTCCTCAACCAGTATGATGCGAAGATCCGCCGCCTGCGCCCGGTCGCGACCGCGCGCCACGCCGATCGCCTCGACCGGATCCGACGCCTCGCGCAATCCGGCCGTGTCGATCAGGGTCACCGGCAGTCCGGCAAGATCCATGCGAACCTCGATCACATCCCGGGTCGTGCCGGCCTCGGACGATACGATTGCTGCATCACGCCCTGCCAGACGGTTCAGAAGCGTGGACTTTCCGACATTCGGCGCACCGACGATGGCAACCTCGAAGCCGTCCCGCAAGCGCTCTGCCACGGCAAAGCCGGACAGCTCCCGCTCCATGTCGAGGACGACCCGCGCCAGCAGCGCTCGAACCGTCGGCCCCACGTCAACAGGCACATCCTCTTCGACGAAATCGATCGTTGCCTCCAGCAGCGCAGCGGCCTCGATCAGCAGCCCGCGCCAGCCTTCCGCCGCCCGACGCAACGCCCCGTCAAACCCCCGCATCGCCTGCCGACGCTGCGCTTCGGTCTCGGCCTGCAGAAGATCGCCGAGGCCCTCCACTTCGGTCAGCGTCATCCGTCCGTTCTCGAAGGCACGGCGGGTAAACTCGCCGGGCTCGGCAGGACGGAGGCCAGGCACCGCCGCAAGGGCACCCAGAACCGCCGCAACAACTGCCGGGCCGCCATGGAGGTGAAACTCCACGACGTCCTCGCCGGTCGCACTGGCACCCGCCGAAAAGCGCAGAACCATCGCCCGGTCCAATACGTCGCCGCCACGGCGCAGCGTCCGCAAGGCGGCCGTCCTCGGTGACGGAAGCGCACCGCACAACGCCACCCCGGCTGCAGTGGCCGCAGGGCCCGAGACACGCACGACGGCGATCCCCGCCCGTCCGCGCGCCGTGGACAGGGCATAGATCGTGTCCATCGCCGCCTTCAGCTGTTCATCGACTCGAAGAACTCGCTGTTGGTCTTGGTCGCCTTCAGCTTGCCCAGCAGGAACTCGATCGCGTCCGTCGTCCCCATCGGGTTCAGGATACGGCGCAGCACGTAGGTCTTCTGCAGGTCGTTGCGCGACACCAGCAGCTCTTCCTTGCGCGTCCCGGACTTCAGGATGTCCATCGCCGGGAAGATCCGCTTGTCGGCCACCTTGCGGTCCAGCACGATCTCGCAGTTGCCGGTTCCCTTGAACTCCTCGAAAATCACCTCGTCCATCCGGCTTCCGGTGTCGATGAGCGCCGTCGCGATGATCGTCAGGCTGCCGCCCTCTTCGATGTTCCGCGCTGCCCCGAAGAACCGCTTCGGCCGCTGCAGCGCGTTGGCATCGACCCCGCCGGTCAGCACCTTGCCTGAGGACGGGACCACCGTGTTGAACGCCCGCCCCAGCCGCGTGATCGAATCGAGCAGGATCACCACGTCGCGCTTGTGTTCGACCAGCCGCTTGGCCTTCTCGATCACCATTTCGGCCACCGCCACATGCCGCGTCGCCGGCTCGTCGAAGGTCGAGGACACGACCTCGCCCTTCACCGACCGCTGCATGTCGGTCACCTCCTCGGGCCGCTCGTCGATCAGCAGCACGATCATATAACACTCGGGATGATTGACCTCGATCGACCGCGCGATGTTCTGCAGAAGCACGGTCTTGCCGGTCCGCGGCGGCGCCACGATCAGCGCACGCTGCCCCTTACCGATCGGCGCCACCAGGTCGATCACGCGCGCCGACCGGTCGCGGATCGTCGGATCCTCGATCTCCATCTTCAGCCGCTCGTCCGGATAGAGCGGCGTCAGGTTGTCGAAATGCACCTTGTGCCGCGCCCGCTCGGGATCGTCGAAGTTGATGCGCGTCACCTTCGTCAGGCTGAAGTACCGCTCGTTCTCGCGCGGCGCCTGGATCACGCCCTCGACCGAATCGCCCGTCCGCAGCGACCACTGCCGGATCATGTCCGGGCTCACATAGATATCGTCTGGCCCCGGCAGATAGTTGGCCTCGGGGCTCCGCAGGAAACCGAACCCGTCCTGCAGAACCTCCAGAACGCCGTCGCCGCCGATCTCCCAGCCTTCCTCGGCATGTTCCTTCAGGATCGAGAACATCATCTCGCCCTTGCGCATGGACGAGGCGTTCTCGATCTCCCATTCCTCGGCCATGGCCAGAAGGTCGGCGGGCGTCTTGGCCTTCAGATCGGCAAGCCGCAAATGCTCTTTCGTCATGCGGTTGGTCCCGGATATGGAACGTGCCGGGCCGGACGGCGGCACAGGAAGTCTGGGGGGGTTCTCGCGCGCCGGACGGCGCACCCGGCCTGCTACACCCGGGGCTGCGCCGAGTCAACCGACACGCCGTCAGAACCGAACGATCACCGCCAGCACGATCACCACCATCAGCAGCGTCGGTACCTCGTTCATCAGCCGGTATTGACGACCGGTCAGGCGGTTCCGGCCCTCGGCCAGATCGCGCCGCCGCGCCGCGAGCCACCCGTGGAACGCCGTCATCCCGACCACGCCCGCAGCCTTCGCCCAGGGCCAGGCCGACCCCCAGTCCACCACACCGGGCGTCAGCACCAGCGCTAGGCCGAAAATCCAGGTGGCCACCATCGCGGGGTTCATGATGGCGCGAAGCAAAAGCCGTTCCTGATGGGCGAACAGCAGGTCCATGTCGCTGCCGCGCACCACCCCCTGCTTCCGCAAACCCTCGACATGATAGACATAAAGCCGTGGCAGGTAGAACAAGCCCGCCATCCAGGCGATCATGGCCATCACATGCCCGGCCTTGACCCAGGGATATGCGGTTGCAAGGAAATCCGTCACGCTGCCCATCCGTCCCGGTCCATCGCTTCATCCCTGAAGGATAAATGGAAACGATGATGCTGATGAAGGGGCTGTGGACGAGCGGGATAGCGAATTCGATCCCCTGCGTCATCCCCAGCCCGCAACCTGTGGATCATCGGTGGACAACCCTCGGGTCCGTCACGATTATGACTGAGAAACCCATGCAAATCAGATCATTGAGGCGTATCCATGAACCTCGGTCCTGTGGATGAAGCACGACGCGCCTGTGGCCGGTGCCCGCCGTCCGCAGCAGCGTCGTCCCACCGTCCACACGGGGACGGAGACGGTCCTGCGGCTTGACAACCGCCCGCCTCCGTCCCAGCCTCCGCCCGCTTCCGTCGGTCGGGGCAGAGACCCGGCGGAACGAAGCACGAATGTCAACAGACTTGTCCTGCGCGCCCGGATGACCGCGCCGTCGCCCATGATCCTCGCCAGCGCCTCTGCGCCGCGCCTCGCGATGCTGCGGGCGGCAGGTCTCGATCCGGTATCGCATCCCGTGCGGATCGACGAAAGTGCCGCCATCGCGGCCCTCGCCGCCGATGGCGCTTCGCCGCGCGCCATCGCGGATGCGCTCGCGGCGGCGAAGGGCGTGCGGGCGGCCGCGCGGTTCCCCGAGGGTGTCGTCATCGCAGCCGACCAGATCCTCGATCTCGACGGAGAGGTGATCGACAAGGCGGCGGACGCTGATGCAGTCCGGGCACAGTTGCTGCGTCTTCGCGGACGGCGGCACAGTCTTCACAGCGCCGTCGTGGTATTTCACGATTGCAATCCTGTATGGCGGCATGTGGGGGAGGCGCGCCTGACCATGCGGCAGTTTTCGGACGCCTATCTTGCGGCCTACCTGGCTCGCAACGGCGCGACGCTGGTCGGCAGCGCCGGCGGTTACCGGATCGAAGAGGAAGGCATTCGCCTCTTCGCCCGGGTTGAGGGCGACTGGCCCACAATTCTCGGCCTGCCGCTCGTGCCTCTGCTCGGCTACCTCGGGCAGCGGGGCTGGATCGCCGCATGACCGCGGCGGCGCGCATTCCGCTTGCCGGCGTCATCGGCTCGCCCGTGGCGCACAGCCTGTCGCCGCGCCTGCACGCCTATTGGCTGCGGCGATATGGGATCGTCGGCCATTACATCCCGATCGATGTTGCACAGGGGGATCTGCGCGCGACCTTCGAGCTTCTGCCGCGGCTTGGCTTCGTCGGCCTCAACGTCACGCTCCCGCACAAGGAAACGGTGCTGGGCCTCGCCGACATCGTGACCGACCGCGCGGCCCTGATCGGCGCGGCCAACACGCTCATCTTCCGCAAGGACGGGAAGCTGCACGCCGACAACACCGATGTCACGGGTTTCCTCGCCAGCCTGCGGCAGTCTGCACCCTGGTGGACCGCCGCGGCAGGCCCTGCCGCCGTGTTCGGCGCGGGCGGCGCGGCGCGGGCCGTAGTCGCCGCGCTGATCGAAGCCGGCGCGCCCGAGGTGCGCATCGCCAATCGAACCCGCCAGCGCGCCGAAGCGCTGCGCGCCGACATGGGCGCGCGCGTGACGGTGATCGACTGGGTGCAGGCCCCCGCGATGCTGGAAGGCGCGATGACAGTCGTGAACACGACCGCGCTCGGCATGGACGGCAAACCCGAATTCCGTGTGCCGCTCGACGCGCTGGAGCGCGATGCCCTGGTGACCGACATCGTCTATCGCCCGCTTCGCACCCCCTTCCTCGAGGCTGCGGCGGCGGCCGGCTGCCGCACGGTGGACGGGCTCGGGATGCTTCTGCACCAGGCGGTCCCCGGTTTCGAACGCTGGTTTGGACGCCGCCCCGAGGTCGATGCGGACACGCGGGCGGCCGTGCTTGCCCCATGACGCGCAGTTTCCGGCTGGGCCTGACGGGGTCCATCGGCACGGGCAAGTCCACCACCGCCGCGATGTTCCGCGACGAGGGCTTGCCGGTCTGGGATGCGGATGCGGCAGTGCACCGCCTCTATGCCGCCGGGGGCGCGGCCGTGGCTCCGATCGCGGCGCTGCACCCGCCCGCGGTTCACGCAGGTGCCGTGGACCGGTCCGCCCTGCGCGTCTGGATCGCCCGCGACGACACCGCGCTGGCGCGGATCGAGGCGGTGGTGCACCCACTCGTCGCCGCCGACCGCGCCGCTTTCGTTGCCGCTGCGACCGCCGATATCGTCGTGCTCGACATTCCGCTCCTGTTCGAGACCGGCGCGGAGGCGGAGCTCGACGCGACGCTGACCGTCACCTGCCCGCCCGATCTGCAGCGCCGCCGGGTTCTTGCGCGGCCGGGCATGACCGCGGCGCATTTCGCCGCGCTCCTCGCCAAGCAGATGCCCGATGCGGAAAAGCGCGCGCGCGCGACCCATGTGATCGAAACCCTGGGCCTCGATGCCGTGCGCGCCGCCGTGCGCGCTCTCATCGCCTATATCCGGGAGACCCGCGATGCGCGAGATCGTGCTTGACACCGAAACGACCGGCCTTGACCCGGCCGAGGGGCACCGTGTCGTCGAACTCGGTGCGGTCGAGCTGATGAACCACCTGCCTACCGGCCGGACGTTCCACGCCTACATCAATCCCGAACGTCCCATGCCCGCCGAGGCGCTGGCGGTTCACGGGCTCGACGATGCCTTTCTGCGCGATAAGCCGCCCTTCGCTTCCGTCGCCCCCGGCTTTGTCGCTTTCCTTGGCGACGCGCGGCTGATCGCCCACAACGCGGCCTTCGACGTGCGCTTTCTCGACGCCGAGTTCGCCCGCATCGGCCTGCCGCGCATCGACCCCGCGCGCGTGATCGATACGCGCGCCCTGGCGCTTGCGCGGTTTCCCGGCGCGCCCGCCTCGCTCGACGCGCTGTGCCGGCGCTTCGGCGTGGACAACAGCGCCCGCACCAAGCACGGCGCGCTTCTCGATAGCGAAATCCTGGCCGAGGTCTATCTCGAACTGATCGGCGGGCGACAGCCCGACTTCGGCCTCGCGCAGGTCGCTGCCGCGCCGGCGTCGCGCGAAACCGCTGCGGCGACAGTGGCCCGCACGCAGCGCCGCGCGCGCCCGCTGCCCCTCCGGATCACCGAGGCCGAGGCCGCAGCCCATGCCGCCTTCGTTGCCAGCATGGGCCCCGGCGCGCTGTGGCTCAAGGACGCCTGACGGTCGCTCACGCCTGCGCGCGGCGCGCCATCTCGTTGCGGTAAAGCTGAAGGAAATCCACCGCGTCGAGGTTGAGGGGGGGGAACCCGCCGTCGCGGGTCATGTCCGACACGATGCGCCGCACGAAGGGGAACAGCATCCGCGGGCACTCGATCAGAAGGAACGGGTGCAACTGTTCCGCCGGCACGCCCTCGATGGCGTAGAGGCCAGCATAATCGATCTCCAGCAGGAACAACGTATCGCCGCCCGCCTGGTTCTTTGCGGTGATCTTGTATTTCTGCGACACTTCGAACTGGCCCGGCTGCGGGCGCTGCTTGGCGTCGAGGCTGACCTGCACCTGGATGTCGGGGCGCACCTCGCCGGGCTGCGTCAATCCCTTCTGCGCCAGCGCGTTCTCGAACGACAGGTCGCGGATATACTGCGCCAGAACCTGCATCCGGATTTGCGGCACGCCCTGCGGTGCTGCGCCAGTGTCGTCGGCCATCGTTCCTACTCCCCGAACGCCCGTCCCGCGCCTTAGCAGGAAGGGCGCGCGCCCTCAAGGCGCGGCCCGGTGCCGTCAGGGCCTGCGGTCACGCGGGCTCACGTCGCGGTAGTCGGTCGCGATCACGACCGGCCCTTCCCGGTCTTCCCGCCGGCTGCGGCGCAGGCGCGCGACCAGCGCCGCCCGAACCGGCGGCAGCAGCAGCGCCAGACCGACGGCATCGCTGAGGAACCCCGGCAGGATCAGCAGCACCGCCCCCAGCATCCCGAGGGTGCCCTCGGCGATCGGCCGCGCCGGGTCGCGCAGCCCCTCGATCGCCGCGATCGTCGCGGCCATCGTGCGCGCGCCAAGGCCGCGGACCGCCGCAACCCCCAGCATCGCGCTGGCCACAACCCACAAGAGCGTCGCCGGCACGCCGATCCGCCCCCCGATCTCGACAAACAGCGCAATCTCGGCCAGAGGCCAGACGACAAAGGCGATCAGCAGCCACATTCCCGTGTCCTTTCCAGCGACCCATCGTGCCGCACGGCCGCGGCGGTGGACTTGCACGCCGCGCCACCTTACATAGAGCTCTCGAAGTCCTGGTTCGACCGGGGCCGCGCAGAAATTCACGGCCGTGCGATGCCCCTCCGCTGCATCCGGCAAGACAGAGGTACCGATGAGTTCGTCCGTGATCCAGCTCCTCGTACTTGCCGCGATCGCGATCTTCCTGATCCTGCGGCTTCGCAGCGTCCTCGGGTCCCGCGAGGGGTTCGAGAAACCGCCTGCGCCGCGGACGATCGAGGCCGAGGATGCGCGCCCCCGCCGGCGCGACTTCGCGGTGATCGAGGGCGGTGCCGACCGCGACATCACCGACCACGCACCCGAAGGCAGCCCGACAGCAAGGGCGCTGGCGGCGATGAAACAGGCCGAGCCCTCTTTCTCGGTGTCCGAGTTCCTTCGCGGCGCGCGCAGCGCCTACGAGATGATCCTGATGGCCTTCGAAAAGGGCGACCTCGAGTCGATCCGCCCCTTCCTGTCCGACGACGTGGCCCGCAGCTTCGCCGAGGTGATCGAGGCCCGCGAACGCGAGGGCCTGTCGATCGAGGCGCATTTCGTCGGTCTGCGCGAGCTGGCGCTGCACGCGGCGTCCTATGACCGCGACACCGGAGAGGCCGAGATCGCCGTGCGGTTCGTGGGCGAACTGACCTCGGTGGCGCGCAACCGGTTGGGCGAGGTGGTCGATGGCAGCCCGACCGAGATCCGCCGCCAGCGCGACGTCTGGACCTTCGCCCGGCGGATGGGGTCGCCCGACCCGAACTGGACCCTCGTCGCCACCGGGGAATGATCCGGCCATGTGCCTGCGGCGGTGGATCGCGGCCGCGGCCCTCGCCGTGACGTCGCAGGCGGCACCGGCCGAGGTAATCGGCTTTGCCGATCTCGACGGCTGGGTTACCGACGATCACCGCGCCGCGCTCGACGTCTTCCGCGAGACTTGCGATCTGACGCAGGGTGCCGAATGGGCTCCGCTCTGCCGCCTCGCCGGGGACGTGACCGATGCGCGGGCGTTTTTCGAGGTTTTCTTCCGCCCCGTCGTGATCGGAACTCCGCCCGCGGTGTTCACCGGCTATTACGAGCCGGAACTGCATGGCGCGCGCCGGCGCGGCGGACCGTTCCAGTGGCCGATCTACCGCCGCCCGCCCGAACTGCCCGAGGGTAGCCCCTGGCTGACCAGGGCCGAGATCGAGGACGGCGGCGCGCTGGCCGGCCGAGGGTTGGAAATAGCTTGGCTCGACGATCCGGTCGAAGCGTTCTTCCTCCAGATTCAGGGCTCGGGCCGGATCCGGCTGACCGACGGCAGCGTGATCCGCGTGGGCTTTGCAGGCAAGAACAACCAACCCTATCGCTCGGTCGGCGAGGAACTGGTGCGCCGTGGCGTCTATCAGCCCCATCAGGTCTCGGCCCAGGTGATCCGGTCCTGGGTCCGGCGCAATCCGGTCGAGGGCGTGGCGCTGCTGAACTTCAACCCGTCCTATGTGTTCTTCCGCGAGATCCCCGATCTTTCTGCCGACCGCGGGCCGATCGGGGCAATGGGGCGGCCGATCACGGCGCTGCGCAGCCTCGCGGTCGATCCAGCCCATGTGCCGCTCGGCGCGCCGGTCTGGGTCGAAAAGGACGGCGCGGTGCCGCTGCGGCGTCTGATGATCGCACAAGACACCGGCGGCGCAATCCGGGGCGCGCAGCGTGCCGACATCTTCTACGGATCGGGCGATGCGGCGGGGGATGCTGCCGGGATCGTCCGCGATCCGGGGCGGCTCGTGACGCTCCTGCCCATCGACCTCGCCGACAGCCGCGGCCCCGAGGGCTGAATGGCCCGCCGCCGGACGCTCGCGCCCGAGGAGGCGGCCCTGTGGCAGGCGGTGGCCGCCAGCACCCGGCCGATGCGGCCGGACCGCAAGGGCACAGCCCATGGCACGCTGCCGCCTCCTACTGCGCCGTCGTCACCCGATCCGGCCGCTCGGCCAGCCGGGGTGCCTGTGCCGATACCTCCGTTCCGCGTCGGCGCGCTCGCGCCGCCGATTGCGGCGCGGCACGATCTTGCGCCGACCATCGCCGACCGGCTGGCCGACGCGCCGCTGCGGATGGATCGCAAGGCCTTCGTCGCCATGATGCGCGGCCGCAGCGACCCGGAGGCGCGGCTCGACCTGCACGGGCTGACCCTTTCCGAGGCGCAGCCGCGGCTTGCGCGGTTCGTGCTGTCGGCGCAAGCCGAGGGGCGGCGGCTGATCCTCGTGATCACTGGCAAGGGCCGCCCCTGCGATCCCGGCGCGCCGATGCCCGTGCGCGTCGGCGCGTTGCGTCATGCGGTGCCGCAATGGCTTTCGCTGCCGCCGCTTGCGCAGGCGGTGCTTCAGGTCGCCCCTGCGCATCGCCGCCACGGGGGCGAGGGCGCGCTCTACGTCTACCTGCGGCGCATGCGCGCAAGCTAGGGTCGCAGCGCGTTCTGAAGGCCGACGACCGGTGACAGGACGATGCGGGTTGCCCGTTCCAGCGTCAGCACGGTGCCCGGCAACAGACCGATCCGCGTTTCGGCATCGCTGTTGAAGGCACGGTCGATCTCGCCCGCACGGTTCAGCAGGCCGATCAGCTGCGGCGAGGTCCCGGGGGTCAGATGGCCCAGTCCCGACGAGAACGCCGTCACATCCACAAGCACCACGTCGAGATCCGCCACCCGCGACAGATCCGACAGGTTGCCCAGCCGGTTGGGCTCGCGCGCGATCAGGGCCGACAGCGACAGTGCCCGGTCGCGCTCCGACGAGAAGACCAGGATCGGCTGGCGCAGCTTTCCGACCGTCCGCGCTTGCGTGCGGAACACGTCCACGTCGATGTCAGGCGACATCAGCACGATACCCTGCAGCCGACGCATCAGCGGGCTGTCCGTCAGCCGCGCCTGCCGCACCGCTTCCATCACGAGAGCGGCCCCCATCGAATGACCGAACAGCAGGATCCGGTCCACCCCCGCCGCGGCAACCTCTTCCAGCAGCGCCTCGAGCCGGTCCCGCGCCGCCAGCGCCGAATCGCGATCATAGACATAGGCCAGCGCGTCGCCCTCGGAAGGCCAACTGAAATGAACCGTCGTGCCCCGAAACTCCAGGTCATGCGCCAGTTGCGCGACCCGGTAGATGCCTTCGGCGAAGTTCGTGTTGAAGCCGTGGACGAACACCGCCGCCTCGCGCTGGCCCCGTCGGCTCGGCCGCAGCGAAGCGGCCAGCGCGGCGCGGAACGCGGCGGGGCTGGCATAGGCCGTCTCCTCGATCGTCACGAAATGGCGTCGCGGGTCCGGCACGGCCCTGGGGGGCGGCCATTCCAGCGATCCCGGCCTGCGGTCTGGCGGGATCGACAGGACATACCTTCGGTAGTGATCAGTCTCGCCGCGCCTGCGGCCGAACCGCGCCGGCCCGTCCTCGGGCACGCGGTTGGTGGCGACAAAGACGACCTGGGCCGCTCCGACCCCACGGGCGGCCGGGTCGACCGTCATGCGACCGCGCGGGGCGCAAGCCGCCAGCGCGACGACGACGAGAAGACCGACAACGAGACGCATGCGCCCAGCTTGATGCGAAACGCCGGACCCCCGCAAGCCTTCAGAGCACGTAGCGGCTGAGATCGGCGGACCGCGCAAGGTCGCCCACCTGCGCCTCGACGAAGGCTGCATCCACCGTCACCGCCTGACCATGCCGGTCGGGGGCAGCGAAGGACAGGTCCTCGAACACCCGTTCCATTACCGTGTACAGCCGTCGCGCTCCGATGTTCTCGACGTTGCGGTTCACCTCGGCGGCGATCCGGGCGATGGCGGCGATCCCGTCCGGGGCGAAGGTCACGCAAACCCCCTCGGTCCCCAGAAGTGCCGCATACTGGCGTGTCAGCGCGTTGTCGGTCTCGGTCAGGATGCGGGCGAAGTCCTTCTCGGTCAGGGCCGACAGCTCGACCCGGATCGGCAGCCGGCCCTGCAGCTCGGGCAGCAGGTCCGACGGCTTGGCGATGTGGAAGGCGCCCGACGCGATGAAGAGGATATGGTCGGTCCTCACCGGCCCCAGCCGGGTGGAGACCGTCGTCCCCTCGATCAGCGGCAAGAGGTCGCGCTGGACGCCCTCGCGGCTGACATCGGCCCCCCGGGTCTCGGCACGGGCGGCGACTTTGTCGATCTCGTCGATGAAGACGATCCCGTTCTCCTGCACCGCTTCCAGCGCCGCGGCCCTCACCGCCTCGTCGTCCAATAGCTTGTCGGCCTCTTCCGCGATCAGCAGGTCGTGGCTTTCCGCGACCGTCAGCCGCCGCCGCGTGCGCCGACCGCCGAAGGCGCGGCCCAGAAGGTCGCCGAGGTTGACGGCCCCCATGCCGCCGCCCATTCCCGGCAGGTCCAGCATCGGCAGCGACGGGGCGGGATCGGCCAGATCCACCTCGATCATCGTCTGGTCGAGCTCGCCCCGCTTCAGCCGCGCGCGAAAGATCTCGCGCGTGCCCTCGCGCGCATCGGCGCCGGCCAGCGCAGCGATGACACGATCCTCGGCGGCGCGGCGGGCGCGCGGCTTCACGGCCTCGCGCATCCGGGTCCGCGTCTCGACCAACGCCGCATCGGCCAGGTCCCGGATGATGCTGTCCACGTCGCGGCCGACATAGCCGACTTCGGTGAACTTCGTCGCCTCTACCTTCAGGAACGGGGCGCGGGCCAGCCGCGCCAGGCGGCGGCTGATCTCGGTCTTGCCGACGCCGGTGGGGCCGATCATCAGGATGTTCTTCGGGTAGACCTCCTCGCGCAGCGCGGGGTCCAGCTGCCGGCGGCGCCAGCGGTTGCGCAGCGCCACGGCGACGGCGCGCTTCGCGGCCGTCTGGCCGACGATGAAGCGGTCAAGCTCGCTCACGATCTCGCGCGGGGTCAGGTCGGTCATGCGGCAATCTCCCATGGGGGCAGGCGGTCCTTGCCGGGGAAGCCGGGCAACGCGCGCATCAGCCGCGCCCGCAGACGTTCCCACTGCGCGCCGAGCAGGACGAGCCCGAGGCCAAGCGCCACGATCGCCGGCGCAGCACCGTCCCGAAGCATGATCACGGCAAGCGCGGCCACATAGCCCACGCCCGACACCAGGAACGACCGCCGGTCGATAACGACGGCAAACAGCGCGACCAGCGCAACGAAGCCGACAAGCGCCGCCTGCGCGGCGGGCGTGCCCGCGTCGAGAAGCGTCAGCGCAACGGTATTCACGATCGCCGGCGCCGCCACGAGGTGCAACCAGAATCCGGTCGCCGACCGCAGCCCGACGCGGTGCGGATCGCCCATGTCGAACCACAGCGCGGCGGCAAGCCCCAGGACGCCGAGGGTCAGGGTCACCCAGGCGAACGGCCCCCGCGCGGTCAGAAGGAACAGGTCCGACGCCGCGTCGGGCAGCGCCCCGCCCGATACCTGCACCGCAACGGCGGTGGCGAATACGCCCAGCGCCACCAGCGCAATGGCGAAGGGGATGCGGAACACGGCATACCAGACGGCCAGCGCCAGCGTCGCCGTGGCGGCCGCCAGCACGAAGCGCGGCCCGAACGCCAGCCCCATTGCCCAGCCTGCCGAAAGACCCGCCTGCACCGCCATCAGCGCGGCCATCACCGTCAGCGCGATCGAGGGGGCGACCATCCGCCGGCGAAGGGTGAAGTAGCGTGCCAGTCCCGCCAGCCCTGCCATCGTGGCCAGCGCCATCCCGGCCTGCCGGGCACCCTGCATCCCCAGCATCTCGAACGCGAGAACGCCGGTCAGCGCCGCCCAGCCGCCGAACAGGATGACAAGCCCCACGACGATGAATAGCTCGTTGAACCCGCGAAAGAGTTCGAACGGCTCTTCCCGCGGGTCGAGCGCCGCCCGCGCGCCGCGCCGGGCTTGGCCGAGCGCCATAAGCCCGGCCGCCTGCCGTTCGTCGATCAGCCCCGCCGCCACGGCGGCACGGACATCGGACGCATCGAGCGTCACGCGCCGCCCCCGATCGTCTCGACCGTCACCGCGCCGTTGGTGTAGACGCAGATGTCGGCGGCGATCGCCATCGCGCGCCGGGCGATCTCGTCCGCCGGAAGATCGGTCGCCATCAGGCCGCGGGCAGCGGCGAGCGCGAACATGCCGCCCGATCCGATGGCGGCGGCATCGTGTTCGGGCTCCAGCACGTCGCCCGCGCCGGTGACGACATAGATCGCGGCGCCATCGGTGACGATCAGCATCGCCTCGAGGTTCCGCAGCATCTTTTCCGTCCGCCAGTCGCGTGCCAGGTCCACGCAGGCGCGCTGCAACTGGCCGGGCGCCGCCTCCAGCTTTCTCTCGAGCCGGTCGAGCAGCGTGAAGGCATCCGCGGTCGAGCCGGCAAAGCCCACCACCACCGGCTGCCCGCCCGGGTCAAGCCGCCGCACCTTGCGCGCCGTCGCCTTGATCACCGTCTGCCCGAGACTGACCTGGCCGTCGCCCGCCACCGCCACGACGCCGCCGCGCCGCACCGCGAGGATCGTGGTGCCGTGCCAGCCCGGAAACCGCTCGTCTGCCATCCCGCCGCTCCGTTCCGTCAGCCCAGGATATGGTCGCCAAGGATACGACCGCCGCAGATATGGCCGCACCCGCCGCCCGTCACAACCCCGCCCTTCCACCCCGCGTCCGGGGCAGTTAGCCTCGGGCATGACCAGGCTGCACCTCTACCTGCCCGAGCCGATGCGCAGCGACGCCGCGCGCGGCAACGTGAACGTGATCAACCGCCTGCTGCAGGCGCTGCCGGGCTGGACCCCAGTCTGGCATCCCGACACGCCGGCCGAGCGGGCGCGGTCGCTGGCGCGCGAAGGCTACAGCCTCTGGCACATGCAGACGCCGCCCGACGATCGCGGCCTGTGCCTGCGCCGCGCCTACTGGTACCCGTTCTGGACCTTCGAACGGACGAACGACCGCTGGCTGACCGAAACCGCGCTGGCCGCCTACGATCCCGCCACCGTCGATGCCGGGGCGGCGCAGCCCTGGTTCCGCCGTTGGCGCCGCAAGATCCTCGGCGACGTCGCGCTGCGACGGGATGGCTTCGTGCTGGTCGCGCTGCAGGGCCGGCTGACCGAGCACCGCAGCTTCCAATCGATGAGCCCGCTCGACATGATCGAGGCGACGCTCGCGCAGGACCCGCGGCCCCTGCGCATCGCCCTGCATCCGCACCCGAAAGAGGCCTATGCGGCGTCCGACCTGCGGGCGCTCGACCGGCTTGTGGCACGGCATCCGCGGGCGCGGCTGGCAAAGGGCGGGGCCGACGCCTTGCTGCCCGCCTGCGACCTCGTGGTGACGCAGACCTCGTCGGTGGCGTTGACCGGGTTCTTCGCGGGCAAGCCCGCGGTCCTGTTCGGGGGCACCGACTTCCACCATATCGCAGGGTCGGTGCCGCGCGACGGGCTGGACGCAGCCTTCGCCGCCGCCCGCGCGCCGATGGCGGACCCGGCGATCTACCTCTACTGGTTCCTCCAGCTGCGCGCGGTCAACGCCGGCCTGCCAGAGGCCGCGGCCCGGATCGCGCGTCGGCTGGCGCATTTTGGCTGGCCAGTGCCCGATGCGCCCGGCGCCCCAGAATAATTCACCGGCACCGCTGCCGCTGCCGTGCCCCAGGATCGGGAATGAACGGAGGAGGACAAGCTTTGGCCCTGCCGATCACCACCGCGCGGACCGTATTCCGGAACATCGACCGCCTCGATTCCCGCGCCTTCGACGTCGAACCGCTCGTGGACGGGTCGGCTGGCCTGCCAGGCCGACGGGGCGGGTCCGCGCAACCGGGTGCCCCCGTGGCCACGCTCGGAAATGTCGCGTCGCTCGCGCAGGACGACATCTTGCCGCTGCTGACCAACTGACGACAGCGGGCCGGCGCCGGGACCGGCCCGCACCAGCGCGGTGCAGGGGCGTCAGATCGCGCCGGCGATCCAGGATTGCAGCGCCGCCTTGGGCGCCGCGCCGGTCCTGTTCGACACCACCTTGCCGTCCTTGAACAGGAACAGCGCCGGGATCCCGCGCACACCGAGCTGCGCGGGCGAATTCGGGTTGTCGTCCACGTTCACCTTGACGATCTTCACCTTGCCGGCCAGTTCCGCTGCCAGTTCCTCCAGCGCCGGGCCGATCTGCCGGCACGGGCCGCACCATTCGGCCCAGAAATCCACCACGACGGGGATCGGCGACTTGCGCACTTCGGCGTCGAAGGTCGCATCGGTGACGGCGACGGTGGCCATGACATATCTCCAACACGGAATGTGTTCGATCAAAGGTAGGAACGCCGTCGCGCAGCGTCAAGCAGCCCCTGCACGCAGGAAGGCTGCGCGCAACAAGGGGTCGGACAGCGGCATCAGGCGCGGGCCGGCGGTCCAGAGAACGGCACAGTCTATGGCGCGGCCCGGAAAGGCGGCCGCCAGCATCGCGCGATAGGCGCCCATCTGGCGAAGGATCCCTTCGGGCACCGCCTCGGGCGCGGGCGGAATAAGCCGGTTCGTCTTGAAATCGACCGCTAGCGCGCGCCCCGGCCGCAGGATCAGCCGGTCCACCGTCCCGAACCACCGGACGCCGCCGATGGTCGCCGAGACCGCCGCCTCGACCAGCGCGTCGGGCGCGAACACTTCGGCCAGTGCGGGGTCGGCCAGCGCGCGCCGCGCCTCGTCGAGCAGCGCCCCGGCGGACCCCTCGGGGTCCAGCGCGGCGGCGATGGCCGGCCAGTCGGCCGGGTCGGCAGTCGGCAGGGCCTCGAACAGGCGGTGCAGCAGGGTTCCGCGACGCTTCGCCGCCTCGGCATCGCCGCCCTCGCCCGGCAGCGCCTTCTCGCCCCCGAGGTCCGAGGGCGACCGTGGGCGCATCGGGGCCGCCGCGGCTGGCGGCGGGCCGGGGTCGGCGACGGCGGCCGGCGGCGGTTCCGGCGCGGCTGCGGGCCGCCGCGGCGCGGGCCAGTCCCCCGTCGCCAGCCGCAGGCCCTGGCCGGTCGGCTGGTCCCACGCCCCGGCACCTGCCGCCTGCAACCCCGCCGCGACCATCGCGTGCCAGCTTTCCGGCCGCTCCGCCTTCCCCGCCGCCGCCACGACCAGCCAGCTTTCGGCCCGCGTCATCGCAACGTAGAGAAGCCGCCGGTCCTCTTCCGCGGCGGCCTTGGCCCTCGCCGCGCGGGCGGCGGCGACGGCGGGGGGCGGCTCCTCGCCCGCCGGATGCCACACCGGCAGGCCGTCTTCCAGCGTAACGATCTCGTCCCGGTCCCGCCGGTGGGGGTCGGCGCAGTCGGGCAGGATCACGACGGGCGATTCCAGCCCCTTCGCGCCGTGCACCGTCATCACCCGGATCCGGTCCGACGCCGCATCAACCTGGCGGCGCGCCTCGATGTCGTCGGTCGTCAGCCAGACGAGAAAGGCCGTCAGCCCCGGCACTTCGGCCGCCTCGAACGCCAGCGCCTGCGCCAGGAGCTGGTCGATCCCGTCCTCGGCCTCGGGGCCGAGGCGCGCGATCAGGCGGCGGCGGCCGTCGTGGCGCGTCAGGATGCGTTCGATCAGGTCGTAGGGGCGCAGGAAATCCGCCGAATCGCGCAGGTCGCGCAGCACCGCCAGCGTCTCGGCCCACCGGTCCGCCCCGGCGCGCAGCGCCTGCCACAGGGTCGCGCCCTCCGGCCGCGGTTGCGCAAGGTCGTAAAGGTCGCCCTCGGTCCAGCCGAAGAGGGGCGAGCGCAGCGCGGCTGCCAGCGACAGGTCGTCGTCGGGCGTGTCGAGGAAGGCCAGAAGGGCGGCGATGTCCTTCACCGCCAGTTCCGCCCCTAGCTTCAGCCGATCGGCCCCCGCCATCGGCAGGCCGCGCGCCTTGCAGGCGCGGATGATCTCGGCGAAGAGGGCCGACCGCCGGCGGACGAGGATCAGCACGTCGCCCGCCCGCATCGGCCGCGTGCCGTCGCGCGTCGGCACCTGGGTGCCCGCGGCCAGCCAGCCCGCGATGGTGTCGGCGATGGTCTCGGCAAGCCGCACCGCGGGATCGGCCGGACGGCTGAGGTCAACCGGATCGAACCAGGCGGCCGCCTCGGGCGCGTCGTCCCGCACGACCGCCGGCCACAGGTCCACCCGCCCGGGTCTTTCCGCGAGGAACGCCCGGTGCCGCACCGCCCCGCCGACGCCCGCCGGGCCGGCCGCGGCGAAGGTCGCGTCCACCGCCGCCAGAACCGCCGGCGACGACCGGAACGAGTGTTCGAGCTCCACCCGTTGCAGGCCGCGCCCATGGGCGAGCTGCGCGGCGAAGCGCGCCTGCATCGCCTCGAACGCTGCAAGATCGGCACCCTGGAAGGAATAGATCGACTGCTTCCGGTCGCCTACGACGAACACGGTCCGCCCCGGTCCGCGCGCACCTTCGCCGGCCAGAATCTCCTGCGCCAGCCCCTCGATCACCTTCCACTGGGCGGGGCCGGTGTCCTGCGCCTCGTCGATCAGGATATGGTCGATGCCGCCGTCTAGCCGCCACAGCACCCATTGCGCGACGCCCGGGTCGGCCATCAGCGCACGGGCGCGGGCGATCAGGTCGTCGAAGTCCAGCCAGCCGCGGGCCGCCTTCGCGGCCGCGTAGGCATCGAGGAACGCCGCGGCAAAGGCGTGCAGCGCCTCGGCCCTTTCCGCCGCCATCAGGGCAAGCCGCAGCGGCCGCGCCGCCTCGACCCGGCCCATCAGCGCCTCGAACGGCGCCAGCGCAGGGCCGAGCGCGGCGCGCACCGCCTTGGTCGGCAGCGCCCCGACCTTCGCGAGATTGGCCTTTTCGCCCGATGCATAGAGCAGCACGCCCTCCAGCGCGACCAGCGCCGCGAGATCCCAGGGCTCGCGCAGCGCGGCGAGCTTTTGCGCGGCCTTCGCGTCGTTCGGCCCGCTGGCCGCAAGTGCCGGCAGCACCGCCGCGATCGCCTCGGCCCCGTCGAGGCCGCGCACCTGCGCGACCAGACCCGCAGCCGTCAGCCCCTCGGGCAGGCCGAGGGCCGCGCGGATCGCGCCTGCATCGGCGCGCGGATCGAAGGCGGCGCGGGCACCCGCGATCCGGGTTGCGAGCGCGCCGAAGTCCTCGCCCGAGTGGTGGCGTGCGACGCCTGCGACCAGATCGGGCTGCGCCTCGGCCAGCCGTTCCACGAGATCGGCGCGCAGAAGCTCTGCCGCGCGGTCGTCCGCCTCCTGGAACCGCGGCGATACGCCCGCCTCCAGCGGAAAGCGGCGCAGCAGCGCGGCGCAGAAGCTGTGGATCGTCTGGATGCGCAGGCCGCCCGGCGTCTCGATCGCCTGCGCGAAGAGGCGACGGGCCGCGGCAAGCGCCGCCGCATCCGGCACCTCGGCCGCGCCCAGCTGCGCCAGTTCGCCCCGCAGCGCATCGTCCGGCAGCATGGCCCAGGCCCCGAGGCGGCGGAACAGGCGATTCTGCATCTCGGCCGCCGCGGCGCGGGTGTAGGTCAGGCACAGGATGCGCTGCGGGCTGCACCCTTGTAGCAGCAGGCGCGCGACCCGGTCGGTCAGGACCCGGGTCTTGCCCGATCCTGCATTGGCGGTGACCCAGGTGGAGGCCGCCGGATCGGCCGCCGCGACCTGCCGTTGCGTCGCCTCGTCGCGCATCAAGGCGCCCCCGCGTCGTCGCCGTCGTCGCCGTCGCCGACCGGAACGGGCACCGGCAGGTCGCTGTGCGTCCATTCCCCCAGCCGCGCGAGATGGTCGTAATCGCCCGCGCGGTCCGTCCGGTCCACCGCCCGGCGCGCGGCATAGCCCTGCGACCGACGCGCATAGCGGGCGATCAGCGTCTCGAGCTCCGACCAGACCGCATCGAGGTCGGCCGACGACGGTTCGGCGGTGTCGATCCTGCCTGAGCCGAGGCCGACATAGCTTGTCCGGCCGACCTCGGCGGGACCAATGATGCGGAAGGCCCCGCGCCGGGCCATCGCCGCCTCGAGCGGCAGCTGCTTGTCGAAATGCCGCTGCTGCGGGGCCGAGGGCGGGCTGCCGGTCTTGTAGTCGATGACGTGAAGCCTCCCGTCGGGAAGCCGGTCGATCCGGTCGGGCCGGGCGGTCAGGGTGAAGCCCAGGGCGGGCATCGTGCAGGCCCCCGGCTCCTCGAGCAGCAGGGGCTCGCCCCCATGCGCCGCCTCGAAGTCCAGAAGGGCGTCGGCGGCCCGGGCGAGGCGCGCCAGCCACAGGGCGCGCGCCGCAGGCCAGGGCACTTCGGCCGCCAGAACCGCCGCGGCGGTGGCCATCAGGCGCTGTCGGGCGGCCTCGCGCGGCTCCGGCCCCGTGCGGCCGCGCACGAAGGTTTCGAGCACGGCGTGCAGCGTCGAGCCGCGCAGGCGGGCGTCCGGTCCGGCGCTTATCGGGTCAAGCGGGCGCAGCCGCAGGACATGGCGGGCATAGACCGCATAGGGATCGCGGACCAGCGTCGTCACCTGCGTGACCGACAGCTGCCGCGGACGGGCGGCGACCGGCGGGCAGGGCGCGGGCCGCGCCGCGCGGGGCACCGGCATCGGCGGACAGTCGAGCGCCGCGGCGCGGGCGAGGATCGCCTGCCCGCGCGCCCGCATCGCCTGCAGCGCGCCCGGCCCGCCGCGGCCGGGCAGGCCCTCCAGGAGGTTCGTCAACCGGTTCAGCCAGCGCGACGGGGTGGTTTCCGAATCGGCATCCCGCACCGCGCGCGTCAGGATCGCCTCGGGGGCGGCCGCCGCCTGCTGGAAGTCGTGGGCGGCCAGGCCGATCCGGCGCTCGGGCAGCAGAAGCCCGGCCCCGGCCCGCATCGTGCGGTTCAGCCAGGGGTCCGTCCCGGGCGCGGCGGGCCAGGTGCCTTCGTTCAGCCCGCCGAGGATGACGAGGTCCAGCCCGCCGATCCGCGCCTCGAGCGTTCCGAGGATGCGGATCCGCGGATCGGCCGTCACGGGTTCGCGCACGGCCTCGGCGTTCAGGACGGCGCGCAGGAGGTCGGCAAAGCCCGCGGGCGTCACCTCGCCGCCATGCGCCGCCTCGCGTGCGAGCGTCTCGACCGCCGCCAGCGCCGCCGCGCCGGCGGCCCCGGCCCAGAGCGGCGCGGACGTCCCGCCCGGACCGCCGGCAAGCCGTTCGGCCAGCGCGCGGTGCGCCGCGGCGGCCTCGGCGAGCGGCCGGGGCCCGGCGTCCGCTGCTTGCTTCGCCGCGTTCAGGCACCCGGCCAGCCAGTCCGCCCAGGGGGCCGCCTGCGGCGCGCGGGCGGCGAAGGCGCGGATGGCGTCCGGCGTCGGGAAGGGCGGCCCGTGCCGGCGCAGCCGTGCCTCGAGCGCGCGGGCGTGCAGAAGGTGCAACCCGCGGTCGCCACCGGCGGCTGCCAGCGGATGCTTCAGCACGGCGAGCAAGCCCGCGACGGTCGGCCGGTCGGCCGCAAGCCCGGCGACAAGCCGCAGGAACCGACCCGGCGCGGATGCATCCAGCGGCTCGCCCGCGGCATCGTCCGGCACGATGCGCCAGCGGTCCAGCGCTGCGGCCACCTGGCGCGCAAGGTGGCGGTCGGGCGTCAGCAGCGCCGCCTGCCGCCCTGCCGCCGCCGCATCCCGCAAGGCGAGCGCGATCGCCAGCGCCTCGGCCCGGGGCGAGGGTGCCTCGACCAGTGCCACCCGCGCCATGGCCTCGGGCAGGGACGGCAGCGCCGGCCCTTCCTCCAGCCAGCGGTCGGTCACCGGCGCGGGCCGCAACGCAAGGGACAGCACGCGGTTGCGGTCCGGGTCGGGGGCCGCCGCGCCGTCCCAGGCGCGCACATCCGCCGGCGTCGCCCCGAGCAGCGCCAGCAGCCGGACGAAGCGGTATTGCGGATGATCCTCGCCGGTCAGCGGGTTGTCGAGCGCGGCCCAGGCGGCGGGCGGCATGTCGAAGTCGAACCCCGGCAGCACCAGCGCGCCGCGGGGCAGCGCCGCCACCGCCCGCATCAGCGCCGCGGTTGCACCGCGCGACGCGGTCGAACCCGCAACGTAGACCGGCCCGTCCGGCGGGCGG
The DNA here is from genome assembly GCA_938028765.1 of uncultured Paracoccaceae bacterium. Classification (GTDB taxonomy): domain Bacteria; phylum Pseudomonadota; class Alphaproteobacteria; order Rhodobacterales; family Rhodobacteraceae; genus CALIZF01. The sequence goes on from CALIZF010000004.1 coordinate 104,935, forward strand.
CGCGCCCAGAGCGCGGCCAGACGGTCGGCGGCGCGGCGCAGGCGTCCATCCGGCCCCTCGGCAGCGCCGGCGTAAAGCGGGGCCACGAGCGCGAGGAACGCCTGTGTCCGCTGCCAGTGCGCCGCGTGCTCGCCCGCGTCGATCCGCGCCAGCCGGTCGGGCGGGACCCCCTCGCCCTCCATCTCGTCGAGAAGCGCGGCCAGCGTCTCGGCCAGATCCCAGGCCGCGCTGCGCGGGGCGAGGCCCGGGTCGGCGGTCAGCAGCCGGTCGGTCAGCCGCGACAGCTCCAGCACCCGCCGTAGCCGCGGCGGCGCGGGCGGCAGCGCCAGCGCGGGATCGTCCGCCGCCGCGGTCACCACGCGCAGCCGCGGCAACAGGCCGTCGCCGCACCCGACAAAGGCATCAGTCACCGCCCGGAGCATCCGCAGGCTGTTGAGATAGACCGTCACCCGGCCCAGCCCTTCGCCCGCCCCGTGGCGCGCGCGCAGCCCCCTGGCCAGCGCCCGGGCGAAGTCCGCGCCCGGGGGCATGGCATAGAGGGCGGGGCGGGGCGCCTCAGCCACCGGCCAGCATCCCCTCGGCCAGCGCGATGCCCTCGGGCTGGCCCACGTCGCACCAGCCGCCCGCGTGGACGATGCCGAAGGCGCGCCCTTGCGCGATCAGCCGGTCCCAGGCGCGGTTGAGCGAGAAGGCGGGACCGGGGATCCCCGCCAGCGCGCCCGGATCGATCACGCCCGCGCCAAGATAGACGAAGCGCCCGCCCCGCACGATCCGCCCCGCGCCATCCAGCGCGAAGTCGCCGGGGCCCCTGTGGCCGGTCGCCCGGTCGGCCGGGGCCAGCAGCAGCAGCGCGCCCATCCTGCCCCCCTCCCAGGCGGCGGCCAGGGTGGCCAGAGGGTTCGGCCCGGTCCAGACCGCGTCGGTGTTCAGCGTCAGGACCGGCCCCTGCGGCAGCAGCGGCAGCGCCGCGCGAAGGCCGCCCCCGGTCTCGAGGATCCGCCCGCGTTCCCAGGACAGCGCGATGTCGCGCCGCGGCCTAAGGTGCCTGGCGATCTGGTCGCCGCGGTAATGCAGGTTGAGCGCGATCCGGGCAGGATGCGCGGCGTCGGCCACGTCCAGCGCATGGTCGAGCAGCGGCCGCCCGGCCACCGGCACCATCGGCTTCGGCCGGTCCGCCGTCAGCGCCCCCATCCGGGTGCCGAACCCGGCGGCGAACATCATCAGCGGGAAGGACGGGCGCATCGCGCGGCGATCCGGTCCAGCACGGCCGGTTCGGGCGGCGGCAGCGTGGCGGCCACGGCGCGGGCAAGGGGCGCCAGCGACGGTACCGCAAGGTTCCCCTGCAAGTGCCCCCAGACCCTCGGCATCAGGCGCAGGTAGCCCGGCTTGCCGTCGCGCAGGCACAGGCGCGCAAACACGCCGAGAATCCGCAGCGCCCGCTGCGCCCCGAGGACGGCCAGCGCGCGCTGCACCTCGCTCAGCTGCCGCCCGGTGCGGTCGGCAAAGCGCCGGGCGGCCGCGGCCGCAGTCTCGGCCGTCACGTCGCGGCGCGCGTCCTGCAGCAGCGACACGAGGTCGTATTCCGCCGCCGCATGCTCGGCCGACTGGAAGTCGAGCAGCCCCACCCGGCGCAGCCCGTCACGGTCGGGCAGCCACAGCAGGTTTTCGGCGTGGTAGTCGCGCAGGGCGATGGCGACGGGCGAGCGAAGGGCTGCCACGGCCTCGGCCACCGTGCCGGCGAGGCGTGCCGGGTCCGGGGCGGTTCCAGCGGCTGCGGGCGCATACCATTCCGCCGCCAGTGCGGCCGCCGCGCCCATGGCCGGCGCGTCGTAGGCGGCAAGGCCAGGCGGCGGCGGCAGCGCCTGCAGGTGCGCAAGGACGTCCACCGCCGCGGCATAGATCTCGGGCTCGGCCCCCGGGTCGCGCGCGACGACGCGGGCATAAAGGTCGTCGCCCAGGTCCTCCAGAAGAACCAGCCCCGCCGCCGCGTCCGCGGCCAGGGCCGCGGGCGGCGACAGGCCGGCTGCGGCAAGGTGCGCCGCGATGCGCAGGAAGGGGCCCACGTCCTCACCCGTCGCGGGATCGGCATCCATCAGAACCGCGGTTCGCCCGTTCAGCCGCAACCGCTCGTAACGGCGGGGCGAGGCGTCGCCGGCAAGCGCTGCCCGCTGCGCAGCACCCCAGCCTGAGGCGTCGAGGAAGGCCGCGATCACGGCGCTGCGGTCAGGCATGGGCGCACCCGGCCGCTGCCAGGCCGAAGCGCAGCGCAGTCGCCCCGCTCGCCGAGAGGGTGGCCGTCCGCCCGTCGCCCGCCGGCGCAAGGTCGATCCGCAGGGCGTCCCGGGGCACGAGGTGCGGCGGCAGCCGGTCGGCCCATTCCACCACGCAGAGGGCCCTGCCGAAGGCGTCGTCGAGGCCCAGCTCCGCGATCTCCCCCGGATCGCCCAGCCGATAGAGGTCGGCGTGCCAGATCTCGACCGGACCCGCGCGATAGGTCTGCACCAGCGTGTAGCTGGGCGAGGGGATATCCTCCGGCGGCTCGCCGGCAGCAGCTTGCGCCGCTGCAATCAGCGCGCGCGCGAGGTGCGACTTGCCGGCCCCGATCGGCCCCGTCAGCAGAACCGAGTCCCCGGCGAGCAGGCCGCGGACAAGCCGCCGGCCGAGGCGTGCGGTATCGTCGGGACCGGGCAGATCGATACGGCTGGGCAGCGGGGGGGCATCGGGCATCGGCCCGACCTTAGCGCCCTCGCCGCCGCCCGCAAGCCGGTCAGAGCATGCCGGTCCGCGCAGCCTGGGGTGATTCGGCGCCCGAGCGCCTCGCGCGGTCCAGCGCCGCCTGCCGCGGTGCGGCGTGGCCGAAGACCGCAAGGCGCGCACCGCCCGGCAAGGGCGCGATCTTGCAGCGGACCAGCCGGCCTGTGCGCAGGCGCAGCGTCGCCTCGACAGGATCGGGCGCGGCCACCTCGGCACCTGCGGCGAGCGCGGCCTCGATCCGCGCCCAGGCCGGATCCGGGGCGCAGCGCGCCGCCCAGGCGCGGACCAGGGTCTGCGCCGGCGTGCCGGGCCGGAGGGTGTCGGCATCGTCGCCCCAGAGGCGCAGGGCGGCGCGGTTGGCCTGCGCGAGCGTGCCGTCGGCGGCGAACACCGCCACCGCCTCGTCCAGCGCATCGAGGACGGATTGCCCCAGCGCGATATCAGCTCGGGCGGTGCGCAGGCGCCCGACCTCGGCCGACACATCCTCGACGAGCATGGCCAGCGCGCCTTCAGGGTGGTGGCGCAGGCTGACGCGGAAGGTGCGGCCGTCGGTCAGGGACCAGGTTTCGGCAACCGGCGCCGCATCGGCAGCCGGTCCGGCGATCCGCTGCCGCCACGCCTTGTAATCCTTCGGTTCCGGCATCAGCCGCCGGTCGCGCATCGCGTCCAGCATGGCGTTGAGCGTGGGCCGGGCCGACAGGAAATCGACCGGCAGGGCGATCAGGTCGGTCAGCGCGGGGTTGAACAGGATCAGCCGCCGCGCCCGGTCGAACACCGCAAGACCGATGGGCAGATCGGCAAAGGTCTTGGACAGCGTCTGGACGAAATCGCGCAGCGCCGCTTCGGCGGCGACGGCGCGCCCGGCGGGCAGCGCATAGCATAGCGCGCCGTCCGCCACCGGAATCCGCAGCACGTCGAACCATTCCGGCCCCTCGGGCGCGGCCAGGGCGACCCGTCCGCCCGCGCCCGCCGCGCCGAAGATCGCGGGGGGCGGCCAGTCGTCGGGCCGGTCCGCCGCCCCGGCGCGCACGGCCGCGTCCATGTAGCGGTCGTTGGCCCAGACAACCGCGGCTTCCGATCCCTCTTGCCACATCGGGAAGGGGGCGCCCTCGGTCGCGCTGCGCAGGCTGCGCAACTCGTCGTCCTGTGCCCGCTGCACCATCGCGTCGTGATGGGCGGCCTCCGGCCGACGGTTGGCGTCGATCAGAACGATCCGGCGCAGGCCCCCCCGCCATTCTGCCCGCAGCACGAGGGGATCGTCCCCTTCGGACGACACGGTGACCGCGCCGACGTCGCGCAGCCGCGCCAGCGTGGGTCCGATGCCGGGGAAACGCGGCTCGATGTAGGCTGTCAGCCGGTCCCAGGCGCTGCCGCGCCCGCGCATCGCCGCAAGCAGCGCCCGCCCCCTTGCGGTGGCGTCCACCAGCGTCTCGTCATCGAAGATGAACGCGACCTCGTCGCCGTCGTCGGCCAGCACGTTTGCTTGCCGCCGTGCCGGCAGGGGCAGGTATGACGCGACCGCGATCGCCGCCACCGCGGCGGCAAGCGACACGGCGAACAGCGCGGCTAGGCCCATCACGGTCATATGCAGTCCGCCGGTCAACGCGCTTCGGGGCGCGCGCACAATCAGAGGTATAATGTATTAACGAATGGTAACCAGAGCGTGGCCGCGGATTTTCCGCCTGGCGCGCGCGAAATCCGTCACGCGCCGCCGTCTTGCCGCGGCGGCGCACCGCTCAACTGCGGATCGGCTCGTTCCGGCCCGCGGTGTCGGACAGTCCGGCCTCGATCCGGTCGCGCCGCCAAACCACCGCGACGATCGCGCCGCCGCGTTCGGGGCGTTCGCGCTCGGTCAGGAAGGGATCCGCGCCGTTGGCGAAGCTGAGTTCGGCGCCGGTGCGTTCCAGCAGCGTCTTGGCGATGAAGAGGCCGAGGCCCATGCCGTCGTATTCCGGCCGCCGGTCGCTTTCGGGCCGGGCGCGCACGAATGGATCGCCGATCCGCCCGATCACGCTCGGCGGAAAACCGGGCCCGTCGTCGGCGATCCGCACCCCGATCTCGGTTTCGGACCAGGTGCCGTCGATCCAGACGTTGCCGCGCGCGAAATCGACCGCGTTCTGCACCAGGTTGCGCAGGCCGTGGATGACCTCGGGCGACCGGCGCACCAGCGGCTGGCGAACGTCGCCGTCGCCTGCGGGGCGCACCGAGAAGTGCAGGCTGATGCCCCGGCCGGCGTGGGGCTCGGCGGCTTCGCGCAGCACGGTGTCGAGCGGCGCCTGTCGCAGCAGGCGGTCGTCCTTTCCCGCCCGCCCCATCGACCGCAGGATGTCGCGGCAGCGGTCGGCCTGGTCGCGGATCAGCTTCGCATCCTCGTAGAGCGCCGCAAGCTCGGGCCGGCCCTCGAGTTCGGACATGAGCTCGGCCGAGACCAGCTTGATCGTCGCCAGCGGCGTGCCGAGTTCATGTGCCGCCGCCGCAACGACCCCGCCGAGGTCGGTCAGCTTCTGTTCCCGCGCCAGCGCCATCTGGGTCGCCAGCAGCGCCTCGGACATCGACCGGATCTCGGTCGCGACGCGGTGGGAATAGAGGCCGAGGAACGCCACCCCGATGACGATGGACAGCCAGAAGCCGATCTCGAACAGCACCGGCACGCGCAGCGGCATCCCCGCGGCGTCGCGCAGCGGGACATGGACGAAGGCCACCACCGTGACCAGCGCGACCGCCACCGCGCCCAGCACGATCGTCGAGCGCAGCCGCAGGGCGGTTGCCGAAATGGTTACCGGCGCCACGATCAGTGGCACGAACGGGTTGTGCAGCCCCCCGGTCAGGGCGAGCAGCAGCGACAGCTGCCCGAGGTCGAACAGGAGAAAGCCGAAAGCCCCGGCCTCGGTCAGGCGCTTGTTCTCGGGATAGACGAAGGTGGCGATCAGGTTCGAGATGACCGAGGCACCGACCACCAGAAAGCACAGGCCGAGCGGCAGCTGCAGATTCAGCACCCGGTGCGCCACCGCGATCGCGGCGGCCTGGCCGATCACCGCCATCCAGCGCAGGAGGATCAGGGTGCGCAGCCTGACCGGGGTGCTGGACTGGCCTTGCGGCCCCAGGCCGAACGTGGCGGCAGGCATCGGACCTCCGGGGATGCGGGGCAAGCGGTCGCAGCCCCGCACACTTGTTAAGCGCAGCCGATTGGCCGATCAATCGCACGGCAGGGGGAGTTGGCGCATGACACGTTTCTTTGCCGCGTCGGCAGCCGCCGTGGTGACGGCGCTCCTTGTCGTGACCGCCTGGTTCGCGTTGTTCCGCACGGCCGACGATCCCTTCGCGCAGTGCCGCGCGTCGTCGGTGGCGGGCGGTGCGGGTGCCATCGGCGGCCCCTTCACGCTGGTGGACGAAACCGGCCGCACGGTGACGGAGGCCGATGTGTTCGTCCGGCCCGCGCTGGTCTATTTCGGTTACACGTTCTGCCCGGACGTCTGCCCGCTCGATACAGCGCGAAATGCCGAGGCGGTCGATATCCTCGAGGAAATGGGATACGAGGTGACGCCGGTCTTCATTTCCATCGACCCCGCCCGCGACACGCCCGAAGTTCTCGCAGAGTTCACCGACCATGTGCATCCCCGGATGATCGGCCTGACCGGAACCCCGGAGCAGGTCGCGGCCGCCTCGCGCGCCTATCGGACGTTCTATCGCAAGCAGGACGGCGATCCCGAATACTATCTGGTTGACCATTCCACCTTCACCTATCTCGTCCTGCCGAAAACCGGCTTTGCCGAGTTCTTCCGCCGCGAGGATACGCCCGAGGCGATCGCCGTGCGGGTGGCCTGTTTTCTCGATGCCGCTCGTTCCGCCGGGGCCGGAAATTGACCGCGCGGGGTGCCCGGGCTAGAACCTCGCAAGGGGCACAACCGTCTGGAACAGCGCATGTCAGAGACCGAACCGGCCGATCTGGGCGAGGACCGCAGCCTGCTTCTGGTCGATGACGACGAGCCGTTCCTGAAAAGGCTTGCCAAGGCCATGGAAAAGCGCGGCTTCATTCCCGAGACGGCCGAAACCGTCGCAATGGGCCGGGCGATCGCGCAGGCGCGCCCGCCGGCCTACGCCGTCGTGGACCTGCGGCTCGAGGACGGCAACGGCCTTGAAGTGGTCGAGGCGCTGCGCGAGCGGCGGCCGGATTGCCGCATCGTGGTGCTGACCGGATACGGCGCGATCGCGACCGCCGTTGCGGCGGTGAAGATCGGTGCGACGGATTACCTGTCGAAGCCGGCCGATGCCAACGACATCACCAATGCGCTCCTGTCGCGCGGCGAGACGCTGCCGCCGCCGCCGGAAAATCCGATGTCGGCCGACCGTGTCAGGTGGGAACACATCCAGCGCGTCTACGAATTGTGCGACCGCAACGTTTCCGAAACGGCGCGGCGGCTGAACATGCATCGGCGGACGTTGCAGCGGATCCTCGCCAAGCGCAGCCCGCGCTGAATTGCCGGCGGCCGGCGCTGCTATTGCGCGGCGCGGATTTCGGGGGTAAGCCGCAATCACCGGATTTGGCCGGACAGGGAATTCCGTGATGGACATCGACATCGACGCGCTGTCACTGCGCGAATTGCGCGACCTTCAGGCCCGTATCGGCCGCGCCATCGCCACCTTCGAGGAGCGGCGGAAGAAACAGGTGCTTGCAGAAGTCGAGGATTTCCTGCGCGAGCGCGGATTCACGCTGTCGGAAGTGACCGCCATCGCCGCCGCGCCGCGGCGCGGCAGGCCGAAGGCCGCAGGCACGCCGCGATACGCCAATCCCGCCAACCCCGCCCAGACGTGGTCGGGCCGCGGCCGCAAGCCGCGCTGGTTTGCCGAGGCGATCGCGGCCGGCGCCGACCCCGAGACCCTGCGCGCCTGACGCCGCGGCCGGCGGATGCCGGCCTTGCTGGACAGACTCGGGCCCCCCATGCCATCGTCCGCGCGTTGGCGGTGGAGGTCTTCATGCGGCGTGTCGGTCGGGCGTTGGGGATGGCGGCGGCGCTGGCATGGGGCCTTCTAGCCAGCGCCGCGCCGGTTGCGGCGCAGGGCGAGGTGCCGGAGCGGCGGGCCGCCTATGCCGCGGACACCGACCTGCCGGGGGGCGACCTGCGCGCCGTGTTCGGCACGACGCTCGAGGCCTGCGAACGGCTGTGTCTCGCCGATGCCGCTTGCACCGCCTTCACCTTCAACACGCGCAACGGCTCGTGTTTCCCGAAGGCGGCGCCGGGTGCCGCGGCCGCCTATCGCGGCGCGCTGTCGGCGCGCATCCTGCCCGCCGCCGCCGGCGCCGCGGCACGGGCGACCGAACGGCGCGGCGACCTGTCGTTTCTCTATCCGGGCGATTTCGAGGCCGCGCGCGCGCAGGCAGCGGGGCTCGGCCGGCAGCATCTGGTGAACGGCGAATCCCCGGCCGCGCTGCTGGCGGCCGCCCGCGCCGCGGAGGCCGCTGGAAACGCCGACGCGGCCCGCGGCCTCTACGGCGCCGCGGCGGTCGCCTCCGACGCGCCCGAGGCCTGGGCCGCCTATGCCGAAGCCACCCGGGCGGCCGCGGCCCGCGCCGGCGACCGCGCGCTGGCCGAGGCTGCGCTGTCGGCCTTCGTCAACGCCTATCTTCGGGCCGATGGCGCGGGGCAGCGCCATGCGATCCTCGCGGGCATGGCGGGCGTGCTGGAGCCGCTCGGGCGCGGGCGCGAGGCCTACCGGGCCGTCCGGCTGGCGCAGAACGTCCAGCGCCGCGACGACACGGCGACGGCCGAGGACAGGCTGGCGGCGCTCTACGGCTTCCGCATCGAGGACCACGAGGTCGAAAGCGACAGCGCGCGGCCGCGCCTCTGCGCGACCTTCACCGAACAGCTGGTCGAGCAGGGCCTGGACTATACCCCGTATGTGCAGCTGCCCGAGCCCGGCCTGACGGTGGAGCCGGGCGGGTGGCGGCAACTCTGCGTTGCCGGCCTTGCGCACGGTCAGCGCGTCAGCGTGACGTTCCGGCAGGGCCTGCCTGCGGCCGACGGGCAGAGCCTCCGCCGCCCGGTCACGATCGCGGCCTACGTGCGCGACCGCACGCCGGCCGTCCGCTTTCCCGGCCGCGGCTATATCCTGCCCGCCGCCGGCACCGCCGCGCTGCCGGTCGAGACGGTGAACGCGACCGCGCTGTCCCTGACACTGTACGCCGTGAGCGACCGCAACCTGATCCGGTCGATCCAGAACGACTGGTTCGGCGCGCCGATGCGCGCCTGGTCGGGCGAACAGTTCGCCCAGCAGGCGGGCGAGGCGATCTGGACCGGCACCGCGACCGTGCCGATGGAGGTGAACCGCGACATCACCACCCGCCTGCCCATGGCCGCGGCGCTGGCTGGCCGGCCCCCGGGCATCTATGTGCTGGCCGCACGGGTGCCGGGCGGCGACGATTACGAACGCCCCCCCGCCTGGCAGTGGTTCGTGGTGTCCGACCTCGGGATCACCACCTTGTCGGCGACCGACGGGGTCCACGTCGTCGTGCGGTCGCTGGCCACGGCGGGGCCGAAGGCGGGGGCGACGGTGGCGCTCATCTCGCGGTCGAATCGCGAGCTCGGGCGCGCGGTGACGGATGCGCAGGGTCTGGCCACCTTCCCGCCCGGCCTTGCGCGCGGCACCGGCGGGGCCGAGCCCGCGCTGGTCACGGTCGAGGACGGGGGCGACATCGCCTTCCTGTCGTTGACCGACCCCGAGTTCGACTTGTCGGACCGCGGCGTTGCGGGGCGCGAGGCTGCGCCGCCGGTCGATGTGTTTCTCGCGACCGACCGCGGCGCCTATCGCGCGGGCGAGACCGTCCATGCCACGGCCCTGGCGCGCGACGGCAAGGCGGCGGCGATCGAGGGACTGCCGCTAACGGCGGTGATCCGGCGCCCGGACGGCGTCGAGTACGCCCGCCAGGTCCTGGCCGACCGGGGCGGCGGCTATGTGCTGGCCCAGCCGATCGCGGCGTCCGCACCGCGGGGGATCTGGCGGGTCGAGCTTTTCGCCGACACCGCTGCCCGGCCGCTGGCCGCGCAGACCTTCCTTGTCGAGGACTTCCTGCCCGAACGGATCGATGTCGCGCTGACCGCGCCCGAGACCCCGGTCGCGCCCGGCGGGGCGGTGCCGGTGACCCTGGCGGCGCGTTACCTCTTCGGTGCGCCGGGCGCGGATCTGGCCATCGAGGGCGAGGCGGTGCTGCGCGCCGCCGAGGGGCTGCCGCAGTTCCCCGGCTATCGCTTCGGCCGCGCGGGCGAGGCCTTTGCGGCCGTCCTGCAACCGCTGGAGGGCGCGCCGCGCACCGATGCGGCAGGCCTGGCGGACCTCGCGCTGCGCCTGCCCGCGCTGCCCGCCGATCCCGGCCGGCCGCTGGAGGCGGTGCTGCGTCTGCGCGTGGCCGAGGGCTCGGGCCGCCCGGTGGAGCGCGCGATCGTCCGCGCCGTCGCGCCCGCCGCGCCGCTGATTGGCATCCGCCCCGAAACCGACGGCACTGTGCCCGAGGGGGGCGAGGCGGCCTTCGACCTGATCGCGGTCGGCGAAGGCGGGGCGCGCGTGGCCCTCGACCTGGCCTGGCGGCTCGACCGGATCGAGACTCGCTATCAGTGGTATCAGACCTACGGCGACTGGATGTGGGAACCCCTCACGACCCGCACCCGGGTGGCCGAGGGGCGCGCATCGCCCGGCACCGGCGATCCCGCGCGGATCGCGGCGGGGGTGGATTGGGGCGAATACGAACTGACCGTGTGGCGTGCCGACGGCGCGCCCGGCGGATCGTCGCTGCGGTTCTTCGCCGGCTGGTATGCCCCGGCCGACGCCAGCCGCACGCCCGATGTGCTGGATCTGTCGCTGGACCGGCCCGCCTACCGCCCGGGCGATACCGCCCGCCTGCGGATCGTGCCCCGCGCGGCAGGGACGGTGCTGGTCAGCGTCCTGTCGAACCGCCTGATCGCCTTGCGCGCGGTCGAGGTTCCTGCGGGCGAAAGCACCATCGAGCTGCCCGTGACCGACGATTGGGGTGCCGGCGCCTATGTGACCGCGACGCTGCTGCGCCCGATGGATGCGGCCGCAGGTCGCCTGCCGGCGCGGGCGATCGGCCTAGCCCATGCCGCCGTCGATCCGGGCCGCCGCCGGCTGGCCGTCGCGGTCGAGGCCCCGGCCGAGGCCGACCCGCGCGGCCCCCTGCCGGTCGCCGTGCGGGTGGAGGGCGTCCAGCCCGGCGAGACGGCGCATGTGACGCTGGCGGCGGTCGATGTCGGCATCCTGAACCTGACCGCCTTCGCGCCGCCCGATCCCGAAGGCCACTACTTCGGCCAGCGTCGGCTGGGCGTCGGCATCCGCGATGTCTATGGCCGGCTGATCGACGGGTTGACCGGGGCCGAGGGGCAGGTGCGGTCGGGCGGCGACGGCGGCAACCGCAACCGCCTGCTCGCCCCCCCGCCGACCGAGGAACTGGTGGCCTACTTCACCGGCCCGGTGACGGTCGGCGACGACGGGCTGGCGCGCGCGACCTTCGACCTGCCGCCCTTCAACGGCACGGTGCGGCTGATGGCGGTGGCCTGGTCGCGCACCGGCGTCGGGCAGGCCAGCGCCGACGTGCTGGTGCGCGACCCGGTGGTAGTCACGGCGAGCCTGCCGCGCTTCATGGCCCCGGGGGACGACTCGCGCCTGCTGCTCGAGATCGTCCATGCGACGGGACCCGCGGGCCGCATGGCGCTCGACGCGACCGCGGCGGGCGTCACGCTCGGCCCAGTGCCGGGCGTCGTCGATCTGGCGGAGGGCGGGAAGGCCTTGGTGTCGGTGCCGCTGCGCGCGGGCGATCCGGGCCTCGCGCGGCTCACGGTCGTGCTGACGACGCCCGACGGCCGACGGCTGGAAAAGCCGCTGGTCCTGCCAATCGAGGCGAACGACCCCGAGATCGCGCGGACCGACCGCCTGACCCTCGCCCCCGGTGCGACCTTCCGGTTCGACCGCGACGTGCTGGCGGGCCTGCGCCCAGGCACCGCCCGGGCCACGCTGGCCGCCGGGGCGCTGGCGCTGATGGACGCGCCGGGGCTGCTGGCGGCCCTCGACCGCTATCCCTACGGCTGTACCGAGCAGATCGCATCGCGGGCGATGCCGCTGCTCTACCTGTCCTCGGTCGCGGAGGCGGCCGGGCTCGCGGCCGCAGCCGACATCGACGCGCGGATCGGGCAGGCGGCGCGGGGCATCCTTCTGAACCAGACGGCCGAGGGCGGGTTCGGCCTGTGGTCGGCCGGCTATTCGGGCGATCTGTGGCTGGACTCCTACGCGACCGATTTCCTCAGCCGGGCTCGCGCACAGGGCCATGCGGTGCCCGACACGGCGTTCCGCGCGGCGCTCGACAACCTGCGCAGCCGCGTGAACTATGCCGGCGAGTTCGAGACGGGGGGCGAGGATCTCGCCTATGCCCTGATGGTTCTGGCGCGCGAGGGCGCGGCGGCGGTCGGCGACCTGCGCTACTTCGCCGACGTGAAGGGCGACGCCTTCGCCACGCCGCTGGCCGCGGCACAACTCGGCGCGGCGCTGGCCTTCTACGGCGACCAGCCGCGGGCGGACGCGATGTTCGCCCGCGCCGCGCGGCTGATTGATCTCGACGCGGACGCGGCGCAGACCTGGCGGGCCGATTACGGCACGGCGCTGCGCGACGCGGCGGGCGTGGTGGCGCTGGCGCGCGGGGCGGGCAGCGCGGCGGTCGATGTCGAGGCGGTGACGAGGGCCATCGCTGCGCGCACCGGCGGGCGGGCGCTCTCGACGCAGGAAGCGGCCTGGATGCTGCTCGCCACCCATGCCCTCATCGACCGGCCCGAGGTTGCGGGCCTGACGCTTGACGGCGCGCCGATGCAGGGGTTGCCGGTCCGGGTGCTGGGGCCGGGACAGGGCGGCGCGGCGGTGGTCGCCAACGGCGGCGCGGCGCCGGTGGACCTGACGCTGTCGGCCTTCGGCGTGCCCGAGGCTGCGGTGCCTGCGGGCGGCGACGGCTATGCCATCGCGCGGCGGTGGTTCACGCTGGACGGCAACGCGGCAGATCCCGCGCGGGTGCGGGCCGGCACGCGGCTGGTGGCGGTGATCGACGTGACCCCCTATCACAACGGTGAGGCGCGGCTGATCGTGAACGACCCGCTGCCCGCCGGGTTCGAGATCGACAACCCCAACCTGATCGCCGCGGGGCAGATCGGCGCGCTCGACTGGCTGGCGGCGGAAACCGAAGTGCAGCACGCCGAGTTCCGGCAAGACCGCTTCATCGCCGCGATCGACCGGCAGGGGCCGGGTCCGTTCAGTCTGGCCTACATCGTCCGCGCCGTCAGCCCGGGCACCTTCCGCCACCCCGCGCCCTCGGTCGAGGACATGTATCGCCCGACCTTCCGCGGCTGGGGCGAGACGGGCCGGGTCGTCGTGACCGAGTGAGGGCGCGCCCCGTTCTTGCCGCCGCCGCGGCGCTGTGGCTGGCGGCGGCCGGGCGCGACGGGTTCGACGCCTGGGTTGCCGCCACCGCGCTTCCCCCCTTGACGGTGGAAACCGGGGCCGAGGTGCGCGGGCAGGGCGACCGGCTGTTGCGTGCCTTCCAGGTCGCCGACGGGCGCTGGCGGCTGGCGGCCGACCCCGCGCGGGTCGATCCCCTCTATCCTGCCATGCTGATCGCGTTCGAGGACCGGCGGTTCCATCGCCACCCCGGCGTCGATCCCCGCGCGCTCGCCCGCGCGGCCTGGCAGTCGCTGCGGGCGGGGCGCGTCGTATCGGGCGGGTCCACGCTGACGATGCAGGTCGCCCGGCTGATCGAGGATGGGCCGACCGGCACGATCGCGGGCAAGCTGCGGCAGGCGCGGGTTGCGCTGGCGCTCGAACGCCGGCTGACGAAGGCGCAGATCCTTGCGCTCTACCTCGACCGCGCGCCCTTTGGCGGCAACATCGAGGGGGTGCGCGCGGCGGCCCTTGCCTGGCTCGGGAAGGAACCCGCCCGCCTGACCCCGGCCGAGGCGGCGCTGCTGGTCGCCCTGCCGCAATCGCCTACCCTGCGCCGCCCGGACCGCGGGGGCGAGGCCGCGCGGGCGGCGCGCGACCGGGTGCTGGCGCGCGCTGCAGCCGCCGGCGTGATCGACGCCGACACCGCCGCGGCGGCGATGACCGAACCCGTCCCCGACCGCCGCCGGCCCTTCCCGATGCTGGCCCCGCATCTGGCCGACCGTCTGCGCGCGGCCGATCCCGGCCGGGCCGTTCACCGCACCAGCATCGACCCCGCGCTTCAGGCCGCGCTGGAACGGCTGGCCGCGCAGGCGGTCGCGGACCGGGGCGAGCGGGTGCAGGCGGCCATCGTGGTGGCCGACCATGCGACGGGGGCGATCCTCGCCACCGTGGGGTCGGCCGGCTACGCGGCCGACGCGCGGCAGGGCTTCGTGGACATGACGCAGGCCCTGCGCTCGCCCGGGTCCACGCTGAAGCCGCTTGTCTATGCGTTGGCCTTCGACGACGGGCTCGCCCACCCCGAGACGCTGATCGAGGATCGCCCCGTGGCCTTCGGGGCCTATGCGCCGCAGAACTTCGACCGCCGGTTCCGCGGCACCGTCCGGGTGCGCGCGGCGCTGGCGGAAAGCCTCAACATCCCCGCGGTCCTGCTGACCGAGGCGATGGGGCCGGAGCGGCTGATGGCGGCGCTCGCGCGGGCCGGGGTGCGGGCCGAACTGCCGGGCGGCGCGCCGGGGCTGGCGGTGGCGCTCGGCGGGGTCGGGGTGACGCTCGAGGGGCTGGTGCAGCTTTACGCGGCGCTTGCCCGCGGCGGCGCGGCGGTGGCGCTGTCGGCGACCGAGCCGCGCGTCACCGGGGCGGTGCTGACCGGCCCGGTCGCCGCCTGGCAGGTGGCCGACGCGCTGGCGCAAATCGCGCCGCCCCCCGGCGCGCCGGCCGGCATTGCCTACAAGACGGGCACGAGCTACGGCCACCGCGACGCGCTGGCCATCGGCTTTGACGGGCGGCATGTGGCGGGCGTCTGGCTGGGCCGGGCCGACGGCACGCCGGTTCCGGGCGCCTTCGGGGCCGAGGTGGCGGCGCCAGTGCTGTTTGAGGTCTTCGCGCGGCTGAAGCGCGCCCCCGACCCTCTGCCGCCGCCGCCGCCCGCGGCGCTGACGCTGCCCACGGGCGCCCTGCCGCCGCCCTTGCAGCGGTTCCGCCCCCGCGACACCGCGCTTGCGGACGGCGGGCCCGCCGTCGCCTTTCCGCCCGAGGGGGCCGAGGTTGCGCTGGACGGCGGCCCGCTGCTGGCGCGGGTGCGCGGCGGGGTGCCGCCCTTCACCTGGCTTGCCGACGGACACCCGGTGCTGCTGCGCGATCCTGGGCGCGAGGCGCTTCTGCCGCTCGACGCGCCCGGCTTTGTGACGCTGGCGGTGATCGACGCGGAAGGCCGGTCGTCGCGCGTCAAGGTGCGCCTGTCGCCCTGACCGGTGTTTCGAAAGATGAAACACCATCACGCGCATCGAAAGCTTTTTTGTCGAAATAGCCCGAAAGTGCGACATTCGGCCTTGCGACCGCCTGCGCGCGCGGCCTGCTCCTTGCCGGTCACGCCGAAAGAGGCGCCGACGCTCGCCCCCCGCCCCAGCGGCGCTAGAAGACCCGAAGCGCGGCGATGGGCCGGGGATCCGCCGGCGCGCCGGGAAGGAGGCATCGATGACCGAAACCGAGACCGCGCCAAGCGAAGCAGACCTGATCGGCGCCGAGCGTGTCCTGGCGCTGGCCTGGACGGCAGCAGATGCTGGGCAACCTCGGCGGCCAGATCGAGGGGGCGCGCGCGATCCGCGGCTTCGCGCTGCCGAACCATGCGCCGACCGCTTGCCGGTTCGACCCGCGCCTGCCGGGCTTCCGGATGCCGATGCCGGGGGGTGTGCTGCGCTTCAGCAATTCCGACCCCGGCCCGCTGCCCGCCGATCTGGCCGACATTGTCTTTGCCCCTGTCACGCAGCTTGCGGGCTGGATCCGCGCGGGCGCGCTGACCAGCGTGCGGCTGACGCGGATCTACCTCGACCGGATCGCGGCGCTTGGCCCGCGGCTCGAATGCTGGGCGATGGTGACGCCCGACCCGGCGCTGGCCGAGGCCGAGGCGGCCGACGCGCTGACGCGGGCCGGGGTGAACCTCGGGCCGCTGCACGGGATCCCCTACGGCCTCAAGGACCTGTTCGATACGAAAGGCATCGTGACCGGCTGGGGCGGCGAGCCGTGGCGCAACCGCGTGCCCGACGCCGACGCCGCGATCGTGCGTCGCCTGCGCGCCGCAGGGGCCGTGATGCTGGGCAAGACCGCCCTCGGCGCCATCGCCTACAACGACATCTGGTATGGCGGCATTACCCGCAACCCCTGGAACACCGAAGAAGGGTCGAGCGGCTCATCCGCCGGATCGGCGTCGGCCACCGCCGCGGGCCTTTGCGCCTTCGCCATCGGGACGGAAACGCTGGGGTCGATCACCTCGCCCTGCCAGCGGTGCGGCACGACGGGCCTGCGCCCGACCTTCGGCCGCGTCAGCCGGGCGGGCGGCATGGCGCTGTGCCCCAGCCTCGACAAGGTCGGCCCGATCTGCCGCACGGTCGAGGACTGCGCGCTGGTGCTGGCCGCGATCAACGGCGGCGATCCGGCCGATCGCGGGTCGATCGACGCGCCCTTCGCCTTCGACGCGACCGCGCCCGTCGAGGGCATGCGCGTGGGCTTCCTGCCCGCCGCCTTCGGCGAGGGTGCGACGGCGGTCGATCACGCGGCCCTCGCCGCGATGCGCCGCCTGCCGGTCGAGGTGGTGGAGGAAAGCCTGCCCGACTTGCCGTGGATGGCCCTGATGAATGTCGTCTATGCCGAGGCGACCGCGCTGTTCCAGGATGTGACGCTGAAGGACGTCGACGACACCCTGACCTGGCAGGAGGCCGGGGCATGGCCCAACACCATGCGCAAGGCCTGGTTCCTGTCGGCGGTCGATCACGTCAACCTCGACCGGCTGCGCTATGCCGCGATGGAGGCGCTCGATGCCCTGTTCGGCCGGGTGGATGCGCTGATCGGCCCTTTCGCCACCGGGCCGATGCTGGTCGCGTCCAACTTCACCGGCCAGCCATGCCTGCACCTGCGCGCGGGGTTCGACGCTCTGCCGACCCGCCAGCGGGGCACGCTGGGGTCGAAGGGCGTGTCCTTCACCGAACCGGGCGACGATGCGGGCGCCGCGCACCGGGTGCCGCAGGGCATTTCGCTGTGGGCGGGTCTCTTCGACGAGGGGCGGCTTCTGAACCTCGCGATGGCGCTCGAGCGCGAGTTGCGCGTGTGGCGTGAGCGGCCGCAGTTGACGGCATAGGCGCGGCGCGCGGGCCGCGGCAACAGGGAGACGGAACGATGATGAAACGCAGGGACTTCCTCCGCACGACGGCGGTGGCGGGCGGGGGGCTGGCTGCTGGCGAAGCTGGCGCCGGGTGCCGCGGCGGCGGAAACGCCGGTGCGCGGGGGCACGCTGATCTGGGGCCATTCGGAAACTGTGCAGAACCTCGACATGCACCAGACCGGCACCGCCTCGACCAGCCCGGTGATGCAGAACGTCCACGCTTCCATCGTCACGCTGGACGCGAACCTGAACGTCATCCCGAACCTCGCCGAAAGCTTCGACGTGGCGCCCGACGGGCTGACTTGCGCCTTCAGGCTGCGGCCGGACGTGAAGTTTCACAACGGCAAGACGATGACCTCGGGCGACGTGAAGTATTCCTTCGACCGCTGCCGCGATCCGGCCACTGGCGCGGTGAACTTCGAGGTGTTCAACAACGTCGCCGCGATCGAGACGCCCGACGACCTGACCGTGATCGTCCGCATGAGCGCGGTCAACGCGCCGTTCCTGTCGCGCCTCGCCGCGAACGGCGCAGGCGTGATCATGCCCGAAGGGTCGGGCCCGCAGCAGGGCACGACGCCGATCGGCGCGGGGCCGTTCCGCTTCGTCAGCTACACCCCCGGCGTGGTGGTGGAGCTTGAACGCTTCGACGACTATTTCGGCGGCCCGGCTTACCTCGACCGGATCATCATCCGCGAGATCAGCGAGAACACCACCCGCCTGACCGGCCTGCAGACGGGCGAGCTGCACATGATCAACGACATCCCGGCGGACCGGGTGGCCGAGATCGAGGGCAACGCGAACCTACAGGTCGTGAAGTGGTTCCCGCTCAACTGGGGCTTCGTGAACCTCAACCAGGCGAGGTTCGAACCCTTCAGGGACCGCCGCGTGAGGCTGGCCTTCGACCGTGCCATCGACAAGGCGGCGCTGCTGGAAGGCGCGCCGTGGGGGCAGGGGCAGCCGACCGCCTCGCCCAGCTATCCGACCTCGGCCGCCTACAACGGCGTGCTGAAGCCCGCGCGCGCAGGATTTCGCGCAAGCCCGCACGTTGCTGGCCGAGGCCGGTCATCCGCTTGGCAGCCTCAAGGTGGTGTTCAAGGCGACGACGAACTACCCCTACCACATCGAGGCCGCACAGATCCTGGCCGAATGGATGCGCGAGATCGGCGTCGAAATGACGATCGAACAGCTCACCTGGGCCGACTGGCTGAGCCAGTGCTGGATCGACCGCGACTTCCAGATGTCGATGATGAACTTCTTCACGCTGTGGGAAAGCGATTTCCTCTACTACAGCCTGTGGAACAGCGAGGGGCGTTCAACTACCGGTCGATCTCGAACCCCGAGATCGACCGGCTGACGACCGAGGCGCGCGGCATCGTCGATCCCGCGGCGCGGGCCGAGGTCTACAAGCAGGTGCAGCAGGTGATTTACGACGAGGTGCTGGACATCATCCTGTGGTTCAGGAACGGCACCATCGCCGCGCAGCCGCGGGTGTGCGGCCTTGACACCGTGGTGCACCCGAACGGGTCGAACCTGAACTTCCACAAGGTCTGGCTCGCCGCCTGACTCCTTGCGGGTTGCCCTGCGCGCAGGGCCGCCCCTTTCCCGACCGGAGCGCCGCCACATGGCCTACATCCTCAACCGCCTCCTGTCGCTGGCGCTGACGCTGTTCATCATCTCGGTCGCCACCTTCGCGGTGACCAACGTCCTGCCGGGCGACGTGGCGATGATGATCTTGGGCACCCAGTCGAACCCCGAGGCGCTGGCGGGGCTTCGGCAGAGCCTCGGCCTGAACGACCCGCTGGCCGTGCAGTATCTGCGCTGGATCGGCGGGATCTTGACCGGAGATTTCGGCACGTCGCTGATCTTCAGGCAAAAGATCGGCCCCCTGATCCTGCAGAAGATGACGGCCAGCGCTTTCCTCGTGGTGCTGTCGATGGCCTTCGCGCTGACTTGCGCCGTGCCGCTGGGCGTCTGGGCGGCCGTGCACCGCGACCGCTGGCAGGGCATCACCGCCTCGACCGCCTCGCTTCTGGGCGTCAGCCTGCCGGATTTCTTCTGGGGGCCTGCCGGATTTCTTCTGGGGGATCGTCATGATCCTTCTCTTCGCCCGCACGCTCGGCTGGCTGCCGTCGTCGGGCTTCGTCGATCCCGCCGTCAGCTTCGCGGGCGCTGTGCGGCACGCGATCCTGCCGTCGCTGGCGCTGGGCCTCGGGCTGATGGCGCATCTCACCCGGATGACGCGATCCACCATGACCGGCATCCTGAACCAGGAGTTCATCCGCGTCGCACGCGCCAAGGGCCTGCCCGAACGCAAGGTGATCTGGCGCTACGGCCTCGCCAATGCGATCGGGCCGGTCATCACCATCGCCGGGTTGCAGATCGGCTATCTCTTCGGGTCGATCATCGTGATGGAAAGCCTGTTCGGCTACACCGGGATGGGCTGGCTGACCCATCAGGCGCTGTTGAACCGCGATCTGCCGCTGATCCAGGCCTGCGTGTTCACCATCGCGGCGGTGGTGATGCTGTCCAGCCTGATCGTCGATCTTCTCTATCGCGCGGTCGATCCGCGCATCCGGCTGGGCTAGGCGACGCGGCGGTTCCTCAGCGCGCGCGGCCTCATCGGCCTCATCCTCGTCGCAGCGGTGGTCGCGGTGGCGGTCCTCGCCCCCCTGGTCATCCCGCCCGAATACGCGACCCGGATGGACATCCGCGCCCGCCTGTCGCCGCCCACCTGGACGCATCCGTTCGGCACCGACCAGCTGGGGCGCGACCTGATGTATCGCGTGCTGCTCGGCGCGCAGACCTCGCTCGGGATCGCCGTCGCGGCGGTCGGCATCAGCATCGTGCTCGGCCTGCACCTCGGGCTGATCTCGCGCTATTACGGGGGGCGGCTCGACAACGTGCTGATGCGGCTGGTCGATGCCTTCCTCAGCTTTACGGCGCTTCTTCTGGCGCCGACGATCTCGGCCGTGCTGGGGCCGAACGTGCAGAACACGATCATCGCCATCGGCGTCGCATTTACCCCATACCTTGCCCGGATCGTCCGGGGCGAGGCGCTGCGCGTCGCCGCCATGCCCTATGTAAAGGCAGCGCGGTCGGCCGGCACGCGCGACCTGCCGATGATGACGCGGCACATCCTGCCCAACATCATGCCCGCGATCATCGTGCAGGCGACCATCAGCCTTGCCTTCGCAATCCTCGCCGAGGCGGGGTTGTCGTTCCCGGGCCTCGGCACGCAGCCCCCGTCGGCATCCTGGGGCCTCATGATCCTGGCCAGCCGCGACTACCTCGACCGCGGGTCGTGGACGGCGCTGGTGCGGGGCCTTGCGGTGGCGCTGACGGTGCTGGGGCTGAACCTTCTGGGCGATGTGCTGCGCGACGTGCTGGATCCGAGGGCGAAGCGATGACCGAGCCGCTGGTCGAGATCGAGGGCCTCCGGGTCGAGTTCGCGGGTGAGGCGGGCATCGTCGCGGGGGTCGAGGACGTGTCGCTGACCGTCGCCCCCGGCGAGACGGTGTGCATCGTCGGCGAATCGGGGTCGGGCAAGTCGGTCACCTCGCTGGCGCTGATGCGGCTGGTCGAGTTCGGCGGCGGGCGGATCGCGGGGGGCGCACTGCGCCTGCGCCGCCGCGACGGGCGCGTGACCGACCTTGCCCGCGCCGGCGAGGCCGAAATGCGCGACATCCGCGGCGGCGAGATCGGGATGATCTTCCAGGAGCCGATGACGGCCCTGAACCCGGTGTTCACCATCGGGCGGCAGCTGACCGACGGGCTGATGCTGCACAAGGGCCTGGACGACGCCGCCGCCGAGGCCCGCGCGCTGGACCTGTTGCGCACCGTGCGGATCCCCGAACCGGAACGGCGGCTGGCGCAGTATCCGAATGAACTGTCGGGCGGCATGCGGCAGCGGGTGGTGATCGCCATGGCGGTCGCCTGCGAGCCGCGCCTTCTGATCGCCGACGAACCGACGACGGCGCTGGACGTGACGATCCAGGCCGAGATCCTCGCCCTGATCGACCGGCTGAAGCGCGACAACGGCATGGGCGTGATGTTCATCACCCACGACATGGCCGTGGTGGCGCAGATGGCCGACCGGGTGGTGGTGATGTATCGCGGCCGCGTTGTCGAGGCGGGGCCGGTGGCCGAGATCTTCGCAAACCCGCGGCAGGACTACACCCGCGCGCTTCTGGCCGCCGTGCCGCGGCTGGGGTCGATGGCCGGCACCGATGCGCCGGCGCGGATGCAGGGGCTGCGCGGCGCCGCGCCGGCCGCGGCGGCCTTGCGGACCCCGGGCACGACGGCCGGGGCGCCGCTTCTGTCGGTGAAGAACCCCGTCACGCGCTTCCCGGTCAAGGGCGGCGTCCTTCGCCGGACCGTGGCGCAGGTTCACGCGGTCGAGGACGTGTCCTTCGACCTCGCCCCCGGCCAGACGCTGGCGCTGGTGGGGGAATCGGGCTGCGGCAAGTCCACCACGGGGCGGTCGATCCTGCGGCTAGTCGAGCCGCAGGCGGGCGACGTGACGTTCGCCGGCACGCAGGTGCGCGCGCTCGGGGCGGAAGGGCTGCGGCGGGCGCGGCGCGACATGCAGATGGTCTTCCAGGGTCCCTTCGCCTCGCTCAACCCCTATATGCGTCTGGGCGACCAGGTGGCCGAGCTGATGCGCAACTTCGCGCTCGGCAGCGCGGACGAGATCCGCGCGCGGGTCGAGACGCTGTTCGACCGCGTCGAACTGCCGCGCGCCTTCCTGCGGCGGTTTCCGCACGAGCTGTCGGGCGGGCAGCGCCAGCGTGCGGCGATCGCCCGCGCGCTGGCACTGAACCCCAAGCTGATCGTCGCGGACGAGGCGGTGTCGGCCCTCGACGTGTCGGTGCAGGCGCAGATGCTGAACCTGATGATGGACCTGCAGGCCGATCTCGGGCTGTCGTTTCTGTTCATCAGTCACGACATGGCCGTGGTCGAACGGGTCGCCCACCAGGTGGCGGTGATGCACCTCGGCCGGATCGTCGAGATCGGGCCGCGCCGCGCGGTGTTCGAGGATCCGCGGTATCCCTACACGCGGCAGCTGATGGCGGCGGTGCCGGTAGCCGACCCCGGGCGGCGGCGGCTTCGCGAGGATCTGGGGTTCAAGCCGGTGCCCTCGCCCGTGTTCCCGGTGGGGCATGTCGCGGCGCCCTCGATCTACAAGGACCTGGGCGGGGGGCACCGCGTGCTGCGCGACGCCGCATGATCAGGCCAGCCAGCCGGGCAGCCCGCGCGGCGCGCGGCCCGCGACCGCGGCCTCTGCACAGGCGGCGACGCCACCGAAGCGCATCGCGCGGCCGGTCAGGCCGGGGCCGTAGTGGGCATATTTGGCCGAGGTCGTCATCACCGTCCGGGCGGCGGGCGGAAACAGCGGCTCGGGGATGGAACACCAGCACACATCGGTGACAACCCGCACGCCGACCGCCGCCAGCCTGTCGGCGGTGCCGTCGGCGGCGATGGCGTCGCGGGTGCGGCGGCCGACGGTCACCATCGCTGCAACGGTCGCGCGGCGGCCCGCGAAGGCATCCGCGATGCGCCGGCACTCGCCGGCGGAGGCGTGGGGGCTGCCGAAGGCCACGAGGTCCACCGTCTCGGGTCCGGCGTCGAGCGCGGCCCAGGCGCGTGCCAGGGCATCGGGGCCGAGGTCGAGCGCCGGGGCGTCGGGCAACGCTGCGCCCGTCGCCTCAGGTGTCGCGCCCGCGATGTGCAGCATCGGTGCGCCCGACGTCGTGCCGAAGGCCGCGCACAGCGCCTTGAGGTCGTCCGGCCCCGGCGCCATCGCCGCCAGCCCGGCGATTAGCGGGATCCGGTCGGGCGCGGCCAGGCCCGCAGCATAGCCGAGCAGCGGCCAGAACGCATCGGCGACGGCCCCGCGCGGCGGGGCCACCCGCAGGACGACCGCCGCGCGCCGGCCGGCATCCGCATAGGCCCCGGTCAGGGGCGCGCGGCCCGTCACGGCGATGCAAAGATCGAGGAAGTCGGGGTGCTTCTCGGTCCGCGCGCCTAGCACGCTGTTGGCATAGACGACAGCGTTCGATTCGGCCCAGCCGACCGCCTCGCCCCGCGCGGGCACCGCATCGCCGAGGTAGGGGGCGCAGGTGAAGCTGGGCCGCGCCCCCATCGCGACATAGGCATCCGCCAGTGCCGCCGCCGCCGCGCCGAAGGCCGGATCCACCCCCTGCGCCTGCCAGAACGGCCGTTCGACCGAGATCGCATTGGTCGTCGTCGGCACCGCGACCCGCGCGCCGAGGTCGGCCATCCGGCGGGCGAAGGCGAGGTAGGCGGGACCGGCATAGATGCAGCCGTCGATATGGGCCCCGGTCACGGTGGTCAGCCGTCGCGCACCCTGCAGGGCAGCCATCCGCACCACGATGTCCATCGCGGCCTGCACTGCCGGACCGTGCGCGCCCGCCAGCATGGCGCGCTCCTCCGCCGTCAGATCAGGTGCTGCCGTATCCGCCGGATCGAGCGGGATCGACAGGCCCGCCGCCTCGATCCGGTCCGGCCGGACCCGGGCGGTGTCCGCGCGCGCCAGCGCCGCGAAGGCGGCGGGCGGCACGCGCGCCACCGGCACCGTGCGGCCGAACAGCGCCGCAGCCACCAGCGCGCCGAGCGTCAGCACCGATTCCGGCCCGGCGAACACCAGGGCCGCGGGCGCCCGGCCGCTCAGCGCAAGGTCGAGGAGGATCCCCGATCCCGAACACGACCCGCGCGAGGTCGGCAGGCACAGGACGGTGCCCGTCACGCAGCGGCCCGCCAGCGGGTGGCTGCCGTCGATCACCTGCGCCGTCGCAGGATCGACGCCGCCCCAGAAGCTCAGCCCTGCGTTCGCTGCGAGGACCGGCCCTTCGCCTGTGCCGGGAACGGCGGCCAGCCCCCTCATGCCCGTTCGATGGCAAGCGCGATCCCCTGCCCGCCGCCGATGCACATCGTGACGAGGGCGCGCCGTCCGCCCGTGCGGTCGAGCTCCGCCATCGCCTTCACGGCGAGGATCGCGCCCGTGGCCCCGACCGGATGGCCGAGCGCGATGGCCCCGCCGTTCGGGTTCACCCGGCTGGGGTCGAGGCCGAGCGCCCGGCTGACCGCGATGGCCTGCGCCGCGAAGGCCTCGTTCGATTCGATCACGTCGAAATCGTCGGCAGTAAGGCCCGTGCGGTTCATCAGCAGGCGCACCGCCGGGATCGGCCCCACGCCCATCATCTGCGGCGCGACGCCCGCATGGGCATAGCCGAGGATCCGCGCCCGCGGCTTCAGTCCGGCCGCCGCCGCAGCACCCGCCCGCGCCAGAACCAGCGCCGCGGCGCCGTCGTTGATGCCGCTGGCGTTGCCGGCCGTCACGGTGCCGTCGCGCCGGAACACGGGCTTCAGCCCCGCCAGCGCCTCGGCCGTGGTCGCGCGGGGGTGTTCGTCGGTGTCGAAGATCCCGGGGCCCTTGCGGCCCTGCACCTCGACCGGCACGATCTGGTCGCGGAAACGCCCCTCGGCGATGGCGCGGGCGGCGCGGACCTGGCTTTCCAGTGCGAAGGCGTCCTGATCGGCACGGCTGATCCCGTGTTCGGCCGCGACGTTCTCGGCCGTCACGCCCATGTGGCCCGTGCCGAAGGGACAGGTCAGCGCGCCAGTCATCATGTCGGTCGCGGCCGCGTCCCCCATCTTCTGGCCGAACCGGGCGGCAGGGATGGCATAGGGCGCGCGGCTCATGCTTTCCGCGCCGCCCGCCAGCGCGAAGTCGGCGTCGCCCAGCATCAGCGCCTGCGCGGCCGAGACGATGGCCTGCGCCCCCGATCCGCACAGCCGGTTGACGTTCATCGCCGGCGTGGTCTCGGGCACGCCCGCCTCGATCGCGGCGACGCGCGACAGGTACATGTCGCGCGGTTCGGTGGCGATGACGGTGCCGAAGAATACCTGCCCGATGCGGCCCCCCTCGACGCCCGCGCGGTCCAGCGCGGCGCGGGCGACGGTCGCGGCCAGCGCCGTGGCGGGCACGCCGGCCAGCGCGCCGCCGAAGGTGCCGATGGCGGTGCGCGCGCCGCTGAGGATCACGATGTCGTCGGAAGGGTTGCGGGTCATGCCGGGGCGTCCTCTGGCTTGAAACGGTCGGGATGCGCAGCGGCGAAGGCCGGCAGCGCCTCGGCCCGCGCGGCGATGGCGGCGATCCGCGGCAGGGGGTCGAGCGGAACGCCCCAGCGGCGCGCGTTGTAGACCTGCGGGACAAGGCAGACATCCGCCACCGTCGGCGCATCGCCGTGGCAGAACGCGCCCGTGGCCGGATGGTCCAGCATCGCCTCGACGGCGGCGAGGCCGGGCCCGATGAACCGGTGCATCCACGCCTCCATCGTGATCCCACCGCCCGATGCCTGAACGGCGTGGCGCGCGACCGACAGGTTGCAGACGGGGTGGATTTCCATCGCGATCGCCTGCGCGATGGCGCGCGCCCGCGCGCGGCCTGGCGGGTCCGGCGGCAGAAGGAGGGGCCCCCGCGTTTCCTCGAGGTAGTCGAGGATCGCCAGCGACTGCGTCAGCATCAGCCCGTCGATGGCCAGCGCAGGCACCAGGCCCTGCGGGTTGCGGGCAAGGTGAGGGGGTGCCCGGTGCTCGGCGGTCAGCAGGTTCACGGGGACGCTGTCGAACGCGATCCCCCGCAGGTTCAGCGCGATGCGCACCCGGTAGGCCGCCGAGGACCGCCAGTAGTCGAAAAGCGTGACGGTCATCCCCGGTCCCCGTCGGGGGCAGCGGTGCCGGGGTCGGCTTCGGTCAGCCGGTCGAGCGCCGCGGCCAGCCCCGCGGCATGAGGTCCGAGGCGGGCCAGAAGCTCGTCCTGATAGGCCAGCGCGACCGGCACAAGCCGCGCGACCAGCGCCGCGCCGGCCGGCGTCAGCCGCATCTCGACCAGCCGCCCGTCCTCGGGATGGTCCGACTTCTGGACATAGCCAGCGGCCTGAAGCCGCGCCGCCGCCCGGCTGATCTTCGACTTGTCCATGTCTACGCGCGCGTGGATCTCGCGCACGCTGACCGCGCCCGACTGCGCGAGGTGCGCCAGCACCCGCCATTCCGGGATCGTCAGACCGAATTCCGTCCGGTAGCGCTCGGAAAAGGCGCGGCTGACACGCGCGGCAGCCACCGCGAGCCGATAGGGCAGGAAGGCCGAAAGGTCGAACGCAGCCATGGCGTGATCATTGCAGCCGCCCGGGCCGCGTCAAGGCCGCCCCGCGCCGGAACGGATTGTCACACCACTCTTACAGAAGTGCAGCATTGACGTCATGCCCGGCGGTTAGAGCGCCCGAGGACGGCCGTCGGCCCGCCCCCACCGAGAGGAATCGTCCATGATCTTCGTGAAACTGACCGCCTCGGCGCTGGCCATCGCGGCGGTTTCGGCCACTGCGGCCGCGGCCCGCGACCAGATCCGCATCGTCGGCTCGTCCACCGTGTTCCCCTACAGCCGGTCCGTGACCGAGGAATTTGCCAACCAGACGGGCGCGCCCGCCCCGATCGTCGAATCGACCGGCACGGGCGGCGGTATGCAGATCTTCTGCGCCGGCATCGGCGAGGCGCACCCTGACGTCACCGGCGCCCCGCGCGCCATGAAGAAGTCGGAATACGACCTCTGCGTGCAGAACGGCGTGACCGGCATCTCGGAGGCGCTGATCGGCAACGACGGCCTGTCGATGTCGGTGTCGCGCGCCAACACCTTCGGCTGGGACATGACGCTGGGCGAGATGTATCTCGCGCTCGCCGCCCAGATGCCGGTGAACGGCGCGTGGAAGGACAACCCCTACAAGATGTGGAACGAGATCAACCCGAACTTCCCGGCGATCCCGATCACCGTCTACGGCCCTCCGCCCACCTCGGGCACGCGCGATGCCTGGGTCGAGATCGCGATGCACAAGGGCTGCAAGCAGCTTGGTTACGTCAAGCAGGGCGGCTTCGACAGCAAGTGGGTGAACGAGAACTGCTCGCGCATGCGCACCGACGGGCCGTTCATCGAGGCCGGCGAGAACGACAACCTGATCGTGCAGCAGCTGGTCGCGAACCCGAACGCGATGGGCATCTTCGGCTATTCGTTCCTCTACGAGAACCAGGACCGGCTGAAGGGCGTCAAGTTCGGCGGGATCGAGCCGAACTTCGACACCATCGCGTCCTACGAATACGAGGTGGCGCGGCCGCTCTTCATCTACATCAAGAACGCGCATCGCGGCGTGATCCCGAACCTCGAGGAATTCATCGAGGAATACGTGTCCGATGATGCCCTGAAGGTCGGCGGCTATCTGGCCGAACGCGGCATGACCCCGCTGCCCGAGGCCAAGCTCGAGGAGGTCCAGGCGTCGGTGCTCAGCGCCACGAACATCGCGCCCCTGACCAACTGATCGGCGGAAATCCGGCGCCGGCCCGGCCCTCGGGCGGCGGATGTTCCCTCAGGCCGCCGATTGGGTCCGCAGCATGACCACGTTCGCCTTCGCACTTCTTTTTCTCGCTTCGGTCGCAGGGTATCTGCTGAACCTCCGCGCGGCGCGGCAATTGCAGGGCAGCGGCGCGCGCCTGCACTCGCTCGCCGGCTTCCACGGCGGCTTTTCCTTTCTGGTCGTGCTCGTTCCGGGCTTCATCGTCCTGATCCTGTGGCTGTTGCTGCAGGGCGCGGTGATCAACGCCCTCGTCTTGCGCAGCCTGCCCCCCGGCACGACCGACGGCCTCGACCCAGGCGCCGTCCAGCTAATCGTCGCCGAGATCCGCCAGATCGCCGGCGGTCGGATCTTCGGCACGCCCGAGCAGTGGAAGATCGATGCGGCCGCAAGGCTGACAGCGTTGCGCGACACATCGGCGACGCTGATGGTCGTCGTCGTCGGCGTGATGTCGGCTGTCCTTCTGATCCTGTCGCGGATGCGCGTCAGCCCCGACTTCCGGGCGCGTCAGGGCACCGAGGCGATCGTCAACGGGTTGATGATCTTCTGTTCGACCGTCGCGATTTTCACCACCATCGGCATCATCGCCTCGCTGGTGGTTGAGACCTGGCGCTTCTTCGGGATGGTGCCGTGGTACGACTTCCTCTTCGGCCTGCGGTGGGAGCCGCAGATGCCGATCCGTGCCGACCAGATCGCCGCCGTCGGCGCGTTCGGCTGGGTGCCGGTGTTCGTGGGCACGCTGGTGATCACCGTGGTCGCGATGACGGTTGCGGTTCCGGTGGGGCTCTTTTCGGCGATCTACCTCAACGAGTTCGCGTCGCCGCGCTTCCGCGCGGTCGCCAAGCCGCTGCTCGAGATCCTGGCCGGTGTGCCGACCGTCGTCTATGGCTTCTTCGCGGTTCTGGTGATCGCGCCGGCGCTGCGAGATTTCGGCGTCTGGTCGGGCCTGCCGATCGCGTCCAACACCGCGCTGGCTGCGGGCAGCGTGACGGGCGTCATGCTGATCCCCTTCATCTCGTCCTTTGCCGACGACACGCTGTCGGCGGTTCCGCGGGCGCTGCGGGACGGCGCGCTGGCGCTTGGCGCGACACGGGGCGAGACGGTGATAACCGTGCTGTTCCCCGCCGCTATCCCCGGCATCGTGGGCGGCATCCTTCTGGCTGTCAGCCGCGCCATCGGCGAGACGATGATCGTCGTGATGGCCGCCGGTCTGATCGCCAAGCTGACCATCAACCCGCTGGACAGCGTGACCACCGTGACGGTGCAGATCGTGACCCTTCTGATCGGCGACACCGCCTTCGACAGCCCCAAGACGCTCGCGGCCTTCGCGCTCGGGTTAATGCTGTTCGTCGTGACGCTGGGGATCAACGTCCTGGCGCTGCGGATCGTGCGGAAGTACCGCGAAATCTACGATTGAGGACCTTCCCATGGCCGACGCCACCCAGACCGGTATCGGGCCGCGCCCCGTAGACTGGACATCGGAAGAGATCGGCGCCCGGGTGCGCCGCCGCAAGGCTTCCGAGATGCGGCTGAAGATGGTGGGCCTCGCCGCGATCGGCTTCGCCTTCCTGATGCTCGCAATCCTGATGGTCTCGCTCATCGCCACGGGCTGGCAGGCGATGACGCAGACGCACGTGCGCATCGACGTGACCTACGACCCTGCGCTGATCAACGAAGCCAACCCCGCCCGCAGCAACTTCCGCCAGATGTTGCAGAACTCGCTGGTCGCCCAGGTGCCCGGCGCCACGGCCGAGGACGGGCGCGCCCTGCTCGGCATCCTGTCGAACGCGGCGCAGTTCACCATGCGGGACCGGCTTCTGGCCGATCCGTCGCTGGTCGGCCGCACGGTCACGCTGAACGTGCCGGCGTCCGATCCCTACGATCTGCTGAACAAGGGCCTGATCGATCATGAAACGCCCGAGGAGCTGCGCCGGGTGAAGGACAACGAGATCGCGTTCTTCGGCGCGCTGGCCGCCCAGGGCCGCGTGACCAAGCCGCTGAACACCACGCTGCTGACCAGTGCCGATTCGCGCTTCCCCGAGCTTGCGGGCCTGCGCGGCGCGCTGACGGGATCGTTCTACGCGCTGCTGACCTGCTTCCTGCTGTCGTTCCCGATCGGCATCGGCGCGGCGATCTACCTCGAGGAGTTCGCGCCAAAGAACAAGGCCAGCGATTTCATCGAGGTGAACATCAACAACCTGGCCGCGGTGCCGTCGGTTGTGTTCGGTCTCCTCGGCCTCGCGGTGTTCCTCAACTGGCTCGGCCTTCCGCGCTCGGCCCCCTTCGTCGGCGGGATGGTGCTGGCGCTGATGACGCTGCCCACCATCATCATTGCCACGCGCGCGGCGCTGAAGGCGGTGCCGGCCTCGATCCGCGAGGCCGCCCTGGGCGTCGGTGCCTCGCGGCAGCAGGTGGTCTTCCACCACGTCGTGCCGCTGGCCATGCCGGGCATCCTGACGGGAACGATCATCGGGCTTGCGCAGGCGCTCGGTCAAACCGCGCCGCTGCTGCTGATCGGGATGAACGCCTTCGTGACGGCGGCGCCCGCGACGCCGTTCGATCCCGCGACGGCGCTGCCGACGCAAATCTTCATCTGGGCCGACAGCCCCGAACGCGGCTTCGTCAGCCGCACTTCGGCCGCCATTCTCGTTCTGCTGGGCTTCCTTGTCCTGATGAACGGGCTTGCGATCTTCCTCCGCAACAAGTTCGAGCGAAAATGGTAACCACCGGAGACATCCGATGAACGACATGCGCATTGCGGAGAGAACCGTGGGCACGAATGCCGCCAAGATCAGCGCGCGAGGCGTGCAGGTCTATTACGGCGAGACGCACGCCCTGAAGGATGTCGATGTCGACATCCTCGACCGGACCGTGACCGCCTTCATCGGTCCGTCGGGCTGCGGCAAGTCCACCTTCCTGCGCTGTCTCAACCGGATGAACGATACCGTTGCGATCGCCCGCGTCGAAGGCACGATCCTGCTCGACGGCCAGGACATCTACGACAAGCGGATCGATCCGGTGCAGCTGCGCGCCAAGGTCGGCATGGTGTTCCAGAAGCCGAATCCCTTCCCGAAATCGATCTACGACAACGTCGCCTACGGGCCGAAGATCCACGGGCTGACCCGCAACAAGGGCGAGCTGGACGAGATCGTGGAATCGAGCCTGCGGAAGGCCGCGCTGTGGAACGAGGTGAAGGGCCGCCTGAACGATCCCGGCACCGGCCTGTCGGGCGGCCAGCAGCAGCGGCTGTGCATCGCCCGCGCGGTGGCGACCAGCCCCGAGGTGCTGCTGATGGACGAGCCGTGCTCGGCGCTCGACCCGATCGCAACGGCGCAGGTCGAGGAACTGATCGACGAGCTGCGGGAAAACTACGCCGTCGTGATCGTCACGCACTCGATGCAGCAGGCCGCGCGCGTCAGCCAGCGGACGGCGTTTTTCCACCTCGGCAACCTCGTGGAATACGGCGAGACGGGGCAGATCTTCACCAACCCGAAGGATACCCGGACCGAATCCTACATCACCGGCCGGATCGGATGACAGAGGGCACCATGCACAACGAACCCCATATCGTCTCGGCCTTCGACCGCGACCTCGAAACCGTCCAGGCGCTTGTCATGCGCATGGGCGGTCTGGTCGAGAAGGCGACGCTCGACTGCGCCCGTGCGCTCGAGACGCGGGACGAGGAACTCGCGCGCCGCGTCCTTGCCGACGACAGCGCCATCGACGCGCTCGAGGCGCAGGTGAACGAGGAATGCGCCCGCGTCATCGCCCTGCGCCAGCCGACCGCGACCGACCTGCGCACCGTCCTGTCGGTGCTGAAGGTGGCGGGCGGCCTCGAACGCATGGGCGACTACGCGAAGAACATCGCCAAGCGCACGTCGGTGTTGGCGCAGTTCACGCCGATCGAGGGCACCGCGGGCACCGTGCGGCGGATGGCCAAGCAGGTGGAACTGATGCTGAAGGACGCGCTGGATGCCTACATCCGCCGCGACGCGCAGCTGGCCGCCGACGTGCGGTCGCGCGACCAGGAGGTGGACCAGATCTACAATTCCCTGTTCCGCGTCCTTCTGACCCACATGCTGGAAGACCCGCGCAACATCACCGCCTGCATGCACCTGCATTTCATCGCCAAGAACGTGGAACGCATGGGCGACCATGCGACGGGGATCGCCGAACAGGTGATCTACCTCGTCACCGGCCAGATGCCCGAAGACCCGCGCCCGAAGGACGACCGCACGCCCTTCGTCGCCTCGGTGAACGACTAGGGGCGCGGCCATGATGGCGCACAAGCAGCCCACGGTCCTCTTGGTCGAGGACGAAAGCGCGCAGCGCGAGGTTCTGATCTACAACCTCGAGGCTGAGGGGTTCGCCGTCGTCGTCGCCCAGTCGGGCGACGAGGCGCTGCTGCTGGTGCAGGAAGAGGCGCCCGACCTGATCCTGCTCGACTGGATGCTGCCCAATG
Organism: uncultured Paracoccaceae bacterium; assembly: GCA_938028765.1. Classification (GTDB taxonomy): domain Bacteria; phylum Pseudomonadota; class Alphaproteobacteria; order Rhodobacterales; family Rhodobacteraceae; genus CALIZF01. Next base: position 136,928 of record CALIZF010000004.1, read on the forward strand.
TCAGCGGCATTGAGGTCTGCCGCCAGGTGAAGGCGCGACCCGAGACGCGCGGGATCCCGGTCATCATGCTGTCGGCCCGGTCCGAGGAGCTCGACCGCGTGCGCGGGCTCGAGACCGGGGCCGACGATTATGTGGTCAAGCCCTATTCGGTCGCCGAGCTGATGGCGCGCCTGCGCACGCAGCTGCGCCGCACGCGGCCCGCGAGCCTCGGCGAGCGGCTGGTGTTCGAGGACATCCTGCTCGACGCCGGCGAACACCGCGTGTTCCGGGCCGGCCAGCCGATCAGCCTCGGCCCGACCGAGTTCCGCCTTCTGTCCACGCTGATGGAAAAGCCCGGCCGGGTCTGGAGCCGCGAGCAGCTTCTGGATCGCGTCTGGGGCCGCGACATCTACGTGGATACGCGGACCGTGGACGTGCACATCGGCCGTCTGCGCAAGGCGCTGATGCGGCACGGCGGGTCGGATCCCGTGCGGACGGTGCGGGGGGCGGGCTACGCGCTGGGCTGATCCGGCGGGGCCAGCCGCACCACCGCGCCGCCGGCGGCCGCCGCATCGCCGGCGTCGTGCGTGACCATCAGCGCGGGGATCTTGTCCTCGCGCAAGTGCCTCAGCGTCATCGCACGGATGCGGTCGCGCGTCGCCGGGTCCAGCGCCGCGAAGGGCTCGTCGAGCAGGACCGCCCGCGGCGCGGACAGAAGCGTGCGCATCAGCGCGACCCGAAGCCGCTCGCCCCCCGACAGGGTGGCGGGGTCGCGGTCGGCGGCATCCGGCAGGCCTATCCGCTCTAGCGCCGCCGCGACCGCGGCCCGGCGCGCCGTCCGTCCCCGCACGTCCGCCGCCAGCCCGAAGGCGAGGTTGCCGCCGACGCTGAGGTGGGGGAAGAGGGCCGCATCCTGGAACAGGACGCCGATCCGCCGCGCCTCGGCGGGTAGGGCGGTCACGTCGCGCCCGTCCAGCAGCACATGGCCCGCGCCGGCGAGTGGCGGCGCGAGGTGCCCGCCGATCCAGGCCAGAAGGCTCGACTTGCCGATCCCCGACGGCCCGAGGACGGTCGCCACCGCGCCCGGCGCGACCGTCAGCGACACCGGCGCGAAGAGCGGCCGCCCGTCGGCTAGGACGACGACATCCCGCAGGTCGAGCGTCGCGGTCACGGGGAACCCCGCAGGGCGCGGCGGTTGCGCCAGACCGCCCCCGGCAGCGCCTGCGCGGTCAGGTAGACCGCGACGGGCAGCGCCGCGGCCAGAAGGCCGAAGGCCGCCGCCACCCGCCGGTCGCCGCCCGAGGCGAGCGCAACAGCCTCGGTCGTCAGCGTCCGCACCCGCCCGCCGCCCAATGTCAGCGTGGGCAGATACTGCGACGCCGACACCGCAAAGCCGACCGCCGCCGCCGTGCACAGGGGCCGCAGCATGACCGGCAGCCGCACCGCCGCCAGCCTGCGCACCGGCCCCGCGCCCACCGCGGCCGCCGCCCGCAGCAGCGCCGGATCGAACGCCCGCCACGGGCCGGCCAGCACGATCAGCACATAGGGGAAGACGAAGGCGAGGTGCCCCGCCACCACCGCCGGCCAGCCGGGATCGAGGCCGATGCGCAAGAGCGCCACGGCGAGGCCGAAGGCAAAGGCCGTCGGCGGGACGATCAGCGGCAGGGCCATCGCCGCTTCGGCCGCGCGGGCAAGCGGTCCTGCGAGCTGAAGCCACAGGATGGCCAGCGCCAGCGCCAGCGCGACCGACAGGGCGCCGATCCCCGCCGTCGCCGCCGCAGCCCGCCACAGGCCTTGACCGCCGCCCCAGGCCTCGGCCGACCAGGTCGCGGGCAGCGCGGCCGGAAACGGCCAGCGCCCTGCGACCGACCAGAGCGCCAGCGCCGCGAAGGCCCCCGCCGCGGGCAGGGCTACCACCAGCGCCGCCCCTCGGCCCGGCCGCCCCGGCCGCCCGCGGTCGCCGCGCGCCGCCTGCGCTGCAAGGCGCGCGCGCCACAGCCGCTCGGCCCCGAGGAACCCCAGGATCGCCGCCGCCACCAAGAGCGCCTGCGCCACCGCCGCCGCCGCGCCAGGCAGAACCATCGCGGTCTCCCCCGCCGCGAACCAGCGCAGGGTCAGCACCGGCAGCGTCGGCGGCAGCGTCGGGCCGAGGATCAGCGCCGGGTCCACCGCCGAAAGCGCGTAAGCAAGAACGATCATTACCGGCAGCCGCACCGCCGGCCAGCACGCCGGCAGAACCGCGAGCCGCCACGCCGCCCTCGGGCCGTAGCCGAGCGCGCGCGCCGCCGCGAGATCGCGCGCGACGGGGCGCTGCGCCAGCGCGGCGAGCAGCACAAAGGTCAGGAACGGCGCCTCTTTCAGGACCAGCCCGGCGATCAGCGCAAGGCCCAGGGGGTCGTTCACCGTCGGCCAGTCGGGCGGCACGTCCCACCCCGTGGCCCAGGGGCTGAAAAGGCGCGCCAGCCACCCCCACGGCGCGACCAGGAAGGCGAAGCCGACCGCCAGCGCCGCGTGCGGCGCGCCGATCAGCGGCGCGAGCAGCCGGGCCGCACGGCTGCCGTGCAGCGCGGGGGCCGCCGCGAAGGCCAGCGCCAGCGACAGGGCTGCGGCCGCGCCGCCGGTCCAGAGGGTCAGCGCCACCGCCTGAGCAAGTCCCGGCTGTGCGCCGAGGCGCAGCCAGGGCCCCGCATCCGGGCCGCTCAGGCCGAGCGCCGGCAGATGCCCCGCTGACATTGCCAGCGTGACCGCCAGCCCCGCCAGAACCGGCGCAAGGACCAGCGCCGCGACGGCCGTCAGGGCCGCCGCGCTCAGCGCGCGACGCGCCGCGCCCATTCTTCGGCCAGCCGCGTCATCCAGCCGGGGTGCGGTTCCGGCAGTGTCGGCCCGAGCGCGTCGAGCGTCGGCAACGCAGGGTGCCCCGGCAGTGCGTCGAAGGCCGCCCGTGCAGGGGCGTCGAGCCGGGCGGGGTCCAGCACGCTGTAGGCACCCAGCACCCGGATGTCCTGCGCCCGCGCCTGCACGGCCGGGTCCAGCAGGTGGTTCGCGACCACCATCGCCCCCGCCCGCGCGCTGGCGTTGTAGGGGATCGCCACGAAACTGACATTCCCCAGCGTCCCGCCCGGAAAGGCGACGGTGCGCACCGTGTCCGGCAGCACCCCGCGGATCACCGCGTTCGCGGCCGCCGCAGGGTCGAAGGCCATGGCGAAATCCACCGCCCCGTCGCCCAGCATCTGGATCAGCGCCGTCTCGTTCTCGGGGAACTGCCGGCCGGCGCGCCAGAGGTTCGGCCGCAACCGGTCGTACCAGTCCCAGAGCGGAGCGGTGGCCACGGCCCAGGCCGCATCGGTAGGCGGAAGCGCCAGAACGTCGCGATCGGGCGCAAGCTCGACCAGCGCCTGCTTCAGAAACGTGGCGCCCATGAAGTTGGCAGCATCGGGATGCGTCAGGCGGCCGGGGTTCGCCGCCGCCCAGTCCGCCAGCGCCGCCATCGACGACGGTGGATCGGCCACGCGGGCGGGATCGTGGAACAGCACGAACCGCGCCAGCCGCCAGGGGGATTCGCACCCCTCGGTGGGCAGGGTGAAATCGGTCGCGGCCGCCGCGCCGGGGCCCAGGTCAACGAACCGCGCGTTCGGCAGCTGCGCGACGAACCCGCAATGCAGAAGCCCTGCGGCCTTCATCGCCGCGAAGTTCGGCCCGTTGATCCAGATCAGGTCCACCGCCCCGCCCGCGTCGCGGCCTGCCGCCCGTTCGGCCAGCACGCGGTTCACGGCCTCGGCCGTGTCGGACAGGCGCACATGTTCCAGCTGCACGCCATAGGCGGCCTGCACCTCGGCGGCGACCTCGGCGATGAAGGCGTTCGTGCGCGGATCGCCGCCCCAGGCGTGCCACCAGACAGTTTGCCCCCGCGCCGCGGCCAGGGTATCCTCCCAGTCGCCGGCAGTCGCCGGCGCGGCAAGCGCGAGAAGGGCGGCAAGGGCAAAGACAGCACGCATCAGCAGACTCCCGTCGGTTGGCTTCTATACGCGCAGGGGCACGCGGCGGTTTCAACCCCGCGGGCCGAAAGCCGCCCAGCCGAGGTGCAGCCGCATCGCCGCGGTGACCCCGCAGGCAGCGGCGAAGGCCCAGGCCAGCACCGGAAAGGCCTCAGGGAACAGGCACATGGCGGCGAAGACGGCGATGGTCTCGGCCCCTTCGGTCAGCCCGCCGAGGTAGTAGATCCCCTTCGTCGGGTAGGCGTGCGCCACCATTCCCCGCTGGCCCGCCACCACCGCGAAGGCGAGGAACGTCGCCATCGTCCCGACGAAGGCGCAGATCAGGACTGCCGCGGCCAAGGCATTCGCCGCAGGATCGGCCAGCGCGAAGCCAACCGGCACCGTCGCATAGAACACGAAATCGAGCGCGATGTCGAGAAAGGCCCCCCGGCCGGTCGGCCCGGCGATCCGCGCCACCGCCCCGTCCAGCCCGTCGGCCAGCCGGTTGAGCAGGATCGCCACCAGCGCCGCCATCGGCCATCCCGCCCAGACCAGCGGCGCGGCGCACAGGCCCGCAGCGAAACCCGCCAGCGTCACGGTATCGGCCGACACGCCACGCGCGGCGATCGCCCGTGCGGGCGGGTCGAGCAGCCGCGCGACGATGGGGATGAGGAAGCGATCGATCATGCCCCGCCCTGCGCTGCCCCGCGGCAGGGGGGGCCGCCGGCCCCCCCTCTTGCCTGCGGCAATTCACCC
>CALIZF010000005.1 GCA_938028765.1 uncultured Paracoccaceae bacterium
GGCATTCATCCCCGGCCAACGTTTCAGGCAGTGCAAGGCTGCTCGGCGGGGCCCGCCCGCGCCATCAGCGCGTCCGCAGGATGTCGAAGCCGGGCGGCGCGAGGGTGAAGCCCGCAAAGCGGAAGCCGGGCGCCACCACGCAGGAGACGAGCGCAAAGGCCCCGGCCGGCGCCGCCGCCTGCCAGTGGCCGGCGGGCACGACGGCCTGCGGCGTCTCGCCCGCCGCGACCGCAGGCCCGAGCCTCGTCTCCCGCGCCGGTCCCGCGTCGGTTTCGGCGACGGCGAGGACAAGCGGCGCGCCCGCGTGCCACAGCCAGATCTCGTCGGCGTCCACCCGATGCCAGTGGCTGCGCTCGCCGGCGCGGAGGAGGAACAGGATCAGCGTCGCCGCCGGGCGCGCGCCCTCTGCCGCAGCCGCGGCCCAGGTCTGGCGATACCAGCCGCCCTCGGGGTGGGGTGCGAGGTTCAGGGCGGCGATGAGGGCGTCCGCGTCCATCAGGGAAATCCGATCAGCTCTGGCGGAACCTGCCCGGTGACGGAGACCTCGGCAACCCGGTCCGGCCGGGTGGCAAGGCCCCGCCGCATCCGGTTCGTGGCGAAACCCCGCAGGTCGTCCGCCGGCACCCAGAGCCAGGGCCCGCGGCGCGCCGGCCGGCGCGAGGCGTCGCCCGAATTGACCGGCGAGAGCCAGAGCGCCCCGGGCAGCGCGGCGAACAGCGCCTTCGGCGCGACCGTCAGCACGATCGCCTCGCGGTCGGCCAGTGCGGCGGCGAAGGCGGTGCCGCGCCCGTCCGGCCACAGGAACACGCGCGCATCGAGCAGCCCCGCCCAGTCCGCCAGCGTCAGCGGCGGATCGAGGAACGCCTTCGCCCGTCCCATCAGCAGCGGCCGCTGGTGGTTGAGCAGCGCGCCGGGCAGCGCGAGGGGCCTCGCGCGCAGGCGGATTGCGGCCGGGTCGATCCCGGCCCGCGCGGCGAGGTCGGCTGCCGGGCGCAGGCCCTCGGCCCGGATGCGGGGCAGGTTCGCGGCGGCGGTGACATGGATCAGCCGCCCGCCGACCGCGCGGGCGAAGGCCGAGGCGGGATCGTCCCGCACCAAGCCTCAGCCGCGCAGGACGCTGCGCCCCGCGTAGTCGGCGGTATCGCCCAGCATCTCCTCGATCCGCAGCAGCTGGTTGTATTTCGCCAGCCGGTCGGACCGGGCGAGCGAGCCGGTCTTGATCTGGCCGCAGTTGGTCGCCACAGCGAGATCGGCGATGGTCGCATCCTCGGTCTCGCCCGAGCGGTGCGACATCACGGCCGTGTAGCGCGCCCGATGCGCCATCGCCACCGCGTCGAGCGTTTCGGTGAGGGTGCCGATCTGGTTCACCTTGACCAGCAGGGAGTTCCCGCAACCCCTTGCGATCCCTTCGGAAAGCCGTGCGGGGTTGGTGACGAAGAGATCGTCGCCCACAAGCTGCACGTGCGCCCCCAGACGGTCGGTCAGCATCCGCCAGCCGTCCCAGTCGTCCTCGGCGCAGCCGTCCTCGATCGACAGGATCGGATAGTCCGCGCAGAGCGCCGCCAGGTAATCGACATTGCCTTCAGCGGTGAGGACAAGCCCCTCGCCGTCGAGCGCATAGGCCCCGTCGCGGAAGTATTCCGTCGCCGCGCAGTCGAGCGCCAGCCACACGTCCTGTCCCGGGCGGTAGCCGGCCGACTCGATCGCCTTCAGGATGAAATCGAGCGCGGCCCGCGTCGAGGCGAGGTTCGGCGCGAAACCGCCCTCGTCGCCGACGCTGGTGGTGTGGCCGGCCGCCTTCAGCGCCGCCTTCAGCGCGTGGAAGACCTCGGCCCCCCACCGCAGCCCTTCGCGGAAGCTCGGGGCGCCGACCGGCATCACCATGAATTCCTGGATGTCGATGGGGTTGTCGGCATGGGCCCCGCCGTTGATGATGTTCATCATCGGCACCGGCAGCACCCGCGCCGCCGCACCGCCGACATAGCGGAACAGTGGCTGTCCGGTCCACAGCGCCGCCGCCTTCGCGCAGGCGAGGCTGACGCCGAGGATCGCGTTGGCGCCGAGGCGGGCCTTGTTCGGCGTCCCGTCCATCTCGACCAGCATCCGGTCGATGGCCACCTGTTCGGTCGCGTCGAAGCCGACCAGCGCCTCGGCGATCTCGCCGTTGACGGCCGCCACCGCTTCCAGCACCCCCTTGCCGCCATAGCGCTGCCGGTCGCCGTCGCGCCGTTCCACCGCCTCGTGCGCGCCGGTCGAGGCGCCCGAGGGCACGGCGGCGCGGCCGGTCTCGCCGTCTTCCAGCGTCACCTCGACCTCGACGGTGGGGTTGCCGCGGCTGTCGAGGATCTCGCGCGCGTGGATGTCGGTGATCGTGCTCATGGGTGCCTCCGGCGGGGTTCGCCCGCCGTTTAGCGCGCGCGGCGCTGAAGGGCCAGACGCCGCTCGCGCGCGAAGGTGTAGAGGCCCGAGGCGATGATCAGCGCCGAGCCGGCAAGCGTCCAGCCGTCCGGCCGCTCGCCGAACAGCATCGCGCCGACCGCCATCGCGAAGACGAGCCGCGAATAGCGGAAGGGCGCGACGACGGCGACCTCGCCCCGCCGCGTGGCCAGCGTGATCGCGATGTAGGACGTCATGCCGAGCGCGAGGATCCCCGCCATCAGCGCAGCCTCGCGCCAGCCCGGCGCGACCGGCGTCTGCCCCAGGGCGAGCAGGGCCACCCCGGCCGGAACGATCGCGGCGAAGCCGAGAAGGGCGAGTTGCAGCGTGTGCATCGCCGCCGGCACGCGCCGGGCCAGCAGGTCGCGCAGCGCCAGCGCGACGACGGCGACAACTGCGAACAGCGCATTGGGGTCGAAGCTTGCGGCGAAGGGCCGCAGGATCATCAGCATGCCGCCGAGACCCACGGCGATCGCCGTCCAGCGCCGCCAGCCCACAGGTTCGCGCAGTATCAGCGCCGCGCCCATGGTCACGACAAGCGGCAGCGCCTGCAGGATCGCCGAGGCGACCGCAAGCGGCACGAGCGACAGGGCCGTGATGAAGGCGAGCGTGCCCGTCAGCTCGGCCCCGCAGCGTGTGAGCACCACCGGATGCATTGCGGCCCGCGTCAGGGGCGCCACCCCCTGCAGCGCCGCCAGCGCGGCGAAGCCGAGCGTGCCCAGAAGGCCGAGCGCCAGCATGATCTGCCCGGTCGGGATCGTCGCGGCGAGGAGCTTGATCAGCGCGTCCTCGAGCGCGAACCCCGCCATGGCGGCGACCATGAAGGCCGAGGCGCGAAGGTTTTCCATCGGGCGCGTGGGTCCGGCTTCTGCGTCGCTGCGGGCTTACCCCGGCCCGGGGCCGCGCGGAAGGGCTGCTGCGTCGGGGCGTCGCCCCATCGCCGGGCGTCGGCCGGGGGCGCGGCGCAGCCGGTCAGCGCCGCGTCTCGGGCACGCCGTAAAGCTCCAGCCGGTGGCCCTTCAGCCGATAGCCGAGGCGGCGGGCGATCGCTTCCTGCAGGGCCTCGATCTCGGGGTCCACGAACTCGATCACCGCGCCGGTCGTCAGGTCGATCAGATGGTCGTGATGGTCGCGCGTCGAATCCTCGTAGCGCGCGCGGCCGTCGCGGAACTCGTGCCGGTCGAGGATCCCCGCCTCCTCGAACAGCTTAACGGTGCGATAGACTGTGGCGATCGAGATCTTCGGGTCGATCGCCGCCGCGCGGGTGTAGAGCGCCTCGACATCGGGGTGATCGTCGGCCTCTTCCAGCACCCGGGCGACGGTGCGCCGCTGGTCGGTCATGCGCAAGCCGCGCGCCTCGCAGCGGGCGATGATGCTGTCTGACATGGCCCCTCCCGGCGCGGCAATGGTGCGGTTTTGACGGGGATAGCGCATCGGACCCGGCCGGGGAAACCCCGGATGGCGTTGACGCGGCCCGCCGGGCCGGGCAACGCTCGGCACCGCAAGGCAGAGGGCGGGCATGGATCTGGCAACGGCGCGGGATGTTCTGGCGGGGCTGGTCGCACACCGCAGCGTCAGCCGCGAGCCGAACCTCGACCTCATCCGCTGGGTCGAGGCCTGGCTGGCGGCGCGGGGCATTCCCGCAACGGTGGTGATGCGGCCCTGCGGCACCAAGGCGCAGCTTTACGCGCAGGCCGGGCCTTCGGTGCCGGGCGGGGTGATCCTGTCGGGCCATTCCGACGTCGTGCCGGTGGACGGGCAGGCCTGGACATCCGACCCCTGGACGCTGACCGAACGCGACGGGCGCCTTCATGGCCGCGGGTCGGCGGACATGAAGGGCTTTGTCGCCCTTGCGATGGCGGCCCTGGCGCTGGCGCAGGCGCGGGGTGTCGCGCGGCCGTTGCAGCTCGCGCTCAGCTGCGACGAGGAACTGGGCTGCATGGCCGTGGTGCAGCTGATCGGGGCCATGAAGGCCGGCCTGCCGCCCGCCGCTGCCGTGATCGTGGGCGAGCCGACCGGCATGAAGGTCGTCACCGGACACAAGGGCGGCGCCGGCTGGCGCGTCCATGTCCGGGGGGTCGAAGTGCATTCGTCGCTGCTGCCCTACGGGGTCAGCGCCGTCATGGAGGCTGCGCGGCTGATCCAGTGGGCCAACGAGCGAAATGCCGACAACGCGGCCCGCCCGCCCGGATCGCTGGCCGCCGCCTTCGATCCGCCCTTCACGACGCTGCATGCCGGCATGATCGCGGGCGGCACGGCCCACAACATCACCGCAGCCGACTGCCGCTTCGCCTTCGAGGTGCGGGTGGTGCCGGGTGAGGAAGTGGACGCCTGGGTTGCCGCCTTCGAGGGCGAGGCGGCGCGGATCGCCGCCGCGATGCGCGCCGTCCGGCCCGAGGCGGGCATCGCGCTCGACCGGGTGTTCACCGTCCCGCCCGTGGTGCCGGAAGCTGCCGGTGCGGCCGAACGCATGACCCGCCGCCTGACCGGCGACAACGCCACCCGCGTCGTCAGCTACGGGACCGAGGGCGGGCAGTTCCAGGCTGCGGGCCTGTCCACCGTGGTCTGCGGGCCGGGCGACATTGTGCAGGCGCATCAGCCCGACGAGTTCCTGACGGTCGCGCAGTTCGCCGAAGGCTGGCGCTTCATGCAGCAGCTGGTGGCTGACCTCGCCGCGTGACCTTCCCCGTCGCGCAGGCGGGCCCGCCGCGCTCGCGGCTGCCTGCATCGGGCCGACACCGTCGTGGTCGGCGGCGGGATCGCGGGGGTCTGCACCGCGCTTTTCGCCGCCCGCCGGGGGTTGCCCCCGCCCGCCAGAGGGACCAGTTTAGGGGTCTTCACGCGAGGATACGCCATGCCCGTCAAGAACCGCTTTGCCGAGCTTCTGCCCGAGATCGCCGCCTGGCGGCGGGATCTGCACGAGAACCCCGAGCTGCTCTTCGAGGTGCACCGCACCGCCGGCGTCGTCGCGGCGAAGCTGCGCGAATTCGGCTGCGACGAGGTGGTCGAGGGGATCGGCCGCACCGGCGTCGTCGGCGTCATCCGCGGGCGGACCGACACGAAGGGCCGGGTCGTCGGCCTGCGCGCCGACATGGACGCGCTGCCGATCCACGAGGCGACCGGCAAGCCCCATGCCTCGAAGGTGCCGGGCCGGATGCACGCCTGCGGTCACGACGGGCACACCGCCATGCTGCTCGGCGCCGCCAAGTATCTGTGCGAAACGCGCGCCTTCGACGGCACCGCCGTGGTGATCTTCCAGCCCGCCGAGGAAGGCGGTGGTGGCGGCCGCGAGATGTGCGCCGACGGCATGATGGACCGCTTCGGCATTCAGGAGGTCTACGGGATGCACAACATGCCGGGCCTGCCGGTCGGCGAGTTCGCGATCCGCCCCGGTGCCTTCTTCGCCGCGACCGACCAGTTCACCATCGACGTGACCGGGCGCGGCGGGCATGCGGCGAAGCCGCACGAGACGATCGACACCACCGTGGTCGCCGCGCACCTCGTGCTGGCGCTGCAGACCATCGTCAGCCGCAACACCGATCCGCTGAAGAACGTCGTCGTGTCGGTCACGTCCTTCCGCACCGGATCCGAGGCCCACAACGTCATTCCCCAGACGGTGCAGCTGCGCGGCACGGTGCGCACGCTGGAAGCAGCGATGCGCGACATGGCCGAGGCGCGAATCCGCGCCATCGTCGAACACACCGCCGCCGCTTTCGGTGCGACGACGACGGTGGACTACCAGCGGGGCTATCCCGTGATGGTCAACCATCCGGCCGAGACCGAGCACGCCGCCGCGGTGGCCGCCGCGATCGCGGGCAAGCCCGTGCGCGAGGTGCCGCCGCTGATGGGCGGCGAGGATTTCGCCTACATGCTCGAGGAACGCCCCGGCGCCTACATCCTCGTCGGCAACGGCGATACCGCGGGCGTCCACCACCCCGCCTACGACTTCGACGACAATGCGATCCCGGCCGGATCGTCCTGGTACGCCGGCATGGTCGAGGCGCGGATGCCGGCGGCCTGACGCCGCAGGCGGGCCGGCCGGGACACCAGCCTGCCCGCGGAAACGGGCACGGGCTGGCACGCGCATGCTGGGGCAGCGCGACCGCGAGCGGGGTGCCCGATCGGTCGCGCCTTCGTCCCTGCGCCGCGCCTGCATGGCGCGGCGGCGGTCAGCCGCCCGTGTGGCTCATGTGCCGGCTGACCTGCCCGGCCACGGTGCGGCGGGAATAGTCGAAGTCGTGTCCCTTGGGTTTCCGCGCGATCGCCGCGCGGATCGCGGCCTCGAGGCCCGCGTCGTCGGCGCTGGCGCGCAAGGGCGCGCGCAGGTCCGCTGCGTCCTCCTGCCCGAGGCACATGAAAAGCTCGCCCGTGCAGGTGACCCGCACGCGGTTGCAGCTTTCGCAGAAGTTGTGGGTGAGAGGCGTGATGAAACCGATCTTCTGCCCGGTTTCGACCAGCCTGACATAGCGTGCGGGGCCGCCCGTGCGCTCGGTTAGGTCGATCAGCGTATGGCGCGCGGCATAGCGGCGGCGCAGGTCCGAGAGGGGCCAGTACTGGTCCAGCCGGTCGGCTTCGCCCATGTCGCCCATGGGCATCACCTCGATCCAGGTGAGGTCATGGCCCTGTTCGGCGCACCATTCGGTCAGGCGGAACTGCTCGTCCTCGTTGAAGCCCTTCAGCGCCACCGCGTTGATCTTCACGCGCAGGCCGGCGGCCTGCGCGGCCGCGATCCCCTCCAGCACCTGCGGCAGGCGGCCCCAGCGGGTGATCGCGGCGAACTTCGCGGGGTCGAGCGTGTCGAGGCTGACGTTCACCCGCCGGACGCCGCAGGCGGCAAGATCGGCGGCGAAGCGGGCAAGCTGGCTGCCGTTCGTCGTCAGCGTCAGCTCGTCCAGCGCGCCCGACGCCAGATGCCGCGCCATCGCGCGGAAGAACGTCATGATCCCCTTGCGCACCAGCGGCTCGCCCCCGGTGATGCGCAGCTTGCGCACGCCCATCCGCACGAAGGCCGAGCAGAGGCGGTCGAGCTCCTCGAGCGTCAGCAGGTCGGCCTTCGGCAGGAACGTCATATGCTCCGCCATGCAGTAGGTGCAGCGGAAGTCGCACCGGTCGGTGACCGAGACGCGCAGGTAGGTGATCGCGCGGGCGAAGGGGTCGATCAGCGGGGCGTTCATGCCGCAAGGCTATAGCGGCGCAGCGCGCACTTCAAGCACCGTGCGGGTATGGGTTGCGGGCGATTGCGGGCGGCGGGCGGTGCGGCTAGCCTTGGTGCGATGCCGCTTCGCCTTGCGCTTGTCCTCACGCTTGCTGCCGTGGTCGCGCTGCCGGGCTGCGCTCGGCTTGGGCTGGCGCGGGGCGGCGCGGCGGCAGTGCCGGCGACACCCGCGGGGGCGGATACGCCGCGCCCGATGGCCCGGCCGGATGCGGCGCTGCAGGCGGCGCCCGCGCGTCCCCCGGCCTTCGGCGGCGCGGCCTCCCGGCCTGCCGCGGCGCTCGACACCACGACCGCGGCAGAGCGCGCGGCGGCGGTGGCCGCACCGGATGCCGGGACGGTCCTGGGGACGGTGACCGCATCGCTCGGGAACCCGGCCGAAGGGGGGTTCTGGCTGACGACCGCGCTGGTCACCGCGCCGCGGCAGGGGGCGGTCCGGCTGCCCTCCGGCCGGTCCGTGGCGGTCGAACTGCGGCCGGGCCCGGGGGCGGCGCAGCTGTCGCTGGCCGCCTACCGCGCGCTGGACCTCGGCCTGACGGACCTGCCGGTGGTGACGGTGGTCGGGCGATGACAGCACCCGGGCGGCGGCTGTTCACCGCGGCGGCGCTGGCGGATGCGCAGAAGCCGGGGGGCTGGGCGCGGCTGCGGGCCGCGTTCCGCTGGAGCATCCCGCCGGGCTTCACCATCCCCGACGCCTGCTGCGACTCCTGGGCGCGCGCCCAGCCCGGCCGCGTGGCGCTGATCGAGGTCGCACCCGACGGCGCGATCCGGGACTGGACCTATGCCGCCCTGCGCGAGGCGTCCGACCGGCTTTCGGCGGCCTTCCGCGCGGCGGGCGTCGAGCGCGGCGATCGCGTCGGCATCCTTCTGCCGCAGGGGGCGGCGGCGATCCTTGCGCACCTCGCCGCGCAGAAGGCGGGGGCAGTGGCGCTGCCGCTCTTCACGCTCTTCGGCCCCGATGCGCTGGCCTTCCGGCTGGCCGATTCGGGGGCGAAGGCGATCGTCACCGACGCGGAGAACCTCGGCAAGGTGATGGACCTGCGCCCGGACCTGCCCGCGCTGGCCGCGGTCTATGCGACCGCGGGCGCCCGCGCCCCGGCGCTCGACCTGTGGGAGGCGATCGCGGCGGCGCGGCCCGTGGCCCCGCTGGCGGGGGTCGGGGCCGAGGACCCGGCGGTGATGATCTATACCTCCGGCACCACCGGCGCGCCCAAGGGGGTGCTGCACGCGCACCGCTTCCTGATCGGCCACCTGCCCTCGATGGAACTGACCCACGAAGGCTTCCCCCAGCCTGGCGACCGGGGCTGGACGCCGGCCGACTGGGCCTGGATCGGCGGGCTGATGGACATGGCGATGCCCTGCCTCTACTACGGCGTGCCGCTGGTCGCGCACCGGATGCGCAAGTTCGATCCCGGCGCCGCCGCACGGCTGATCCGCGACCGGGGGATCCGCAACGTCTTCATGCCGCCGACCGCGCTGAAGATGCTGCGTGCCGAGGGGGCGGGGCCGGTGCCGCTGCGGTCGGTGTCCTCGGGCGGCGAAAGCCTCGGGGCGGAACTGCTCGACTGGGGCCGGGCGACCTTCGGCTGCCCGGTGAACGAGCTTTACGGCCAGACCGAATGCAACCTGACCGTCACGCAGGCGGCGGGCTTCATGCCGGTGCGGCCGGGCACGATGGGGCAGGCCATCCCCGGCTTCGAGGTGGCGCTGATCGACGGCGCGGGCGAACCCGTTCCTGCCGGGACGATGGGCGAGATCGCGGTGCGGCGGGGCGCGGCGACGATGTTCCTGCGCTACTGGAACCAGCCCGACCGGACGGCGGCGAAATTCGCGGGCGACTGGATGCGGACGGGCGACCTTGGGGTGCAGGATGCCGAGGGCTACATCTCCTATGTCGCGCGCGACGACGACATCATCACATCGGCCGGTTACCGCATCGGCCCGTCCGAGATCGAGGATTGCCTGTCGGGCGACCCCGATGTGGCGATGGCCGCCGTGGTCGGCCTGCCCGATCCGGTGCGGACCGAGGCGGTGACGGCCTTCGTCGTGCTGCGTCCCGGCGCGGTCTGGGACGGCGCGGCCGAGGCGCGGCTGATCGCCCGCGTCCGCGCCCGCGTCTCGCCCCATGCGGCACCGCGCGCGGTGCATGTGGTGGAGGCGCTGCCGATGACGGCCACGGGCAAGGTCCTGCGCCGCGAGTTGCGCGCGGGGCGCGCCTCGCAGACGTGATCGGGGCCCCGGCGCGCCGGTCTTCGCCTCGGCCCCGCGCGCGTCCGCCCGGTGCGCAGGTCGCCCGCGCGCTCTGCCGACGGGGGACCGCGCGCGGCCGGATCCGAGCCGGGTGCGCCGGCCGCCAGCACGGCACTTGCGCGTCGCTCCGGCAGGGTGCAGCGTCGCTGCCATGCGGATTGCGCTGCACAGCCCGCTGCCGGCCAACATCTATGTCCTGGACTGGCGGCGCACCCTCGCGCTGCAGATCGCGGTTCTGCCGCTCGGCCTGCTGACGCCGCTGCTGAACGTGGCGCCGCTCGATCTGCAGCGGCGGATCGTGGACGAGGCGATCCCCGCGGGCGACCACGGGATGCTGGCGCTGCTGGCGTTCGGCTATGCCGGCGTCGCGCTGGCCCCGGCGGTGCTGAAGTTCGCGATCTACATCCTGCGCGGCGCTATCTGCGGGCGCGCATGATCGCGGCGCAGCGCGGGCGCGACGACGCGGCGGGGCGGCCGGCACTCGGGCCGGTGACGTCGGTGATCGCGGAAGAGACCTATCCGTTTGGCGGGTTCGCGGCCGCGGCGATCAACACGCCGGTGATCGAGACCTGCACGATGCTGACCGTCGCGGGGTTCCTTTTCGTCACCGATGCGCGGCTGGCGCTGATCGGGGTCGGGACGATCGCCGAGCAGGCGGTCGTCTTGCCGGTGGTGCAGCGCGTGATCAACCGCATCACCCGCAGCCGCATCGTGGCCGAACGCGCCGCGACGGGCGCCACCGTCGCCGCCACGATGCACGACCCTGGCGCGCGTTTCCGCGCCGCGCTGGCGGCGTCGCGCAACGCCTACCGGTTGCGGATGCGGATGAACCTTTGGAAGGCCGCGCTGAAATCCGGCCTGCGGCTCAGCGACAACCTGGCGATCATGCTGGTGCTGGGCATCGGCGGTGCGCTGGCGGTCCGGGGCGAGACCACACTCGGCGTGATGGTTGCCTTCCTCAGCGGGCTCAAGCGGCTGGACGAACCCTGGCAGAACCTCGTCGCCTTCTGCCGCGATTTCGCGGACGCGCAGGTGAAGTACGATCTCGTGCGCGCAGCGATGGCGCCGCGGGTGCCGGTGCCGGGGCAGGCGTCCGTGGCGGCGCCCGCCCCGTCAGCGGTTGCGGTCAATCCGCCCGCGTGACCCCGGCCGCGTGCAGGATGCCGGCCAGCGCCCCGCCCGCGAGCGGCGCGGCGATGAAAACCCAGAGCTGCGCCACCGCGGTGCCGCCGACGAAGACAGCCGGGCCAAGCGGGCGGGCCGGGTTGACCGACACGCCGGTGACGGTGAACCGGCAAGGTGGATCGCGGCCAGCGTCAGCCCGATGGCGAGGCCGGCAAAGCCGGGCGAGGATCCCGGCCCCCATCAGCACCGCCGTCCCGAAGCCGCAGAGGGCGAGGATCAGCGTCCCCAGCCCCTCGCATTCAAGTTCCGGATCATGTCGTTCCTTGCAGACACGTCCCGCGCTTTGCAGGCAGGTCCTCCTTGCGCGGCGCCGTCGGCCTTACCGCTTGGTCTACAAGATGATGTCGGTCGGCATCTGTGCGACTGCGCAGGCCGCCGGCGCCCGGTGTTCCGCGTTGGACAAGTGCGGCGCGCGGGCTTACATGCATCAGAACCCCAAGGCATGCCCCCATGACCCCGCGCGATCTGACCGTCCCCGAGGAACGCCACCCCGAAAAGGCGCACCGGCCCGATCAGGCGCAGCCGCGCAAGCCCGCGTGGATCCGCGTCAAGGCGCCGTCGAGCCCCGGCTACAAGGCCACGCGCGACATCATCCGGGCGCAGAGGCTGACGACGGTCTGCGAGGAGGCAGGCTGTCCGAACGTCGGCGAATGCTGGGCGCAGGGCCACGCGACCATGATGATCATGGGCGAGATCTGCACCCGCGGCTGCACCTTCTGCAACGTCGCGACCGGGCGGCCGCAGGCGCTCGATCCCTTCGAACCGGGGCGGGTCGCGCAGGCTGTCGCCGAGCTGGGCCTTGCCCATGTCGTGGTGACCAGCGTCGACCGCGACGATCTGCCCGACGGCGGGGCAGCGCATTTCGCCCAGACGATCCGCGCCATCCGCCACCGCAGCCCCGGCACGACGATCGAGGTGCTGGTGCCCGACTTCCTCCGCTGCGGTCCCGAGGCGCTGGAGACGGTCATCGCGGCCCGCCCGGACGTGTTCAACCACAATCTCGAGACGGTGCCGGGCCTTTACCCCGAGGTGCGGCCTGGCGCGCGCTACTTCCATTCGCTGCGCCTCCTGCAGCGCGCCAAGGAACTCGACCCGCAGACCTTCACCAAGTCCGGCATCATGGTCGGCCTCGGCGAGGACCGGCAGGCGGTTCTGCAGGTGATGGATGACATGCGCGCCGCCGATGTCGATTTCCTGACCATCGGGCAGTATCTGCAGCCAACGCCGAAACATCACCGGGTGGACCGGTTCGTCACGCCCGAGGAATTCGCGGGCTACGAGGCGGCGGCGCGGGGGAAGGGGTTCCTGATGGTGTCGGCCACGCCGCTGACGCGATCGAGCTATCACGCCGGCGACGACTTCGCGCGGCTCAAGGCGGCCCGCGCCGCCCGCGCGGGCTGACCCCGGCCCCCGCAGGCCGGCGCGCCGTCCCCCGACGCCGCCGCGCGCATTCCGCCCGGGCGGGCGTCGGCCGTCGGCCGGGACCGCGGGCAGCGCCCGCTGCCGCCGCCCGCGCGCCATGTCGCTTTCCGGCGCGAGGCGACGCAATCGCGGCGCGGGCCGGGGAACGGCGGCGGTAAAGCGGGCACGAGGGGTCTGGCGGGCGGAGGGCGGGCAATGACCGATCAGGCGACGGTGCGGCGGACGCGGGGCGGCGGCGGGGCGGCGCGACGGGCCGAACGCACCGCGGTCAGCCACGAGACGGCGCGCTTCATCGAACGGCGCATCCCGAACTTCGAGGTGCTGGACGCCGAGGCGATTGAGATCATCGAGACCAACGCCGAAGCCGTCCTCGAAGAGATCGGGGTGATCTTCGAGGACAACCCCGCCGCCCTTGCCCGGTGGCAGCGGGCCGGCGCGGACGTGCGCGGCGACCGTGTGCACATTCCGCGCGGCCTTGCCCGGTCGCTCTGCGCCACCGCGCCGCGCAGCTTCACCCAGATCGCCCGCAACCGCGCCCGCGACGTGGAGATCGGCGGGCGCAACCTCGTCCTCGCCCCGGTCTACGGTCCGCCCTTCGTGCGCGACCGCGACCGCGGCCGGCGCTATGCCACGATGGAGGATTTCCGCGCCTTCGTGAAGCTCGGCTACATGGCGAAGTGGCTGCACCATTCCGGCGGCACGGTGTGCGAACCGACCGACGTGCCGGTGAACAAGCGCCACCTCGACATGCTGCACGCGCACATGACGCTGTCGGACAAGCCCTTCATGGGCAGCGTCACGGCGCCCGAACGCGCGGCCGATTCGGTCGCCATGGCGCGGATCCTCTTCGGCGACGACACGGTCGATCGCCACTGCGTGATGACGAGCCTCATCAACATCAACTCGCCTCTGAAGTTTGACGCCACCATGATGGGCGCGCTCGAGGTCTATGCGGCGGCCGGGCAGGCGGCGATCGTGTCGCCGTTCATCGTCGGCGGCGCGATGGCGCCGGTCACGGTGGCCGGCACGCTGACGCAGGTGCTGGCCGAATGCCTCGCGGGTATCGCCTACAGCCAGCTCGTCCGGCCCGGCGCGCCGGTGATCTTCGGCGCCTTCGTGACCTCGATCGACATGAATTCGGGCGCGCCCACCTTCGGCACGCCGGAGGCGAGCCTGATCACCTGGGGTGCGGGGCAGCTGGCCCGCCGGCTGGGCCTGCCGTTCCGCAGCGCGGGGGCGTTCTGCGGGTCGAAGCTGCCCGACGCGCAGGCGGCCTACGAAAGCGCCAACAGTCTGCAGATGGGCCTGACGGCGGGGGTCAACTTCATGCTGCACGCCTGCGGCTGGCTGGAAGGGGGCCTTGTCAGCTCCTACGAGAAGTTCGTGATGGATGCCGACCAGCTGGGCGTGCTGCATCACATGGCGCAGGGCGTTGACCTGTCGCCCGAAGGCCAGGCGATGGACGCGATCCGCGAGGTGGGCCCCGGCGGCCACTACCTCGGCTGCGCACATACGCAGGCGCACTTCAAGACGGCGTTCTGGCGGTCCGATCTTTTCGACTACAAGCCCTTCGAGACCTGGGACGAGGACGGCGCGCGCGATACCGAGCACCTCGCGGCCGAGCGGGTGGCGCGGATGCTGGCCGACTATCAGCCCCCGCCGCTCGACCCCGGTATCGCCGAGGCGCTGGCCGATTTCGTCGCCCGGCGCAAGGCCTCGATGCCCGACAGCCTCGTCTGACGCCGCTCAGGCCGGCGGCGAGCCCGCCTGCCGCTCGGCGATCAGTGCGATCAGCGCGTCGAGATGGCGCGCCGGGGAATAGGTGGCGCTGCGTGCCCGGCGTGCGGCCTCGTGCCGCGCCTCGATCTCGGACAGGTGCTGCAGCGCCTCGGCCGGCGGCGGGACGGCTCCGATCAGGCGGCGCAGGACGGGGTCGCGCCGATAGGCGGGCAGTCCGGCCCGGGCCGCCCGCATCAGAAGGGCAGGGCGCAGCAGGGGGGCAGGGGTCGGGGTATCGAAAGGCATGGCAGGCTCCGCACAGTGGATGTGTGAGCATCACCCGGATCAACCTGGCGTTGCACAATCCCGCCGTGCATCGGTCGGTGCGGTCAACAAAGCCTAAATTCCTGCCGCAATCATTGCCATGCCGGTAACGATTAACACTTGAGTAAGGAATGCAACCAAGAGTTGCGCTGTGGATAACTTGCCGCCCTGCCGCTTGCGGCACGGCGCATGGGGTGCCGGCGCGCCGGCGCGGTGGGATGATGGCTGCGACGACGGACGATTCCCGCACCATGCCGGGCTGGCTGCCGGATGCGGTGCGTCTTTACCTCGACCATGTGGCGCAGGGCGTGCCGATCCGGGCGCTGGCGCGGCGCGAAGGGCTGCACGCCTCGACCGTGCTGCGGCGCGTCCGGCGGTTCGAGGCGCGCCGCGACGACCCGCTGGTGGATGCCGCCGCCCGTGCGCTGACCCGGCCTTCGCCACGGGCGGCCGACGACCTGACCGGAAAGGACGATCCCGACATGACGGCGATTGCGCGCACCTTCGACACCGTGCCCGACGAGACCACCGTGCTGCGCGAGGCGCAGCGCATCCTGCGCCGCCTGGCCGAACCGGGGGCGATCCTTGCCATCGCGCCCGACCTCGACAAGGCCGCGGTGCTGCGCGAAGGACCCGACGGGCGGACCACCCGGATCGCGGTGACCGACCGGGCGGTGGCGCAGGCCTTCGCGCTCAAGGACTGGATCGTGTGCCGCAGGCCGGGCCGTGTGGCGGCCTATGTGCTCAGCGGCCCCGGCCGGGCGGCGCTGCGGCGGATGCTGGACGGCGCCCGCCCTGCCGCGGGCATGGACGAGGCGCCGGCCGCCTTCGCGGGCCAGCGCCGGCAAGAGGGGGCGCGTCCGGCCGACGATCAGGGCGAACCGCCGCGGCGCGCGCGGTGCGCGCTGACCGAAAGCCCTGTGGCCGTGCTGGCGCGCCGGCGCGAGAAGGACGGCGAGCCCTTCCTGTCGCCCGATCTCGTCGCCGCCGCCGAGCGAATCCACGAGGATTTCGAGCTTGCGCAGACCGGCCCGCGGGTGGCGCAGAACTGGGACCGGTTCCTGACCGCGGGCATCGACCGGGGACTGGGCGAGGGGTGGGGCCCCGGTCCCGGCGGCAGCGGGGCGGCGGCGCGCGACCGCGTGGCGGCCGCGCTGCGCGAGCTCGGGCCTGGCCTCGGCGACGTGGTGCTGCGGGTCTGCTGCCTGCACGAGGGGGTCGAGGCGACCGAAAAGCGGCTGGGCTGGTCGGCACGGTCGGGGAAGATCGTCCTGCGCATCGCGCTGATCCGCCTGAAGCGGCACTATGACGAAACCTACGGCGGTGCGCGACCGCTGATCGGCTGAGCGCGGCAGTTGCTTGACGCCGCGCGCCGGGCCGCGTATCACGCAGCCCACGCCTCGGCGGACCGGGGCGGGGATGCGCGGTTGTAGCTCAGTCGGTTAGAGTACCGGCCTGTCACGCCGGGGGTCGCGGGTTCGAGCCCCGTCAACCGCGCCATCGCCCCCGCCTCCGCCAGACGCGCCAGCGCGGTTGTAGCTCAGTCGGTTAGAGTACCGGCCTGTCACGCCGGGGGTCGCGGGTTCGAGCCCCGTCAACCGCGCCATTGCCCCCGATCCGAGCACCCTCCCGTCAAGGCCCTACCTTCGGGCGTCCGCTCGGGCACCCTAGGCCGGGGCGTTCTCGAAGGTCGTGCAACCGCGTCCGACGACGCGGACGAAGGTGCCGACGAGCGCGCAGGATTCAGCCGCCCGCCTCGGCACCCGCTTCGTCGTCGTCGAACTGTGCCACCCTTGCGCCCGCCTTCGACGTGGTGACGACGCCGAGCGACTTCAGCTTGCGGTGCAGGGCCGACCTTTCCATCCCGACGAAATTCGCCGTGCGGCTGATGTTGCCGCCGAAGCGGTTGATCTGCGTGAGCAGGTATTCGCGTTCGAACAGTTCCCGCGCCTCGCGCAGCGGCAGGGTGGCCAGCGCGCCGCCCAGCACCAGCCGCCCTTCGTCGCCGCCGCCCTCGGCCTCGCCGGGCAGTTCGCGCGCCTCGATGGGGCCGGTCCCGTCGCCGAGGATGAGCACCCGCTCGATCACGTTGCGCAGCTGCCGGACGTTGCCCGGCCAGGCCATCGTCTGCAGCACCGCCTCGGCCTCGGGCGTCAGGTCGCGCAGCGGCAGGCCCTGGCTGCGGTGGAACTGTTCGATGAAATGGCGTGCGAGGGCGGGAATGTCCTCGCGCCGCTCGGCCAGACCGGGCACGGCGATCGGCACCACGTTCAGCCGGTCGTACAGCTCCTGCCGGAAGCGTCCCGCCGCGATCTCGGCGCGCAGGTCGCGGGTGGTCGAGCTGATCACCCGCAGATCCACCCGCACCTTGTCGCTTCCGCCCGCCCGGGAGAACTGCTGTTCGATCAGCACCCGCAGGATCTTCGACTGCGTGCCCATGGGCATGTCGGCGACCTCGTCGAGGTAGATCACCCCGCCGTGCGCCTGATCGAACAGGCCCCGTTCCACCCCCCGGCCGGGCGAGTCGCGACCGAACAGCACCTCTTCCATCCGGTCGGGCTCGATCGTCGCGGCGCTGACGACGACGAAGGGCCCCGCGGCACGGGCCGATCCGGCGTGGATGTAGCGCGCCGCGACTTCCTTGCCGCAGCCCGATGGCCCGGTCAGCATCACCCGCCCGTTCGACTTCGTCACCTTGTCGAGCTGGGCCTTCAGCGCGCGGAAGGCGGGCGAGGTGCCGATCATGTCGGCCGCCGTCAGGTCGCGCCGGCGAAGGTCGGCGTTCTCGCGCCGGAGGCGCGAGGTCTCCATGGCGCGGCTGACCACGACCAGCAGCTGGTCGATGTTGAACGGCTTTTCGATGAAGTCGTAGGCGCCCTGCTTGATGGCGGCCACCGCGATCTCGATGTTGCCGTGGCCCGAGATGATGACGACCGGCACGGCGGGGTTGTCGCGCTTTACGGCCTTGAGGATGTCGATCCCGTCCATCCGGCTGTCCTTCAGCCAGATGTCAAGGATCATCAATGCGGGCGGTTCATCGTTCAGGGCCGCCATGCATTCGTCGGAATTGGCCGCGAGCCGCGTGGGATATCCCTCGTCCTTCAGGATGTCGGCGATCAGTTCGCGGATGTCGCGCTCGTCGTCCACGATCAGGATGTCGGCCATGCGTTTCCCGTCCTCTACGTCCTGTCAGCGTGCCGCCCGCGCCGCGGGCCGGCCGGTGCGGGGCAGGCGCACGATCGCCTCGGCCCCCGGCCGCGTCGCGCCGCCGAAGGGTTCGGCATCGGCCAGCGCCAGCGTGCCCCCGTGTTCCTCGATGATCTTCTTCACGATCGGCAGGCCGAGGCCGGTGCCCTTCGCGCGCGTCGTCACATAGGGCTCGAACAGCCGCGCCCGGTCCTCGGGCAGGCCGATTCCGTTGTCGGCGATGCGGATTTCCGCCATCTGCGGCGTCGCGGCGAGGCGCACCCGCACCTCGGGAGCGTGGCCGGCAGGCGCGCCCTTCTCCTGCAGGCTCTCGATCGCCTCGGCTGCATTCTTGATCAGGTTGGTCAGCGCCTGCCCGATCATGGTGGCGTCCACCTCCACGGGCAGCGGCCCCTCGGGCAGGTCCGACACCAGCCGCACGCCGGGCAGGCCCGATTCCTGCAACAGGACGGCATCGCGCACGAGCCGCGTCAGATCCTCTTCCCGCCGGTCGGGTTCGGGCATCCGGGCGAAGCGGCTGAATTCGTCCACGATGCGCCTGAGGTCGCCGGTCTGCCGCACGATCACGTCGATGTAGCTGTCGAGCGCAGCTGCCCCTTCCTCGTCCAGCTTCGGGGCGAAGCGGCGGCGGATGCGTTCGGCCGACAGCTGGATCGGCGTCAGCGGGTTCTTGATCTCGTGCGCGATCCGCCGCGCCACATCCCCCCATGCCGCCATCCGCTGCGCCGACACAAGGTCGGTCACATCGTCGAACGCAACGACAAAGCCTTCGCGCCGGCCATCGCCGCCCCCGCGCGTGGCCATGCGCACCAGCAGGCTTTCCATCTTGCCGCGCCGGGTCAGGCGCAGCTCTTCCTGCACGGTCTCGGAGGTGCCGCCGCGCAGGCGGTCGAAGAGGGGGCCGAACTCGGGCGCGACGAGGTTCAACGGACCCGCGGGTTCGCCGTCGATGTCCAGCAGCCGGCGCGCGGCGCGGTTCACGAATTCCACCCGTCCGTCGCTGTCGAGCCCGATCACCCCGGCGGTCACCGAGGCCAGCACCGAATCGAACAGCCGCCGGCGCACCTCGGTCTGGCGGTGCGCCGCGATCAGCGCGTCGCGTTGGTCCTTCAGCTGCCCGGTCATTCGGTTGAACACGCGGCCGAGTGCGGCGATCTCGTCGTCGCCGTCGGGCTCGGGCACCCGCGTGTCGAGATTGCCCGCGCCGACCTGCTGTGCTGCGCCGACCAGCCGCCCGACCGGTTGCGACAGCCGTTCGGCGAACCAGAGGCCCAGCCAGATCGCGGCCAGGATCAGGATCAGCGCGAACCCAAGGTAGAGCATCCCGAATTCGAACAGAAGGCGCCCGCGTTCCGCCTCGAGCTGCTGGTAGAGGCGGACGGTTTCCTGCGTCTCGTCCAGCAGCGCGAGGATCGCCCCGTCCACGTCGCGGGTGACGTAAAGATAGCGGTCGGTATGCGCATCGAGCCGGATCAGCGCCCGGAATTCCGAGTTCGGCCAGTCGCGGATCACCACCGTCTCGCCCGCCGCGGCACGGGCCAGGTCCGCGTCCGACGGCCGGTCGAAGTCGAAGAGGTAGCTGCGTTCGCCGCGCGCCCGGATCTCGCCAGCGCCGTCGATCACATAGGCCTCGCGCAGGCCCCGCTGCACCAAGGCCTGGCCCTGCGTCAGCACCTGCCGGATTTCGCCGTCGCCCATGAAGAACGACGCCTGCCGGGCAAGGTTCAGGTAGGCCGCCAGCGCCTGAGCGTCCGCCACGAGATCCCGCAGGTGCTCCTGTTCGTAGGCCTGCGCGGCCTCGACCGACGAGCCGAGCGCATTGCGCACCCGGTCCGAGAACCAGCCTTCAAGGCCGACGTTGATCGTCAGGCCCGCGAAAACCGCGACAAGAACGGTCGGCATGAAGGCGATCAGCGCGAAGATGCCCGACAGCCGCAGGTGCAGCGCCGACCCTGCGGTGGCGGCGCGGCGCGCCGCCACGATCCGCGCGAGGCGCGCCGCGACCAGCGCCGCGACCGCCAGCACATAGGCAAGATCGGCAAGGATGACGACGCGCAGAAGGGGCGACGCCGCCCCCTGGTTCATCGGGCCCAGCACCACCCAGGTCGCGATCGCCAGCAGCGGGCCCAGCACGACCAAGCCGAGCGTCGCGGCCGTCTGCACGCGGCGCTGCCGGCGCAACCGCGAGATCCGGTCCCAGGTCGAAGTCCGCGCCAAGCCCTGTCCCGCCCCCCGTGCCCGCCCGTTTGCGCGGCAGCAACAGGCTGTGCCAGCGCCGCAACGGCACTGGTGGCGCCCGCATCCGCCACCGCAATATCTGGCGGTCTTGTCGCGCGCCGGTCAGGCCCGCCGCGCCGCCTGTTGCGCTTTTACATCAACTTCCGGCGGCGTGTCACGCGGAGATCCAGCTCGGTGATCTTCTTGCGCAGGGTATTGCGGTTGATGCCCAGAAGGTCGGCGCATTTCGCCTGGTTCCCGCCGGTTGCGTCCAGCGCGATCTCGATCAAAGGTGCCTCCACCTCTTTGAGGATCCGCTGGTAGATGCCGGGTGGTGGCAACTGGCCGCCGTGCAGGTCGAAGTAGCGCTGCAGGTGCCGCGCGACCGACGCCGCCAGCCGTTCGCCCTCGCCGCTGCGCAGGGGTTCCACCGCCGGCTGGTTGCCCAGCACCGCTTCGACCTCGGCCCGGCCGATCTCGGGCTCGGTGCCGGTGACGGTCAGGCGGCGCACCATGTTTTCCAACTGGCGCACGTTGCCGGGCCAGCTGTAGGCGCGCACCAGTTCGCGCGCATCCGCCGACAGGCGCCGGGCGGTCGCGCCGTCGCGTTCGGCTCGCGCCAGGAAATGCTCGGCCAGCAGCAGGATGTCTTCGACCCGCTCGCGCAGTGGCGGGACCGGGATCGTCACCCCGCCTAGGCGGTAGAACAGATCCTGCCGGAACCCGCCCGCGTCCATGCGCTGCGCAAGGTCCACCTGGCTGGTCGCCATCACGCGCGGCGCGCTGTCGCCCAGGGCATCGAGCATCCGCACCACGCGGCCCTGCGTTTCGGCGTCGTAGTCGGCGATCTCGTCGAACACGAGGCTGCCGCCGCGCGCACGGGCGCGCAGGGCCGAGGGGCCGTCCGCGCCCTGCAGGTCGGCTGCCTGCACCACCACGAACGGCAGCGGCCGGCGATCCGAAAAGTCGTGGATCGCCCGCGCGATCAGCGACTTGCCCGTGCCCGATTCGCCGGTGATCAGCACCGGTATGTCGGTGTTCATCACCCGCGCCACCAGCCGGTAGAGCGCCTGCATCGCGGGCGTCCGGCCGACCAGCGGCAGGTCGTCGCCGGCATCACGCGGCGCCGCCGTTGCGCTTCGCAGCGGGCCGCGGCGCTTGGCCTCCAGCGCGCGGGCGGCGCGTTTCATCAGGTCGGGCAGATCGAAAGGCTTGGGCAGGTAGTCGAAGGCATCGGCCTCGGCCGCCTGGATCGCCGTCATGATCGTGTTCTGCGCCGAGATCACGATCACCGGCAGGCCGGGCCGCTTTTCGCCGATCTTCGGCAGCGTCTCGAGGCCGTTGCCGTCGGGCATGATCACGTCCGAGATGACGAGATCGCCCTTCCCCTCCTCGATCCAGCGCATCAGCGTGACCAGCGACGAGGTGGCGTGGACCTTGCATCCCGCCCGCGTCAGCGCCTGCGTCAGCACCGTGCGGATCGTCCGGTCGTCGTCAGCCACCAGAACCGTGCCGTCCATCAGTCGTCCTCCCCTACGGCCAGGCCGCGCGGGGCGACCGGCAGCGATACGCGGAACACCGTGCGGCCGGGGATCGATTCGACGCCGATCCAGCCGCCGTGGTCGTCGATGATCTTCGACACCAGCGCGAGGCCGAGGCCGGTGCCGTTCGGCTTGCCGCTGACGAAGGGTTCGAACATCGCCGGCAGGATCTCGGCCGGGATGCCGGGGCCGTCGTCGATCACCTCGACCGTCAGGGGCACCGGCACACCGGGCGCGCCCGTATCGGTCCGCCGCCGCTTCAGCGCGATGTCGAAGTAGGTCTTCAGCCGGATCGTGCCCCCCTTCGGCCCGGCCGCTTCGGCCGCGTTCTTGATCAGGTTGATGAAGACCTGTGACAGTTGATCGGGGTCGGCGTGGGCCGGGGGCAGCGAGGGGTCGTAATCCTCGATCAGCGTCATCCCGGCGGCAAAGCCGAGGGCGGCGGATCGGCGCACCCGGTCCAGCACGTCGTGGATGTTCACGGCGCGGCGGTCTGGCGGGCGCAGGTTGCCGAACTGCTCGACCTGTTCGAGGAGCTTCACGATCCGCCGCGTCTCTTCCACGATCAGGTCGGTCAGCTCGCGGTCCGCGGGATCGAGGCTCATCGACAGCAGCTGCGCCGCGCCGGTGATCCCGGCCAGCGGGTTCTTGATCTCGTGCGCCAGCATCTCGGCCATGCCGATGGCCGACTTGGCAGCCCGCTTCATACCCGCCGCGCGCCCCAGCCGGTCGGCGATCTCGCGCGGGGTGATCAGGAGGATGAGCATCCCCGGCGCATCGGCGAGCGGCGCGACCTGGATCGTGCACTGAACGGGCGGCCGTTCGCCTGTCGTCACGTCCACGTCGTTGACATAGAGCGCCGCCCGGTGCGCCCGCACGCGGGCAAAGCCATCGTCCATCGGCGCGTCGATCGCCAGCCGGTCCAGCACGGGGACCCCGGCCACCACCTTGGCCGATGCGTTCAGGAAGAGTTCGGCCTGCGGATTCACGGCCACGATGCGGTTCCGGGTATCGATAAGGATCGCCGCGACCGGAAGCGAGGCCCAGACGGACGAGACCGGATCTGCCGGGGTCGGCGTCATCCGAGCACCCGGCGGGTCAGGGCCCCCGCAGCGCCTGCCATCGGAACGGTCACATGCCTATTCCTTGTGCGATCCCTGGCTTCTCCTAGGACGAGCGGCGGGATTCGGCAATCTTGGCGGCGGCTCCGTCACAACCATGGGGTGATCATGCCGATTCTTTGTGCATGGCGCGCGGCGCTCTGCCCGCATCGGATGCAGCCGCGGTGCGACGGCTCAGTGGTGGACAGGCCGGCCTGCCGTCCCCTATCACGCCCCGGCGGGGGCAGAGCAGCGGGGGCGTGATGGACTGGGCAGCGGTGATCGTCGCCGCCGGGCGCGGGACGCGGGCGGGCGGGGGCCTGCCCAAGCAGTGGCGCGACCTCGGCGGGCGTCCGGTGGCCGCGCGCGCGGTGGCGGCGCTGCGCGCGGCGGGGGCGGGGCGCGCGGTTGCCGTCGTCAATCCCGCAGATCGCGCGCTGGCGGCGGCTGCGCTGCCCGGCGTCGAGCTTGTCGAGGGCGGCGACAGCCGTTCGGCCTCGGTCCGGGCGGGTCTGGCGGCGCTCGCGGCCGAACCGCCGGCGGCGGTGCTGATCCATGACGGCGCACGCCCCTTCGTGACGCCGGCGCTGGTTGCGCGCCTTCTGGCCGCGCTTCAGGCCGCGCCGGCGGCGGCGCCCGCGCTGGCCGTCACGGATGCGTTGTGGCGCGGCGTCGGCGGCAGGGTGGCGGCGGCGGTGCCGCGCGACGGGCTGTGGCGGGCGCAAACGCCGCAGGCGTTCCATTTCGCGGCCATTGCCGCCGCCCATGCCGCACACCGGGGCGAGGCGGCGGACGACGTTGCGGTGGCGCTGGCCGCGGGGCTTGACGTGGCGATCGTCGAGGGCGACGAGGGCAATATCAAGCTGACCTGGCCGGGCGATTTCGTCCGGGCCGAGGCAATCCTGCGGGGGCGGGCGATGGACGTGCGGGTAGGCAACGGGTTCGACGTGCACGCCTTCGGGCCGGGCGACCGGGTCTGGCTGTGCGGCGTCGCGGTGCCGCATGACGCGGGCCTTGTCGGCCATTCGGACGCCGACGTGGGGATGCATGCGCTGACCGATGCCATCTACGGCGCGCTGGCCGAAGGCGACATCGGCCGCCATTTCCCGCCCTCGGACCCGCGCTGGAAAGGCGCCGCCAGCGCCGTGTTCCTCGCCCATGCCGCGCGCCTCGCCGCCGACCGCGGCTATCGCGTGACGCAGGCGGACGTGACGCTGATCTGCGAACGGCCGAAGGTGGGCCCCCATGCCGGGGCCATGCAGGCCGCGCTGGCCGCGATCCTGGGGGTGGAGCCGGGCCGCGTGAGCGTCAAGGCGACGACCAGCGAACGGATGGGCTTCACAGGGCGGGAAGAGGGGATCGCGGCCATCGCCACCGCGACGCTGGTGTCGTCGTGACCGCCACCGCCGCTGCCGCCCGCGCGCTGGCGACGCTCGGCGGGCTTGGCCACCTGCGCCCCGCACCCGGAACCTGGGCCTCGGCCGCGGCGCTGGTCGCGGGGCTGATGATCCTGCGCCATGGCGGCTTTCCGCTTCTGGCCGCGCTGACCGCGGCGGCGGCCGGGTGGGGGTTCTGGGCCTGCGAGGTCGCGGCCTCGCGTTCCGCAGTTGCCGACCCGCCCGAGGTGGTGATCGACGAACTGGCCGGGCAGTGGCTGGCGCTGCTGTTCCCCGCGGCGGCCTTCTGGGCGCGGGGGTGGGACGACTGGCTGCCCTGGCCGGCCTGGGTCGCGGCCTTTGCCTTCTTCCGGCTCTTCGACATCTGGAAGCCCGGCCCGATCGGGCGCGCGGACCGGCGCGGGGACGCGCCCGGCGTGATGCTGGACGACCTGTGGGCGGGCGTCTTCGCGGGCATCGCCACGCTGGCCGCCGCCGCCCTGTTCCACGGGGCGCTGCGGTGAGCGGCGCGACCGAGGCGCTGGCCTCCGCGATCCTCGCCGCGGCCGTTGCGCGCGGTGCCACCATCGCGACGGCCGAATCCTGCACCGGCGGCCTGCTGGCCGGCGCGCTGACCGACATTCCGGGGTCGTCGGCGGCCTTCGACCGCGGTTTCGTCACCTATTCCAACGCGGCGAAGGTGGCGATGCTGGGTGTCCGACCCGAGACGCTGGCGGCGCACGGGGCGGTGTCGGAACCCGTCGCGGCCGAGATGGCCGAGGGCGCCCGCGCAGCCGCGGGGGCGAGCCTCGCGGTCGCCGTCAGCGGCGTCGCCGGCCCCGGCGGATCCGACCGCAAGCCCGAGGGGCGCGTCTGCTTCGCCCTTGCCATGCCGGGCCGGCCGACGTGGACGGGGACGGTCGAGTTCGGCCCCCTCGGGCGCGCGGCCGTCCGCGCGGCCGCCGTCACCCATGCGCTGCGCCTGATGCGCGACGCGCTGGCTTGACAGCGCTTCCCCTCCGCGCTGCCCTGCGCCCGACCCGCTGCCGGAGGCTGCCATGACCACGCCCGAAGTCCTTGCCCGCCGCATCGCCCAGGCGCGCGGCGACGAACCTGCCGACCTCGTGCTGCAGGGCGGGCAGGTTCTGTCGCTGACAACGGGCGACCTGATCGCGGGCGATGTTGGCATCTGCGGCGACCGAGTGGTCAGCATCGGCCACCCCTGCGCGGGCCGGCGCGTGATCGACGTGGCGGGGCTGACGCTTGTGCCCGGATTCATCGACACGCACCTGCACATCGAATCCTCGCTGGTGACGCCGCAGGAATTCGACCGCTGCGTGGCCCCGCGCGGCACCACCACCGCGATCTGCGACCCGCACGAGATCGCCAATGTCGCCGGGGCGGCGGGGATCCGCTACTTCCTGGAGGCCGCGCTGCACACCGTCATGGACATCCGGGTAAACCTGTCGTCCTGCGTGCCGTCCTCGCCGTTCGAGACGGCGGGGGCGCGGCTCGAGGCGGCGGACCTTGCAGCGCTGCGGGGGCATCCCAAGGGCCTCGGGCTGGCCGAGTTCATGAACTATCCGGGCGTCATCCACCGCGATCCGGGATGCCTCGACAAGCTGGCGCTGTTCGCGGGCGGGCATATCGACGGCCACGCGCCCCTGCTGTCGGGGCGGGATCTGAACGCATATGTCGCCGCCGGCATCCGCACCGAACACGAGGCGACGGGGCTCGATGAGGCGCGCGAGAAGCTGAACCGCGGGCTGCGCATCCTGATCCGCGAGGGGTCGGTGTCGAAGGACCTGCACGCGCTCGCCCCGCTTCTGACCGAGGCGACGGCGCCCTACCTGTGCCTGTGCACCGACGACCGCAACCCGCTCGACATCGCCGAGGAAGGCCACCTCGACCACATGATCCGCACGCTGATCGCCGCCGGCTGCCCGCCGCTGGCGGTCTACCGCGCGGCCAGCCTGTCGGCGGCCGAGGCTTTCGGGCTGAAGGACCGCGGCCTGATCGCGCCGGGCCTCAGGGCCGACATCGTGGCGGTCGGGTCGCTTCCGGCCTGCGACGTGCAGCTGGTGCTGTGCGGCGGCGTCGTGGCCGATGCCGCGGCCTTTGCCGCGCGCGCGCCCGTCGCGCCCGTGGCGCGGCGATCGGTGCGCGCTCCGGTGGTCGGGGCGGCGGCGTTCCGCCATGCGGACGGGGGCGACGCGCAGCCGGTCATCGGCATTCGTGAAGGGCAGATCCTGACCGACCACCTGACCGAGACGGTGCCCATGGCGCAGGGGGACCGCCCGCCCGACCCCGCGCGCGACCTGATCCGGATCGCCGTCATCGAGCGGCACGGCGGCGACGGGCGGGTGGCGACCGGGTTCGTCCGCGGCTTCGGGCTGAAGCGGGGGGCCATCGCCTCGACCGTCTGTCACGACCACCACAACATCGCCGTGGTTGGCGCGGACTACGGCGACATGGCGCTGGCCGCGAACCGTCTGGCCGCGATCGAGGGCGGCTTCGTCGTGGCCGCGGGCGGGCAGGTGCTGGCCGAGATCGCGCTGCCGGTGGCGGGGCTGATGAGCCTGGCGCCCTTCGAGACGGTCGAACGCGATCTGCACGCCCTGCGCGACGCGGCGCGGTCGCTCGGCGTCGTCCTGCGCGAGCCGTTCCTGCAACTCGCGTTCCTCTGCCTGCCGGTGATCCCGCACCTCAAGATCACCGATCGCGGTCTTGTGGACGTGGACCGTTTCGCCCTGATCTGACGACCCGCCATCCCGACCGGAGACTGCCATGAAACCCGCCGATCCGCCCTTCGAGGCCGCCCTGGCCGCCCTGATCGACGGCAAGACCAAGCCGCCCGGCGCGCTCGGCCGGATCGAGACGCTGGCCGCCCAAATCGCCCGGCTGCAGGGCGAGCTGATGCCGCGGATGGACCGGCTCGTGCTGTGGGTGTTCGCGGCCGACCACGGGATCGCGGCGGAAGGCGTCAGCGCCTATCCGCAGGCGGTGACGCGGGCGATGCTGGCCAACTTCGCCGCCGGTGGAGCCGCCGCCAACGTGTTCGCCCGCGCGGTCGGCGCGCGGATCCGCATCGTGGATGCGGGCGTGGCGGGGGGCCCTTCGGGCCTGCCGGGCGTCATCGACGCGCGCCTCGGCGACGGCACGGCGAACGCGGTCGCCGGCCCCGCGATGACGGCCGCGCAGGTGGCCGCCGCGCTGGCGCGGGGGCGCGGCTTCGGGGCCGAAGGTCTGGCCGATGCGGTGGCCTGCGGCGAGATGGGGATCGGCAACACCACCGCCGCCGCGCTGGTGGCGGGCAAGATCCTGGGTCTCGACCCCGCGGCGCTGGCAGGGCGAGGGACCGGCCTCGACGACGCGCGGCTGGCCGCCAAGCGCAGGGTGATCGCCCGCGCTGCCGCGCGCACCCCCGCCCGCCTGCCCGCGCCCGAGGCGCTGGCCGAATACGGCGGGTTCGAGATCGCGATGATGGCCGGCGCGATGCTGGGCGCGGCCGCCGCGCGGCGCGCCGTGATCGTCGATGGGTTCATCGCCTCGGCCGCCGCGGCCGCCGCCCTGGCGCTCGAGCCCGCCGCGCGGGGCGCCTTCGTCTTCGGCCACCGGTCAGCCGAGGCGGGGCACGGCGCGGTGCTGGCCGCGCTCGAGGCCACGCCGCTGCTCGACATCGACCTGCGGCTGGGCGAGGGCACCGGGGCGCTGCTCGCCTGGCCGCTGCTGCGCGCGGCCGCCGCGATGCTGTCCGAGATGGCCAGCTTCGACAGCGCGGGAGTGCCGCGCGCGTGACCGCGCTGCATCGCCTGCGCGAGGAGGCGGCGGTCGCCCTGCTGGCGGTGCAGTTCCTGACCCGCCTGCCGGTGCCGGCCCCCTACACGCCCGAGCGCCTCGCCGCGACGCCGCGGTGGTATCCGGCCGTTGGCGTGCTGGTCGGCGCGCTGGCTGCGGCCGCGCTGTGGCTGGCCGCGCAGGGGTTTCCGCCGGCGCTGGCGGCGCTGGCCTCGACCGCCTTCGGCCTGATGCTGACCGGGGCCTTCCACGAGGACGGGTTCGCCGACGCCTGCGACGGCCTCGGCGGCGGGCAGACGCGCGAGCGGGTGCTGGAGATCATGCGCGATTCCCGCCTCGGCACCTACGGCACGGTGGGGCTCGGGCTGATGCTGGCGGGCAAGGTCATGGCGTTGGCCGCCTTGCCGCTGCCGGTCGCGGCGGCGGCGCTGGTCGCGGGCCACGCGGCCAGCCGCGCCTCGGCGGTCGCGGTGATCGCCACCGCGACCTACGCGCGCGATCACGGGACGGGCAAGCCGGTGGCCACCGGCCTGTCGGCTGCGGGCCTTGCCTTCGCGCTGGCCACGGCCGCCGTGGCGGCGCTGCCGCTGTCGGCCCTCGCTGGCGGCGTCGCGGTCGCGGCGGCCGCGGGTGGCCTGATCCTCGGCCACCTTGCCATGCGCAGCCGGTTCGAGCGGCGGCTCGGGGGCTATACGGGCGACTGCCTCGGCGCCGTGCAGCAGTGTTCCGAGGTCGGGTTCCTGCTGGCGCTGGTGGCCGCCCTCTAGCCCTTCAGGCCTTCGGGGCGCGCAAGGCTGCGATGTGCGCCCGGCCGGCCTCGGTGCCGAAGTGCTGATGCTGGCTGAGGCCAGGGAACTCGCGACGCACCGCCTCGGCCAGCGCGTCGGGCAGGCGGGCTACGGTCGCCTCGTTGACCATCAGGCTTTCGGCGGGGATCCCCTCCGCATAGACGATCTCATGCCGGTCGAAGACCAGGCTGAACCAGTCGGCGAAGGCCCCTTCACGCTGCACGATCCGATCGCCGTCCACGAGATGGCGCGCCTGCACCAGAACCTCGGCCGTGGCGAGGCCCGCCGGCCGGTCGCGCAGGTAGAGGAACAGACGGTGATGCGGGCCGACGCAGAGGTCGCCCGCATTGCCCATGACCCCCGCCGGGATCACCACCGGCGCGAAGGGCCCCCGCGCCCGCAACGTCGCCCGGCCGATCCAGCGCACCGGCTGCGCCCCGTGATCGCGTGTCAGCACCCGGTCGCCTGGGCTTAACGTCTCGATCGGCACCATCGCGCCCGAGGCAAGCGTGATCCGGGTGCCGCGCAGGAACGACAGGCAGACCACGTCGGCAAGGCGCGCGTCGTCCGGCGCCTCTTCCGCGCGCACCAGGGCATAGTCGGTGCGCGGCGCCAGCGGCGACAGCGGCAGGGCGTAGAGCCGCGCAGATCCGGCCCGGCCGGCCGCCCGGTGACGCAGCAGAAGGATCGACACCGTGTCGCCATCGGGCGCCATCAGCGTCAGTTGCGCGGCCAGCATCACCGGGTCGCCCGGCCGGCCCACCTCGGATCCGGCCGCGATCACCTGCTGGCGCGCCGCCGGCCCTTCGCGCGGCGGCGCCAGCGCCAGCGTCAGGGGGCGCGCGTCGGGGTCGAGTTCGTAGACGTCGCCCGCGCAGAGCTCGTCCAGTTCCGCAAGGCCGTCGCCCCGGTTGACCCCGTGGGTCACATAGATGTCGCCGGCGTCGAACACCTGCACGACATGGGCAGGCTCGGGCGCTGCGGCGTCGGTGGGCGGAGTTTCGGTCATGCGGGTGGCCCTCGGCACTCGCGCCAAGGCGTAGGCGCGGGGGCGGCAGGCGTCAACGCCGGTTCCCGCAGCCGGGACGGAGTGCTAGGGCAGGACGGGCAGGACAGGGGGGGCGGGCGATGGATCTGGGCATCCGGGGGCGGCGGGCGCTGGTCACGGCGGCGTCGAAGGGGCTGGGGCGCGGCTGCGCGCTGGCGCTGGCGACGGCGGGGGTGGACCTTGTGCTGAACGCTCGCGGCGCGGCGGCGCTGGCGGCGACGGCGGACGAGGCGCGGGCGCAGGGCGTGGGCGTGACGGCCGTCGCGGCCGACATCACCGATCCCGCGGGCCGCGCGCAGGTGCTGGCCGCGGCGGGCGAGGTCGATATCCTCGTGACCAACGCCGGCGGCCCGCCGCCGGGCCTCTGGTCCGACTGGAGCCGCGACGATTTCATCCGCGCCCTCGACGCCAGCATGCTGACGCCGATCGCGCTGATGCAGGCCTGTCTGCCCGGCATGATGGCGCGGGGCTGGGGGCGGGTGGTCAACATCACCTCGCAGTCGGTGCGCGCCCCGATCCCGCAGCTCGGACTGTCGAACGCCGCCCGCGCCGGCCTGACCGGGTTCGTCGCCGGCACCGCCCGGCAGGTCGCGCAGCACGGGGTTACGATCAACAACCTTCTGCCCGGCATCCACGCGACCGACCGGGCGGCGGCGCTCGACGCATCCGCGGCGGCGGCCGAGGGCATTTCGCCGGCCGAGGCGCAGGCCCGCCGCGCCGCCAGCATCCCCGCCCGCCGCTACGGCACGGCCGAGGAGTTCGGCGCGGCCTGCGCATTCCTTTGCTCGGTCCATGCGGGGTTCATCGTGGGGCAGAACATCCTGCTCGACGGCGGGGCGACGAACCTGACACTCTGACCGAGTGTGCAGGCCGGCCGCCGCGCGCCGCGGTTTCCGCGCGCCTTGCCTGTCGTCCGGTGTCGCAGGTGGCAACCGACCGCGGCAGGACAACCGCAACGGGCTTAACGGCCCTGTCGCGGCGGCCGGTGCGGTCGCACCGTCGTCCGTGCCGGCGGCGCATGCGCCGAGCGGGGTCAATCGCGGCAGGATCGTCGGTCCTGCTGCGACCGTGCTTGCGGCCGGACGGCGGCGTTGCTAGAGGCGGCTTATGCCGACCGAAACGATCAGGAATGTGCCCGAACCCGAGCCGCCCCGGCTGGAGGTCCAGGGGCTGACACGCCGCGTCGGCGGTCGTCCGGTGGTCGATGCCCTGTCGCTGACCATCGCGGCGGGGCAGGTGACGTGCCTGCTCGGCCCCTCGGGCTGCGGCAAGTCCACGACGCTGCGGATGATCGCCGGCGTGGAAAAGCCCGACGCGGGCCGCATCCTGATCGACGGCGCGCTGGTCTGCGACAGCCAGCGGTCGCTGCCGCCCGAAGCGCGGTCGGTCGGGCTGATGTTCCAGGATTTCGCCCTGTTTCCGCACCTGACGGTTGCCGGCAACGTCGGCTTCGGCCTGAAGGGCGACCGCCGCGCCGCCGCCGACCGGGTGGCCGAACTGCTCGCGCGGGTGAACCTGGCGGGATATGAGGCCAAGTATCCGCACGAGTTGTCGGGCGGCGAACAGCAGCGGGTCGCGCTGGCGCGTGCGCTTGCCCCCCGCCCGCGCATCATGCTGATGGACGAACCCTTCTCGGGCCTCGACAACCGGCTGCGCGACGGTATCCGCGACACCACGCTCGACATCCTGAAGGAAGAGGGGACGGCGGTCCTGCTGGTCACCCACGAGCCTGACGAGGCGATGCGGATGGCCGACGAGATCGTGCTGATGCGCGACGGGCGGATCGTCCAGCGGGGCGCACCTTACAACGTCTACAACGCGCCCGTGGACCGGGCGGCGGCGGCGTTCTTTTCGGATGTGAATGTGATCCGCGGGATCAGCCGCGGCGCGCTGACCGAAACGCCCTTCGGCGCGTTCCTGACGCCGGGCCACGCCGACGGCGCGCCGGTTGAGATCGTGATCCGCCCCCAGCATCTGAAGATCGACTTCGACCGGCACGGGCGCGGCCCCAACCCCACGCCGCAGGATGGCACACCGGCGCGCGGGACGGTGGTCAGGTCGCGCTTTCTCGGACGCGAAAGCCTGGTGGAGTTCCGCATGGATTTCGGCGACGCCCCGCTGACGGCGGCCGTGCCCGGCGTGTTCCTGCCGCGGCCGGGCACCGTCCTGTGGCTCATGATCCGGCGCGACCGCTGCTTCGTCTTTCCCGCGCCGCGCTGATCCTTCAGCCGGCCGGCCCCTCGCCGCCGAGATCGGCCTGCGGAAGGATGGTGCCCAGCCGCGCCAGCAACCCCCGCGCCCCCCGGCCGAGCGGCCCCGGCTGCGCCTCGGCCTGCCGCAGCGCCCAGATCAGCGCGTCGAGTTCCTCCTGCGCTAGGATCAGCGGCGGCAGGACTACCGGCGCGCGCAGGATGTAGCCGAGGCCCCGTTCCCCCTCGACCGGCAGGCCGGACGCCGCCATCACCGCCATATCGCGCCAGATCGTGCGGGTGGAGACGCCCAGGGCGGCCGCCAGTTCCGCCGCGGTGTGCAGCCGCCCGTCGCGCAGGATGCGGATGAGGTCGTAGATCCGGTCGTCGCGCTTCACCGCCGCCCCCTACTGACACGATACTGTCAGTTGCCTGCGCGGTCCCGTCAATCCGCCTTTGCGCCCGGGGCGCCGCGGGGGTAGATCCGCGACATCCTGGACTCGAGGGGGATCCCCCATGCTCAACAACATCGGCCTGCCCGGCCTCATCCTGATCGTCATCGTCGTGCTTGTGCTCTTTGGGCGCGGCAAGATCGCCGGCCTCATGGGCGAGATCGGCAAGGGCATCACCGCCTTCAAGCGCGGCGTGAAGGACGAGACCGCCGAGATCGAGAAGGCCGCGGCGGAAGCCGCGCGCGACGTCTCGCCGGCGACGGCGGACAAGGACAAGGCCTGACCCGACCGCCCGAGGGGGCCCGCGATGTTCGACATCGGCTGGACCGAGCTTCTTCTGATCGGCATCGTCGCGCTGATCGTGGTGGGTCCGAAGGACCTGCCCGTGATGTTTCGCACGCTCGGCCGCTTCACCGCCAAGCTGCGGGCGATGGGGCGCGAGTTCAGCCGCGCGATGGAACAGGCCGCGGATGAAAGCGGGGTGAAGGACATCGCCCGCGACGTCAGGGCGGCGACCAACCTGCGCCAGGCCGGCATCGACGTGCTGAAGGACGCAGCGACGAAATTCGAAAGCTGGGATCCGCGCCGCACCGGCCCGACCGCGGCAACCCAGGGCCAGGCGAGGGAAACGAGTGCCGCACGGGCGGCCGGCGCTGCAACCGCGGCAGCCGCCTCCGCTGCGCCGCCCGCCGCGCCGGGGGCGGCAGGTCCTGCGGGCGGGGCAGCTGGGGCTGCGGCGGCGACAGCCAAGAGCGGCACCCACACGCAGGCTGCCGCGGCCGCCCAGGCCGCCCGGAAAGAAGCGGCGCTTGCCGCCGCCCGCACCGCCGCAGCGCCCGATGCGGCCCGCGTCGCGCCCCCGGCCGACCGCAGCCCCGAGGCCTGAGGCCGCGCCCCCCTTCGCGCGCATCGAAAGTCGCCCGCCATGCCGACCGCCAGACCCGACGAGATCGACGATACCTCGGCCCCGCTGGTCGAGCACCTGGCAGAGCTGCGCACGCGGCTGATCTATGCCGTGATCGCCTTCCTGGTGGCGATGGTCGCGTGCTTCACCGTCTGGAACCCGATCTTCAACTTCCTGACCCAGCCGATCTGCACCGCGCTGGCCACGCGCGGGCAGGATTGCCAGCTTCTGCTGATCAAGGTGCAGGAGGGCTTCTTCGTCGCGGTGTCGATCTCGCTCTTTGGCGGGTTCGTGCTGGCGTTTCCGATCATCGCCTATCAACTGTGGCGGTTCGTCGCGCCGGGCCTCTACCGCAGCGAGAAGAACGCCTTCCTGCCGTTCCTCGTCGCCAGCCCGGCGATGTTCCTGCTCGGTGCCGCCTTCGCCTTCTACATCGTCATCCCGCTTGCCTTCGACTTCTTCCTGTCGTTCCAGCAGGCCGGCACGCTGGCCCCCGAAAGCGCTGTGGTGGCGGGCGAAGGCGGAAACGCGCTGGCCGAGGCGGGGATCCTGTTCCAAGGCTCGGTGCAGGAATATCTTTCGCTGACGATCAAGTTCATCGTCGCCTTCGGCCTGTGCTTCCAGCTGCCGGTCCTTCTGACCCTGATGGGAAAGGCCGGGCTGGTGTCGGCGAAAAGCCTGGGCGCGACGCGGAAATACGCCATCGTCGGCATCTTGGCGCTGGCCGCCATCGCCACGCCGCCCGACGTGATCAGCCAGATCATCCTCTTCGCGGCGGTCTACGGGCTTTACGAAATCTCGATCCTGCTGGTCGCGCGGGTCGAGCGAAAGCGCGAGGAACGGCTGAAAGCCGAAGGCGCCTGGGTCGATCTCGACGACCTTGAGGACGACGAGGGCAAGGCCAAGCCGTGACCGCTGATCCCCTGTCGCGCATCGCGGCGGCGCTGGAACGCCTCGCGCCGCCGCCGGCGCCCGCGCCCGATTTCGCCGCCGCCCCTGCCTTCCAGTGGCACACTGGCCCCGACCGGCTGGAGCCGGTGCCGGCGGTCGCGCGGGTGGACCTGTCGCTCCTGCACGGCATCGATCGGGCGCGCGACACCCTGCTGGCCAACACGCGGCAGTTCGCGGCCGGCTATCCGGCCAACAACGCCCTCTTGTGGGGCGCGCGGGGCATGGGAAAGTCGTCGCTGGTCAAGGCCGTTCACGCCGCGGTGCGGGCGGAGGGGCTTCCGCTGGTTCTGGTCGAGATCGGGCGCGAGGACCTCGCCTCGATCGGCCGTCTGCTCGGCCACCTGCGCGCCGCCCCTGCACAGAGGTTCCTTCTCTTCTGCGACGACCTGTCGTTCAGCCACGACGACCGGCATTATAAGGCGCTGAAGGCGGTGCTGGATGGCGGCATCGCCGGGCGGCCGGACAACGTGGTGCTTTACGCCACCTCGAACCGTCGGCACCTGATGCCGCGCGACATGATCGAGAACGAACGGTCCACGGCCATCAACCCGTCCGAGGCGGTCGAGGAAAAGGTGTCGCTGTCGGACCGGTTCGGGCTGTGGCTGGGCTTCCACCCCTGCGACCAGGACGCCTACCTCGCGATGATCCGAGGCTATTGCGACGCCTACGGGGTGGCGATCGGCGAGGACGCGCTGCGCGCCGAGGCGATCGAATGGCAGATGACGCGGGGTGCGCGATCCGGCCGGGTGGCCTGGCAGTATTTCACCGACCTCGCCGGGCGGCGCGGCGTGCGCATCGGCGGCGGCTGAGCCGGACCTGCTATTGCAGGAACGGCGCCGGGTCCACCGCCTCCACGCCCCGGCGCACGTCGAAGCGCAGGAAGGGCCGGTCGCCCGGCGCCACGCGCGCGATCTGCTGGCCGCGCCGCACGGCCTGGCCCTGTTCGACCGTCACCGCATCGATGTTGGCATAGACGGTCACAAGGTTGTCGGCGTGCCGCAGGAGGACCAGCGTGATCCCGCTGGCCTCCCGCGTCACGCGCAGCACGGTACCGTCGGCCGCCGCCCTGACCGGCGCGCCCGCCGCAGCGCCGATGTCGATGCCCGGACGTTGCGCGCTGAAGGCGCGGATCACCGGACCGTCCGCCGGCATCGCGAAGCGCGAGGCCGAGGCGGCGGTGCGCGATGCCGCGAGGTCGGGCGAGGGCGGGGCAGGCGGTGCGCTGGCGGCGGGTGTCGTGCGCTCGGCCGGCAGCGGCCGGGCCGCCGAGGGCGGCACGGGCGTGGGCGATCCCGCGCCGGGCGGCGTGGTCGCCGCGGCAGCGGTCGCCGCGGGGGCGGCAGGCGCGGGCGTCTCCGCGAAGGGCGGGATCAACAGCGTCTGCCCTTCGCGCAGCGCAAGGTCGCCCGACAGCCCGTTCCACTCGGCCAGCGCCGCAACCGGCACGCCGTAGCGGCGCGCGATCGTGTAGGCGGATTCGCCGCGCTGAACCGTGTGCCGCAGGGGCTCGCGCCCGCCGCGACGTCGCGGAACCAGGGCCTGGCCGCGGCTCCGCCGGGCAC
>CALIZF010000006.1 GCA_938028765.1 uncultured Paracoccaceae bacterium
GCCCCCGCCACCGGCCGACCCTGCGACACCAACACATCGTCCCCCCGGCTTCGCGATGATCTCCCCGGGGCTTGTGCCTCCCGCTGCTGCGGCATTCCCCGCAGCCTCCGGGGGCTCGACAACCTGCCGCCGCGAGAACCGCATATCACGGGGCAGGCCTTGCCGACCATCAGTCGATTTGTGCAACAGAGCCGAGCTCGATCCCCCCGTCGGGCATTAGGGCCGTCACCCGGCCCGCCGCCTCGGCGCGGCAGGGGTCGGAGCGGACCCGAAGGCCGGTCGGCATCAGTCGGTCGCGCGCGCGTCGATGTCGAAGGGCGAGGGCTCTTCGAGCGTGGCCGCGTCGGCGCGCAGGTGGTGCGGCCCCTTCGGTTCGGGGGGCAGCGGCGCCGGCGCGGCGGCGGGGCGCGGCTCGCCCCGCAGGGCCGCCGCGATCTCGTCCACGTTGCGGATGTGCAGGTCGCGTTGCGCGAAGGGGATCTCGATCCCCTCTTCCGCGAAGCGCCGGGCGATCTGGTGGTTCACCTCGGACCGCACCGACAGGCTGAAGTTCACGTCGCGCAGGATGATGCGGATCTCGAAGTTCAGGGAATCTGCGCCAAACCCCATGAAGAGCACGGCCGGCGGCGGCGACAGCACCGCCAGCGGCTGCGCCTCGGCGATCTCGCGCAGGATGCGCTCGACCTTGCGGGTGTCGGTGCCATAGGCGACCCCGACCGGGATGATGACGCGTCCCGTCAGGTTGAACCGGGTCCAGTTCGTGACGCGGCCCGCGATCAGGTCGCTGTTCGGCACGATCACGTCGGTCCGGTCGAAGGTTTGGATGCGGGTGGACCGCACGCTGATCGCGCGCACCACGCCCTGCACGCCCCCGACCTCGATCCAGTCCCCCTCGGACACCGGCCGTTCGATCAGCAGGATGATGCCGCTGACGAAGTTCGACACGATGTTCTGCAGGCCGAACCCG
This sequence comes from uncultured Paracoccaceae bacterium, assembly GCA_938028765.1. Taxonomy (GTDB): domain Bacteria; phylum Pseudomonadota; class Alphaproteobacteria; order Rhodobacterales; family Rhodobacteraceae; genus CALIZF01. Next base: position 968 of record CALIZF010000006.1, read on the forward strand.
ATCCCGACCGACAGCGCGCCCGCAACGATGGCGAAGGCCGACAGGTCGATCCCCGCCGCCGTGATGGCGATCAGCGCGGCCAGCACGATGCCGACATAGCCGGTGCCGGCCACGATGGCGTTCTGCCCGCCGGTATCGAGCGAGGTCTTGGGCAGCACGGCGGTCTTGAGCGCGCCCTGCACGAGCCGCGTCAGGCCGTAGCCCGCGCCGAACACCACGGCGAACCACAGGAAGTTCGACGGCGCGATACGCGCCCCGCCGACCGTCACGCCTTCGCGGAACCGGTTCCAGATCTCGGTCAGGTCGGCGGCGCGCGCGCCCCAGATCAGCGCCAGCAGCGGCAGCGTCGCCGCTGCGAGCACAAAGCCGATCAGCACCGGGATCAGCGCCTCGCGCGCCTTCTCGTCGCCGCCGCCGGCGACCAGCACATAGATGTCACCGACCAGCCGGGTGACGATGGACAGAAGCGCCATCAGCCCGAGCGAGAGCATCGCCGGAAAGACGATCGCCGTCGCCGCCGAGATGTAGCCCACCCCCGCCAGCACCGGCCCGACCACCCCGATCGCCATCGCAGCCCGGCCGAACAGGCCGATCAGCCGCGTCCGCGGCCCAGGCACCTCGCCGGCCGGCACCTCGGCCGCGACGTGCTGGCGCAGAAGCTGCCCGATGCGGAACAGAAGCAGGCCCGCAAGCGCCAGGATCGGAAAGCTCAGCACCGCCGTCGCCGTGTCGGACGCCCCGGTGTCGAGCGTGCGGCGGATCGTGTCCGCGGCGATCAGAAGGCCGACGGACGCCACATGGATCCGCCCCTCGGCCCGCCGTTCGGGCGGCAGCATCAGCAGGGCCGCGGCATCCTCGCCCTTGGGAAAGACGCGCATCCCCAGCCACCGGGCCGACGCGATCGTCACGCCCACGACCGGCAGCACGCCAAGCAAGAGCGCGCCGGTGTCGCCCGTCAGGCCGGTGGCAAGGATCGCCTCGCTCAGCGCAAGGACCCCCAGCGTCGGCAGCACGATCTGGCCGAGCGACACCAGAAGCGACCAGATCGCACGGCCGCGCGCCGAGGCGTCGCGCTCCAGCCGGTCGGTCAGGCGTTCCATCCACCGCCGCCCGCGCAGGATCAGGACCAGCGCGAAGGCGAGATAGAGGATCGCCAGCGGCGCGTTCGCCTGCGCCTGCGCCCGGCGCGCGGGGCTGCCCCAGGCCTGCACGACCTCGGCCCAGATCGTGCCGGCGCTGGCGGTCAGCGCGGCAAGGCCCGCCGGCCAGTTCGCCGGGTTCACCGGCGCCGGCCACAACCGCAACAGCTCGTCCGTCTGGCGGTCGCGCAGGATGGTGTCGATCTCGCGGATCAGGCCGTCGGCACGGCGATAGGCCTCGTCCGCGGCGATCCCCGGCGCCTCCAGCCGCGCCAGCTGTTCGGTCAGCTCGGCGCGCCGCGATGCGATCTCGGGCGCTTCGACGGCCCCTTCGGCGGGTGCGGGGCCAAGCGCCGCGATCTGCGCGCGGATCGTCTCGATCCGGGCCCGGTTGGTGTTTTGCGCGGTCAGGAACCGTTCGCGCCACTCGACCAGCAGGGCGCGCTGCTGGTCGAGGACGGCGCTCGGCGTGCGCGGGTCCTCGGTCGCCGCCTCGGCCGCCGCGGCGACGCGCGCCCATTCGTCATAGTCGGGGGCCTGCGTGGCGGGGGCGTCGGGTGTCTGGCCCTGCGCCGCGCCGCCGCCCAGCCACCAAGCGACCTGCGCCGCCGCAGGCCCGGCCGCCCCGGCCAGCGCGAGGGCCAGCGCGAGAAGGACCGCGCGCATCAACCCTCGAACACCGCCGGCAGCGGCCGTGGCGCGCCCTCGAGCCAGGCGGGAACCGGCAGCCCCTTGCCGCGCAGGAACGCGGGGTTGAAGAGCTTGGACTGGTAGCGGGTGCCGTAGTCGCACAGGATGGTGACGATCGTGTGCCCGGGGCCCAGATCGCGCGCCATGCGGATCGCGCCGGCCACGTTGATGCCCGACGACCCGCCGAGGCACAGCCCCTCGTCCGCGAGCAGATCGAACACGATCGGCAGCGCCTCGGCATCCGGGATGCGGTAGCTGAAATCGGGACGAAAGCCGTCGAGGTTGGCGGTGATCCGGCCCTGCCCGATCCCTTCGGTGATCGAGCTGCCCTCCGCCTTCAATACGCCCGTGGTGTAGAAGCTGTGGAGCGCCGCGCCCTCGGGGTCGGCGAGGCCGATCTTCACGCCCCTCGGCTGCAGCGCCATCGCCACGCCGGCCAGCGTGCCGCCCGACCCCACAGCGCAGACGAACCCGTCCACCCGGCCGCCGGTCTGGTCCCAGATCTCGGGGCCGGTCGTCTCGACATGCGCCTGCCGGTTGGCCGTGTTGTCGAACTGGTTGGCCCAGACCGCGCCGTTGGGTTCGGTTTGTGCAAGCCGGGCGGCCAGTCGGCCGGAATACCGGACGTAATTGTTCGGATTCGAATAAGGCGCGGCGGGCACCTGCACCAGATCGGCCCCGGCGAGGCGCAGCATGTCCTTTTTTTCCTGGCTCTGCGTCTCGGGGATCACGATGACGGTCCGGTAGCCCATGCTGGCGCCGACCAGCGCCAGCCCGATGCCGGTGTTGCCTGCCGTGCCTTCGACGATGGTGCCGCCGGGCTTCAGATGGCCGCGCGCCACCGCATCGCGGATGATGTAGAGCGCCGCGCGGTCCTTCACCGATTGGCCGGGGTTCAGGAACTCGGCCTTGCCGAGGATCGTGCAGCCGGTGACATCGGACGCCTTGCGCAACCGGATGAGGGGAGTGTTGCCGATCGCCTCGGCCAGGTCGGCGCAGACGCGCATCATCGCCTCCGTCTGGGGTAGGCCAGACTTACGCAGCCCCGGCCCGGATGGCAAGGCGACCGGCCCGCCGGCCCTCCCTGCAGACCGCAAGGGTCAGCCGCCTGCGCGCAGCCGGTCGCGGTGGCGCGCCAGCCACCAGGCGGTCAGGATCAAGGGGCCGTTCGTCGCCTCGCCCCGGTCGACCAGCGCCATGAGACCGTCGAAGGACAGAAGGTGGGCGCGGATGTCCTCGCCCTCGCCCGGCAGGCCGCCGAGGCCGGCGGCCCCGTCCGGCAGGTCGGCGATCCCGACGTAGGACCAGAGGTATTCGGTCTTGGCCCCCGGCGAGGGGTAGTATTCGGCTGCAAGGTGCAGCGCACCAATCGTCACCCCGGCCTCTTCCGCCGCCTCGCGGCGGGCCGTGTCTTCGGGCGTCTCGAAGGGGTCGATCCGGCCCGCAATGGCCTCGACCAGCCAGGGGTTGGCATCTCCGCGGGCGAAGGGGGCGGCGCGGAACTGCTCGATCACCATGACGCGGTCGCGCGCGGGATCGTAGGGCAGGACCGTGACGGCATCGCCCGACACGAACACCGCGCGCGCGAGGGGCGCGCTCATCCCGCCGTCGAAGCGGCGGTGGCGCAGGACGTAATCCTCGACGGCGAAGAACTTCGCATAGGGTTCTGCGCAGGCATCCACCGTCACGTCGCCCGGACCGGCGGCGCGGCGCAACAGGGCGGGCGCCGCCCGCGCCGCGCGCACCCGCCCCGCGCCGCGCACCAGCATCTGGGTGTAGCGCGCGCGCACCGCCTCGGCCGGTTTCTGCCCCATCAGGCGCATCACGTCGCCCGCGGTCGCCACGACGACGGCCCCGTGCCGCGCCGCCCAGTCGTCAAGCGACCAGGGCGCACCCGGCTGCCAGAGCCCCGGATCGGGCAGATAGACGCGCGCCGTCCCCGCCCCGCCGGCCAGCGCGAGATCCGCGGTGCGGTAGCCGAAGCCCCCCTCGTACCAGTCGAGCCGCGCGACATCCGCGGCGGTCAGACCGCGCACCAAGATGCCCTCGGCCGCCGAACCGGCATCGGGCGCGATCGTCGGGAAGGGCTGCCCCGCGGCCCAGGTCACGCGGAATCCGGGCAGCCGGGCGGGTTCGCCAGCGACCGCGCGGCCAAGCACCACGGCGCGCAGTGGCGCATGGCACAGCGTGCCGTAGAAGAAGACGTCGGTCACCCGGTCAGTTCCACTGCCGGCCGGCCCATTCGGTCAGCACTCCGGCCAGGAACCCGCCGGCCAGAAGGACGATCAGCGTCTCGTACCGCAGCTCGCCCGTGCCGTAGGTGCGCCAGATCGCTTCGCCGTAGACCAGCATGATGTTGAAGGTGCCCACCACAGCTTCGGTCACGCCATCGTAGAGCCGCTTCATCGACCTCAGCACCATCTCGCGCAGCGAAAAGAGGAGCAGCGCCCAGAACACGATGGTAACGGCCGTGCGCATCCCCGTCGCGCCCGCGGGCAGCCAGCCCGTCCTGCGCCGCGCGCCCGCGATCATCCAGCCGCAGATCACCCCGATGCCCGCGCAAATGGTGGAAAACCGGCCCCACTGCGTGTCCGGCGTCAAGCCGGGCTTGTAGACCTCGGCCGCCATGAACGCCACACCCGCGAAGGCCACCGCCGCCACCGCCCGCGCCGCCGTCGGCATCATGGCCTGCCCCCTTCCGGCCCCGTCAGGGCCGCGTCACGGTGATCTGCGTGACGTCGCAGATCCCGAAGCGGAACGCCCCCGCGCAGGAGGCGAGATAGTAGTTCCACATCCGCCTGAACCGCTCGTCGAAGCCGAGGCGCGAGACCTCGTCCCACCGGGCGTTGAACGTCTCGTGCCAGCGGCGCAGCGTCTGGCTGTAGCTTTCGCCGAACTCGATCGACCCCGCAAGGCGCAGGCCCGCCCGTTCGGCCTCGCGCCTAAGGACCGACGGCGAGGGCAGCATCCCGCCGGGGAAGATGTATTTCTGGATGAAGTCCACACCCTTGCGGTAGCTGTCGAACCGCGAGTCCTCGACCGTGATCACCTGCAGCGCGGCGTTACGGCCGGGCTTGAGCCGTTCGCGCAGGGTGCCGAAATAGACGGGCCAGTATTTCTCGCCCACAGCCTCGAACATCTCGATCGATGCGATGCCGTCGTAGGTGCCGCGTTCGTCGCGATAGTCGCACAGCTTGATCGTCACCCGGTCGGCGAGACCCGCGCGCTGGATGCGCGCCTGCGCATAGTCGTGCTGCGCCTTCGAGATGGTCAGCCCGGTCACGCGAAGCCCGCGTTCCTTCGCGGCGTATTCCGCGAACCCGCCCCAGCCGCAGCCGATTTCCAGCACATGCTCGCCCGGCGCGGCGCCGAGCCGGTCGGCGAGGCTGGCGTATTTCTGGATCTGGGCGCGGTCGAGCGGTTCCTGCCCGGTGCGGAACAGGGCCGAGGAATAGGTCATCGTCTCGTCCAGCCAGAGCCGGTAGAAATCGTTCCCGAGATCGTAGTGATGCGCGATGTTGCGCCGCGCCTGCCGTTTCGAGTTCGACCGCAGCCAGTGGCGCAGCCGTTCCCAGGCCCGGATCAGCGCCATGCCGCGAAAACTGTCATAGACCACGTCATTGCGCGCCGACACGAAATCCATGAAGGCCATGAGGTCGGGCGTGGACCAGCCGCCTTCGAGGTAGCTTTCCGAAAACCCATTGTCGCCCTCGCGCACGAGCCGGGCGAACACGTCAGGGTCGTGGATGTGGATTTCAGCCACCGGGCCAGGCTCGCGCCCCTCGGCGCGGAAGCGGCGGCCGTCGGGCAGCACCACGTCGATCCGCCCGCGGGCGAGCCCACGGGCGATCATGCCGAACACCGGCGCGAAATAGCGCGGCAGTCCCGTCTGCCCCTCGGTCGTCGTCAGCGGCGTCATGCGTCCTCCGTCTGTCGCCCCCATGTCTCAGATACGGGCCTGATCCTCAAGAGTTTCGCGCTGCATAGGCCGCCAGCGCGCGCGCCCGGCCCTCGGCCAGCCCGACGACCGGCGCGGGATAGGGCGCTGCGGGATCGAGCGCCCAGGAACGCGGCGCGGCCGCGAAGAAGGCCAGCGCGTCGGGGCCCGGTCGTGGCGACAGCTCGGCGATCCAGCGCCGACGATACGCGCCCTCGGGATCGAAGCGGTTCGCCTGCGTTTCGGGGTTGAAGATGCGGAAGTAGGGTGCCGCATCCGGCCCCGATCCGGCCGACCACTGCCACCCCATCGCGTTCGAGGCCGGGTCCCAGTCGATCAGGCAGTCGGCGAACCAGTCCGCGCCGATCTTCCAGTGCGTCATCAGATGCTTCGTGAGGAACGAGGCGACGATCATCCGGGCGCGGTTGTGCATCGTGCCGGTGACGTAGAGCTCGCGCATCCCGGCGTCCACGAAGGGAATGCCGGTCATCCCGCGCCGCCAGGCCTCGGCCGCGGGCCCGTCGCCGTCCCAGGGGAAGGCGTCCCACTCGGACTTCCAGTTCCGCTCGGCGATATGCGGCGTGTGATGCATCAGGTGCCAGGCGAATTCGCGCCAGACGAGTTCCTTCAGGAAGGTCTCGTCGCCCTCGCCCCGTTCCAAGGCCGCGCGTGCGGCGTGCCAGACGGTCCGGATGCCGATCTCGCCGTGCGTCAGGTTCTCGCTGAGGCGCGAGGTTCCGGCCTCCGCAACCCTGTCGCGCGCCCGCGCATAGCCCGCCGCGCGGTCGAGGAAGGCGGCAAGCCGCGCCTCGGCCTTCGCCTCGCCGATGGCGGCGTGGGCGGCGACCACCGCGGCCCCGCGGTTCATCGCCGCGCCCATGCGCCAATCGTCCAGCGCCTCGGTCGCAGGCCAGGCGGACGGCGGTCGCAGGGCGGTGACGCGCGGCGCGGGCGCAGGCACGTCGAGGCCGGCGACGGCCCGCCAGTAGGGCGTATAGACCCGGTAATACCCGCCCTGCGCGGTTGCCACGGTCCAGGGTTCGCGCAGGAGGTGCCCGGCATGGCTGACCGCGACCAGTCCCCGCGCCTTCAGCGCCGCCTTCACCCGGGTATCCCGCGCGACCGAGGCCGGATCGTGGTGGCGGGTCCAGTGCACGCCGGCCGCCCCCGTTTCGGCCAGCAGGGCCGCGATCACGTCGGGCGCAGGGCCGCGCCGGAAGGTCAGGCGCGACCCGATCCCCGCGAGCGAGGCCGCGAAGGTCCGCCAGCCCTCGGCCAGCCGCCAGCGCGGCGCCGCGCCGAGGGCCTCGGTCTCGGGGTCGAGGATGACGACCGGGATCACCGGCCGCCCGTCCGCCGCAAGGGCGGCAAGGCAGGGATTGTCGGCCAGCCGCAGGTCGCGGCGGACCCACCAGATCAGGGGGGCATCCGTCATGCAGCCTCGCGCGCAAGGGCAGGATCGCCCCGCCGGTCAGAGCACCGCATCTAGCGCAGCGATCAGCCGGTCAACCTCGCCGGGGGTCGTGTAGTGCACGAACGACAGGCGCAGGACGCCGCGGCCGGGATCGACCCCCATGGCGGTCAGGGGCCGCACGGCGTAGAAGTGGCCGCCCCCCGCCATCACCCGATGCGCCGCCAGCGCCGCCGCCACGGGTTCCGCCGCGCGGCCAAGATCGAGCGCCACGGTCGGCGCGCGGCGGTGCGGGTCGGCCGGACCGATCAGGCGCAGGTCGTTGCGCGCTGCCGCCCAGGCCAGCAGGGGTGCGGCAACCGACGCCTCGGCCGCGCGCATCAGGGCGTGGACGCCGGCGTTGCGCGCCCGCGCGTCGCCCGCCACCCCGTGCTCTGCGGCCAGCGCGTCGATGTAGTCGGCGATGCCGGCGCAGGCGGCGATCTGGGCATGATCGGGGCCGGCGGGGGTCAGGCGTTTCGTGACCGTGCCGGCGTTGAAGAAATGTCCCTGGTTCGGCAGCGCCTCGGCCAGCGCGCGGCGCACCACCATGATGCCCTGGTGCGGGCCATAGGTCTTGTAGGCCGAGAAGAGATAGATGTCGGCGCCGAGCGCGGGGATGTCCGGCAGACCGTGGGGGGCGTAGCTCACGCCGTCAACGCAGGTCACCGCCCCCGCCGCCCGCACCTGCGCGCAGATCGCGGCGACGTCGTTGATTTCCGCCACCACGTTCGAGCAATGCGGAAAGGCGACAAGCCTGACCCGGCCGTCCGCCAGCAGGTCGGCCAGCCGCGCGGGGTCGAGATGCCCCGTTGCGGGGTCGAGCCGCCATTCGCGCACCTCCACCCCCGCCTCGGCCAGCCGGCGCCAGACGCCCGAATTCGCCTCGTGATCCTGGTCGGTCACGACGATGGCCGCGCCGGGCTTCAGCCAGCCGCGGAATGCCTGGGCGAGGACATAGGTGTTGGCCGAGGTCGAGGGGCCGAAATGCACCTCGTCCGGGCCCACGCCCATCATCGCAGCCAGCCGCTCGCGCGCCTCGTCCATCTCCGCCCCGCCAAGACGGCTGACCGGATAGGGCGCATAGGGCTGCACCTTTCGGTGGGTGTAGAACCGGGTCAGCCGGTCCACGACCTGCCGGCAGGGATAGCTGCCGCCTGCGTTCTCGAAGAACCCCCAGCCGTCCAGTGCGGGATCGGCAAAGGCGGGGAACTGGGCGCGGACGAAATCGAGGTTCAGCATCGGGGCCTCCGGCAGGGACGGGCGCACCCTAGAGCGGCCGCGCGGCGGACGGAACCCGCGGCAGAGGCGCCGGGGCGTCGCGCATGCGGCCGCGCGGCCGCCCGCGGCTTATGGCAGGTCGTCGGGTTCCTGGCCGCGGGCGCGCGCCTCGGCCACCGCCTCGGCGAAGGCGCCGGCGAGAAGGCCCGCGGGGATCGCGATGATGCCTACGCCCGCGAGCGCGGTCAGCGCGCCGAAGACCCGGCCGAGGCCTGTCACCGGCACCGCATCGCCATAGCCCACGGTCGTCAGCGTGGCGATGGACCACCACATCGCGCGCGGGATCGACCCGAAACTCTCGGGCTGAAGGACGCCTTCGACGAGGTAGAGGAGGCTCGCCGAGACCAGCAGCGCGATCGCCGCGAACATCAGCGACACGCCGAGTTCGAACCGCCGCCGCCAGACCGCATCGCCCAGAAGCCGCATCGCCAGCGAGAACCGGCCGAGCTTGGCCAGCCGGAGGATCCGCACCACGCGCACCACCCGCAGAAGGCTCGATTCGAGGCCGAAGAACGGCAGGACCAGCGTCACGATCACCGCAAGGTCGATCAGCGCCGAGGGCGTCAGGATGAATCCGAGGCGCGAGCGGTGCGCAGGGTTTTCCGGCGCGGCATAGACGCGCCCGGCGTATTCGACCGCGAAAACCGCAAGGCAGAGGGTCTCGATCGCCGCGAACGCACGGGGAAAGGTTTCGCGCAGCGTGACTTCGGTTTCCAGCACCCCGACGGCGATCGACAGGAACACGATCGCCACGATCGCCTTGTTCGCGATGCTCAGCCCCGGCGCGCGCCGCAGCGCGGGATCGAGCGCGCGGGCGACACGGGCGCGCAGGCCGGGCATCGCTCAGGCGTTCACGTCGACCACGACCCGTCCCTGCACCTGCCCCTTCAGGATCGCCGGGCCGAGGTCGGGCAGGTCCGCCAGCGTCGCGGGGCGCACCATCGCCTCGAGCCGCTCCATCGGCAGGTCGCGCGCGATGCGGCCCCAGGCGCGCAGCCGGTCGTCGTAGGGGCGCATCACCGAATCGATGCCGAGAAGGTTCACCCCCCGCAACAGGAACGGGATCACCGTCGCCGGCAGCGCGGCCCCCCCGGCGAGGCCAACGGCGGCGACGCTGGCGCCATACTTCATCTGACCCAGCACGCGCGCCAGCATCGCACCCCCGACCGCATCGACACAGCCCGCCCACGTCTCGGACTCGAGCGGGCGCTTCACGGTCTCGGCCAGCTCGGCGCGCGGCACGATCCGCGCAGCACCGAGGCCGCGCAGATAGCCCTCGGTCTCGGGTCGGCCGGTGACCGCCGCCACCTCGTGCCCCAGCGCCGCCAGCAGCGCGACCGCGACCGACCCCACGCCACCCGACGCCCCGGTGACCAGCACCGGTCCCTGCCCCGGCCGCAGGCCGTGATCCTCGAGCGCCATGACCGCCAGCATCGCCGTCAGACCGGCGGTGCCGACCGCCATCGCCCGGCGCGTCGTCAGCCCCTCGGGCAGCGGCACCAGCCAGTCGCCCCGGACCCGCGCCTTCTGCGCATAGCCGCCCCACCAGACCTCGCCCACGCGCCAGCCGGTCAGGATCACCGCATCGCCCGGCTTCCAGCGCGGATCGTCCGAGGCCGCGACACGCCCCGCGAAGTCGATCCCCGGCACATGCGGCCAGGTCCTGACCAGCCCCCCGCCGGACGTCAGGCAGAGCCCGTCTTTGTAGTTCAGCGTCGAATACTCGACCGCGACCGTCACCTCGCCCGGCGGCAGCCGGTCGTCGGTCAGCATCTGCACGTCCGCCCGGGTCGCGCCGGTTTCGTCCTTCTCGACGACAAGAGCCTTGAACATCGCGGGCCTTCCTCAGGGAATGTTGTCGGGCATCAGGAACAGGTCGGTGTCGCCGGGCCGCGCGCCGGCAGCGGTCAGCATCGCGTGGACCTGCCCGCGGTGATGCGTCTGGTGGTTGAAAAAATGCGCAACGCAAAGGACGCGCGCCTTGCGCACCTCGCGCCCGGCGGCCGCCGACATCCAGACGAGATCGCCGGCAAGGTCAAAGGGTTCCAGCGCGGTGGCCCAGTCGAGGATGCGGAAGTCCGCCGCGGTGCGTTCCGACTTGTAGGCGTCCCAGTCCGGGAAAAGCGCGGCGGACCCGGCGATGCCGACCTCCGGCCGCGGCCCGCCGTCGAAGCGGCCCATCCAGACGAGGTCGCCCCACAGCAGGTGCGACAGCGTGCCGGCGATGGACCCGAAGAAGGCGCCGCGATCAGCGCGGCGGGCGGCGTCGTCCAGCGCATCGGCCGCGGCAAGGATCGACCTGTTCTGCCACAGGTTGTAGCGCGCCATGGTGCCGCACCACAGCGGGCTGATCACCGCCGGCCCCCCGGTCCCGACCAGTCGATGGCACAGATCTCGGCCGAACGCCCGTCGAAATCCCACACGCGGCCGAAGGCGCGCACGCGACCCTTCGTGGCGGTCGCCACGGTGACATCGGGGCCCATCCAGTAGCGGGTGTTGGTCACCACGATGTCCCGGCCGGGGTCGGCGCCGCGGACCGGCACGACCTCGCCCTCGATCTTGCGGCCGACCGTCAGGCGGCGCGTCCCGCCCTCGGTGGCGAAGGACACGGGCGCACGTTCGGCGCCGAGAAACTCGGACACGAGGATCGAGAACAGCCCGGTCGTCCCCTTCGCCCTGCCGGAAAAGATGCTGACGAGGCCGTGATAGGCCGTGTCCGAGGCGCGGTCGTCGATGAACGCCGCCGCCTTCCAGTTACCGCGGGCCATGAGGCCGGGGATCTCCAGCAGCAGGCCCACGTTCAGGCCCGACAGGCTTTCGCCGCCGTAATGCCCCGCATCGATCCGCACGCCGGCCCAGGCCTGGCAATAGCCTTCGGTCGGCGGGTGGTTGCCGAGGCTGACCACGCAGGGGCAGAACACCGTGCAGTTGCAGTTCAGGATCAGCTCGCCCCGGATCGCCCAGGGCGTCAGGCCGAAATCCTTGCGTTCCGCGGCCGGGTGGCGGGAACTGATCGTGGGCGCGGTCAGACGGTCGGTCATGCGAAGGCTCCGGTCAGCGTCGCCAGCGCGAGGGCGATCAGGCTCCAGCCCAGCGGGCGCGTGACGAGCCAGCCCGCCTGCGGCAGCTTTTCCACCACCATCAGCACGGTGGCAAGCCCCATCCAGCCGAGGCTTGCCATGCCGCCCGCGAAGGCCAGCGCCATCAGCGCCCAGCAGCACCCGAGGCAGACGAGGCCCAGCCGCAGCCCCGCCGCCGACCAGTAGCGCACGTTGTCTTCGTCGTTGCCAGCGAT
>CALIZF010000007.1 GCA_938028765.1 uncultured Paracoccaceae bacterium
CCGCGGGGCGCGCGCCCGGGCGGCCCGGCTGGCCATCCCGCAGCGTCGCGTCCGAAGGCGCTTGCGCGACGCCACGGTCCGCGCGACGCGCGCCTGCGCGCCGCGCGGGGAGGGGGGGCGCCGGGCGCGCCGGCCTACCCCGCCGCCGCCCGCAGCGCCCGCGCGCGGGCGGGCGGCACCGCCCCGATCTCGAGCCCGGTGAAGACATGCAGGGTGTTCAGGTCGCGGTCCACCACGGCGTGATCGCTGACCCACCCCCCCATCGTCAGATAGGTCCGCAGGAGGGGCGGCATCGTCATCAGGGCGCGCCGGCGGTCAGGCTCGGCGCGCGCCAGCCGGCGGGCAAAACGGAACACCTGCGGTGCCTTCACCCGCGGCCACCAGCGCCGCGGGGCAAGGTGCCGCTCCTTGAGGACCGCGAAGGCGTCGAGATAAGCCTCGGCGGCCGTGCCGTGGAACGAGGAACAGCCGAACAGCATCCCCACCCCGTTGTCGTCCACGAACCGCGTCATGGCGCCCCAGGCCACGCGCAGGATGGCCGCGTCCTGCCAGTCGGGATGGACGCAGAACCGCCCCATCTCGACCATCGGCAGGGGATAGGCCTCGAGCGCGGCGAGGTCGTAGTATTGCGCGGAATAGCTGCGCCCGATCTCGCAGCCCGAAGTCAGGGGCAGCAGGCGGAAACAGGCGACCAGCGCCCCCGTCCGCCCCTCTTCCACCAGGACATGCCGGCAGATCGCATCGAACCTGTCGGCATCAAGGCCCCCTCCGCCGCGGAAACACAGGTGGCGCAGCCTCTGGGCGGCCGTGACATCGGCCGCGGTTTCGGCGAAACGGGCGGCATACCGCCCCTTGCCAAGCGCCAGCATGGCGTTCAGTCCTTCGTGGGCAGGGCGCGATGACCCTTGCCTGCGTCGCGTAGCACGAAACATATGACGCCTGGGCGACAACGCAACGCGAGAGAAGCCATGCGGCAGAAGGTGACGCGGACCGAGGCGGAATGGCGCGCACGCCTCGGCGACCTCGGGTTCAAGGTGATGCGCCGGCACGGCACGGAACGGGCCGGCACGCACGACGACTTTCCCAAGGGCGTGCCCGGCATCTTCCGCTGCGCCGGCTGCGACGCGCCGCTGTTCGATGCCGCAACCAAGTTCGAAAGCGGAACCGGCTGGCCGTCGTTCTGGGCGCCGCTCGATGGCGCGGTGGAAACGCAGGAGGACCGCAGCTTCTTCATGCGCCGGACCGAGGTGCATTGCGCCACATGCGACGGTCACCTCGGCCACGTCTTTCCCGACGGGCCGCGCCCCACGGGCCTGCGCTACTGCATGAACGGGGTGGCGCTGAGGTTCGAGCCCGCCGGCGAGGGCAGCTGACCGCAGCCCTGCGCGCCGGGCCGCCCGCAAGCCCCGCCGGCCCGCGTTGACCCCGCCCCGCCGCCCGGCTAGAGGGCTGCGAACCCCGGGGGATGCGATGAACCTCTTCGACGAGATGCGCGCGGCGGTCCTCGCCGCGCTCGACGCGATGGAAAGCGCGGGCGACCTGCCTGCCGGCCTCGACCGCAGCGCGATCGCCGTCGAGCCCCCGCGCGATCCCGCGCACGGCGACATGGCGACGAACGCCGCCATGGTGCTGGCCAAACCAGCCGGCCGCCCCCCCCGCGCCATCGCCGAGGCGCTGGCCGCCCGCCTGGCCACCGACCCGCGCATCGCCGCAGCCGAGGTCGCCGGGCCGGGATTCCTGAACCTGCGCCTTGCATGGCCGGTCTGGCAGGGCCTTGTCGCGGCCATCCTGCGCGCCGGCCCCGACTACGGCCGCAGCACGCAGGGTGCCGGGCGCCGGGTGAACGTCGAGTTCGTGAGCGCCAATCCCACCGGGCCGATGCACGTGGGCCATGTCCGCGGCGCGGTGTTCGGCGATGCGCTGGCCAACCTCCTCGCCTTCGCGGGCTGGGACGTGACGCGCGAATACTACATCAACGATGGCGGCGCGCAGGTCGAGGTGCTGGCGCGGTCGGCCTACGAACGCTACCGCGAGGCGCACGGCCTGTCGCCCGACATCCGCGCGGGCCTCTACCCCGGCGACTACCTGATCGAGGTCGGCGAGGCGCTGAAGGCCCGCTACGGCGACCGCTTCCTCGACGCGCCCGAGGCCGAGTGGCTGGCGCTGTTCCGCGACTTCGCCACCGACATGATGATGGAGCGCATCCGGGCCGATCTCGCGCTTCTGGGCGTGACGATGGATGTCTATGCCTCCGAGAAGGCGCTCTACGGCACCGGGCGGATCGAGGCCGCGCTCGACCGGCTGCGGTCCATGGGACTTGTCTACGAGGGCGTGCTGGACCCGCCCAAGGGCAAGACGCCCGAGGACTGGGAACCGCGGGAACAGACGCTGTTCCGCTCCACCCTGCACGGCGACGACGTGGACCGGCCGGTTCGGAAATCGGACGGCAGCTGGACCTATTTCGCCCCCGACATCGCCTATCACTTCGACAAGATCGAGCGCGGCTTCGACTACCTCGTCGACGTGTTCGGGGCCGACCATGGCGGCTATGTGAAGCGGATGAAGGCCGCCGTCGCGGCCCTGTCGGGCGGGCGGGTCACGCTCGACATCAAGCTCATGCAGCTCGTCAAGCTGACCCAGGGCGGCCAGCCGGTCAAGATGTCGAAGCGCGCGGGCACCTTCGTGACGCTGCGCGACGTGGTGGAAGAGGTGGGGCCAGACGTGACCCGCTTCGTCATGCTGACGCGCAAGAACGATGCCGCGCTCGATTTCGACTATGACGAGGTCAGGAAACAGACGAAGGAAAACCCCGTCTTCTACGTGCAGTATGCCCATGCCCGCGCGGCCTCGGTCCTGCGCCGGGCGGCCGAGGCCGGGATCGACATCGCCGATGCCGCGCTGGCGCAGGCCGACCTTTCGCGCCTCGATCACCCGGCGGAACGGGCGCTGATCGCACGGCTTGCCGAATGGCCGCGCGTGGTGGACATCGCCGCGCGGGGGGCCGAGCCGCACCGGATCGCGTTCTGGCTCTACGACCTCGCGTCCGAGTTCCACGCGCTGTGGAACCGCGGCACCGAGGAGCCGTCGCTGCGCTTCCTGCAGGAGGGCAATCCTGCAACGTCCGCCGCGAAAATCGCGCTGGTGCGCGCCACCCAGGTTGCGGTCGCGGCCGGCCTTCGTATCCTTGGTGTCGTCCCGGCCGAGGAAATGCGCTGAGCACAAGCGCTGACGGCCGGATGCGAGAGGCAACGGCGGGTGCGGGCGAAGGCCCCGCCGCAACGGAGCAGGCGGATGGCGGAGGTGGCCTACGGGTTCGACCCGGACGCGGCGCCGGCGCGGGGGAACCCGCGAATGGCGCGTCTGGCGAACATGGTCGGTGCGGTGACATCGGTGGCGCTGCTGGCGGGGATCGGCTGGTGGGGCTACCGGCTGGCGGTCCTCGACGTGTCGGGGGTGCCGGTGCTGCAGGCGGTGCAGGGGCCGATGCGCGTCGCCCCGGCCGATCCGGGCGGAAAGATCGCCGCCCATGCGGGGCTGTCTGTCAACGCCGTTCTGGGCGGCAGCGCGGCGCCGGGCGCTGCCGACCGCGTCGCCCTGGCGCCCGAACCCGTGCGCCCGATGCCCGAGGATCTGGTGCGGGCGTCCGCCCCCGCCCCCGCCGCCACCGTGATCGCACCGGCCGCGCCCGATGCCGACGCGGCCCTGCGCGCGGCCGTGGACGAGGCGCTGGCGGCGGCGATCGGACCCGAGGCCCTGCCGGCCCCAGCCGCAGCGGCCGGCGACGGGCTGGCGCGGTCGCCGCGGCCCCGCCCCCGGCCGGGCAGCGCCGCCGCGGCGGGCGAGGGGCTGGCGTCGCTCGGCATCGCCGGCGTGCGGTCGCTGTCCTCCGGTAGCGTGACCGAGATCGCCCCCGCCGCGATCCGCCCCGGCACGCGGCTGGCGCAGATCGGCGCCTACGACAGCGTCGAGGCCGCCCGCGCCGACTGGGACCGCATCGCCGCCCGCGCCGGCGTGCTGATGGACGGCAAGGCGCGGGTCCTGCAACCCGCCACCAGCGCAGGGCGGGATTTCGTGCGGATGCGCGTCGCGAGCTTCGAGTCCGAGGACGATGCCCGCCGCTTCTGCGCCGCGCTCGACGCCCCCGACCTGCGCTGCGTGCCGGTGACGCATCGGTGACCGGCGCGACTATCCTCGCGCCCGCCGGCCCTGTCCTGTCGGCCGGCGAGGCTGCGTTCTTCCGCGACGCCGACCCCTGGGGCTTCATCCTGTTCGCCCGCAACCTGTCGGACGCGGACGGCATCCGGGCACTGACCGATGCGCTGCGCACGGCTGTCGGGCGCGACGCGCCGGTGTTCATCGACCAGGAGGGCGGCCGCGTGCAGCGGCTGCGCCCCCCCCTCGCCCGCGACTGGCCCCCGCCGCTCGACCATGCATCGGGTGCGGCCGATCCGGTGCGGGCCATGTGGCTGCGCTACCGTCTGATCGCAGCCGAGCTGCGCGCGCTCGGGATCGACGGCAACTGCGCGCCCTGCTGCGACATCGCGGGGCCGGCCACGCATCCGTTCCTGCGCAACCGCTGCCTCGGCACGACGGCCGCCGCGGTGATCCCTCGCGCCCGGGCAGTGGCGGAGGGCCTGCTGGCGGGCGGCGTCCTGCCGGTCGTCAAGCACATTCCCGGCCACGGGCGGGCCGCGGCCGACAGCCATCACGAACTGCCGGTGGTCGAGGCGAGCCTGGCCGACCTCGCGGCAACCGACTTCGCCCCCTTCGCTGCGCTGGCGGACCTGCCCCTGGCGATGACGGCGCACGTCGTCTATCCTGCGCTCGATCCGGATGCACCCGCCACGCTGTCGGCCGCGGCGGTGACTGCGATCCGCGGGCGCTTGGGCTTCGGTGGGCTTCTGATGACCGACGACATGTCGATGCAGGCCCTGTCGGGCGACCTCGGCACCCTGACCGCGCAGGCCATCGCGGCCGGCTGCGACGTGACGCTGCACTGCAACGGCGACCTCGGCGAGATGCAGACGGTCGCGGCCGCGGCCGCCGGCATGACGCCGGCTGCCGCGGCACGCGCCGCCGCCGCGCTGGCCGCGCGCCGCGCCCCCGGGTCGGCCGACCTCGCGGCGCTGGCGGCCGAATGCGCCCGCCTCGGCGGCGATGGCTGAGGACGGCCCGCCCGCCGCGGGCGGCGACCGCCTTCTGGTGGACATCGAGGGGTTCGAGGGGCCGCTTGACCTGCTGCTGACGCTCGCGCGCAGTCAGAAGGTTGACCTGCGGCGGATTTCGGTGCTGGCGCTGGCCGAACAGTATCTGGCCTTCGTCGCCGAGGCGCGGGGCCTCAGGATCGAGCTCGCGGCCGACTATCTCGTCATGGCCGCCTGGCTCGCCTATCTCAAGTCGCGCCTTCTCCTGCCGCCCGATCAGGCCGGGGAGGCTCCCCCCGCCGAGGACATGGCGGCGGCCCTCGCGCTGCGGCTCGAACGCCTGCAGGCCATGCGCGACGCGGCTGCGGCGTTGATGGCGCGCGACCGGTTGGGCCGCGACGTGTTCGCCCGCGGCGCGCCCGAAGAGATCACCCATGCCGTGCGGATCGACTACACCGCCGGGCTGATCGACCTTCTGCGCGCCTATGCCCGCATCCGCACGCGCGACGAGTTCCGCCCCTGGGCCTTCGACCGCCGGGATGTCTACACGATGGAGGAAGCGCTCGACCGCCTGCGCGGGATGCTCGGCGACATCGCCGACTGGGCGCCGCTGGAGGTCTGGCTGCCGCCGGGCTGGTCCACGCCCGCCCGCCGCCGGTCGGCCACCGCGGCGACCTTCGCCGCAGCCCTCGAACTCGCCCGGCAGGGGCGGCTGGCGATCCGGCAGGCCGAACCCTTCGGCCCCGTGGGCCTGCGCCCGAAGGGCCCCGGATGACCGGCCCCCCGACAACCGAAGACGCACCCGGCCTGTTCCCCGCCCCGCCCATGGCCGAGCAGGAACGCATGGTCGAAGCGATGCTGTTCGCCTCGGCCGAACCCCTGAGGGCCGCAGACCTTGCCGCCCGGATGCCGCCCGGCTGCGACGCGGCCGAGGCGTTGGCGCATCTTGCCCGCCGCTACGAGGGGCGCGGGGTGCGGCTGGTCCGGGTGGGCGAGGCCTGGGCCTTTCGCACCGCCCCCGACCTTGCGCACCTGATGCACCGCGAGGCGGTCGAGACGCGCAAGCTGTCGCGCGCGGCGATCGAGACCCTCGCGATTGTCGCCTACCATCAACCGGTGACGCGGGCCGAGATCGAGGCGATCCGCGGCGTCGCGGTCAGCCGCGGCACCATCGACCAGCTTCTGGAACTCGACTGGATCCGGCTCGGGCGGCGGCGACAGACGCCGGGCCGCCCGGTGACCTTCGTGGTGACCGACCGCTTCCTCGACCATTTCGGCCTTGCCAGCACGCGCGACCTGCCGGGCCTTCGCGAACTGCGCGAGGCCGGGCTGCTCGACCCCCGCCCGCCCGGCGCCGCCGCCGAAGAGGACGAACCGCCCTCTGGCCAGACCGACCTGTTCGAGGACTGACGCGGATTGTGCGCAAATTCGCCCCGCCCGGCCCCTTGCGCCGCGCCCGCCCCGCCGCCACCTCTTCGCGACCGGAGGAACCGCCCATGAACCTCGATCGGCTGATGACGATGATCTCTCGCCTGTTCGTCCGCAAGGCGATCAACGCTGCGATGACGAAGGGCATCGACATGGCCACCCGCGGCACCGCCGGGCGGGCCGGCGGCGGTCCTGCCACGCCGGCCGACGCCGAACAGGCGCGAAAGGCCCGCGGGATCGACAAGCGCGCCCGGCAGGCCGCCCGCCTGACGCGGCGGCTGGGGCGCTAGGCCGCGCCTACTCCGCCGCCGCGGTCTGCGCGGCCGCCTGCGCCTCGGCCGCCGCGATCTCGGCCGCCTTCGCCTCGACCAGTTCCACGATGTGGTCGATCATGCGGTCGTTGCTCATCGTGTGGCTCTGCCTGCCGGCGATGTAGACCATGCCCTTGCCCGCACCGCCGCCGGTGAAGCCGATGTCGGTCATCAGCGCCTCGCCCGGCCCGTTCACCACGCAGCCGATGATCGACAGGCTCATCGACGTGGTGATGTGCGCCAGCCGGTCCTCCAGCGCCGCGACGGTGCGGATCACGTCGAACCCCTGCCGCGCGCAGGACGGGCACGCGATGATCGTCACCCCCCGGTGCCTGAGGCCGAGCGACTTGAGGATCTCGAACCCGACCTTCACCTCTTCCACGGGGTCGGCCGACAGGGACACCCGGATCGTGTCGCCGATCCCGGCCCACAGGAGGCTGCCGAGGCCGATGGCGGACTTGACCGTGCCCGACACAAGCCCCCCCGCCTCGGTGATGCCGAGGTGGATGGGCGCGTCCGTTGCTGCCGCCAGTTCCTGGTAAGCCGCCGCGGCCAGGAACACGTCCGAGGCCTTCACGCTGACCTTGAATTCGTGAAAGTCGTTGTCCTGCAACAACTTCATGTGATCGAGCGCGGATTCGACCATCGCCGCGGGACAGGGTTCCCCGTATTTTTCCAGAAGGTCCCGCTCGAGGCTGCCGGCGTTGACCCCGATGCGGATGCTGCAGCCGTGGTCCTTCGCAGCCCGCACCACCTCGCGGACACGGTCCGCGCTGCCGATGTTGCCGGGGTTGATGCGCAGGCAGGCCGCACCCGCCTCGGCCGCCTCGATGGCACGGCGGTAGTGGAAATGGATGTCGGCCACGATCGGCACCGGGCTTTCGGCGCAGATCTCCCGCAGGGCGGCTGTCGAGGCCTGGTCGGGCGTGGACACGCGCACGATGTCGGCCCCGGCGACCGCCGCGCGCCGGATCTGGTCGAGCGTCGCCGCGACGTCCTCGGTCGGCGTGTTGGTCATGGTCTGGACGCTGATCGGCGCGTCGCCGCCCACCAGCACCTTCCCGACGCGGATCTGGCGCGACCGACGGCGGTCGATGCTGCGCCACGGGCGGACCGGGTTGAGGCTCACGGGGACGCTCCTTGCGCGGTGATGCTGACCCGAGAGGTAAGCCAACCACCCCGGCGCGGCAAGCCGCGATCAGTCCTCCTGCACCGCGCCGGCCTGCTCGGCGGCCGCCAGCGCCACGATCCGGGCAAGATCGGCATCGCGCGACAGGTCGGCCAGCTGATACCGCTCCTTCAGCGCCTCGGGCGTCAGTTCGACATTGCGCACGACCTGCGCGCCCGGCGCGGCCGGCCCGTAGGCCTCGCCGTTCACGGCGAAGTAGAGAGAGCCCGAATTGCCCGCCCGAAGCCGGGCCGGCCGATCGGCCTGCGGGACAGTCCAGCGTTCGCCGGCGTCGAGGATTTTCTCGAACAGGACGGTCCCGTCGGCTGCCTGCACCCTGACCCAGGACGGGCGGACGGCAAAGATCTCGACCGGCGGCGGCGCGGCGGCGGTCACGCGCACCGTGGCGGGCGAGCCGGGGTCGTCGCGGGCTGCGGCGGGTTCGACACCCGCGAAGGCCCCGGTCTCGGCCGGGTCGATGGCGGCAATCGGCCCGTCGCGCGGCACCAGCACGGGAGCATCCAGCGTCTGCGGCCGGTAAAGCCGCCCCATCGCCTCCAGCGAGGGCGCAGCACCGGGTGCGGCCGGTTCGACCGCGGGTTCGGCCACGCGCAGCGCGGCACCGCCCCCCACGTTGCCGAGGGGGTCGATCTGCGCGATCACGTTCGGCGCCTGATCGATGGGGGCAACCTGAACCCGCTGCACCTCGCGCAGCATCGACCAGCCGCCCCAGCCGATGCCCGCGATCAGCGCGACCAGCACGAGGACCGAGGTCAGCGCGCCCGGCTCGATCTGGCTGATCCAGCTCTGCCGCTGCGGGATGAACGCCGCGTTGGGATCGGCCAGCGCCTCGAGCCCGCGGACGCGCGGCCGGACGGCGCCGCGCGATACCGGGCGCGCGGCGAAGGCCGGCGGCGTCGCGGCCACGGCGGGCGCCTCGTAATCCGTCTCGGCGCAGAACTTGGCATAGGCCCATTCCGGGTCCATCCCGAGATAGCGGGCGTAGGACCGCACATAGCCGGCGACGAACCCCTGCGTCTCGAAGGCCGACAGATCGGCGTTCTCGATGGCGGCGATGTAGGTGGCCTTGATCTTGATCTCGCGCTGGACGTCGAGCAGCGACTTCCCGAGCGTCGCCCGTTCCCCTCGCATCAGGTCGCCGAGCCGCAGGTCGTAATCGTCGAACCCGCGCGGCCTCTCTGCCGGTTCAGCCGAAGGTTCGCCCTTCCGCCACTTCATGCGCCCGCCTCGTCCTGACCTGTGCAGGTTATGCCCGAGCGACTCGGGTTCTCGTTTCCTGCGTTCCGCCTAACACATCACGGCGGCGTGTGCACCCGCCGATCGGGGTCAGGCGACCGCTTCGGCGCGATTCAGCGCGCACTGCGCCCAGAGACTGTCCATCGCCCGCACGAGGTGATCGACCATCTCCGCGTCATGCACCGGCGACGGCGTGAAGCGCAGCCGCTCGGTTCCTTTCGGAACGGTGGGATAGTTGATCGGCTGGACGTAGACCCCGAACTGGTCGAGCAGCATGTCCGACAGCATCTTGCAGTGCACGGGATCGCCCACATGCACCGGCACGATGTGGCTGCCGTGGTCGATCAGCGGCAGGCCAAGGCCCTTCAGCCGCAGCTTCAGCGTCCGCGCCTTCGCCTGATGCGCGGCGCGCAGCGCAGCATCGCCCTTCAGGTGCCGAACGCTGGCCGCAGCACCGGCGGCCACCGCCGGCGGCAGCGATGTCGTAAAGATGAAGCCCGGCGCGTAACTGCGGATCGCATCGACCATCTTCGCCGATGCCGCGATGTAGCCGCCGAACACGCCGAAGGCCTTCCCCAGCGTGCCGTTGACGATGTCGATGCGCGCCGCCTGCCCGTCGCGCTCGGCCACGCCGCCCCCGCGGGGGCCGTACATCCCGACCGCATGAACCTCGTCAAGATAGGTCAGCGCGCCGAACTCGGCCGCCAGATCGCAGATCGCGGCGATCGGCCCGAAGTCGCCGTCCATCGAGTAGACGCTCTCGAAGGCGATCAGCTTGGGCGCCGCCGGACCGTCGGCCGCCATCAGCGCGCGCAGGTGATCGACGTCGTTGTGGCGGAAGATGCGCCGGGGCGCCCCGCTGCGGCGGATGCCCTCGATCATGCTGGCATGGTTCAGCGCGTCGGAATAGATGATCAGGCCGGGGAACAGCCGCGGCAGCGTCGAGAGCGTCGCATCATTGGCGATGTAGGCCGAGCTGAACACCAGCGCGGCCTCCTTGCCGTGCAGGTCGGCCAGCTCCGCCTCCAGCGCCTTGTGGTAGAGCGTTGTGCCGCTGATGTTGCGCGTGCCGCCCGATCCCGCGCCCGTCGCGTTCAGCGCCTCGTGCATCGCCGACAGGACCGCCGGATGCTGACCCATCCCGAGGTAGTCGTTGCCGCACCACACCACGATCTCGCGTTCGCTGCCGTCCGGACGGCGCCAGGTGGCGCGCGGAAAGCGGTCCTTCCGGCGGACGATGTCGATGAAGGTGCGGTAGCGCCCCTCGTCGTGCAGCCTGCGGATCGCGGCATCGAGGGCGGCGTCATAGTTCATCGGTGGGTCTCCCTCGCGTAACGGCTGGGGGGCAGGCTGCGCCGGCGGCGCGACCCTCACCTTGATATTCGTCAAATCGAATGTGCGCGACGGGGCAATTTGCCGCCTCGTCCTGCGCGCTCAGTCCGCAACGGCCACGGCGCAGTCGGTGGCGGCCTTGCCCGCCGACCGGTCGCGGCAGGCCGCCTGCGCATCGCGGGCGGCGTTGCGCCCACGGGCGAAGCCCCAGGATCCCGTCGATGCAGACAGCGCGAAGGCCTTGGGCGCCTGCGCAGGTCCATAGTCGGCAAGGAAACTCGCCGTCGCGGCCGACGACATCTGCACCGCGCGCGGCGCGAACCCCTCGGGCAGGATATGCGCTGCCACGACGCAGGCGCTGCCGCCCGCCTTCGCCCGGCAGTCGGCCAGCGCCGCCGCCTCGGCCGCGGGGATGCTGTGATAGTTCTGCGCGGCCACGGTCGCTTCCGACAAGAGGCCGCGGTCGGGCGCGAAGGCGATGGCCCCGTAGTATTTCACCGCCACGACCACCTGTTCCAGCGTCCGCCGGTCCGCCCGGCTGAGGCGCGCGGCATCGGTGAAGGTGATCGCCGACCGGTCGGGCGGAAACAGCCCGGCCTGCACCGCCGCCCCCCGTTCCTGCGCCCCCGCCGCCCCGGCCGCCAGCAAAAGCCCGGCCAGTGCCCCGATCATCCCGCGCATCCCGCCCTCCGTCGTCGATCCGGCTGTCAGATAGCCGGAACCGGCGGGGATGGACAGGGGCGACCGGCCTGCTAGGGTCGCGGCGCCCATCACGGCGGCATCACGAGGAGGCGAGCATGGCCCATGGGGGCATCGAGGCGGTGTTGGCGCGGATCGACGCGGACATGCCGGCGGCGACCGAGCGGCTGCTGGACCTTCTGCGGATCCCCTCGATCTCGACCGATCCGGCCTATGCCGAGGCCTGCACCGAAGCTGCCGACCGGATCGTCGCCGATCTTGCCGGCATGGGCTTCGATGCGCGCCGGGCCGACACGCCCGGGCGCCCGATGGTGGTCGCGCATGCCGGGGACGGGGCGCCGCACCTGCTGTTCTACGGCCACTACGACGTGCAGCCGGTCGATCCTTTGGCCCTCTGGGACCAGCCGCCGTTCGACCCGGTGGTGGCCGACGGCCCGAACGGCCCCGAAATCCGCGCCCGCGGCGCGTCCGATGACAAGGGGCAGATGATGACCTTCATCGAGGCCTTCCGCGCGTGGATCGCGGTGCACGGCCGGCTGCCCTGCCGGGTCACGGTGTTCCTCGAGGGCGAGGAGGAATCGGGGTCGCCCTCGCTGATCCCCTTCCTGCGGGCCAATGCTGCCGAGCTGACGGCCGACCTTGCGCTGATCTGCGACACCGATCTCTTCGAGGGTCGCGTGCCAGCCATCGTCACCATGCTGCGCGGCCTGCTGGGCGAGGAGGTCACGATCCGCGCGGCCTCGCGCGACCTGCATTCCGGCATGTATGGCGGCCTCGCGATCAACCCCATCCGCGTGCTGGCGCGCATCCTTGGCGGCCTGCACGACGCGCAGGGGCGCGTGACGGTGCCCGGCTTCTACGACGGCGTGCGCGAAATGCCCGACGCGGTGCGCGCGCAGTGGCAGGGTCTCGGCTTCGACCATGCGCGCTTTCTCGGCGCAGTCGGGCTGTCGGTGCCGGCCGGCGAGGCCGACCGCACGCCGCTCGAACAGCTCTGGTCGCGGCCCACAGGCGAGATCAACGGGATCTGGGGCGGCTACACCGGCGCGGGCTTCAAGACGGTGCTGCCGGCCGAGGCCCATGCGAAGGTGTCCTTCCGCCTCGTGCCGGGGCAGGATCCGCAGGCGATCCGCGCGGCCTTCCGCGCCTGGGTGACGGCCCAGCTGCCGGCCGACTGCACCGCGGAATTCGAGGGCCACTCGGCCGGCCCCGCGGGCGAGATGGACACCGGCCACCCCGCGTTCGAGGCCGCCCGCAACGCGCTGGCCGAGGAATGGGGCGTGCCCGCGGCCTATGTCGGTTGCGGCGGGTCGATCCCGATCGCGGGGTATTTCAAGACGGTTCTCGGAATGGACGCGCTGCTGACCGGCTTCGCGAGCGAGGACAACCGGGTGCATTCCCCGAACGAGAAGTACGACCTCAGGTCGTTCCACAAGGGCATCCGGTCCTGGGCGCGCATTCTCGACCGCATCGCGGCCGCCCGCACCTGAGGCGGGGCCCGGTGCCCGCGCGGCGCGCGCCGAATGGGCGGCAGCAGTCGGACAGGTCAGCCGCCGGCCGTGCGCCGCCATTCGGCCAGCGCGGGGTTGTCGTCACCTGCCCCGGCGGCCGCGCCCCCTGCCGCAGGTGCAGGTGCGGGCGCGACACGCGGCGCCGGCGGGACGCGCGCGCGGATGTAATGTGCCTCGCGCGCGCCGAAGTAGAAGGCGACGATCGCGCCCAAAAGCCACCAGAGCGGCTCGGGCACATGGGCAAGGCCCTGCATCCGCACGGTGAAGCCCTCGGGATCGGCCATCGCGAAGACAAAAAGCGCCAGCGTCCCGAGCGCCAGCATTGGCCGCGGCAGGCGGTTCAGCCCGTTCACCGCCCGGTCGAACCAGCTGGTTCCGGCGGCCGCGAATTCGGCCGCGTGCTGCGCCAGCGCCGCCTGGGCCTGCGCCGCCTCGGCTGCCGCCTGCGCGGTGGCGTTCGGGGTGAACACCTCGGCCACCTCGCGCACCGCAGTGCCGACTGCGGCAACCGCCTGCGGCGTGCCCACGATCCTGCCGATCAGCCCCATGCCTTCGTCCTTTCGCGGTGCTGCGCCTCGGTCAGGTGGAACCGCGGCGACATGAATTCCTCGGCCCGGCGGATCCAGCCGCCCTTGCCGCCGTCGCGGCGGCGCGCGTATTTCCGGCTGGCCGGGCGCGCGTCGGCGATGGCGTAGTAATAGTTGCGCCGCTCGATCGCATAGGCGTCGGCGATCAGGTCGGGGGCGCGCGCGGCGGCGGCATGGGCATGGGCGATCGTCTGCGGGCCGATCACCCCGTCCGCGACGGTGCCGAAGCCCATCTTCGCCAGCATCCGCTGCAGGATTTTCACCGCGTTGGCGCCCGCGTTCACGTACATGTCGAACACGCTGGCCTGCAGCGGCGCGGGCAGGTCGCCGATCCGCGGCCGGCGGAAGTAGTGTTCAAGATAGATGTCCACCGCCTGCGCCGCGGTCAGCCGCCGCACGTCGGCCTCGGTCACCTGCCCGTCGCCGGTCAGGTCGATGCCGAGCCGCCGCATCGTGTGGATGGTGACGCCGTGGTTGGTGACACCCCCCGGATCGTCCGGGTCGTTCACGTAGCCGCCCTCGCGGGCGACGATCTCTCGGGCAATCTGCCGCACGTCCGGCATCGCATCCTCCCTCGCCGCGGCGGGAAGGATGTTGCGCGCCCGTTAACTTCCGCCTGCCGGTGCGTTCGCTGCCGTGCGCGGGTCCTTGTAGACGCCCCGTTCCTTCAGCGCGTCGATGACTTCCTTGGGCATGTAGGTCTCGTCGTGGCGCGCCAGAACCTCGCGCGCCTCGAACACGCCCCCGACCAGCCGGCCCGTGGCCACCGTCCCCTCGCCTTCGCCGAAGAGGTCGGGCAGAATACCGGTATAGGCCACGGGGACCGAGGCGTTAGTGTCGGTGACGCGGAAGGTCACCGTCTCGCCCTGACCGCGGATCAGGCTCCCATGCTCCACGAGGCCGCCGAGGCGGAACGTCTCGTCGGGCCCGGGCGGGTTCTCGAGGACCTGGGTGGGCGTGCGGAAGAAGTTGATGCCGTCGCGCATCGCATAGCCGATCAGCCCCGCCGACAGCGCCAGCGACGCTGCCGCCAGCACCACGATCTGGATCCGCCGCCGCTTCCTTAGCCCCTTCATCGGCCCTACTCAGGGGAACACGGGCGGGCCCATCAGCCCGGCCGTCTCCGCCTGCCCCAGCATCAGGTTCGCGTTCTGGATCGCCTGCCCGGACGACCCCTTGGCGAGGTTGTCCATGGCGCTTACGACCACGACGCGCCCGGAGATTCGATCCCCGATCACGCCGATGTCGCAGAAATTGGATCCGGCGATGTCCCGTGTCGAGGGGAGTGCGCCAAAGGGAAGCACCCGCAGGAAGGGCTCGGCCCCGTAGGCGGCCGCCAGCGCGGCATGGACCGCCGCCGGGTCGCCGCGCAGGTAGCAGGTGGCAAGGATGCCGCGGTTAAACGGCATCAGGTGCGGCGTGAACTGGATCCGCACCGGGCGGCCGACGATCGCCGAGAATTCCTGGTCGAACTCGCCGAGATGCCGGTGCCGGCCGCCGGCCGAATAGGCATGCGTGCCGCCCGACAGTTCGGCATGCAGCAGATTTTCCCTCAGGCTGCGCCCGGCGCCGCTGACGCCTGCCTTGACGTCCGCCACGATCTCGTCGGGATCGATCAGGCCCGCGGACAGAAGGGGGCGGACCGCATACTGCACCGCCGCGGCGTTGCAGCCCGTGCCGGCGACCAGCCGCGCGCCGCGAATGGCGTCGCGGTAGAACTCGGTCAGGCCATAGACGGCCTCGGCCTGCAGGTCGGGGGCGGCGTGCGGCTGGCCGTACCATTCCTGATAGGCGGCCGGGTCGCGCAGGCGGAAGTCGGCGCTGAGATCGACGATCTTCAGGGTGCGCGGAAGGCTTGCGACCACCTGCTGCGTCGTCGCATGGGGCAGTGCGCAGAAGCACAAGTCAACGCTTGAAAAATCGATCTCGTCGATCCTCACCAGCCGCGGCAGATCGAGATGCCGCAGGAAGGGAAAGACCTCGGCCACCGACTGCCCGGCCTTGCGGTCGGCCGACACGGCGGTGACGCGGAAGGCGGGATGCCCCGCCAGAAACCGGATCAGCTCGGCCCCCGTATAGCCCGAAGCCCCCAGGATCGCGATGCGCGCCGTCATGTCCGCCCCCCTTCCTGCCCGCCGCCCGGGTCATGCCGCAAGCGCCGGGGGGCAGCAAGGGCCGACCAGCGCCGCCGGCGGAGCACCAGGCCGAGACCGCCGGGCGCTGCGGCCGGCAGCAGCCCCGCCGGCGCCCCTGCCGCCGCGATCCCGCGCGCCGCATCCTCCGCGCCCGGTCGCACCCGGAGGGGAAGGGGCGAGCGGATACGGGGCGGAGGCGCGGATCGGACGCGCGACGCCGCATCGGCCGCCATCCGCCGGGCGGCACGGCGTCAGCCGGCTTGCGGTCGGCCGCACGAGGCGCCGACCGCCGCGCCGGGATCAGTCCTTGGACCGCTCGACGTAGGAATTGTCCTCGGTCGAGATGATGATGCGCGTGCCCGGCCCGATGTGCGGCGGCACCATCACCCGCAGGCCGCGGGTCGTCACCGCGGGCTTGTAGCTCGAGCTCGCGGTCTGGCCCTTCACCACCGGCTCGGTCTCGGCGATCTCGACGGTGATCTTCTGAGGGTATTCGATGGCGATGGCCACGCCTTCGTGCGTCTGCAGGAAGACCCGCATCCCCTCGACCAGATAGACCTTGCCGTCACCCACGACATCGGGGCTGACGGTGATCTGCTCGAAGGTTTCGGGCTCCATGAAGTGGAACCCCTCGCCATCCTCGTAGAGGAAGTCGTAGGCGCGTTCGTCCACCGTCGCGCGTTCCACCTGTTCGGTCGTGCGCCAGCGTTCGCTGACCTTCACGCCATCGGCAATCCGGCGCATGTCCACCTGGGTGACCGGGGTGCCCTTGCCGGGGTGGAAGTTCTGGGCCTGCAGGACGACATACAGCTTGCCGTCCATCTCCACGACATTGCCCTTGCGAAGCGACGAGGCGATGACCTTGACCACGGGTTGTTCCTTGCGAAGCGGGGTGCGCCGGGCTAGGCCGCGCGCGATCTGGCCGCGCTGCTAGCGCATCGCGCGGCGTTCCGCCAGCCCGAAGGCCGCGCCATGACCGAAAGACCCTGGTGGCACCCCGAGCGCCACGCCGACCGTCGCCCCCTGCTGATCGCGCGCAACCGGATCGCGGCATCGGTCCGGGCGTGGTTCGCGGCGCAGGGGTTCACCGAGGTCGATCCCGCCGCCCTGCAGGTCAGCCCCGGCAACGAGGCGCACCTGCACGCCTTCGCCACCTTGGCCACCGATGCGGCCGGCGGCACGCGGAGGCTCTACCTGCACACATCGCCCGAATTCGCGATGAAAAAGCTGCTCGCCGCGGGCGAGACGGCGATCTTCGCCCTCGCGCACGTCTGGCGGAACCGCGAGGGCGGCCCGCGCCATGCGGCCGAGTTCACCATGCTCGAATGGTATCGGGCGGGCGCGGACTACACCGCGCTGATGGGCGACTGCGCCGCCCTTCTGCGGCTTGCGGCCGAGGCTGCGGGGGCGGCCGCGCTGCGGCACGGCGGGGCGGTCTGCGACCCCTTCGCCGCGCCCGAGCGGCTGAGCGTCGCCGAGGCCTTCGCGCGCTTCGCAGGGGTCGATCTGCTCGCGACCCTCGACACCGGCGGCGCGACCGACCGCGGGGGGCTTGCCGCGCAGGCGGCCGCGGCGGGGCTGCGGGTCGCGGACGACGATACCTGGTCGGACATCTTCAGCCGCATCCTGGTGGCGCGGGTCGAACCGCAGCTCGGCCACGGCCGCCCGACCATCCTCGACCGCTATCCGGTGGCCGAGGCCGCACTGGCGCGCCCCTGCCCCGACGACCCGCGCACGGCCGAACGGTTCGAGCTTTATGCCTGCGGCGTCGAACTCGCCAACGGCTTCGGCGAGTTGACCGACCCGGACGAACAGCGCCGCCGCTTCGCGGCCGAGATGGACGAGAAGGAACGCCTTTATGGCGAACGCTATCCGATCGACGAGGATTTCCTTGCCGCCCTGGCGGTCATGCCGCCCGCCAGCGGCATCGCCCTGGGCTTCGACCGCCTGGTTATGCTGGCCACCGGCGCGCCGCGGCTGGGGGACGTGGTGTGGGTGGAGGCCAGCTAGCAGGACACCGGTCCGCCCGGCGGCAGCGCAGGGCCAGACGCCGCCGGGCCGGGCATCGGCAGGCTGCGACCGCGAA
The DNA here is from genome assembly GCA_938028765.1 of uncultured Paracoccaceae bacterium. GTDB lineage: Bacteria > Pseudomonadota > Alphaproteobacteria > Rhodobacterales > Rhodobacteraceae > CALIZF01. Next base: position 17,659 of record CALIZF010000007.1, read on the forward strand.
GAAAAGCGTTGCGGCGATGACGGCGCGCCGCAGTCGAGGGGCCTCGGCCGTGCCGGGTGGGCAACGCAGGCAGGCGAGGACGAAGCCCGGCGGACAAGCGATACCTTCCATCCCGCATCGGACGTCCCCCTTCCCTCACGCCCGCTCGAAGGCCACCTTCCGGCGGAGGAACAACCCCGCGCGGTCGCCGACCTGTGCGGGGTCGCCGGTCGTCAGGAAGCGCGGGCGGCCGCCGCGGCCGAGGAACTCGGGCCGGCGGGCGAGATAGTCGGCGAGCGATTCGGCCACCAGCGCGGGCTGCGAGAACACCTTGATGCCCGGGCCGAGCGCATCGGCGAAGACCGATTCCAGCAGCGGATAGTGGGTGCAGCCCAGAACCGCGGCCTGCGGGCGGGGCATCCGGCGCTTCAGCGCGGCCACATGGGCGCGCACCAGCGTTTCGGCCAGCTCCAAGTCGCCCGCCTCGATCGCGTCCACCACGCCGCCGCAGGGTTGCGCCTCGACATCGACGCCGATGGCGCGGAAGGCAAGTTCGCGCTGGAAGGCGCGTGACGCGACCGTCGCCGGCGTGGCGAAGAGCGCGACATGCTTGACCCAGACCTCGCGCGGGGGGCTGTTGTCGCCCCAGGCGCGTTCGGTCAGCGCCTCGATCAGCGGGACGAACACGCCCAGCACCCGCTTGTCCTTGGGCACCCAGGTTTCCTGCATCCGTTTCAGCGCCGCCGCCGAGGCGGTATTGCAGGCCAGCACGACGAGCTCGCACCCCTCGTCCCACAGCCGCTCCACCCCCGCGCAGGTCAGGCGGAAAATGTCGTCGGCGTCGCGCACGCCGTAGGGCGCATGGGCGTTGTCGCCGAGATAGACGAAGGGCACGTCCGGCAGCCGCGCCGCGCAGGCCCCGAGCACCGTGAGCCCGCCTAGCCCCGAATCGAACATGCCGACCGCCATGCCGCACCCCCCCCCGCGGGGCCGCGGCCCCGTCACGCCTTGTAGCGCGCCTCGAACTCGTAGCCGTAGCCGGCACGGCCCAGGGGCACCGGCGCAAGGTCATACGTCGCCTGACGCAGGAAATCCATCATCGCCTTGGGATCGCGCTTCAGGGGATCGAGCCGCGCCGCCGGGATCGGCTCGCCCACGACGCAGCGCACGGGTTCGTCCACGCGCGCGCGAAACTCCTTGATCAGCAGGGCAAGGCGCAGCGTCTGGTGCAGGTGGCTTGCGAGCTGGAACAGGCGCGAGTTGTGCCCGTCGAAATAGATCGGCACCACCGTGGCATCCGACCGGGCGATCATCTTGGCCGTGAAGTTGCGCCAGCCGGGATCGAGCGGCTGGCCGAAGGGCCGCAGCGCGGTGGACACGGTGCCGCCCGGGAAAACCCCAATGGCGCCCCCCTGCGCAAGGTAGTCGAGCGCCACCGCGCGGGTCTCAAGGTTGAGCCGCGTCGCCTCGCGGGTCTCGTCGAACGAGATGGGCAGGATGATCCGGTTCAGCGCCTCGGCCTTGCGGAACACCGAATTGGCAAGGATGCGGAAATCGCCCCGGGTCCGGTCGAGGATGTGACCCATCATCAGGCCGTCGAGGATACCGTAGGGATGGTTCGCGATCACGATCAGAGGCCCGTTCGCGGGGATGCTGGTCAGCGACCCGCGCGTGATCTCCAGCGTCAGCCCGTAGCGGTCCACGATCACCTGCCAGAAGCTGCGGCCCTGTTCCACCTCGTGCTCGTAGCCCTCGGCCCGCCGGATCAGCGACAGCCGGCCCGTGGCGTTTTCGAGCACCCGGATCAGCGCTCGCCCGCCGCGGGTGCGCGCGGACGTGGCATAGGTGATGTCCCGGGTGATCTCGCGCTTCGACATCGCGCCTCCTGTGATCCGTTTCCGCGCCGCCTGACCCGCCTCTATCGCGGTATCGCGTGACAGTCCTGCGACAGTTTCGTGCGCCGCTATTCCGCCGCCTGCGCCTGCGGCGCGCCGCCTGCGCGGATGGCCGCCAGCAGGTCCTCGCGCCGCTTCGCCGCCCTGGCCGCGTTCGCCTCCTTCACCGGGCCGAAGCCGCGGATCTCGAGCGGCAGGGCGGCCAGCGCCACGGCCGCATCGCGGGTGGCTGGCGTCACCGCCGCCAGCACCTCGGCCATGTCGGCCTCGTACTGCGCGATCAGGGCGCGTTCCATCTTCCGCTCGGCGTTCCATGCGAAGGGATCGAGCCGCGTGCCGCGCAGATGCTTCATCCGGGCGAGCCAGCGGAACGCGGTCAGCATCCACGGGCCGAAGGCGCGCTTCTTCGGCCGGCCGTTCGCGTCGCGCCCCGGCAGCAGGGGCGGCGCGAGGTGGAAGGTCGGCCGCAGCGCGCCGTCGAACTCGGCCCGCGCCTTGTCCAGCGTCTCGAGGTGCAGCCGCGCGATTTCGTATTCGTCCTTGATCGCCAGCAGCTTGTGGTAGCCGTGCGCGACCGCCTCCTTGAGCTTCGGGTCGGTCACGGCATCGACCATCCGACGGTAGCGGGCGGCGTAGGCGGCATCCTGATAGGCGGTCAGGTGCCGTTCGCGGAAGGCGATCGCCTCGTCGAGCGACCTGGGCCGCGCGGCCGTCTCTGGCTGCAGCACGGCCGCCGCGCGGTCGGGATCAAGGGCGGCCCAACGGCCGATCTCGAACGCGCGCCGGTTGGCCTCGACCGAGGCCTGGTTTAGCTCGATCGCCCGATGGATCGCGGCGCGGCTGAGCGGCACGAGCCCTCGCTGCCACGCCGCCCCGAACACCATCATGTTCGAGTAAATCGAATCCCCCATGGTGGCGCGCGCGAGTTCCGACGCATCGAACAGCGACAGCCGGTCCTTCAGCCGCGCCTCGAGCGCGAGCGCGAGCCGATCCGAGGGCAGGCGGAACTCGGTGTTGCGGGTAAACTCGCCGGTGATGATCTCGTGGCTGTTCACCACGGCGCCGGTCCGGCCGGCGGTCATCAGGCCGATCGTCCTCGCCCCCGCCGTCACCACAAGGTCGCCGCCGATCACCGCGTCGGCCTCGCCGGTCGCGACGCGGATGGCGCTGATGTCCTCGGGCCGTTCGGCAAGGCGGCAGTGGATGTGCACCGCCCCCCCTTTCTGCGCGAGGCCAGCCATCTCCATCATGCCCGCACCCTTGCCGTCGAGGTGCGCGGCCATCGCCATGATCGCGCCCACGGTGACGACGCCGGTCCCGCCGACGCCTGTGATGACGACGTTCCAGGTGCCCTCGATCTGCGGCAGCGCGGGGTCGGGCAGGTCAGGCAGATCCAGCGCGGCGGTCGCGGCCCGCTTCGGCCGCGCCCCGTCGAGCGTCACGAAGGACGGGCAGAAGCCGTTAAGGCAGCTGAAGTCCTTGTTGCACGATGACTGGTCGATCGCGCGCTTGCGCCCCAGTTCCGTCTCGACCGGCACGATCGAGACGCAGTTCGACTGCACCCCGCAGTCGCCGCAGCCCTCGCAGACGTCGGTGTTGATGAACACGCGCCGGTCGGGGTCGGGGAAGGCGCCGCGCTTCCGGCGCCGGCGCTTCTCGGCCGCACAGGTCTGGATATAGACCATCGCCGTCACGCCGGGGATCTTCCGCAGGCGTTCCTGCACCGGCATCAGCTCGTCCCGCGGCGCCTTTTCGATCCCGGACGGGAAAGCCGCCCAGTTGATCTTCTCCTTCGGATCATAGACGACCGCGACCTTCTTCACGCCGAAGGCGAGCAGTTCGCGCACGATCCGCTGGGGCGTGAGGTCGCCTTCGTTCGGCTGCCCGCCCGTCATGGCGACCGCGTCGTTGAAAAGGATCTTGTAGGTGATGTTGGTGCCGGCGGCGATGGCCGCGCGGATCGCCAGCACGCCCGAATGGTTGTAGGTGCCGTCGCCGAGGTTCTGGAACACGTGGGGCGTGGTGGAGAACGGCGCCTCGCCGATCCAGTTCGCCCCCTCGCCGCCCATCTGGGTGAAGCCGGTGGTGCTGCGGTCCATCCACTGAACCATGTAGTGGCAGCCGATGCCCGCATAGGCGCGGCTGCCCTCGGGCACCTTCGTCGAGGTGTTGTGCGGGCAGCCCGAACAGAAATAGGGCAGACGCGCCGCGATGTCGGTCGCGTTGTCGGCTTTTCTTTCTTCCTCAAGCCGATGCATGGCGGCCTTGAGGCGGTCGGTGCCGCGCCCCTCCTCTAGCAGGATCGCGCCCAGCCGTTCCGCGATCAGGTGGGGGTCCAGCGCGTAGCGGGTGGGGAAAAGCTCCACCTGTCGCCCGTTCTCCCAGGTGTCGCCCTTGTGCCAGCCGTAGACGCGCCGGCCGCGGCGATCGTCGAAGATCGCCTCCTTCACCTGCACTTCGATCAGCTTGCGCTTTTCCTCGACCACCACGATGAGGTCGAGGCCCTCGGCGAAGTCGTGAAACGACCGCATGTCGAGCGGGAACACTTGCGCGACCTTGTAGGTCGTGATGCCGAGCCGCTCCGCCTCGGCCGCGTCGATCCCCAGAAGCGACAGGGCATGCTGCAGATCCAGCCAGTTCTTGCCGGCCGCCACCAGCCCGATCTTGGCCCCCGGCCGTCCCCACACCCGCCGGTCGATCCGGTTGGCGCGGGCGAAGGCCTCGGCGGCGAAGCGCTTGTAGTCGATCATCCGCGCTTCCTGCGCCACCGGCGTATCGATCAAGCGGATGTTGAGCCCGCCGGGCGGCGTCGCGAAGTCGGGCGTCACGAACGACAGGCGGTGCGGATCGCCATGCACCACCGACGTGGCCTCGACCGTGTCCTTCATCGTCTTGAGGCCGACCCAGACGCCCGCGAATCGGCTCAGCGCCCAGCCGTAGAGCCCCAGATCGAGGATCTCCTGCACTCCCGCGGGCGACACCACGGGCATGTAGGCATCGACCAGCGCCCAGTCCGACTGATGCAGCGTGGTCGAGCTTTCGCCCGTGTGGTCGTCGCCCATGGCCATCAGGACGCCGCCGTGCCGCGACGTGCCAGCCATGTTGGCATGCCGCATCACGTCGCCCGACCGGTCCACCCCCGGCCCCTTGCCATACCACAGGGCAAAGACCCCGTCGTATTTCCCCTCGCCGCGCAATTCCGCCTGCTGGCACCCCCAGATCGCCGTGGCCGCCAAATCCTCGTTCAGGCCGGGCTGGAAGGTGATGTCGTTGGCCGACAGGATCTTGCCCGCCCGGGTCATCTGCTGGTCCACGGCACCCAGCGGACTGCCGCGATAACCCGTCACATAGCCCGCCGTGTTGAGCCCCGCCGCACGGTCGCGCGCCTTCTGCATCAGCATCAGCCGCACCAGCGCCTGGGTTCCGTTCAGAAGGACCGGCGACTTCGCCAGATCGAACCGGTCGTTCAGCGTGACATCCGCAAGGCCCATGAACCCCTCCGCGTTGCACCTCAATTATAGGTCACTTTTGCTGACCTATAAAGCCCCTTTCCGAGGCCGGTTTCGTTTGCGCGACCGTTAGCGCCACCGTATCAGACCATTGCGCCGGAAGGGGAGTGACTGTGCCGTGAGTGTCGCGATGGACTGGGACAAGCTTCGGATCTTTCACGCCGTGGCGGACGCGGGCAGCCTGACCCACGCCGGCGAGACCCTGCATCTCAGCCAGTCGGCCGTCAGCCGGCAGATCCGCGCGCTGGAGGAAAGCCTCGATACCACCCTGTTCCACCGCCACGCGCGCGGGTTGATTCTCACCGAACAGGGAGAACTGCTGTTCGAGGCGACGAAGGCGATGGTCAAACGGCTCGAGGCCGCCGCCGCCCGCATCCGGGATTCGGCCGACGAGGTGTTCGGCGAGTTGCGCGTCACGACCACGACCGGTTTCGGCACGCTGTGGCTGGTGCCCCGTCTCGCCTCGCTCTACCGCGCCTATCCGGACCTGCGCATCAACCTGATGCTGGAGGAACGGGTGCTGGACCTGCCGATGCGCGAGGCCGACGTGGCAATCCGCATGAAGGAACCGAGCCAGGCCGATCTGATCCGCAAGCGGCTGATGAACATCCGGATGCGTCTCTACGCCAGCCCGGGCTACGTCGCCGCGAAGGGCGTGCCGGACACGATCGCGGACTTGCGCGGGCACCGGCTGATCTGTCAGCAGGCCGGGGCGGCGCAGGTTTCGGCCGGGGCGCAGCTGGTCGCGCGCCTGATGGCCGAACAGCCGGGCTCGGTGCTGCATGTGAACAACTACTTCGGCGTGCTGCAGGGGGTCTTGAACGACCTTGGCATCGGGGCGCTGCCGGATTACCTGACGGCCGACTTTCCCGAACTCGTCCGGGTGCTGCCGGAGGTTGAATCGGTCGAGGTGCCGGTGTTCCTCGCCTACCCCGAGGAACTGCGGCACTCCCGCCGCGTCGCGGTGTTCCGCGACTTCGTGACCGACGAGGTGATGGCCTTTCGCAAGGTCGCCCGCGACTGACGACCGGTGCCGCGCCATGCGCACGGCGCATGGCGGACATGCTGTCCCCGCGCCGCGCGCAGCCTTGATCCCTGCTGCAACGCAGCTTAACTCCTCGTCCGGAAGCGGCAATGGTTTTGACGCTTCTACCTCCCTGTTGGACTTCGGCCGAGCGCAAGCTCGGCCTTTTTTTTCGCCTGCGCGTCCTGTGCCGAACTCCGCAGCAGATCGATCCGGGATCGCCCGCAATGCGGGCAACCCGCGAAGCCCGGACACGCGATGCGCGCACTGGCGGCGCGGCCCGCTGCGCCAAACCGGGGCGCCGCAGGGCCGGTAGGCCCGGAGGGATTCGAACCCCCAGCCAAGGCGTTATGAGCGCCCCGCTCTGACCGTTGAGCTACGGGCCCGGCCCCGTTCTCGGTGGCAGATCGGCCGCGGCCGGTCAAGCGCGGGACTGGACGGGCGGCGTCGGGTCTGCGAGGCTCGGGGCATGGTGCGGCGGGCCACGGGATGGACGCCCGACCCCGGACAGATGGCGCTGACGCCGCCGGTGTCGGGGAACGCGGTCAACGGCCTTGGCAGTGCCGCACCGCGGCGCGCGCGGCACGTCTACTGGGCGGCCGATCCCGCGACGATCCCACACGGGGCGGTTCAGGGTTGGTTCTACCGCCACAACGACCGGCCAAGGCCGGCTGCGCGATCTGTCTTGCAGTCTGCCCGTTCTCGGACCCCGCGCATGGCCCTGCACTGGCGGCGAAGCTGGACCGTCGCAGGGCGCGGCGAGGTGGATCGGCCGCCATCCCGTGCTGACGCGGAAAGCGATGCCGTCCGCCTGAAACAACCCACGCCCGCCGCCGCGGGCGGTCAGTTCCGCATTGTCGAAGGCGTCGCGCGTGCAGGCGCGGGCGTAGTGCCGGATCGCGCGGTTGATCTCGGGCGGGGGCTGCGGCCCGAGGGGCTGCCAGCGGCCGGGATCGGCTGCCGCGATCTCTTCCGTCACCAGCGCGCTGCGGCCGAGCCTCTTGGTCAGGTCGTCGAGGCGGGTGACTGTATTCACGACCTCGCTGATCGCGGTGAACGCGAGGCGATCGGGCACGCCCACGTTGCCGAAGTTGACCGGACCCGAGGCGATGACGATCGAGAAACGGATTTCCGGCGCGTCGGCGCTGCGCGCGGCCTCTTCCGTCTCCGCGAGGTCGAGCGCACGCTCCATCGCGCGCACCGCCGCCCGGGCGGTGTCGGCAAAGCCGAGGTCGCCCTTGACCGGGAAGATGCCGAGGACTGCATCGCCGATGAAGGCCAGAACCTCGCCCCCCCTCGTCGATCACGGCCCGCGCAGTGCAGGCGTAGTAGCGGTGCAGCACCTCGAGGCAGGCCCCGGGCTTCATCCGGGCGGACGTGCGGGCGGATCCGCGCAGGTCCGAATACCACACGACCGCGTTGATCGCAGCCCCGTCGCCGAGGCGGATGTCGCCCAACGGCACCCGCTGGGCGCCCGTGGGGCCGAGGAAGGCTTCGGCCACATTGCTCAGCACGCGCACCTGAAGGGTGACGCGGCAGGCCACCCCGAAGGCGCGCTGCACGCGGACGAGAGCCGCGATGCCAGCCTCCGAAAAGCCGCCCTCCCGCCGGGTGGACCAGCTGGCCATGATCCCGGTCCGGCCCTAATCGAAATGCCTGATGCGGGCGATGCGGGCCATCGACGCGGTGATGAGGGAGTCGGCGAACCCCTGCTTGCGCTACTCGGGCAGGATCGGGAAGTCGGCCATCGCCTCGGGGCCGGTCAGGCGGCGGCGCAGGAAGTCGAGCCCGTGCGCGTGCACGAAGTAGAAGGGCGACTTCTTCCGGGCGTCGCCGTTCTCGCTGCCCGCACCGACCTGGATCAGGCGGGGACCCGATCCGAGACTCCACTCCGCGTTCTCGGCGCGGAACAGGGGGCGAAGCGCGGGCTAGTTCAGCACCGCGCGTTCAAGCGGGATGCCCGCGCGCCGCAGGCGGTGGCAGAGGTCGTTGACCAGGGCGATGATGTCCACGTCGTCGAGCGCGGCATCCATAAGCCAGTCTTCGATCTGCGCGATGGTTGTCCGGTGGCCATGCGCAGAAGGCAGGACGGCGGGACCGCGACTGAAAGCCCCTCGCGCGACGAGAGGCGGCTCGGCGCGCGCATGTGATGTGCGTCGCGGCCGGTTACGTCCGCGTGCCCGAAAACCGCGCCTGCCAGTCGGCCCGTTCCTCGTCCGTGACCTTCCGGAACAGGACATCGGGCGTCGCGAAGGCGTGGCCGGGCGACAGGATGGCGAGCGCCGCGGGCACATCGTCCGGCCATGTCCAGTCGGTGCAGCCGAGGGCCGCCATCATCGTCTCGGCAGCGTCCGGTATGAAAGGGCGCGATAGCACGGCATAAAGGCGGATAAGGTTCAGCGCGAGACGGGTCTGCGCCGCCGCCGTGTCCGGGTCGGTCTTGACCACCGACCACGGCGCGGCCGCCTGCAGATACTCGTTCCCCGCAACCCAGATCGCGCGCAGCTCGGCCGCCGCCTTGCGCACCTCGATCGCCTCGAGGTGGCCTTCGTAGGCGCGGATGCGCGCGGCAAGGTCGGCCGCCAGCCCGGCCTCGCGCGGGCCGCCCTCCCCGCCCGCCGGCACCGCCTCGCCGAACTTCGACCGGCAGAACTTGGTCACCCGGCTGACAAGGTTCCCCAGCACGTCGGCCAGATCCTTGTTGACCGAGACCTGGAAGTTTTCCCAGGTGAATTCGGTGTCCGAGGTCTCGGGCGCGTGGGACAGCAGCCACCAGCGCCAGTAGTCGGCCGGCAGAAGCGCCAGCGCCTGGTCCATGAACACGCCCCGGCCCTGGCTGGTCGAGAATTGCCCGCCGTCATAGTTCAGGTAGTTGAACGACTTGATGTAATCGACAAGCTTCCACGGCTCGCCCGACCCGAGGATCGTGGCGGGGAAGCTGAGCGTGTGGAAGGGCACGTTGTCCTTGCCCATGAACTGGGTATAGCGCACGTCGTTCGCGCCCTCGTCGGTGCGCCACCAGCGCCGCCAGGCCGCGTCGGGCAGCCCGTGGGCATCGGCCCATTCGGCGGTGCCGGCGATGTATTCGATGGGGGCGTCGAACCAGACGTAGAAGACCTTGCCTTCCATCCCCTGCCAGGGCGCGCCGGGAAACTGTACCGGCACTCCCCATGTCAGGTCGCGGGTGATGCCGCGGTCCTGCAACCCTTCCCCGTCGTCGAGCCACTTGAGCGCGATCGAGGTCGAGAGCACCGGCCAGTCCGTGCGCGACGTGATCCAGGCGCGCAGCCGGTCGCGCAGGAGGGATTGGCGCAGGTAGAGGTGCCGCGTCGTCCGCACCTCAAGGTCGGTCGCCCCTGAGATCGCCGAACGGGGGTTGATGAGGTCGCGCGGCTCGAGCTGCTTGGTGCAGTTCTCGCACTGGTCGCCGCGGGCGTTCGCATAGCCGCAGGCCGGGCAGGTGCCGACGATGTAGCGGTCGGGCAGGAACCGGCCGTCGGTGGGGGAATAGACCTGTTGCTCCGTCACTTCCGCGATCAGGCCGTGCTCGGCCAGCCGGCGGGCGAAGTGCTGCGTCAGCGCGTGGTTGCGCGCCGAGGACGAGCGGCCGAAATGGTCGAACGACAGCCGGAAGCCCTCGGCAAGCGTCTTCTGCACGGCGTGCATCTCGGCGCAGTAATCGGCCACGGGCTTGCCCGCCTTGGCGGCGGCAAGCTCGGCCGGGGTGCCGTGTTCGTCGGTGGCGCAGATGAACATCACCTCGTGCCCGCGCGCGCGCAGGTAGCGGGCGTAGAGGTCGGCCGGCAGCTGCGACCCCACGAGGTTCCCGAGGTGCTTGATCCCGTTGATATAGGGGATGGCGGACGTGATCAGGTGACGTGCCATGCGCGGCCTTCGATGCAGGGGTGCGCGCCCCCTTAGCGCGCCCCGCCGCCGCGCGCCAGTAGGCGGCGGCGGGCGGGTACTGCGGCCGCACGAAATCCGGCGCGGGGCCCGCGACCGAACCCCGGGCGCGGCCGGTGCCGCGGCCGGGATCGCGGGGGCCTTGCGGGCGCGCCAAGCCCGCCGGACAGGGGGCCGACACGGCCGGATGCGGCGCGCAGCCGGTCGCGGCGGCGCGTCCCTGCCGGCCGGTGCCGCCGGTCAGCGCGCGCAGTAGCCGCCGTCGATCAGGTGATAGCTGCCGGTGATGAAGCCCGCCCGGTCCGACAGCAGGAACAGCGTCAGCGCCGCCACCTCGTCCGGCCGGCCGAGGCGGCCGGCCGGATGCAGCGCCGCGAGCCCCGCCTTCGCGTCGGCGGGAAGGTTGTCGAGCAGCGGTGTGTCGATGAAGGCCGGGCCGACCGCGTTGACGCGGATCCCCTGCCCCGCGTGGTCCAGCGCCGCTGTCCGCGTCAGGCCGAGCAGCGCATGCTTGGCCGCCGTATAGGCGGGGGCGCCGGCGAAGCCGACCGACCCGAGGATCGAGGCGATATTGACGATCGCCCCGCCGCCCGCAGCCGCCATGTGCGGGATCGCCGCGCGCATCCCGAAGAATACCCCGTCGAGGTTCACCGCGATGACACGCCGCCAGCCGTCCAGCGGGTAGTCGCCTGTGGGGGCGAGCGGCCCGCCGATGCCCGCGTTGTTGACGAGGAGGTGCAGCCCCCGCTCCGCCGCAACGCGGTCACACAGCGCCGCGACCGCACCGGCGTCGGCCACGTCCAGCGCCGCCGCCTCGGCCTGCCCGCCCGCGGCGGCGATTGCCGCCGCGGTCTCGGCCGCTGTCGCCCCGTCAAGGTCGGTCGCCACCACATGCGCGCCCGATGCGCCCAGCTCGCGCGCGATCGCCGCGCCGATCCCCGAGCCCGCGCCGGTCACGATCGCGGTCCTGCCGTCGAAACGGATGTCCATGCCTTGCCCTCCCCGGTTGCCGTCGGAAGGCTGACCGGTGCGGCCGGCCGCTGCCTTGACCGAGGTCAACCGAGCAGCGTCGCCATCCGCCGCAGCGCCAGCATGTAGCCCTCGGTGCCGCAGCCGGCGATGATCCCGTCCGCGCGCAACGACACGAAGGAGCGGTGCCGGAACGCCTCGCGCCGGTGGATGTTCGAGATGTGAACCTCGATCACCTTCCCCGCGAAGGCGTTCAGCGCGTCGAGGATGGCGACCGAGGTATGCGTGTAGGCGCCGGGGTTGATGACGATGCCCTGCGCCGTGCCGCGCGCGGCCTGGATCAGCTCGACCATCGCGCCCTCATGGTTGGTCTGCGCGCACACCAGCGTCAGGCCGAGCTGCCGGGCAAGCGTCGCCGCGGCGGCCTCCACGTCCGCCAGCGTCTCGCGCCCGTAGATTTCGGGCTCGCGCAGACCGAGCAGGTTCAGGTTCGGGCCGTTCAAGAGGTGGACGGTCGGCATGGCAGGGTCTCCGTCACGGGCGGTCGTCGTTGCGGCCGAGAAGCCGGCCGATCAGATAGGAGGTGCGGGGTTCGTAGACATAGCCCGTCCGCGCCTCGGGCGACGGCCGGCGGCTCATCCGGTAAAGGCCGAAGGCCACCAGCATGACATGGGCCGCGCCGATGAAGGCGAACATGCCGGACGGCCCGAAGCGCGCGATCAGGACCGAGGCGATGACGGGACTGGCGATCGCCCCGACCCCGTAGAGGAACATCAGCGCCGCCGACAGCTCCACCCGCTCCAGCGGTTCGGCGAAATCGTGGGCATGGGCGGTCGAGACGGAATAGATCGGGAAGGTCGCGAAGCCGAAAAACCCCGCAGCGAGGAACACCGCCGTCGGCCCCGCCTGGCCCAGAACCACGGTCAGCGCGCAGGCCGCAACCGAGGCGACCGACAGCCAGATCAGCACAACCCGCCGGTCGTGGCGGTCTGCCAGCCAGCCCACGGGCAGCTGCGCGACGGCCCCGCCGAGCACATAGGCCGCAAGAAACAGCGCGATCGCATCGGCCGGCAGGCCGACCGCGATGCCGTAGAGCGGCCCCACCATGCGGAACGCCGCCCCCGTGATGCCCGACACCACCACCCCGACCGCGGCGAGGGGGGAGCGCGTCCAGGCCAGCCGCGGGCGCAGGCGGGGCGCTGCCCCCGTCTCGGGCGCCTCCGCCCGGGTCAGCACCAGCGGGAACAGCGCCGAACAGGTCAGCAGCGCAAGGACCGTGTAGCTGAGGTATTCCGCCGGCGGCAGGACCGCGATGATCAGCTGCGCGGCCAGCGACCCCGTGATGTCCACCACCCGGTAGACGCCCATGGCGCGCCCGCGCGTGGCGTTCGTCACCTTGGCCTGCATCCAGGCCTCGACGATGGTATAGCACCCCGCCACCGCCAGACCCGCCGCCACCCGCATCGCCGCCCAGGCCCAGGGATGCGGCACCAGCATGTGCGCGAGGACGCCGATGGTGCCCGCGGCGATGAAGGCCGCGAAGGCGCGGGAATGGCCGACCTCGCCCATCAGCCGCGGCGCCCACCAGCAGCCGACGAAGAACCCCAGGAAATGCGCCGAGCCCAGCATCCCGATCTCGGCCGCGGTGAAGTCCAGCGCCACGCCCGACAGCGCATCGAGCGGCGCGACGCCGCCAAGGCCGAGTTGCAGCAGGAACACCGACAGGAACAGCGCGGCGAAGGAGACGAGAAGGCGCATGGGGCAGGTCCGGCCGGGTGCGGCAGGCTAGCCACGGATCGCAGGCCCCGTCCACCCCGGACATGCCCGCGGCGGCGGTGCCGGGCGGATCAGTCCGACACGAAATGCAGGCCGGCGAAGCCCGCGCGCCAGGCCGCCACCTCGGGCGCGAGGCGTTCGGGCGCGTCCGACCGCAGCGCGGCGGCGATCAGGGCGGCCATGCGCGGGGCATCGGCCGCGGTCACGCCGCGCCGCACGATCTCGGGCGTGCCGAGGCGCAGGCCGTTCGCATCGCCCGGGACCGGCGGCAGGGGCAGGCCGATGCCGCTGGCGAGGAAGCCCGCGCGCCGCAGGTGCCGCGCCGCCGCCTGACCGCCGCCGAAGGGCGCCGCCTCCAGCGCGAACTGGTGCGTCGCGGTGCCGCCGCGGTCCGCGGCATGGACGGGCAGCCCCTCGGCTGCCAGCGCCGCAGCCAACGCCCGCGCGACCGCCGCCATCGCAGCCGCATAGGCCGGCCCGTGCACCGCCCAGTCGGTCAGCGCCACGCCGAGCGCCGCGACGCGACCCAGATCGAAGTTAGCGGTCATGCCGGGATAGGCGATGGCATCGAGCCGCCCCGCCAGCGCATCGTCGTTCGTGACGATCAGGCCGCCGGGCGGGCCGCCCAGGCTCTTGTAGGTGCTCATTGTCATCAGGTGCGCACCTTCGGCCAGCGGGTTCGGCACCGCGCCGCCGGCGATCATCCCGCAGAGATGCGCGGCATCGACCATCAGCGCGGCCCCGACCTCGTCGGCGATCGCGCGCAGTGCAGCCACCGGGTGCGGCCACAGGTTCAGGCTGCCGCCGATGGTGATGACCCGTGGCCGCACCCGACGCGCAAGGTCGCGCAGCGCGTCGGTGTCAACGGTGTAGCTCACAGGATCGACCGGCGCAGGATGCGTGACAAGGCCATACAGCCCCGCGCAGCCCGCCGCGTGGTGCGTCACATGCCCGCCGATCGCCGGCGGCGGTGCGATCACCGCGTCGCCCGGCCGCGCCAGCGCCATGAAGGCCCAGAGGTTCGCCATCGCGCCCGACCCCGGCCGCACCTCGGCGTGGCGCGCGCCGAAGATGCGCGCGGCAAGGGCGGCCGCGATCACCTCGATCTCTTCCGCCGCCTCGAGGCCCGTCTCGTATTTCTCGCCCGGATGCCCCAGCGACGGCCGGCTGCCGAGGCCCGCGGCCATCAGCGCCTCGGCCCGCGGGTTCATCACATTGGCCGCGGGGTTGAGGTTGAAGCAGTCGGCGTCGTGGATCGCCCGGGTTCGCGCGGCAAGCTGCGCGATGCGCCTGGCCAACGCCGCGGGCGGCAGGGCGGCGTTCGCCGCCTCGAGGGCGGCGGTGCGCGCGGCGGCGACGGGGGACATCCACGGGCGGTGTTCGGTCATGGCGGGCCTCGGTTCCGGTCGCACCGACCCTGCCCCGCCCGCGCGCGGCGCGCCACCCCCCGGTTTGCCCTTGCGCGCCGGGCCGCGCGGCCCTACGTGCCCTGCGCCCCTCCCGCACGAGGCCGCGATGACCGCCGACACGACCCGCGACCTGATCGCCCGCTACTATGCCGCCTTCAACGCCGGCGACGCCGAAGGGATGCTGGCCTGCGTGACCGACGACGTCGAGCACCGCGTGAACGAGGGCGGTGTGCGCCGCGGCCGCGCGCTGTTCGCCGAGTTCTGCGCCCACATGGGCGAAAGCTACCGCGAGCGGTTGGCGGACATCGTCGTGATGGCCACGCCCGACGGCGCGCGGGCAGCGGCCGAGTTCACCGTCCACGGCACCTACCTTCGGACCGATCCCGGCCTGCCCGAGGCGCGCGGCCAGACCTACGTCCTGCCGGCCGGCGCGTTCTTCGACATCAGGGACGGCCGGATCGCCCGCATCTCGACCTTCTACAACCTCGCCGACTGGATCCGGCAGGTCTCGTGACGGACGGATCGGGGGTCACTGTCCGCGTGCTGACCGGGACGGCGCTCGATGCCGCGCTCGACGACGTGGCGCGGCTGCGCATCGCGGTGTTCCGCGCGTTTCCCTATCTCTACGACGGCGACATGGACTATGAACGCGGTTATGTCGCGTCCTACCGCGACAGCCCGCAGGCGATCCTCGTCGGGGCCTTCGACGGGCCGCGCCTCGTCGGGGCCGCCACCGGCACGCCGCTCGCCGACCATGCCGACGCCTTCGCGGCGCCCTTCGCGCCCACGGGCATCGACATCGCCACCGTGTTCTATTGCGCCGAATCGGTGCTGCTGCCCGACTACCGCGGCCGCGGGATCGGCCACCGGTTCTTCGACCTGCGCGAGGCTCATGCCCGGCGCGAGGGCTTTGCCGCCTGCGCCTTCTGCGCGGTGATCCGCCCGGCCGACCATCCCGCGCGTCCGGCGGACTATTCCGCGCTCGACCCGTTCTGGCGCGGCCGGGGCTATGCACCGCTGCCGGGCGTGATCGCGCACTTCCGCTGGAAGGATCTGGGCAACGCGGCCGAGACGGAAAAGCCGCTGCAATTCTGGTTCCGCCGCCTCTGACCGGGCCGCGGCGCCGGTGCCGCGGCCGCCCCGGGCCCGTTCAGCCCAGGGCTGCCACCATCGCCTCGCCGCCCGAAATCGCGCAGCCGCGATCGGGCTCGGGGTTCCAGACCCTGACGACCCCGTCCTCGACCATCATCGCATAGCGCTTCGAGCGGTTGATCAACCCGACGGCGGGCACGCTGAACACCATCCCGATCGAGGCCGAAAAAGCGGCTTCGGGGTCCGACAGCATCGTGATTCCCGCATCGAAGGCGCCCGCTGCACGGCCCCAGGCGCGCATCACGAACACGTCGTTGACCGCGAGACAGGCAACCTCGTCGATCCCTTTCGATTTCAGCGCGCCGATCGTGCGGATGAACGACGGCAGATGCTCGGAATCGCAGGTGGGCGTGAAGGCACCCGGCACCGCGAACAGCACGACGCGCCGCCCTGCTGTCAGCGCGGTCGTCGTCACCGCCTCCTGCCCTTCGGGCGTCACCCTGACCAGCGTCGCCTCGGGCAGCCGCGCCCCGACCGAAAGTTCCATATCCCCGCCTTCCGTTGCATCCTGCCGGCGCGAAACTATAGGGTGACGCCGCGTGCTGGCCAGAGGGAATGCGCGATGCGGGTGCTGATCATCGGGGCCGGCCAGGCCGGCGTGGCTCTGGCGGCGGCGCTTCGCGCGGGCGGGCACGACGGGCCGGTGACCCTGATCGGGGCCGAACCCGTCGCCCCCTACCAGCGCCCGCCGCTGACCAAAGCCTACCTTCTGGGCGAGATGCCGCTCGACCGGCTGCTCTTGCGCGGCGCGGACTGGTACGGCCACAACGGGATCGACCTTGTCACCGGCGCGCCCGTCACCGCCATCGACCGCGCGGCGCGTACGGTGACGGCCGGCGGGGAAACCTTCGCCTGGGACGCGCTCGCGCTGACAACAGGCGCCGCGCCCCGCCGCCTGCCCGCAGCCATCGGCGGCGCCCTGCCGGGGCTGCACTATGTGCGAACGCTCGCGGACGTGGACGCGCTCGCCCCCGCGTTCGTGCCCGGTGCCCGGCTTCTGGTGATCGGCGGCGGCTACATCGGGCTCGAGGTGGCGGCGGTCGCAGCCAAGCGCGGGCTTGCCGTCACGCTGATCGAGGCCGCCCCCCGCATCCTCGCCCGCGTCGCCTGCGCCGAGACGGCGGACTGGTTCCGCGCGCTCCACCGGGGCCATGGCGTCACGATCCGCGAAGGCATGGGCCTCACCCGCCTGACGGGCGAGACGCGCGTGACCGGCGCCGAACTGGCGGACGGCACGCAGATCGCCTGCGACCTCGCGGTGGCCGGCATCGGCATCGTGCCGGACACGGCCCTGGCCGCCGCCGCGGGGCTTGCGCTCGACGACGGCATCGCCGCCGACGCCTTCGGCCGCACCGCGGACCCGGCCGTCTGGACGGCGGGGGACTGCGCGAGCTTTCCCCACGCCGGGGGCCGGCTCCGCCTCGAGTCGGTGCCGAACGCCATCGCCATGGCCGAATGCGTCGCGGCCAACATCCTCGGCGCGATGCGCCCCTATGTGCCCGAACCCTGGTTCTGGTCCGACCAGTACGATGTCAAGCTTCAGATCGCGGGCCTCGGCACCGGCGCCACCCGGATCGTCGTGCGCGACGCCGCCCCGGCCCGGTCGCACTGGTACTACGCCGGCGACCGCCTGATCGCGGTGGACGCGATGAACGACCCGCGCGCCTTCATGATCGCCCGCCGCCTGATCGCCGCCGCCAAGTCCCCCCCGCCCGAGGCGGCGGCAGACCCGGCCTCTGACCTCAGATCCTTTCTCTGACCGCGGTTCCTTCCTCTCACTTCATCGTGTCCGAAATACTCCGGGGGTCCGGGGGCGGCGCCCCCGGCCTCCC